>NZ_JBJHAM010000001.1:0-525329 GCF_054051035.1 Blastococcus sp. SYSU DS0619 | reverse complement strand
CCCCCCCCCCCCCCCCCCCCCCCCCCCCCCCCCCCCCCCCCCCCCCCCCCCCCCCCCCCCCCCCCCCCCCCCCCCCCCCCCCCCCCCCCCCCCCCCCCCCCCCCCCCCCCCCCCCCCCCCCGCCCCCGCCCCCCCCCCCCCCCCCCCCCCCCCCCCCCCCCCCCCCCCCCCCCGGGAAGCGCTCGCCGAGGGCGGCCAGCCCGATGGCGCCCTCCAGCCGGGCCAGCCCCGCGCCGACGCAGTAGTGGATGCCGCCGGAGAAGGCCAGGTGCTCGCGCGCGTTGGCGCGGGTGACGTCGAAGCGCCCCGGGTCGGGAAAGACGTCGGGGTCGCGGTTGGCCGCACCCAGCAGCAGGGTCACGCGGGTGCCGGCGGCCACCCTCCTCCCGGCCAGTTCGACGTCGGCCCGTGCCGAGCGGCCGGTGAGCTGGACGGGGCTGTCGATCCGCAGCACCTCCTCGACGGCGCCTTCCCAGCCGGCGGCGCCCGCGCGCAGGGCGTCCCACTGGTCGCGGTGCGCGTCGAGGAGCACGACGGCGTTGCCCAGCAGGTTCACCGTGGTCTCGAAGCCGGCGCCGAGCAGGAGCAGCACCGTGGCGTGCAGCTCCCGGTCGGTGAGCGCCTCGTCGGCCGGCAGCGTGACCAGCCGGCTGACCAGGTCCTCCCCCGGTTCACGGCGCAGCCGCGCGAAGTGCTCGGCCAGGAAGCGGTGCATGGCCCGCAGCGCCTTCTCGGCCGGGAGGAAGCGGCGCAGCGGCAGCCCGGGGTCGAGGGTGGCGGCGGCCGCGGCGCCCCAGCGCAGGAAGTCCTCGCGGCGATCCACGGGGACGCCGAGCAGGTCGGCGATCACCAGCACCGGCAACTGCGCGGCGTAGGCGTCCACCAGGTCGACCGTGCCGTCGCGGCGTTCCAGGTCGTCGAGCAGGCGGTCGGCGGTGCGCCGGATGGCCGGCTCGAAGCCCGCCGTCGCCCGGGGGGTGAAGGCCCGGCCGACCAGCCGGCGGAACCGGGTGTGGTCGGGAGGGTCCACCACCAGCATGGACGGCGGTTCGGCGACGCCGGCCGACGTGGGGTCGTCGCCGAACTCCAGCGCCCAGCGGATCACCCCGGGGGCGGCGGACCGGTCCCACCCGACGCCGAACCGGTCGCTGCGCAGGACCTCCTGGGCGACGGGGTGCGACGTCGTCACCAGACCCAGGCTGCTGCCGGTGAGCGGTCCGCGGGCGCGCAGCTGCTCGTAGAGGTCGTAGGGGTGCTGGCGCAGCGCCGGATCGCGCATCAGCCGGCCGATCAGGTCCCCCCGGCGGGCGCTGCGGGACAGGTACAGCGCCGGCAGGCCGTGCCGGACCGCCCAGCGCACCGCGGTGCGGGCGGGGCGGGCCAGCACCTCCGGTGCCGCTCCGGGCAGGGCACGCCGCGTGCCGGCTGTGACGCTCATCACCGCAGTCTGTCAGCGCGACCCGGAACGCGGCACCGCCCCCGGCCCGGGATCGGGACGGGGGCGGTGCCGGAGCGTCGAGGCGGTCAGGCCTGGTCGGTGGGCGCGGGCGCCGCGGACGGGTCGCCGTCCCAGTCCTTGCCCGCGACGTCGGCGTTCTCCGACGCGCTGTCGGTCTGGCCGGCGACGGACTCGATCATCTCCTCGTCGGAGACTCCCTCACCGGCGGAGTGGGTGTTCGGCTCGCTCATCGCGCAGTCCCTTCGTTCGCTGGCTTCCCCTTCGGCGGTCCCCGATCGGCGACCGCGGCAAACCAGCCGGTAGGTCACAGCCGAGGGGGGCGCAGCTCGAACCAGACGCGCTTGCCGTCGCGGTGCTCCTCGCAGCCCCACCGGTCGGCGAGCACCTGGACCATGAGCATCCCGCGGCCCCGCGGCCGGTCCGGGGAGAGGCCGAGCACCTCCGGCCGGGTGGGCGAGCAGTCGACGACGGCCAGTCGCAGCCAGTCGTCGGAGAACGTCGCCTCCAGCGTCAGGCATGCGCTCCCGCCGACGTGGTCGACCACGTTGGCGACCAGCTCGGTCACCAGCAGCGCAGCGTCGTCGTGGTCCTGCCGCGCCCCCCAGGAGCGGAGCAGCTGCTGCACCAGGTGCCGCGCCGCCGGCACGCTGGCGGCGACCGGTGGGAGGTCCAGGCTGGCGGAGAGGGTGGACATGCGACGGTTCCGTTCTGCCGGCGGACGAGGGAAGCGGCACGAGCGCCCGGTGCTGTCCTCATCGGCAGGGCGGGCGGCGAACTGGATCAGTTGTGCACAACTATCCCCATTCGAGGGACGTGGGGCAATCCCTATTGCCTCGCATGCTGATTGCGTGCAATACAGATGCGGCTACAGTGCCCCCGTCCTGATCACCGACCCGTGAGGAGCAGCATGAGCGCCCCTCACCCGACGACCGGCGACGTCGCCGTCGAGTCGCTGGAACGCCTCGTGGAGTGCATCGACAGCTCGATCGAGGAGCTGGAGCGCGCCCGCACGCGCGCCGAGACGCTGCTGGCCGAGCGCCGGTCCGGCCGCCCCTGGCTCGAGCTGGTCACCGCGGAGACCCGGCCGCTGGTCGTCGAGAGCATCTCGACGGTGCTCGCGGCGCTGGCCACGGCCGGCCACGCCTGGCGCCGCGAGCAGGCCGCCGCGCTGCACCGCGAGGACGTGAGCATCAACGGGATCGCGGCCCTCTTCGGCGTCACCCGGCAGCGCATCTCGGCGCTCCTCCGCGAGACCGGCGGCAGCCCGGCCGCCTGACCCGGCCCGCGCGGGCACGTGCCGGCGGTGCGGCGCTCAGCCCAGGAGGGCGTCGATCGCCTTGTAGATGCGCTGCTCCGAGACCGGCCTCGGGGTGCCCACGCTCTGCGCGAACAGGCTCACCCGCAGCTCCTCGATCATCCAGCGCACCCGGGTGACCGGATCGTCGGGCGCCCCGGTCGGGGGCACCTGCGCCCGCAGCTGCTCGTACTCGGCGGTCACCGCCGCCACCTGCTGCGTCCAGAGCTCGTCCCGGACGGCATTCGCCGGCAGCTTCTCGAGCCGGTGCGCCATCGCCGTCAGGTAGCGGACGACGTCGGGCAGCCGGCGCCGCCCGGTCGCCGCCACGAACCCGCGGTGCAGCAGCCCGGTCATCTGGCGGCGCAGGTCGGCGACCGCGGCCTCCGGCACCCGCCGGCCGGGCGCGGCACCGATGGCCATCGCCACCTCTCGCGCACGGGTGAGCACGGCCTCGACCCGGCCGACGACGTCGACGGTGAGCGGCTGCAGCTGCGCCTTGGCCGTGGCCACCAGCGCCGCGAAGGCCTCCGGGTCCCGCGGCGGCCCACCCGCCGCGGCGATCAGCTCGTCGGCGGCCGCGTCGACGCAGTCGGCCACGAGGTCGGGGATCTCGCCGTCGGGGTTGAACTGCAGGGCCAGCCGGGTGGCCGGCCCCAGCCGCTTGACGACCTGCTTGACCGGCGAGCCCGCGACGAGCACCAGCAGCCGCCGGGCGCCGCGCCAGGACAACCGGGTCGCCTCGGCCTCGGTCGCCACGACGCGGACGCCGACGGTGCCGCCCTCGTCGACCAGCGCCGGGTAGGCCGTCACCACGTGCGCCCCGCGGCGGACCTCGACCGTCCGGGGCAGGGTGCCGAACTCCCAGGTCGTCAGGCCGGTGCGCTCGAGCTCGGAGGCGGCGCGGGCGAGACTCGCCCGCGCGTGCGGGGCGACCTGCGCCTTGAGCGCCGCGAGGTCCTTGCCGGTGGCCAGCGGCCGCTGCTGGTCGTCCAGCACCCGGTAGGTCGCCCGCAGGTGCGCCGGCACCTCGGCCGGCTGCCAGGCATCGGGCGGGATCACCACCGAGGTGGCCCGGCGCAGCTCACGCTCCAGTGCCGGCAGCAGCGGCTCGGTGACGTCGATGTGCGGCAGCACCTCGCGTACCCGGTCGGGGATCGGCACCAGGCCACGGCGCAGCTGCTTGGGCAGCGAGCGGAGCAGTTCGGTGACCAGCTCGGCCCGCTGGCCGGGCACGGTGAACGCCAGCGACTCCCCGGAGGTCCTGGCGGCGACCGAGTCCAGCATGCCCAACGGGACGTCGACGGTGACGCCGTCCTCCACCGCTCCCGGGTTGAACGCGTACGACAGCGGCAGGGTCAGCCCCTGCGTCAGCCGCACCTCGTCGGGATAGTCCTCCGGGCGCACCTCGGCCGCGACGGCCGCGTTCGTCAGCATCTCCGGCGTGAAGGTGAGCAGGTCCGGCTGCCGGTGGCGGGCCTGCTTCCACCAGCGGTCGAAGTGCCGGGTGGAGACGACGTCGGCCGGGATGCGGGCGTCGTAGAGCTCGAACACCGTCTCGTCGTCGACGCCGATGTCCCGCCGCCGGGCGCGCTCCTCCAGCGCCGCGACCTGCTCGACGGCCCGCTGGTTCTCCGCCCAGAAGCGGTGGTGGGTGGTCCACTCCCCCTGCACCAGCGCGTGCCGGATGAACAGCTCCCGCGAGACGACCGGGTCGATCGAGCCGTACTGGACCCGCCGCCCGACCACCAGCGGCAGGCCGTAGAGGGTGACCCGCTCGGTGGCGACGACCGAGCCGCGCTTGGCGTCCCAGCGCGGCTCCGAGTACTGGCGCTTGACCAGGTGGTCGGCGAGCTTCTCGACGGTCTCCGGGTCGATCCGCGCCACCGTGCGGGCGAACAGCCGGCTGGTCTCGACCAGCTCCGCGGCGACGACCCAGCGCGGCGGCTTCTTCGCCAGCGGGGTGCCGGGCGCGATCACGAACTTCGTGTTGCGGGTGCCCAGGTACTCGCGCCCGGGCCGCCCCGGCTTCCCGTCCCGGCTCTTCGCGGGCTCCACCTGCAGCCCGACGTGACTCAGCAGGCCGGCGAGCAGCGCGGCGTGGATCCCGCGCTCGTCCGGCTCGGCGGCGGGCTCGCCGAGGTTCATGCCCAGCCGCCGGGCGGTGCCGCGGAGCTGGCCGTGCAGGTCCTGCCACTCCCGGATCCGCAGGTAGTGCAGGAACTCCCGCTTCACCGTGCGGCGGAACTGGTTGCCGCTCAGCGCCTCGGCCTGCTCGCCGAGGTACCGCCACAGGTTGAGCAGGGCCAGGAAGTCGGAGTTCTCGTCGGCGAACCGGGCGTGCATCTGGTCGGCGGCCTGCTGGTGCTCGCTCGGCCGCTCGCGCGGGTCCTGGATGGTGAGGCCGGCGGCGATGACGAGGACCTCGTCCAGCACGCCGCGCCGGTCGGCCTCGACCACCATGCGGGCCATGCGGGGGTCCAGGGGCAGCGCGGCCAGGGCGCGGCCGGTCGCCGTCAGCCTCCCCTGCTCGTCGAGGGCGTGCAGCTCCTCCAGCAGCGCGACGCCGTCGGCCACCGCGCGCCGGTCGGGCGGGTCGACGAACGGGAAGTCCTCGACGGCGCCCAGGTCGAGCGAGGCCATCTGCAGCAGCACCGAGGCGAGGTTGGTGCGCAGGATCTCCGGGTCGGTGAACTCCGGCCGGCTGTCGAAGTCGGCCTCGGTGTACAGCCGGATCGCGACGCCCGGGCCGAGTCGGCCGCACCGGCCGGAGCGCTGGCGGGCGGAGGCCTGGCTGACCGGCTCGATCGGCAGCCGCTGCACCTTCGTGCGATGGCTGTACCGCGAGATCCGCGCGGTGCCGGGGTCGATGACGTACCGGATCCCGGGCACGGTCAGCGACGTCTCGGCGACGTTCGTCGACAGCACGATCCGCCGTCCGGTGTGCGGGGCGAAGACCTTGTGCTGGTCGGCCGCCGACAGCCGCGAGTACAGGGGGACGATCTCGGTGTTCCGGAGGTCCCGCTCCACCAGCGCATCCTGGGTGTCGCGGATCTCCCGCTCGCCGGCGAGGAACACCAGGATGTCGCCGGGGCCCTCGGCCACCAGCTCGTCGACGGCGTCCAGGATCGCGCTGACCTGGTCGCGGTCCTCGTCGGCCTCGTCGTCGTCCGGGTCGACGACGGGCCGGTAGCGCACCTCCACCGGGTAGGTGCGGCCGCTGACCTCGACGACGGGCGCGCCGGAGAAGTGCGCCGCCACCCGCTCGACGTCGATGGTCGCCGAGGTGATGACCAGCTTGAGGTCCGGCCGCCGGGGCAGCAGCTGGGCGAGGTAGCCCAGCAGGAAGTCGATGTTGAGGCTCCGTTCGTGGGCCTCGTCGATGATGATCGTGTCGTACTGGCGCAGCAGCCGGTCGTGCGCGATCTCGGCGAGCAGCACGCCGTCGGTCATCAGCTTGACCAGCGTCGAGTCCGACACCTGGTCGTTGAACCGCATCTTGTAGCCGACGGCCTCGCCCAGCGGCGTCCCGAGCTCCTCGGCGATCCGCTCGGCGACGCTGCGCGCGGCGATCCGGCGCGGCTGGGTGTGCCCGATCCGCCCGCGCACCCCGCGGCCGAGCTCGAGGGCGATCTTGGGCAGCTGGGTGGTCTTCCCCGAGCCGGTCTCGCCGGCGACGACGACGACCTGGGCCTCGCGCAGCGCCGCGGCGATGTCGTCGCGCCGCGCGCTGACCGGCAGCTCCTCGGGATAGCTGACGGTGGGGACGGCGGCGCGCCGACGGGCGATCCGCTCCTCGGCGGCGGCGACGTCGGCCGCGATCCGCTCGCGCTGCTGCTCCCGCGCCTGCACGTCCCGGGTCCGGCGCAGCCCGTCCAGCCGGCGACGGAGCCGGTGCTCGTCGGCGAGGGTGAGGTCGGCCAGGCGCTCCCGGAGGTCGTCGCGCGCCCGGAGGTGGTCAGGCGGGGCACTCACGGGCGGGCTCGCGTTCCTCTCGGGCGGGCGGGGGTACGGGCGGCGCGTCCCGGACCGGAGCCGGAGACCGGGCTCCAGGATCGCACTGCCGGCGCGGCGCCCGCAGCAAGGTGCGACGGATCACCATCCGTGCAGGGCGCAACTGGTTGCATGATGCGTACATCGACTTGTAGCGTGCAAGTCTCCCCTGCCCCAGGAGTTCCCGTGCCGCCCACGCCCGCGCCCCACCCGGCCGATGCCGCCTCCCGGCGCACGCAGGTGGACACCCTCTCCGAGCAGCTGCCCCGCTTCATGCGCCTGATCCAGGCGCTGAAGGCCCAGCTCGCCGGCCCGGACTCGCGCGACCGCGCGGCCCTGGTGCTGCTCTACCCGCTGGTGCGGCAGGGGCCGCTCCGGCAGGGCGCGCTGGCCGACCTGATGCACGCGGATCCCTCCACGATCAGCCGGCACGTGGCCGCGCTCGTGGACCAGGGCCTGGTCCGCCGGGTGGCCGACGAGACCGACGGCCGGGCGAGCCGCCTCGTCGTCACCGAGGCCGGCCGCGCCGCCCTGGAGACGCTCCGCGCCGAGCGGACGGCGCACCTCGAGCGGGTCACCGCCGGCTGGGACCCGGCCGATCTCGCCACCCTCACCACCCTCTTCGGCCGGCTCCTCGACGACATCGCGGCCGACCTCCCCGGAACCACCGAGCAGCCCGTTCCCGAACGGGCGAGCACCGAACGAACGAGCACCGAACGAACGAGAGAGATCCGATGAGCCAGTCCACCCGCACCACCGCGGCCGGCCGCCGCGACGCCCGTGCGGCCGCCGCCGCACCGGACTCCGGCGGCGTCTTCACCCACCGGCAGATCGTCACGATCCTCGCCGGCCTGATGGTCGCCATGTTCCTGGCCGCGCTGGACCAGACCGTGGTCGCCACCGCGATCCGCACGATCGCCGACGACCTGCAGGGCTACGACCTCCAGGCGTGGGCGACGACGGCCTTCCTGATCACGTCGACGATCTCCACACCGCTCTACGGCAAGCTGTCCGACATCTACGGCCGACGGCCGTTCTACCTGTTCGCGATCGCGATCTTCGTCGTCGGCTCGGCGCTGTGCGGCATCGCCGACACGATGTACCAGCTGGCCGCCTTCCGGGCGGTCCAGGGCATCGGCGCCGGTGGGCTGATGTCCCTGGCGCTGGCGATCATCGGCGACATCGTCCCGCCCCGGGAGCGGTCGCGGTACCAGGGCTACTTCATGGCCGTCTTCGGCACCTCGAGCGTGCTGGGCCCGGTCATCGGCGGGTTCTTCGCCGGCCAGGGGGCACTGCTGGGCGTCGACGGCTGGCGCTGGATCTTCTGGATCAACGTGCCGCTCGGGGTGCTCGCCTTCGCCGCGGTGTGGCGGGTGCTGCACCTGCCGCACGAGCGCCGCGAGCACCGCATCGACTGGCCGGGCGCCCTCGCGCTGATCACCTTCCTGGTGCCGCTGCTCGTCATCGCCGAGCAGGGGCGCACCTGGGGCTGGGCCTCGTCGGGCGCCCTCACCTGCTACGTCATCGGCGCCGTCGGCTTCGTCCTGTTCGTGCTCGCCGAGCGCTACTACCGGGACGACGCGCTGCTGCCGCTGCGGCTGTTCGCCAACCGCAGCTTCGCGGTGAGCGGCATCGGCTCGGTGGTCATGGGCGCCGGCATGTTCGGCGGCCTGCTGCTGCTCCCGCAGTACCTGCAGATCGTCCAGGGCTCCAGCGCGACCGTCGCCGGCCTGCAGATGATCCCGCTGGTCGCCGGCATCATGGTCGGCGCGATGAGCTCCGGCATCGCCATCTCCAAGACCGGCAAGTACAAGATCTACCCGCTCGTGGGCATCGCCCTGATGGTGGTGGCGCTGCTGTCGATGTCGTTCCTCGTGGAGTCCGACACCTCGGTCTGGGTACTGGTGCCGTTCATGGTCCTGCTCGGGCTGGGCCTGGGCTTCAACTTCCAGCCGGTGATCCTCGCCGTCCAGAACGCCGTCTCCCCCCGGGAGATGGGCGTGGCCACCTCGTCGGTCACGTTCTTCCGCCAGATGGGCGGCACGATCGGGACGGCGGCCTTCCTGTCGATCCTGTTCACCCGGCTGCCGCAGGACATCGAGGCGGCCGTCCAGGACACCGTGCGGGCGAACCCCGAGCTGGCGCCGCAGTTCGAGCAGCTGGCCGCCGGGAGCGGCGGCAGCCTCGACGACACCTCCTTCATCCAGGAGCTGCCGGCCGCCCTGGCCGAGCCCTTCAAGGTGGGCTTCTCGAACTCGATCGACCTGGTCTTCCTCATCGCCGCCTGCGTGGTGGCGGTCGGGTTCTTCGTGTTCCTGTTCCTGCCCCAGCTCGCCCTCAGCACCAAGTCGGGCATCCAGGCCCGGCAGGGCGAGGCGGCCGGGACGGCGACCAGCGACCCGCTCGACCCGGCAGAGGAGGCCACGGAGGCCGTGGGCGCCGCCGCACCGACCTCCGTCCCGCCGCCGGTGGGCCAGCCGGGCGACCGGCCAGACGCCCCGCGCTGACCGCAGCCGCCGACGACCCCCTCCCGCACCGCGGGAGGGGGTCGTCTCGCACCGGGCGGGCATCATCCCGCCCCGGGCGGTGACCCGCGGGAGGACATCCCGGTGGGCAGGATGTCCGCCTCAGGATCACTGCCGGGCGGCGCCGCGCACGGTCAGGGCAGGAAGACCGCGCGCACGCAGCCGTCCTCCTTCTCCTTGAACAGCCGGTAGCCCTCGGGCGCCTCGGCCAGCGGCATCACGTGCGTGGCCAGGTGCTCGGTGACCAGCTCGTCCCGCTGCATCCGCTCCAGCAGCTCGGGGATGTAGCGCTGCGCGTGGACCTGGGCGCCGCGGATGGTCAGCCCCTTGTTCATCGCCGCGCCCAGCGGGAACTTGTCCACCATCGCGGCGAAGACGCCGAGGGTGAACACCGTGCCGCCCTTGCGGCAGGCCATGATCGCCTCGCGCACCGCGGTCGGCCGGTCGGTCTGCAGCCGCAGCTGCTGCTTGACCTGGTCGTAGATGCCGGGCGTGCCGGGCGCGTGCGCCTCCATGCCCACGGCCTCGATGCAGACATCGGGCCCCCGCCCGCCGGTGCGCTCGCGCAGCTCGGCGATGACGTCGGTGGTCGTGTAGTCCACGGCCTCGGCGCCCACGTGCTCGCGCACCTGCGCGAGCCGCTCGGGGATCCGGTCGATCACCACGACCTGCTCGGCGCCCAGCAGCATCGCCGCCCGGGCGGCCATCTGGCCCACGCCGCCCGCGCCCCAGACAGCGACGACGTCGCCGGACTGCGTGCCCGCGAGGTCGGCGCCCATCCACCCGGTCGACGCCGCGTCGGAGGCGAACAGCGCGCGGGTGTCGGAGACCCCCTCGGGCACCACGAACGTGCCGACGTCGGCGTACGGGACCCGCATGAACTCGGCGTGGCTGCCGGCGTACCCGCCCATCGCGTGGGAGTAGCCGAAGCACCCGCCCGGGGACTGTCCCCACAGGCCCTCGGTGATGCCGGGGTTCGGGTTCCCGTTGTCGCAGAGGGAGTACAGCTCCTGCTTGCAGTACCAGCAGCTGCCGCAGGCCGCGAACGGCGCGACGACGACCCGGTCACCGACCTTGCGGTCCCGGACCTCCTTGCCGACCTCCACCACCTCGCCGATGAACTCGTGGCCCATCACGTCACCGGCGCGCATGAACGGGATGTAGCCACCGATCAGGTGCAGGTCGGAGCCGCAGGTGACCGACTGGCTGATCTTGAGGATCACGTCCCGGTCGTTGAGCAGCTGCGGCTCGGGGACGTCCTCCACCGACACCTCGTTGACGCCGGTCCACGTCGCGGCCTTCACAGCACTCCCTCCTTCGCAGCCCGCTCCGTCATGCCTTCCAGCGCAGCACCCTGCGGCGTCGGCTTCCGGAAGCCGTGCGGCTGCGGGTCCACCAGCAGCACCTCACCGGTCTCCAGGCGCTGCTTGGCCTCGCGCAGCGCGGCGCGCAGCTCGCCGATCTCGTCGTCGGTCGGCGTCCCGAGGAAGCGGGCCGCGAGCTCGGTGCCCTTGTCCCCCGGGGCGGCCGCGACGCGCACCTCGACCCGGTCGCCGAGGCGGTCCAGCGGGGGCGGCGGCGACACCGACGAGCCGACCTGGTCGGGCGCCTTCAGCACGGTGACCGCGCGCCAGCGGCGGGCGGCGGTCGTCGGGTCGTCGGTGACCGACGCCTGACCGACGCCGGGCAGCCGGACGTGCTGGAGGGTGCTCATCAGGGCACCTCCCGCGCGGCTGACGATGGCAGGTAGTTCCACGGGTGCTCCTCGGTCGACAGCGGACCCCCGACCTACCCGCGGTCGGCCGGGGAGCAACCGGCCTACTGTGAGGTGGTTCGCACCACCCCGGAGATTCGCGCCCTGGAGACCTCGTGCCGTCGTCGTCGCTGATCCTGTCCCGCCGTGACCTGGACTTCCTCCTCCACGAGTGGCTCGACGTCGAGTCGCTGACCAAGCGGTCGCGCTTCGCCGAGCACTCGCGGGAGACGTTCGACGCGGTCATGGACCTGGCCCAGCAGATCGCCACCGACCACTTCGCGCCGCACAACCGCACGGCCGACGAGAACGAGCCGCACATGGTCGACGGCAAGGCGGTGCTGATCCCCGAGGTGGCCAAGGCCCTGGAGGTCTTCACCGAGGCCGGGCTCATGGCCGGCTCGTTCGACGAGGAGTACGGCGGCATGCAGCTGCCGCACACCGTCGGCCAGGCGGTGTTCGCCTGGTTCAAGGCGGCCAACGTCGGCACGTCGGCCTACCCGTTCCTCACGATGGGCAACGCGCGGCTGCTCCTCGCCCACGGCAGCCAGGAGCAGATCGACACCTTCGTCCGGCCCGAGCTCGAGGGCCGCTGGTTCGGCACGATGGCGCTGTCGGAACCGCAGGCGGGCTCCTCGCTGGCCGACATCACCACCAAGGCGGTGCCGCAGGACGACGGCACCTACCGGCTCAGCGGCAACAAGATGTGGATCTCCGGCGGCGACCACGAGCTGACCGAGAACATCGTCCACCTGGTCCTCGCCAAGATCCCGGGCGGCCCGCCCGGGGTGAAGGGCATCTCGCTGTTCATCGTCCCGAAGTTCCTGGTGAACCCCGACGGCAGCCTGGGCGAGCGCAACGACGTCGTGCTGGCCGGGCTCAACCACAAGATGGGCTACCGGGGGACGACGAACACGCTGCTCAACTTCGGCGAGGGCGTGCACACCCCGGGCGGGCAGGCCGGCGCGGTCGGCTACCTGGTCGGCGAGCCGCACCGCGGCCTCACCTACATGTTCCACATGATGAACGAGGCGCGGATCGGCGTCGGGGTGGGCGCCACGGTCCTGGGCTACACCGGCTACCTGCACGCGCTGGACTACGCGCGCACCCGCACCCAGGGCCGCCCGCCCGCCGGCAAGGACCCTGCCTCCCCGATGGTGCCGATCATCGAGCACACCGACGTCCGCCGGATGCTGCTGGCCGCGAAGTCCTACGCCGAGGGCGGCATGGCACTGGGCCTGTACTGCGCGCGGCTGGTCGACGAGGAGCAGACGGCGGAGAGCCAGGAGGACCGGGAGCGCGCCCACCTGCTGCTGGACATGCTCACCCCGGTCGCCAAGGCCTGGCCCTCCCAGTGGGGGCTGGCCGCCAACGACCTGGCGATCCAGGTGCACGGCGGCTACGGCTACACCCGCGACTACCCGGTCGAGCAGTTCTACCGGGACAACCGGCTCAACCCGATCCACGAGGGCACGCAGGGCATCCAGTCCCTGGACCTGCTCGGCCGCAAGGTCGTGATGAAGGGCGGCGCCGGGCTGCAGCTGCTCGGCGAGACGATCGCGGCGACCACGGCCCGCGCGGCCGGCACCGAGTGGGCCGACTTCGCCGCCGACCTCGACGCCGCGGTCGCGCGCATGGGCGCGGTCACCGCCACGCTGTGGGGCACCGGCGACCCCGACCTGGCGCTGGCCAACTCGCACGTCTACCTGGAGGCGGCCGGTCACATCGTGGTGGCGTGGCTGTGGCTGGAGCAGGCACTGGCGGCCGAGGGCGGCACCGGCGCGTTCTACGAGGGCAAGCGCGCGGCGGCCCGCTACTTCTGGCGCTGGGAGCTGCCGCGCACCCGCGGGCAGTTCGACCTGCTGGAGTCGCTGGACCGCACGGTGCTCGACACCGCCGCCGACGTCCTCTGAGCCCCGCACAGCACGGCGCCCCGCCGCTCCGGAGGGAGTGGCGGGGCGCCGTCGTGCGTGGTGCGGGTGTCAGGCCCTGACGGCCTCGGAGGCGGAGTGCCGCCCGTTGGAGGGGCGGCTCGCCGCACGCTTCTCCTGCTCGTACCGGGCGGTGGACTGCGTGCCCATCGCGATGACCAGGGCCGTCAGGACCAGGAAGCCCAGAAGGGTCACGGCCGGCCACAACATCATCAATTCAATCTCCTCGAATACTGTCGGGTACCGCCGCCTGTCACGGGCGGGCAGCACGTCGTCGAGGCACACTGTCCCCCGTTCGACCCCGTCTCAATCGTGCATCTGAGCACTTCACCTGACTGAGTGTGAGCGCGGCCACAGCCGCCCGCGGGGCCCGCGCCGCCGTTCGGCGTCCACGCCCGCCGTGGTTGCATCTCTGCGTGCCCGACCCCACCGCTCCCGTGGCTCCCCGCCCGGGTCCGGGCACCCGGCCGGCCGTGCTCGTCCTGGCCCTGTCGCTGGGTGTGACCACGCTCTCGCTCCTGCAGAGCCTCGTCGTCCCGTCGCTCGGCCGGATCGAGGACCAGCTCGGCGTCTCCGCGGGCGCCGCCGGCTGGGTGCTCACGGCGAACCTGCTGGCCGCCGCCGTCCTCACGCCGGTCCTGGGCCGGCTCGGCGACCTCAAGGGCGAGCGGCCGGTCATCCTCGCCATCCTGGCGGTCGTCGCGCTCGGGACCCTGCTGGCCATCGTGACGACGTCGCTGCCGGTGCTGCTCGCGGCCCGCGTGCTGCAGGGCGCCTCCTACGGGCTCTTCCCGCTCTCGATCAGCGTGCTCCGGCGGGAGCTGCCCGAGGGTCGGCTGAGCGTCGCGATGTCCGTCGTCAGCAGCACCCTGGCCGTCGGCGGCGTCGCCGGCCTGGTGGCCACCGGCCTGCTCACCGGCGACGGCGGCGACTACCGGCACCCGTTCTGGATCGGCCTCGGTGTCGCGCTGCTCGCTCTGGTGCTGACCGCGTGGTTGCTGCCCGCCCGCCCGGTCACCGGCCGCGGCCGGGTCGACTGGTGGGGGGCGATCGTGCTCGGCGCCGGCCTGGTGCTGCTGCTCCTGCCCGTCTCCCAGGGCCACAGCTGGGGCTGGGCGTCCCCGGCCACGCTGGGCTGCCTCGCCGGGGCGGTGGTCGTGCTGGCCGGCTGGGTGGTGCTGCAGCGCCGTACCACCCACCCCCTGGTCCGACCGGCGATGCTCGCCGACCGGCGCACCGTCGTGCCCAACGTGGCCGGGCTCATGACCGGCATCGCGCTGTTCGCCTCGTTCCTCGCCGTTCTGCAGTACGTGCAGTCGCCACCGGAGGTGACCGGCTACGGCTTCGGCGTCGGAGTGCTCGAGGCGGCGGTCGTCTACCTGCTGCCCGGCGGCGTGCTGGGGATCATCGTGGCGCCGTTCGCCGGGCGGGTGGTCTCCCGCTTCGGCGCGCTGCCGACGCTGGTCGCGGGGGCGCTGTCCGGGGTCGCCGGGTTCGGCGTGCTGGCCGGGCTCCGCGCGGAGCCGGCGTGGGTGATCGTCGCCGGGGTCCTCACCCAGCTCTCGGTCACCGTCGCCTACGCCGCCCTCCCGGCGCTGGTCGTCGACGCCGTCGAGGAGGAGGAGACCGGCGTCGCCAACGCGGTGAACTCCATCGCCCGGTCCACGGGCCAGGCGCTCGGCAGCACGCTCGCCGTCACGCTGATCGCCGGCAGCCTGGACCCGGCCACCGGCCTGCCCCGCGCGATCGCCTTCACCCTGGTCGCGCTGATCGGCCTGGGGGCGTCGGCGGTGGTCGTCCTGGTCGCCCTCCTGGGCATGCGCGCCGACCGGCGCAGCGGCGCCGCGCACCGCCCCGATCCGCTGGCCGACGTCGAGCAGGCCACCGCCGGCGCCGGCGAGTGGTCGCCGGTCTCCGGCATCCGCTGACAGCTGCCGCGCTGGGGGTGCCGCCGAACCGTTACCGCCGCATCCGGCATGGAACGCGACCGTCCGGGGCATCGAGGGAGGCGACCGCGCCCGCCCACCGGAGGACTCCTTTCATGGCCCGACCCACCGGCTCGTCCAGCCGCTCAGCGGCTGGGACGAGCTCCCCAGACAACCGTGCCGGGCACGATCCCGCCCCCGACGACGACGTCGTCAACGGCACACGGGCCGACAAGGCGCCGACCGGCGCCGACACCGGGACCGGTGCCGGTGCCACGCTGAAGCGCACCGCCAAGGAGTTCAGCGAGGACGGCCTCACCGACTGGGCCGCCACGCTGACCTACTTCGGCGTGCTGGCGCTCTTCCCCGCCCTGACCGCGCTCGCG
Organism: Blastococcus sp. SYSU DS0619; assembly: GCF_054051035.1. Lineage (NCBI taxonomy): Bacteria > Bacillati > Actinomycetota > Actinomycetes > Geodermatophilales > Geodermatophilaceae > Blastococcus > Blastococcus sp. SYSU DS0619. Next base: position 510,063 of record NZ_JBJHAM010000001.1, on the reverse strand, counting down.
GCCGTCGTGGGCCTCTTCACCACGCCGGAGGAGCTCACCAACGCGCTCACCACGGTGGTGCCCGAGTCGGCGGCGGAGACCCTCAACCCGGTGATCGAGGACATCGCCGGGAACAGCAGCGCGGCCGGCATCGCCCTCGCCATCAGCCTCCTCGGTGCCCTGTGGACCGCCTCCGGCTACGTCGGCGCGTTCACCCGCGCGGCGAACGTCGTCTACGAGACGCCGGAAGGCCGCAAGGTCTGGAAGCTCAAGCCGCTGCAGCTGCTGATCACGCTGGTCGGCATCCTGTTCGCCGCCCTCATCGTGGCCATGCTCGTGCTCAGCGGCCCGGTGGTCGACGCCGTCGGCCAGGCCATCGGCCTCGGCGACACCGTGCTCACCATCTGGACCTGGGCCAAGTGGCCGGTCATCCTGATCATCCTCGCGCTGATGATCGCGGTGCTCTACTACTCGACCCCGAACGTGAAGCTGCGCGGTTTCAAGTTCGTGAGCCCCGGGGCGGCCGTGGCCATCCTCGTGGCGGTCGTCGCCTCGGCCGCGTTCGCGTTCTACGTGGCCAACTTCGGCAGCTACAACGCGACCTACGGCGCGCTCGCCGGCGTGGTGATCTTCCTGATCTGGTTCTGGCTGATCAACATCGCGCTGCTGTTCGGCATCGAGTTCGACGCCGAGATGGAGCGCTCGAAGGAGCTCAAGCAGGGCATCCCGCGGGCCGACAAGGAGATCCAGCTCGACGCCCGCGCCGACCCGAAGCCCCAGCAGACGACGTAACCGCAGGACGCACGTCGAAGGCCCCCTCCCGCTCCGGGAGGGGGCCTTCGCCGTGTCCGGGACCTGGGGTGGCCGATCGGCTCAGCGGCTGGTCGGCGGCTGGTCACCCCGGCGGGCCAGGGGCACCCGCTCCACCACGCCGGCGACGGCGGCCAGGCCCTTGCTCACCGCCCGGCCGGCCGGGACGAACCGGTCCGGCGCACGGCGCACCCCGGTGTCGACGGCGTCGCGGGTGCGGTCGATCAGCGACAGCGGCAGCCCGGACAGCGCGTTGCCCGGCGGGCGACGGGAGACGGTGGGGTGCGGGCGGGTGGGCGAGATCCGCGCCATCAGCGCCCAGCGGCGACCCAGCGCCCGCAGCTCCCCGGGGCTGAGCCGCTCCTGCAGCCGGGGGAAGAGCACGTCCTCCTCGTCGCGGACGTCCTCCCGCAGCACCTCCACGAGGCGGGCCAGCCGCGCCGGTCGCTCGGGGTGGTCGAGCCCGTCCCGCTCGAGCGCGCTGACCAGTTCGTTGACCTCCTGGTGCTCCTCCTCGACCTGCAGGGTCAGGGCGTCGCCGTCGGGCAGGACCCGGCGGATGACCGGCCACAGCACCGTCTCCTCGGCGAACGCGTGGCTGAACACCAGCCGGTCGATGCGCTGCAGCACCTCCTCCTGGTCGGCGCCGGTGGCACCGTCGAGCTCGTGCAGCATGCGGTCGAGCTGCATGTGGTCGCGGCGCTGGCGGGCCAGCACGCTGCCGCGGCCGCCCAGTTCCTCGACGGTCTGGTCGGCGATGGATCGGGACACGGGGACACCTCCGGGGTCTCGGGTTCCCCGGTGTCTGCCCGGACGACCGTTCGCGCATGCGCCCGGGGCACCCGGGTAGGTGGGAGCCACAGCCCGCAGCGCCTGGAGGCAGCCCCGCATGAGCGACCGGTCGACGATCACCTCGGACTTCTACGACCTGGAGGGCATCCTCGACGAGGAGGACCGGGCGCTGCTGCACCGCGTCCGCACGTTCATGGACGAGCAGGTCGAGCCGATCATCAACGAGTACTGGACGCGCGCGGAGTTCCCCCACCAGCTCATCCCGGCCATGGCCGAGCTGGGCATCGCCGGCACCTCGATCCAGGGGTACGGCTGCCGGGGCCGCTCGCCACTGCTCGACGGCATGATCTCCATGGAGCTGTCCAAGGGCGACCCCTCGATCTCCACCTTCATGGGCGTCCACGGCGGCCTGGCCATGGGGTCGATCTACCTCTGCGGCTCGGAGGAGCAGAAGGAGCGCTGGCTGCCGGCCATGGCCCGCATGGAGCTGATCGGCGCGTTCGGGCTGACCGAGCCAGACCACGGCTCCGACGTCGCCCGCGGCCTGCAGACCACGTGCCGGCGGGACGGCGACTCCTGGGTGCTCGACGGCGAGAAGAAGTGGATCGGCAACGCCAGCTTCGCCGACCTCACCATCATCTGGGCCCGGGACGTCGACACCGAGCGCGTGCTCGGCTTCGTCGTCGAGCAGGGGACGCCGGGCTTCACCACCGTCAACCTCGAGGACAAGATCGCCCTCCGCGTGGTGCAGAACGCGCACATCACCCTCGAGGGTGTCCGGGTGCCCGAGGAGAACCGGCTGCAGGAGGCGCACAGCTTCCGCGAGACCGCCGACGTGCTCCGGATGACCCGCGCCGGCGTCGCCTGGTCGGCCGTGGGCTGCTCGCGTGGGGCCTACGAGCACGCCCTGCGCTACGCCCTGGGGCGGGAGCAGTTCGGCCAGCCGATCGTGGAGTTCCAGCTCGTGCAGGACCTGCTGGTGCGCATGCTGGGCAACATCACCTCGTCGGCGGCGATGTGCGCGCGGCTCTCGCGCCTGCAGGAGGCCGGGACGATGACCGACGAGCAGGCGTCGCTGGCCAAGGCGTTCTGCACCATGCGGATGCGCGAGACCGTCGGCTGGGCGCGCGAGCTCATGGGTGGCAACGGGATCCTGCTGGAGAACCACGTGGGCCGCTACGTCGCCGACGCCGAGGCCATCTACTCCTACGAGGGCACCCGCGAGGTCAACACGCTGATCGTCGGCCGGGCCGTGACCGGGACCAGCGCCATCGTCTGACGACAGCTCGGTGAGCATCGCAGCGGGCTGGGGGCACCTCCCGCTTGCGGGGGACAGCGAGCGAGGAGCGGAGCGGAGCGCGGAGGCAGACCGACGGCATCGTCTGACGACAGTCCTGACACCGCCCTGCCGGTCGGGGCGCGCTGTGGTTCAGTGGGACAGGTCACAACCGCGCCTCGGGGGATGGCGCCGTCGTCTCCCCGGGCCGCGTCGAAGGAGTTCCCCGATGGCCCAGCCCGCGACCGAACCGGCCCGCACCGCGTCCGCGCCTCCGCAGGGCAGCCCCGACACCGCTCCGGCGGCCGGTGCCCCGGAAGCGGCCGCCGAGGCCGCCATGGGCCTGGACATGGTGCTGGTCGACGCCGCGCGCGGCCCGCTGCGCCGGCTCGTCCCGCCGGCCGGCACGGCTCTGCGGTTCGGCTCCTCGCTGGCCCGGCAGCCGGGCACGGTCGCCCGCCGGGCCGGGGAGCTCGCGCAGGAGCTGGGCCGGATCACCGTGGGCCGCTCCGAGCTGGCCCCGGGCAAGAAGGACAAGCGCTTCGCCGACCCCGCCTGGACGGGCAACCCGATGCTTCGGCGGGCCATGCAGACCCATCTCGCCACCGCCCGCACCGCCTGGGAGCTGATCGAGGACGCCGATCTCGACTGGCAGGACGACGAGCGGATCCGGTTCACCGCGACGAACCTCGTCGACGCGCTGGCCCCCAGCAACGTGCCGGTGCTCAACCCGCTGTCGCTCAAGGCGGCGATCGACACCGGCGGAATCAGTGCGCTGAAGGGCCTGCGCCGGATGGTCAAGGACCTGGCGAACCCGCCGCGGGTGCCGACGATGGTGGAGCCCGACGCCTTCTCCGTCGGCGAGGACCTCGCGGTCACGCCGGGCGCGGTCGTCTACCGCAGCGAGGTCTTCGAGCTGATCCAGTACCGGCCGACCACGGAGACCGTCCGTGCGCTGCCGCTGGTCATGGTGCCGCCGACCATCAACAAGTACTACATCGCCGACCTGGCACCGGGCCGCAGCATCGTCGAGCACTACGTGGCCAGCGGCCAGCAGGTGTTCATGATGTCGTGGCGCAACCCCGACGAGCGGCACGCCGACTGGGACCTCGACACCTACGGGCAGGCGGTCCTCGACGCGATGGACGCCGTGGAGCGGATCACCGGCCAGGAGCAGGTGGCGCTCCAGGCGTTCTGCTCCGGCGGGATCATCACCGCGATGGTGCTGGCCCACCTGGCGGCCACGGGGCGCCAGGACCGGGTCCGCGCGGTCAGCTACGCGGTGACCGTCCTCGACTGGAACCGCGCCGGCACGATGTCGGCGCTCATGGACGAGGAGGCGGTGCAGGCCGCCACCGAGCGCTCGCGGAAGAAGGGCTTCCTCGACGGAGCCCAGCTGGCCGAGGTGTTCGCCTGGCTGCGGCCCAACGACCTGGTCTGGAACTACTGGGTCAACAACTACCTGCAGGGCAAGCCCCCGCCGAACTTCGACATCCTGTTCTGGAACGCCGACACCACGCGGATGGCCGCGGGGCTGCACCGGGGCTTCATCGACGTCGCGCTGAAGAACGCGCTGACCCAGCCGGGGGCCTCGAGCATGCTGGGCTCACCGGTGGACCTGTCGTCGATCACGGTGGACAACTACGTGACCGCGGGGATCGCCGACCACATCTGCCCCTGGCAGGCGTGCTACCGCAGCACGCAGCTGTTCGGCGGCGAGAGCCGGTTCATCCTGTCCACCAACGGCCACATCGCCTCGCTGGTCAACCCGCCCGGGAACCCCAAGTCCACCTTCCAGGTGGCGGAGTCCACCCCGCCGGACCCGGACCGCTGGCTGCAGCAGGCGGAGACGACCAAGGGCTCCTGGTGGCCGGACTTCATGAGCTGGCTGGGTGAGCGGTCCGGTGACGAGGTGCCGGCGCCGACCGAGCTGGGCGGGAACGGCCTGGACGTGCTGGCCGAGGCGCCCGGGACCTATGTCTTCGACAAGTAGGCCCGACCTCGTCCGCAGCCTGACCGTCGGCGGGCGCACGCTGCGCGTCGCCGTCCGGCCCGGGGACGACGACGCCGTGCCCCCGCTGCTGCTCATGAACGGCATCGGGGCGAGCCTGGAGGTGCTGCAGCCGTTCGTCGACGCCCTCGATCCCCGGCGCACCGTCATCCGCTTCGACGTGCCGGGCGTGGGCGGGTCGCCAAAGCCCGTCGTCCCCTACCTGCTCTCCACGCTGAGCCCGGTGGTGGCGGGGATGCTCAGCCGGCTCGGCCACGACGAGCCGGTCGACGTCCTCGGGCTGTCGTGGGGCGGCGGCCTGGCGCAGCACTTCGCGGTCCAGCACCGGCGCCGGTGCCGGCGGCTGGTGCTGGCCGCGACCGGGACCGGCTCGCTGATGGTCCCGGCCCATCCCCGGGTGCTGGCGCGCATGCTGACGCCCCGCCGGCACCGGGACCCCGAGTACGCCCGCCGGATCGCCGGGGACATCTACGGCGGCTCGATGCGGACCGAGCCGGAGCGCGCCGCGGCCGCCCTGCACACGCACACCCGGGTGGGGCCGCGGCGCGGCTACTACTACCAGCTGGCCTCGAGCACCGGCTGGAGCAGCCTGCCGTTCCTGCGGCTCATCCGGCAGCCCACCCTGATCGTCGCCGGGGACGACGACCCGATCATCCCGGTGGTGAACGCGCGGGTGATGGCCCGGCTGCTGCCGGACGCCCAGCTGCACGTCTACCGCGGCGGCCACATCGCGCTGGTCACCGAGGCCGACGAGCTGGCTCCGGTGATCGAGCGGTTCCTCGACGCCTGACCCGGCGGTTCAGACCGGGCGAGCCCGGGACGCGAGGTGCTCCCCGTACTTCTCCAGGACGTCGTCGATCAGCTGGGCGTGGGTGTAGTTCATGACGTCGTAGCCGCCGGCGGGCGCTCCGTCCCCGGGCCCCAGGCGCACGTCGAGCTGCGAGTCCGCCGCATCGGCCTGGCGGCGCACCGGCTGGCCGGTCTGGATCCGGTAGCGGAACGGCGCCCCGCCCTCCACCTCCGCCGTGAGCTCCACGGAGCGGTTCCCGTGGTCGTCCACGACCCAGCGCGTCTCGGAGGCGAGGTCGCGCGACCGCAGCTCGGCCGCCACCTCGTCCAGCGCCGGGCGGGCGGTCTCGGACAGGTACTGCGCGGCCCGCTCCCGGCCGCTGGACACCGGCCCCCGGCGCCGGCGCAGCCGGTCCCGGCGGCGGGCGGCGGGGCGGCGGGTGGGCCCGACCCCGTGCCGGACGGTGGCCCGGTCGGCCTCGTTCCGCAGTGCCCGGTACAGCCCGAACATCACCATCAGCATCACGAAGCCGAACGGCAGCCCCATGATGATGGTCGCGTTCTGGAGCGCCGGCACGCCGCCGACGACGAGCATCGCCGCGGTGAGGACACCGGTGACGACCGCCCAGACGATCCGCACCCCGGCGGCCGCGTCGTCCTGCGGCTTGGGCAGCCGGGAGGAGAGGTTGGCCATCACCAGAGCGCCGGAGTCGGCGGAGGTGACGTAGAACAGCAGCCCGACGAACGTCGCGATCGAGGCGATCAGCGGGAAGGCCGGGTAGTCCGCCAGCAGCGTGTAGAAGCCGCGCTCGGGCGTGTTCATCGCCGTCAGCCCGAAGGCGTCGTCCCCCTGCCGGATCCGGTCGATGGCGCTGTTCCCGAAGATCGACACCCACATGAGGATGTAGCTGAACGGGAGCAGCAGCGTGCCGGCGACGAACTGGCGGATCGTGCGTCCGCGGGAGATGCGGGCCAGGAAGAGGCCGACGAACGAGGCCCAGGCGATCCACCACGCCCAGAAGAACAGCGTCCAGCCGTTCAGCCACTCGTCGGGACGGTCGTAGGCGAAGGTGTCCATCGTCCGGCCGGGGAAGCTGCTCACGAAGTCGCCGACGTTCTGCACCAGGCCGTTGAGCAGGAAGGCCGTGTTGCCGGTGACGAGGACGAACCCGGCCAGGCCCAGCGCGAGGACGACGTTCAGCTGCGAGAGCCGCTTGATCCCGCGATCCACGCCGCTCACCGCGGAGACCGTCGCCACGGCCACGGCGAGCGCGATCAGCCCGATCTGCGCGGCCCGGCCCTCGGGGATGCCGAAGAGGACCGACAGCCCGTAGTTCAGCTGCACGACGCCGATACCCAGCGAGGTGGCGACGCCGAAGATCGTCCCCAGCACGGCCGCGATGTCCACGGCGTCGCCCAGCCCCCCGTGCACCCGCCGGCCGAAGACCGGGTAGAGCACGGAGCGGATCGCCAGCGGCATGTTCATGCGGTAGGCGAAGTAGGCCAGCGCCATCCCCATCAGGGCGTACATGCCCCAGCCGTTGAGGCCGTAGTGGAACAGCGTCCAGACCGTGGCCTCGCGGGCCGCGTCGACCGTCTCGCCCTCCCCGACCGGCGGGGCGAGGTACTGGGTCACCGGCTCGGCGACGGCGAAGAACATCAGGTCGGTGCCGATGCCGGCGGCGAAGAGCATCGAGGCCCACGCGAAGGTGCTGTACTCCGGGGCGGAGTGCTCCGGACCGAGCTTGACCCGTCCGTACCGCGAGAACGCGATGGCCAGCACGAAGACGAGCACGGCGGTGGCGAAGGCGATGTAGAACCAGCCGAACCACTCCGACGTCCAGCCCACCAGCGAGCCGATCGTGCCGGCCGCCGAGGCCGGGCTGAGCATCGCCCAGAGCGCGACGAACAGGACGCCGGCGACCGATCCGTAGAAGACGCGGCGCTTCAGCCCGCTGCTCTGCCCACTGCTTGCGTCGTCACCGTCCACCGGGCGGATGGTGGCACACCCGGCCGCGGTCGGCAGCGTGACCCCGCACCCGGACGTCGCTCAGCGCGCGGAGCCACCCGGGCCCGAGCCGAAGGTCCGCCGGATGCGGCGCCAGCGGTCGGGGGTGCGTTCGGCGTCCAGCAGCTCGGTCGCGGCGAGGGCGCGGTCGACCACGTGCTGCGGTGGCGGCTCGAACGGCCGCAGGGACCGGCCCGTGACCGTGCGCAGCCCGTCGACCGCGCGTACCAGCGACCCGCCGGAGGCCTCGATCGCGGCGGCCACCGCGGCGGGCTCGACCCCGAGGTGCTCGCCGAGCAGGCGGTGCCGCATGCCGAGGACGGTGGCGACCAGCTCCGGACCGCGCGGGTCGTCCGGGCGCGCCTCGATGGTGAGGTCGCACTCGGTGTCCAGGCCCATGGAGCGGTTGTTGAGGTTCGAGCTGCCGATCCGCAGCAGCCGGTCGTCGACCACCAGCACCTTGGCGTGCACGTACACCGGCCGGCCGCCCTCGGTCACCGGCACGTACATGCGGAACCGGTCGTGGGTGTCGGCCTGCCGGACCAGCGCGAGCAGCCGGGCACGGGCGGTGCCCATGGCCTTCTCCTCCAGCCAGCCCTCCGCCGACTCCGGGGTCACGAGGACGAACTCGGGGCCGTCGACCTCGCCCAGCCGCTCGGCGATCGCCTCCGCGATCCGGCGGTTGGCGAAGTACTGGGCCTCGATGTAGACGGTGTCCCGGGCGGCCGCGATCGCGGCCAGCCACAGCAGCTCGATCTCGTGCACCAGGTCCTTGCCGCCGTGCCGCGGGCGGGTGCGCGAGATGGCGACATCGACGTCGGCGAGCAGTGGCTCCACCCCGTCGGGCCAGCACGGTTCGGCGCCCTCGACCGGCTCCAGCCGCCGGCCGGTGCCGCTCTCCCACCGCTCGCACGCCAGCTCCCCCAGCGCCCGCGCCGCGGGGCCGGACACCAGGGTCGTCACGTCGTGCCAGGGGCCGGTCGGGCGCGGCGAGTGCGGCCGGTGCCGGTGCCGGTGCCAGTCGGCGTGGTCGGAGGTGTCCCACCGGTCGGCCGTGACGTCGATGCCGCCGGCGAAGGCGAGGCAGTCGTCGACCACGACGATCTTCTGGTGGTGCGCGGCGCCCAGCGGGTGGTGGTGGTCGACGGCGAACCGGAGCCGCTCGTGCGTGCGTCGGCGGAGCAGGGGAACGGGGAGCACGCCGCGCCGCAGCGACTCCAGCATGCCCATGCCCCACTGCAGGACGCCGATCTCCAGGTCCGGGTTCGCCCGGACTGCTGCGTCGAGCACCCGGCCGAGCCGGTCGTCCCGCGCCCGGCCGGGAGCGCGGGGGTCGAGGCGGATCCGGGGCTCGAAGTCCCAGCCGATGAACAGCACCCGCCGTTCGGCGCGCAGCACCGCCTGCTTGAGGACGGCGAAGTAGTCGGCGGCGTCGACGAAGACCGCGAAGTGGTCCGCCCGCTCGACCCGCCAGCACGTCTCGCCGGGCACCAGGACCGAGCCGGACCCCACCCGCGGGATCGTCCGGCCGGACCCCTCCGCTGCCGCGGTCCCGGCGTCAGCCACCTGCCGCTCGCGTTCCGCTCGGCGGCGACGATCGGCGGCGGAGGCGCCCCCCGCGGGCACGACGGTCGGTCACGCCGGGGAGTCTGCCCGGTCGCGCAGCAGCGCACCGGCCTGCGCGGCCGGCATCGGCCGGTAGAGGAGGTAGCCCTGGGCCCGGTCGCAGGCCTGCGCCTTGAGCCGGGCGAGCTGGGCCGGCTCCTCGACGCCCTCGGCGACGACGGTCAGCCCGAAGGTGTGCGCCGCGCGGATCATCAGGGCCACCAGTTCGCGGTGGGACGGCTCGGCGGACGCCACGAAGCTGCGGTCGATCTTCAGCGTGTCCACGGGCATGTTCCGGAGCTGCCCGATGGAGGTGTAGCCGGTCCCGAAGTCGTCGATGGCGATCCCGACGCCCATGTCCCGCAGCTCGGTCAGGTGGTCGTAGGCCACGGGGTCGTCGACGAGGACCGTCTCGGTGACCTCGACGACGAGCAGCCGGGGTGGCAGCCCGGAGGCGGCCAGCGCGTCGGCGACGTCGGTGACCACGCCCGGGTTGGCCAGGTGCCGGCCCGAGATGTTGACCGCCACCGTCGGCTCCGGTTCGCCGGGGCCGGCCGGTGATGCGGCCCGCCACTCGGCCAGCTGCCGGGTCGCCTGCAGCAGCACCCACCGGTCGATGTCGCCGATGAGCCGGGACCCCTCGGCCACCGGGATGAACCGGTCGGGCGGGACCAGGCCGACACCCGGCCGGTCCCACCGGACGAGCGCCTCGTACCCGGCGACCCGGCCCGAGGCGACGTCGACGACCGGCTGGTAGGCGAGCGTCATCTCGCCGGCGGCCAGGCCGGAGGAGATCGCCGCCTCCAGCTCGGCCCGTTCCTGCAGCTGCCGGCGGAGCGTCTCGTCGAAGATCTCCGCCCGTCCGCGGCCGTGGGCCTTGGCCCGGTACGCCGCGGTGTCGGCCTCGGCGAACAGCACGTCGGCGTCGGTGCCGCCGTCCCGGCTGACCGCCACGCCGATGCTCGCGCCGATGCGCACCTGGGCCGTGCCGGTCGAGATGGGCTCGCTGACCGAGTCGATCAGGCGGTCGGCGAGGTCCAGCAGGTCGTGCTCCTCGTGCACCGGCTCCACCAGGACGACGAACTCGTCGCCCCCCAGGCGGCACACGACGTCGCCGGGCCGGACGGCGGCGCGCAGCCGCCGGGCGACCTGGCGCAGCACCTCGTCCCCTGCCGCGTGGCCGTAGCCGTCGTTCACGGTCTTGAAGCCGTCGAGGTCGACGAAGAGCAGGCCGGTCATCTCGCCGGACCGCCGGCCGCGGTGCAGCGCGGAGGTCACCAGGGTGAGCGCCTGGGCGCGGTTCGGCAGCTCGGTGAGCGGGTCGTGGGTCGCCTGGTGGGCGAGGGCGAACTGCAGCTCCTCCCGCTGGCGCACCGAGTGGACGATCTGCTGCACCGACGCGTGGACCACCTCGCCCAGCGGGCCGGGCAAGGGCTGGTCGAGCAGGGCGTTGTCCAGGTCGCCGTGAGCCACGGCCTGGGCCTGGTCCTGGATGCGGCGCAGCCCGGCGACGGCCGAGCCCAGCGCCGCGGAGACGGTGCGCACCTCGCGGGGCCCGGCCACCTCCACCTCGACGAGTGAGCCCTCGCTGATCTTCGTGGCCTGACCCGCCAGCAGGCGGAGCGCCCGCGCGACGCTGCGGCCGAGGAAGAACGCCCCGACCGCGGAGCAGGCCAGCAGACCGGCGCCGACCGCCAGGACGACCTGCAGCTGGTGGTTGGCGCGTTCCCGGTCGGCCGCGACGAGCTGCTCGGCCTCGCCGACCGCGGCCTGCACCAGCTCGGTGAACATGGTGCTGCGCTCCTGGCCCTGGAACAGCAGCGCGACCAGCTCCGCCACCGGGAGGCCGGTGGCGGAGCCCCCGGTCAGCCCCGTGGCCAGGATCGCGTCGACCTGCTCCACGACGGGGGAGGTCCGGATCTCCGCCCACGCGCTGCGCAGCGGCTCCTGGGACAGGGTCTCCATCTGGCGCTGCGCGTCCAGGTAGTCCAGCCAGGAGGTCTGCCCGGCCGTCCGCGAGCCGATCAGGCCGTCGCTGGCGCCGACGAGCAGCGACCCCAGGAACAACGGCATCTGCCGGCCTGCGGTCTGCGCCAGCCGGGCGATGGTCTGGACGTCCTGGACCGCGCGCAGCGTGGCGCCGGGAACCCCTTCGGCGGTCGCCGCGGTGGCCGCCGCCGCCTGGGCGTTCATCAGGTCGTTGGAGACGTCCAGGAAGCGCAGGTAGACGGCCTCGATGTCCAGGCGGCCGGTGTCGTCCCCCGCGCGCAGGGCCGCCAGGTCCTCGACGGCTTCGGTGGCCGCCGCGGCGCCCACGGACCCGGCCGGCACCTGGGCCAGCGCCCGGTCGGTGATGGCGCGCGCACGCGCGGCCTCCTCGGCCGCGGTCTGGCGCTGCGCCGCCAGGAAGAACTCGGGCAGGCCCAGGGCAGCGGCGGTCCGGGGATCGCCGATCACGTGCATCGACAGGACCGGGACCATCTCCAGCTCCACACCGCTGCGCGCCGCGTCCAGCAGGGCGAGCGTGCGCACCGCCTCCTCGGCGCGTTCCGCGCCGGCGGCCTCGACCGCCCGGGCCTGCGCGGCCGCACCGGTCAGGACGACCACGCCGATCAGCGGCAGCAGCACGATCGTGGTCAGGTACCGCCACAGCGGCGCCCCGCGCCGGCGGCTCCGCAGCACTGCCCCGTGGATACGCACGATGTCGTATCGGCACCTCGGGGCGACGCTTGAGAGCCCGTGCTCCCCCATGGTGTGAGGAGCCCGCGGCGCGCGGGCTGCCAGGGAACGCACAGCCGCCCACCGGCGGAATGTCAGACCCTTCCGCCACCCTCGGGGCACACCGCGACCGAGGAGAGCAGTGATCGACACCCCCGCCCGTACCGACCGCTCGAGCGCCGTCGGCCTGCCGCCCGCGGCCCGGCGCCTGCCGGCGAGGCTGCGCCGCCGCCCGGTTCTCGTGGTTCCCCCGAGGCTGGACGACGCCGCGCCCCACGCGTGACCGGATGGTGCCGGCGCGGCGTCCCCGCCGGCACCGCTCGCGCCCCGACCCCGGGCGCACCGCTCGTCGCTCAACGGGCCGGGACGCTCACCAGGTGGCAGCCGGTGGAGCCGAACTCCTCGACGGAGAAGCCCAGCTGCCGCAGCAGCGTCCCGACGGCGGCGGTCATCGTCCGCTGCACCACCGTGTCCATCGCCCCGCCACGCACCTGCTGGAGGCTCATCCGGTCGTGCTGGCGCCAGGTCACGAGAACGCCCTCGCCCGCCGGGTGCGGCGTCAGGCAGACCCCGCCGGCCGGGTGCTTCCCCTCGCAGTCGTGCAGCGGCAGGCCGGCCTCGATCAGAGCCGCGGTGACGTCGACCGCGAGGCTCGTCAGGAGGTCGTCGTCGTCCTCCATGCGCGGGTCCCAGTCAGCGGGGAGGCGGTCCAGCTGGCCACCCAGCTCGGCCAGCCACGCCCGCTCCTGGGCCGTCTGCCGCCGGGCCACGCCACCGTCGGCCCGCCGGGCGCCGTGCACGACCTCCGCGGTGCCGGGCAGCTCCGCCGCGACGAGGGCCCACTCGGCGTCCAGCCGGTCGGCGAACGGCCCGGCCACCGCCTCGCCCCCGGGCTCGCCGACCAGCCACCAGCCGGTGGCTGACGGGCCGGCGGGCAGGTGCCGGCCGGCCGGGTGGGTCGCCAGGCCGACGGCGGTCCGCTCGGCGGCCGACTGCTCCGGGCCCGCCCCGTCGACGACCCGGACGGCGCCGGTGCGCGCGGCGGGCTGCGCCGGTGCGGCCGCCCGCTGCTGGGCCTGCACGCCGTTGCGCTCGAACTCGTACCGCGCGGTGGAGCTGGCGCCCAGGGCGACGACGACGGCGATCAGCGCGCAGCAGCCCACCAGCGGGGCCAGCACGGCCATCAGCTCACCAGGCACGCCACGCCCCCTGCGGTCCCTCGCCCCAGGACGACGCCCGGCGCGACCACTCCTGGACCCGGGCGGCCCATCCCGGGTCCGGCGTGCCGGCGGTCGCGGCGCCGGTGGCCGGCTCCTCGACCATCAGGTCGAGCAGCAGGGCCAGGGCCTCGCCGTCGGGCACCTCCCGGGCGGAGGGGAACGGCTCGTGGAGCGGTAGCGCGGTGGCGTGCACAGGAACTCCTCGCAGGTCGTGCTCCGCGGCTGGGGAAGCGCCGCGGACGACCCGAACGTTAGGTCCGGGCAGCCCGCGCGACGGCCGCTCCGGACACCCCGGGAGAGGGCCCGTGTCCCATTCGTTGCGGAGCGCACCCCGGGCGTTCGACGACCTGCCTCACGGCGCGACGACCTGTCGACAAGGCGCCTGCTCCTGAGCGTGGAATTGCCCCTGCCGGGGCTCGGTCGTCCCGGCGCCACCCCGGCGCACCCGCGTGTCGCGTCGGCGGAGGCCGCGACTCGGCACCCCCGCCCGCTGCTTCATCGGCATCCCTCGCGCGGATCGGCACCGTGGTCCACGCCTCGCCTCGACGGCCGGGGGCTCGCGAGGACCACGAGCCGCTGGGTCGCCCGGGTCATCGCGACGTAGCGGTCGACCGCGCCCTCGATGCCCTCGCCGAACCGCTGCGGGTCGACGAGGACGACCAGGTCGAACTCCAGCCCCTTGGCGAGCACCGGGCTCAGCGACCGGACCCGCGGCGTCGCCCGGAGCGAGGGGTCACCGATCACGCAGGCGACCCCGTCGGCGTGCCCGGCCAGCCAGCTGCCGAGGAGCGGCTCCAGCTCGTCGACGGCCCCGTGGACGACGGGCACTCCGGTGCTGCGGACCGACGTGGGCACGTTGGCGTCCGGCAGCGCGGCGCGGATCACCGGCTCCGCCTCGGCCATGATCTCCGCCGGCGTCCGGTAGTTGACGGTCAGGGAGGCCAGGCGGACCCGCTCGACCCCGATCCGCGCCAGCCGTTCCTGCCACGACTCGGCGAACCCGTGCCGGGCCTGGGCCCGGTCCCCGACGATCGTGAAGCTCCCGGACGGGCAGCGCAGCAGCAGCATCTGCCACTCCGCGTCGGTCAGCTCCTGCGCCTCGTCGACGACGACGTGCGCGAACGGGCCGGCGAGCCGGTCCCGCTCGGCGGTGGGCAGCGCGGCGTCGTCGACCAGGACGTCCTGCAGGTCCCCGTGCCGCAGGCTGGTCATCAGCAGCAGCTCGGAGTCGTCGGCCGCGATCAGCTCGTCGATGACTCCCGCCATCCGCGCACGTTCGCCGGCGACGACGGCCCGCTGCCGCTGCCGCAGCCGGGACGCCTGCGGGTCGCCGAGCCGCTGCCGGGCGGCGTCCAGCAGCGGCAGGTCCGAGACGGTCCAGGCCCGGGCGTCCTCGCGCTGCAGCACCCGGACCTCGTCACGGGTGAGCTCGGGTGCGCACCTGCGCAGGTAGGCGGGCACCGACCACAGGTCCGCGACGACGTCGGCCGCCTCGAGCAGCGGCCACGCGCGGGTGAAGGCGGTGCGCAGCTCCCGGTTGCGCTGCAGGGACGCCCGCACCTCGTCGGCCGGCTCATCGCCGTCGTGCTCGTCGACCAGGATCGTGAGCAGCTCCTCCCACACCTGGTCGCGCGCGTCGTTGTGCGGCGTTCCCGGGTCCGGCGCCTCGAACGCCTCGGCCCAGGCGGCGGCGCGCAGGCGCACGTCGCCCGCGTCGGTCTCGACCGTCATCCCCGCCGTCGGCGGCTCCTCGGAGAACCGGACGGCCGCCTCGACCACCGCCGTCACGTCCAACGATGCCTTGAGACGGGCGACGTCCGGGTCGGTCTCGGTGCCCGCAGCCGCGCCCTCGGGGACGAGGTCGCGCAGCGTGGCCGTCTGCACGCCCTCCTCCCCGAGGCTGGGCAGCACGTCGGACACGTAGGCCAGGTAGGGCTCGTGCGGGCCGACGAAGAGCACGCCTCCGCTGTGGCCCTGCAGGCGCGGATCGCTGTGGAGCAGGTAGGCGGTGCGGTGCAGCGCGACGACGGTCTTCCCCGTCCCGGGGCCGCCGTCGACGACGAGCGCGCCGTCGGAACCGGCGCGGACGATCGCGTCCTGGTCGGCCTGGATGGTGCCCAGCACGTCGCGCATCCGGGCCGACCGGTTGGTGCCCAGGCTGGCGATGAAGGCGGACTGGTCGTCGAGCGCGGCGTGCCCCTTCAGCCCGTCGGGGGTGAACACCTCGTCCCAGTAGTCGGTGATCCGGCCGCGGGTCCAGCGGTACCTGCGGCGGCTCGCCAGCCCCCTCGGGTCGGCGTGGGTCGCGGCGAAGAACGGCTCGGCCGCGGGCGAGCGCCAGTCGACGAGCAGCCGGCGTCCCGTGCTGTCGGCGAGGCCGAGCCGGCCGACGTAGACGGGTTCCGCGCCGTCGGCGGGGACGATGCGCCCGAGGCAGAGGTCCAGGCCGAACCGGCGGAGGGCGCGCAGGCGGGCGCTGAGCCGGTGGATCTCCAGGTCGCGGTCCAGGGCTGCCTGCCCCTGCCCGCCGGGTGCCTTGCGCTCGGCGTCGAGCCGGGCCGAGAGCTCGGCGATCGACTGCCGGAGGCTCTCGGCGATGGCCGCGAAGTGCTGCTCGTCGGCTCCGATCAGGGCCTGCTCGGCCTTGGGAGCGAGGTGGTCGGGGAGGTCGAACGCGCTGGTCGTCAGGGGGTCCACGCCATCAACTCCGTTCTGAGGCCCGCGACCATAGGACGAAATTTTCGGCCTCATGAGGAGGGCCGATCCCTGCTACAAATGAGCTGGCGGGAGGTCCGGTACGGCGCTCGACCGGACGTGTCACGTGGAACATCCGGCGCTGATGTCGAGAACCCGGAACCGGCTCCGTCCCTGAGGTGAACGCGACCAGAACGGGTCGCGCCGGCACCGAGGAGAGACCGAGATGGCCAAGTACCTGCTGCTGAAGCACTACCGGGGCGCCCCCGCCGCGAGCAACGACGTGCCCATGGACCGGTGGACGCCGGAGGAGATCTCCGCCCACGTGCAGTACATGCAGGACTTCGCGGCCCGGCTCGAGGGCAGCGGGGAGTACGTCGACGGTCAGGCGCTCGCGCCCGGGGGGATGTGGGTCCGGTACGACGGCGAGGGGCGCCCGCCGGTCACCGACGGCCCGTTCGCCGAGACCAAGGACCTCATCGCCGGCTGGATGGTGATCGACGTGGACAGCGAGCAGCGCGCGATCGAGCTGGCCGGGGAGCTGTCCGCCGCCCCCGGGGCGGGCGGGAAGCCGATCCACGAGTGGCTCGAGGTGCGCCCGTTCCTGACCGCGCCGCCCACCGTCACCGAGTGAGCCCCGCGGTGGACGAGGTCCTGCTGCGCAGCCTCACGCCGGGCGTGCTCGGGGTCCTCGTCCGCCGCGGAGCCGACTTCGCGGCGGCCGAGGACGCCGTGCAGGAGGCGCTGGTCGAGGCGGTCCACCGCTGGCCGACGGACCCGCCGCGGGACCCGAAGGGCTGGCTGGTCACCGTGGCCTGGCGCCGGTTCCTCGACGCGACGCGGGCGGACGACGCCCGTCGGCGGCGCGAGGAACTCGTCGACGGGGAGCCGGCGCCCGGGCCCGCCTTCGAGGTGGACGACACGCTGCAGCTGTACTTCCTGTGCGCCCACCCGTCGCTGACGCCGTCGTCCGCGGTCGCGCTCACGCTGCGGGCCGTCGGCGGGCTGACCACCCGCCAGATCGCGCAGGCCTACCTGGTGCCCGAGGCCACGATGGCGCAGCGCATCAGCCGGGCCAAGCGCACCGTCTCCGGCGTCCGGTTCGACCGGCCCGGCGACGTCGCCACCGTGCTGCGCGTCCTCTACCTAGTCTTCAACGAGGGCTACTCCGGCGACGTCGACCTCGCCGCCGAGGCCGTCCGGCTGACCCGGCAGCTCGCGGCGGTCATCGACCACCCGGAGGTCGCGGGACTGCTCGCCCTCATGCTGCTCCACTCCGCCCGGCGCGACGCCCGGACCGCGCCCGACGGCAGCCTGGTGCCGCTCGCCGAGCAGGACCGCAGGCTCTGGGACACCTCGTCCATCGCCGAGGGCGTCGGGATCCTGCAGGCGGCGCTGGCCCGCGACCGGCTGGGCGAGTACCAGGCCCAGGCCGCCATCGCCGCGCTGCACGCCGACGCGCGTACCGCCGAGGAGACCGACTGGGTGCAGATCGTCGAGTGGTACGACGAGCTCGTGCGGCTGACCGGCAGCCGGGTGGCCCGGCTCAACCGCGCGGTGGCCGTCGGCGAGGCCGACGGGCCCCGCGCCGGCCTGGCGGCGCTTGCCGCGCTGGACGACTCGCTCCCCCGGTACACCGCCGTCGCCGCGTACCTGCACGAGCGCGACGGCGACCTGGCGACCGCGGCGCGGCTGTACGCGGCGGCCGCGCACCAGGCGACCGACGCCGCAGAGCGCGACCACCTGACCCGCCAGGCCGCCCGCCTCAACGCCCGGAGCCGAGCATGACCCGTGAGCGTGCCGGCCGATCATGCGCGCTGCTGACGGTGTCTCCGAGCGGCCCGTCACGGGGCACCCGGTCGAGTGGTCTGCCGAGCAGGGCCCCGCGAGGGTGTGCGCCTGTGGCTAGCGTCCGAGCGTGAGCAGGCCGGAGGGCCCCGAGGGCCGGGAGTCGGTCTGGGCGCGTATCGAACGCGAGGACCGCGAGGACGCCGAGCGGAACTTCTGGCCGCTGATGCTGATCCGGACGGCGATCTTGTGGTTCTTGCTCCCAAGCCTGGTCGAGCTGTTCGGTCGACCGCTGCCTCGCATGGCGCTCTGGGTGGCTTCCTGCCTCACCCTGGTCCAACTCCTCGTTGGATGGCTCTGGTACAGGTCGAACCGTCGCAGGCCCTGAGCCCGAGCTGATCGGGTGGGCCAGCATGAGCGGGCACGTCTACATGAGCCGCCGCACGGTGACCGGGAGAGCAGCCCTCGTCCTCTGACCACCAAGGAACGGATGGCGAGTATCCAAGGGCGGCCTCTGGGACAGAGCCTGGACCGATCAGTCGTTGCCCCGGAGGCGGAGCAACTTCGTGAAGAACCAGAGAAGGAACCAAGCCGCCAGGCCGTTGAGAAGCAACGTGAAGAGGAACCGGACAAGATCGAAGGGTGGATCACGCAACTCGCCCGCGAAGGCCCCGAGCAGGACCAGGACGATGAGACCGGCGATGATCCACCGACGCCGCCCGGCACTCACACCTGGTTGGTTCTGCCTCGCCACCCGTTCATGATCATGCACCGTTGTAGACCGCGCAGTCCGGAACTGAGCGGGTGCCCCTGGCTGGGCCGCTCAGGGCGGTGGTGACGATCAAAGTGGAGGGTAAGCGGAGGATTACCCACCACAGCCCGCCTGACGCAACCGCATCTTACCGGCGAAACTGCTGGTCAGATGCCGCTTCTCGGTGGGCCCGTGGGGATCGAACCCACAACCCGCGGATTAAAAGTCCCAGGCCGGGTGTGCCAGGCCATGCTGAGTGATGCCGCTTGCGCTGGTCGTAGCCCACCTCGGTGCTGCCTAGTCGCTCCGGCTGCTGTCAGGTTTCGCGCAGGACGCGACCACAATGAGCCCACTTTCCAACTTGCTCACGGGGGCACGTCACCCGTAGTGCCAGGCGCCCACTCGCCCGGCAGGCTGGAAACCTCGAGGGAGCGACCTCAGGGCGGAGCCGGGGCCGACGCGCCAGCGGCGGAGCAACGAGCGCCGCGGACCTTCTCTGGCCGCGTCGTCGCGGCTAGCCTCACGGGACAATCTGCGCGACGGGGGGAGCCGGATCTTGACGCGCAAGCGCAGTGGGCCTGGCAGGCAGCGCCAAGCGTTTCCGAACGACGATCCCGCGGACGTCTTCGTGACCTTGTACGACGCCACGCCTGTTGAGCTCTTTCGTACGGACGATGTCGAGAACTGGTTCCGGGACCCCGATTTCTGGGCGGTCGGCGACCAAATCACCGATGAGTGCCTGCAGCAGGGCAAGGTCGACACCAAGCGCGTGACGGACCTCTGCAAGCAGGGGATGTTCAATCAAGTAGCCGTGCTGGCCGGCTTAGACGAGGCCCTTCTGTTCGCAAGCCCCTGGTCTACCAGCCACGATCAGGAGCACATGGTCGCAATCCTCGGCCGCTACTTGGAAAGTGGCCGCTTAAACGACGCCACGCCGGGTGCATTGCTGCCCCGCCGTAGCTACCCGGGCAGGCCCATGAGCGGCAAGGAGAAGCATCACTACTTCCGCGTGGTCCGGGTTAGTGATGACGTCTGGGGTAGCGGTTACACGAACACCGCCCTACCTAGCGACCGCGATGTCTGGTTCCGCCCCGGAGAGCCAGTATCTGTGGGCTGCGTTCCAGTCCTCTCCTCATACGATGACCTCGAGTTCAGCTATCCACTAGACCCACAGACTGGCGAAAGCCGCTATGCACTGAAACCTCGGGCGAGAATCGTTGACCGACTGAAGATCATCCTTACTGAGCTTGAGGATTCTGGAGCGCAGCTGGGAATCCTCCCAGAGGCTTGCCTGTCCGCGGATGTCTACAAAGCGTGGAAAGACCTGTTGCGCGACACTCCTCCGAGTCGGCACTCAAAGCTGCGCTGGATTCTGCTTGGCAGTGGACCAATTGAGGAGCATGGCAACACAGCTATCCTCGTCGATCGGTGGACAGGCGACGAGTTGTTGCGTCAGGACAAGCTGGCCGACTTCGCTCTAACCGACTGGCAGGTAATAAGCTGGGGGCTCCCGGGGCCGGCCCCGACAATAGCGCCCGGGACGGTGCTCCGCGAAGACATTCCACGAAGCGTAACCTTCTGGACTCAGGACAGTTTCCTGGGCAGGCTAGGCGTCCTCATTTGCGAGTCGCTGAGCAGATGGCCCGACTCACGTCAGAGGGAAGTTGTGCAGAGCAGCGTCTCCCATGTATTCGCCCCGGTTTTCAGCAAACCAATATGGGCGAACGGCTGGGAAGACAGAGGGAGTGCCCAGTTGTCAGATCTGGTCGGCTCCTGGGTCGTCGTCTCCAACAGTCTCGCGACCGCGGACAAGCTGAAACCATCTCTATCTGACCCCTGGTTCACTTGTTTAGTGGCAGGCCCTTTCGAGGAGGAGCGCAAGAGCTACCGCATGACCCAGCTCTTCGGCCGCTCCTTGAGCGCCCAGTCGCCAGCGACCGTTTACTTGCCGGCCAACTTCGGCGACGCCCCTCAACTGCCTACGTTGAGGAGCGCCTCCATTCACTTGTCTTGGTTTCCCGAACTCCGCCGATGATACGTTCCCCGCTTCATTGGACGGAGCAGATAAGTGATTCAGCGCCTGGCCGACTCGAGGGCGGGCCTTGATGACTCATCAACTACCGACTCCTCCGAGGACTCGTAAAGGCGTCCCAAGAGAAGTGCAGAAGCAGCACCGCGGGCCGCATACTCGCCAGTTAGCCGCTTAGTGACAAGCTGGCAGTGAGAAGCGGTCCTGCCAAAGCTATGCCGCCGAATGGCCTCCCTGGCTGCTCGAGTGAATGCCGTAGCAGACGGAACCGTGCCATCGATATCGATGAGCTCTCTGGGGCCCGACAGAATGGCCAACTCGGGGTCAAGAGTGCTCAGGATGGTTGCGACGCCCCGACCGAACGCCGACCCCGCCTCAGCGAAGGCGTCTCGAACCTGGGCATCACCATCGGACGCACGCATCGAGACTTCGGCCAGACCGGCCGGCACCTGCACTCCTGCCTCACTCAGCCTAGCTTTCATGGATGAGAAACCTACCGTCGCCTCGAGGCATCCGTAATTGGAGCACCGACACTGACGGCTCCCGTCACCGAGAGGAGCATGGCCAATCTCTCCTGCACTACCAGTCGAGCCGTGGACCAGCGAGCCCCCGACGACCAGACCGCTACCGACCCCCTCACCATCGGGCGTCACGAAGACTACAGCGAAGTCGCACAAGCCCTGCCCCTCGCCGAAGTACTTCTCGTGCAGCGCCAACGCGTTGACGTCATTCTCCACGGTGGTGGGCAATTTCGTCTCATTCACTAGCCGACTGGCCAAGTCAACGTCGGTCCACTCTCCGCTCGGACCCAGTGGGGAATAGAGAACCACCCCCCGACGGGGATCGACGTGACCCGGCAGATTGACCCCCAGCCCGATCACCTCTCGAGTGTCAACGGACTCACCGCTGAGCAACTCGCGACAGAGTTGATTAATGCTGGCGACGACATCCTCAACGTTCGTTGTGTCGACGGCACGGCTTGCAGTCGCCAGGTCGCGGGCACGAAGATCCGCCAGCACGCCGACGACTACCCCTTGCGCAACACTGACACCTATCGCACCGTATTGCCGCTCATTGACCCGCAGCGATGGTGGCCCGCCAGGGCGCTCGGGCTCTTTGACGACATAGCCATGCGTCACCAGGAAATCAAGCGCCTGCGCGACCGTAACGTGGGGCAGGCCGGTCCCTCGCTGAACCTCGGCCTCGTCACCAGGCTCGCTCTCGAGGATGTTGGTAAGGACCTGGGCGTATTCCTTGGCCGGTAGCTCGCCAGTGCTCAGGCTGTCGTCTCGTTCGACGTCCGTGCCGACGAGACGAAGGCAGGCCAGCCCTCGTGGGGTCACGTACCAGGCATTCTCACGGCCGACGCGCTGAACCGTAGCTAGCGTTGATGCACGGAGATGGCGTCCCGCCCGGCTGACTTGAGTCTCGTCGACCGCCAGACTGCGGGCGATCTCCTGGTTACGACTCCCGGGGCGCTGGGCGATCGACCGCAACATGCGCGCAGCGAGCCCCTCAGGCGGAAGAGCGGGCGCCGCAGCGGTAACGCTGCGACGAAGGTGCCACCGCACAATGTCAAGGACTCCCTTGACGCGCCCCTTCTCTAGCGCCGACTCGATTGGTTCGCCATCGTCGGATCCTCGACGCCCCAATTCCGCTGCCATCCACTGAAGGCCGGTGTAAGCAGCCTCTAGAGTCGGGTCGTCGCCACTGAGCGCCGCGTCTACAACATGAGCCGTCAGGATCGACCACTGCCCCTCGGTGAGGGACCGGGCGTGCTCTCGTTCGTCAAGGAGGCGTTCCAGGGCCTGCTGCCGAGGGCTGGGCTGGGCAGCACCGAACCCGGTGACCACTGCGCCCGCGACAGCGCCGTCCTTGGTACCCACCTCGCTCATGCCCGAAGGCTAGGCCTGCGCCGGAGTGGTGTCAAGTGTATGTCAAGTGTCTGCGTCACCCAAAGGGGTTGTGGCGGTCTCGGCACGCCCCGTGAGGCTGAGCGGTGACTCGCCGAGCCAGACGCACCTTCGCAGAGCGTGAGGCATGTCTGGTTGGTCTTGGGGGCGACGGCTCACGGCGATGGCCGCTGAGGGGCTGGTCACCCCGCAGCTCGGTACCCACATCCTCGCCGACATGGACCGACTGAACGTCCCCCGGCCAACGGTGGAGGGGACGGCGTGACCGGCGACCGGCGCGGACGCGTGTACCGCCGCTGCTCCTGCCGTGACGCCGGGGGGAAGCAGCTGGGCCAGTCCTGCCCCCGCCTGGCCACGGACGGAAAGCACGGCAGCTGGTACTACGCCGTGGACCTCCCGTCGGCCGGGAAGCGCAAGACGATGCGCCGCGGCGGCTTCACCACCAAGGCGGCTGCCAGCCGGGCACTCAGCGACGTCACGGACCGGGTCGCGCAGGGCGTCCAGGTCGACGACCGGGAGACCATGGCGAGCTTCCTGGCGCGCTGGCTGCAAGTGAAGGCCGGCGACTCGGAGCCGACCACCGCCCGGTCCTACCGGGCGGACGTGGACAACGTGATCATTCCGGCGATCGGGCACGTGCCGATCGAGCGGCTGCGCGCCGAGCACGTCGAGCAGCTCTTGGTCGACGCACTGACCGGCGGCCGTGGTCCGGTGACCGTCCGGCGCATCCACGCGACCCTCAGGTCAGCACTCAGCTACGCGGCGAAGACCCGGCGGCTCCCGTTCAACGTGGCCAGTAACGTCACGCCCCCCGAAGGCGCCCGTACCGAGGTGCAGCCATGGTCCGCGACGGAGCTCGCGACTTTCCTGCGGCACGTCGAGACGGATCGGCTCGGCCCGCTGTTCGAGGTCATCGCCGCCTGCGGTCTCCGCCGCGGCGAGGCGCTCGGACTCCGCTGGACCGACCCCGACTTCACCGACCGAACGGCGCGGATCCGACAGACCATCGTCGACGTCGGCGGCCGGCTCGAGTTCTCCACCCCGAAGACCAAGCCGTCCGAGGCATCGGTGCCGCTGACCGACCGCGCCATGCAAGCCCTGCTGCAGTGGCGGCTGGGCCAGGACCTCGACCGGCAGGCGTGGGGCGAGGCTTATGAGGACCACGGCCTGGTCTTCGCCCGCGAGAACGGGGCCCCGCTGCGGCCGGAGTACGTCACCCGCCGGTTCGTCGCGCTGAGCAAGGCGGCTGGGTTGCGCCAAGTCCGTCTGCACGATCTTCGACACGGTGCGGCGTCGCTGATGCTCGCAGCCGGCGTCCCGATGGCGATCGTGTCGAAGATGCTCCGCCACTCCTCCATCGGGATCACCGTCGACACCTACGGGCACCTGTCGGAGGAGGCAGCGCGCACCGCCTCGGACGCCATCGGGGCGCTGCTGGACGCCGCGTTCGACCAGGCCGCGAATGGCGGCAGCGGACCCCGCGCGCGACCACCCTGCGACCACAGCTACCACCGGTGCTACCAATGAGGCCGCCAGCACAGTCGCCAATCGGGCAAATGCGCAGGTGAAACGGGGTGGGCCCCGTGGGGATCGAACCCACAACCCGCGGATTAAAAGTCCGCTGCTCTGCCAGTTGAGCTAGAGGCCCGGCCGGGTGCCGGACCACCGGACGCGAGGCGTCCTGCGGTCCGCGACCCGCCGTGAGGCTACCGCCGCGGTCTCCGCTCGCCGGCCGCGCAGGCGAAGCGCACCAGGGGCGGGCGCCGCCGCTCAACCCGGTGCGCCCGGAGCACCTCCCAGCCGCATCGCTCTCGCCGCCGCCTGGTCCCCCGCCCGCTCGGCACTGATCAGCAGCCACGCCGATTCGCACACCCACCGGAGATCCTGGGTCCTGTCCAGCACGGCATCGACCCGCGGCTGCTGGTCCCCGATGCGCCGGTACCCGATGCCGGCCGCCCATGCGAGCACCAGGACTGCGGCGTCCGCCGGGCACCGAGGCATCTCCGCGAACGGTCGGACGAGCCGTCGCTCCGGCGTCCGGCCCTGCGCGTCCCGGGCTCGCCCGGTGTCGTAGCGGGTCCCTCGCCGGAGCCGGCGTCGGCGACTCGTCCAGGTCCCGGCGGTCATCAGGGCGTCCACGACGTCCCGAAGTCCCAGTGAGCCGCCCCGGATCCAGTCGTCCAGGGACGAGCCGTCCGCCAGCAGGCTGCGGACGGTCTCGTCCATCGGCTCCCAGCCGACCGGTGCGGGATCGAGCCCGAGCGCCTCGTCCTCGTGCGTGAGGCGCATCGACCGGACGAGGTCAGCGGCGAGCGCAGCCCGGACGGACCAGTCGATCAACCGGTGCTCCAGCAGCCAGCCGCGCTCGTCGACGCAGGCCCCGGCCAGGCCCGTCGTGATGCGCCCATCCCCCGTCATGGGGCGATCGTGGAGCACCGCGACCCTCGTCGCAGCTTCCTGCGGCCGAGCGTCCGTGGCAGCGCGCCCGGGTGTCACCCGAACGCGCGACGCGACCCGCCCTCGGCGGCCGGCGCCGCCATGATCGCCCTCGTGACCTCCCCGGACGTCGTCCTCGAACTCCGCCAGGCGCCTCTGTCGCAGGCGCTCTACGGCGCCTCCCTGGTGGTCGGCGTCGTGCTCCTGGTCGTCATCCTCACCTCCGGTTTCCCGCCGCTCGTCACGATCTTCTTCATCGCCTTCGCGGGTGGCATCACGGGCTACAACACGGCGACGGCGCTGAGCCGGGTCCGCGCTCACGCCGACGGCTCGCTCGAGGTGCGCAACCGGCTGACCACCCGCCACCTCCAGCGCTCCGGCATCGACCGCGTGATGCTGGGTCGCCAGGGCGGGCCCGGCTCCCTGCGCCGGCTGGAACTGCTGCTCGGGGACGGGACGACGCTGCACCTCGTCGCCACCGAGGCCCCGCCGCTGCCCGGACTGCGACGGCGGCTGGAGCAGCAGGCGGCCGAGCTGCGCGCGTGGCTGGACGGCGCCGCCTAACCGCAACGGCTCCGTAGGGCGGCGGTACGCCGGCGGGGTGAAGGTGCACACACCGGCCCGCGCATGGGACTCGTCGGTGCCGGTCATAACCTTGAGGGGCCGTACCGACGCATTGCGGTGAGATACCTCATACGCCGGCGGTCGCACGTACCGGCCGAATTCGGCCGACGATCGATGGAGGGCGCTGCAGCGCCTCGCCGAGCACAGCCAGAGAGGCAGCCGTGACTTCCGAGCGCAGCGTTCCCGACAGCGCGAACCCCGACGTCGTACTCGTCGGCGGCGGCATCATGAGCGCCACCCTGGCGCAGCTGCTGAAGGTCGTCGCCCCCGAGTGGAGCATCGCGGTCTTCGAGTCGGGCAAGGTCGTCGCCGGCGAGAGCTCCGGCCCCTGGAACAACGCCGGCACCGGGCACGCCGCCCTCTGCGAGCTCAACTACACGCCCGCGGGCCCCGACGGCCAGGTCGACCCGACCAAGGCCATCACGATCAACGAGCAGTTCCAGGTCTCCCGGCAGTTCTGGTCGCACCTGGTGCGCGGCGGGATGACCGGTTCGCCCAAGGAGTTCATCTCCCCCGTTCCGCACCTGAGCTTCGTCACGGGCGAGGACGGCCGCCGCTACATGCGCAACCGGCACGCCGCCCTGGCCGCGCAGCCGCTGTTCGACGGCATCGAGTACACCGAGAGCCAGGCCGAGATGGCCGAGTGGCTGCCCCTGATGATGCGGGGCCGCGACCCCGAGCAGATCGTCGCCGCCACCCGCTCCGCAGCGGGCACCGACGTCAACTTCGGCGCCCTCACCCGGCTGATGCTCGACGACGTCGCCACCCGCGGCGTCGACGTGCACGTCAACCAGCGCGTGGACTCGCTGGAGAAGCAGAGCGACGGTCGCTGGAAGGTCACCGTCCGCGACACCGTCTCCGGGGACCGCGTGACCATGCGCGCCCGCTTCGTCTTCGTCGGCGCCGGCGGTGGCGCGCTGCCCCTGCTGCAGAAGGCGGGCATCCCGGAGATCCGCGGCTTCGGCGGCTTCCCGGTGAGCGGCATGTTCCTGCGCAGCCGCTCCCCGGAGCTCGTCGGCGACCACCAGGCCAAGGTGTACGGGCAGGCCGCCGTCGGTGCGCCCCCGATGTCCGTCCCGCACCTGGACCTCCGCCTGATCGACGGCGAGTACTCGGTCCTGTTCGGCCCCTACGCCGGCTTCTCCCCCAAGTTCCTCAAGGCCGGCTCGATGTTCGACCTGCCCAAGAGCGTCAAGCCGAACAACCTGGGCTCGATGCTGGGCGTGGCACGCACCGAGATGGCGCTGACCAAGTACCTCATCGGTGAGCTGATGCAGACCCGGAAGGCCCGGCACCGCACGCTGCAGGCGTTCGTGCCCACCGCCGAGCAGGCCGACTGGGACATGGTCACCGCCGGTCAGCGGGTGCAGGTCATCAAGCAAGACCCGAAGAGCGGCAAGGGCGTCCTCCAGTTCGGCACCGAGCTGATCGTCGGCGGCGACGGCAGCATCGCCGGCCTGCTCGGCGCCTCCCCGGGCGCCTCGACCGCCGTCTCGGCGATGCTGACCCTGCTGGAGCGCTGCTTCCCGCAGCGCATCGACGCCTGGCGTCCGCTGCTGCAGACGGCGATCCCCTCGTACGGGCACTCGCTGAACGACGAGCCGGCGCTGCTGCAGCAGGTCCGCACCGAGACCATGCAGACGCTGGAGCTCAACGGCTGATTCCTGACCCCCTCCGGGGGATCCCGCACCACCCGACATCCGCACCCGGGCGCCGGTCTGCACGCAGACCGGCGCCCGGCGTCGTCACAGCACGCCCAGCACCAGCAGCAGGATCAGCGTCAGCACCGCCGAGATGAGCAGCGAGCCGAGGCAGCCGAGGCGGCTGGAGAAGAGGAAGAACATCCCTTCCCGGTGCCCGCGAGGTCGTGATCACCACACCTCGTGTGCGGCGCGTCACCTGCCCCCGGGGCGGACCACCCGTTCAGGGGATCGCGGGTGGCCCCGCCGGTTACGTACCGTCATCATCGTTCCGGTCGGGAGCGCGGCACCGCGCTCCTGTCCGCCGCATCGTCCGCCCCGCGCTCCGGCGCCCGGCGGGTACGACCCCGGCCCGGCTGACCCGTTCCCCCCGGGGCGGCCGGGCCGGCTTCTTTCCCGGGCCGCGCTCGGTCCCCGCCCCGGCACACCCGGACCACCAGATCGGCCGGCGCCGTACGCAGCCCGGCCACGGACAGGGGCTGCGGGCCGGGGAGCGTCAGCGGTGGCGGCCCGGCACCCGCGCCTTGACCCGGCCGGCCTCCATGCGCACCTCGAGCTTCTCCTGCGGGTTGGCGGCCGGGCCTCGCCGCGGCTGGCCGCTGTCGAGATCGAACGCCGAGCCGTGCCACGGGCACACCAGGCACTCGCTGCCCCGCACGCTCTCCACCGTGCCCTCGTCCAGCGGGCCGGACAGGTGCGAGCAGGCCGCCACAAAGACGTCGACTCGCGCCCCGCGCCGCACGACGGCCAACGGCACCGCCATGCTGCTGCCCTTCCCGGTGCGCATCGCCGGCCGGCCCTCGGGGAGGTCGTCGAGCGGACCGAGGTCGATCCAGTCGGTGCTCAGCGCACGCACCGCCGTCGCCGCGTGCGAGGCACCCGACGACTGCGCGTAGGACATGTGGCCACCGATCGCGGCCGAGCCCCCGGCCAGGCCCAGCCCGGAGTAGGCCAGCACCCGGCCCAGCGTGCCGCGTCCCTGCCCCCGGGCGACCAGCGAGCCGGCGTACAGGCCCAGCGCGGCGGTGTTCATGACCGCGTGCAGCGCACCCAGCCGGCGCACCCCGCTCCCCTGCTCCGACCAGTCCGCGGCACCCGACAGCGCCGCGGGGACGGCGGCGGCGACGCCGGTGCCGATCAGCACCGTGGCCGCCGGCCGCAGCGGCGGCACCGCGTCCAGCAGGCCGGCGGAGACCCAGCTGCCGACCGGCACCTGCACCAGCACCGGGTGCAGCGGGTGGCCCAGCCAGGTGCCGTGCAATACGTCCTTGACCGCGCTCGGCAGGCCCTGGACGGCGCGCCGCGCCGGCTCGATGGCCTTGTCGAACGCCGACACGTCCGCGATGCGGTCCAGGAACCCCATGAGACTCATGGGCGGCCCCTACCCGCGAGGTCGTCCGGTGACGCACCGGGGCGCCCGGCGCTCTCAGCCGGTGATTCGTGATCAACGGTGAGCAAGGACACGGGTGAGTCACATTCCGCCCGGCATGTTCAGGCGTGACAGGGGTTATGCCGAAGAGGAGCCTTGACCCCGCTCACCTCCACGTTCTCCTCCAGCTGCCCGAAGGACCCCCGTGACCTGCCCGTCCCTGCTCCGCCGCGGCCACGCCGCCGACGCCGTGGGCGACCTGGCACGGGCCACGGCGCAGTGGGCGCGGGCGTCCGCCCCGCGACTGACCGCGCGGCTGCGCCAGGACGACACCGTCGCCCAGTTCGCCCGGTTCGTCCTCGTCGGCGCGGTCACCACCGGGGTCTACGCGGTCCTCTTCGTCGCGCTGCGCAGCCGCGGGTACCTCGCCGCCCACCTCGTCGCCACCGCGGTCTCCACGGTGCTGGCCAACGAGCTGCACCGCCGGCTGACCTTCCGGGCCGACGAGCGGGTGCGCTGGTTCACCGCCCAGTGGGAGGCCGGCGGCGTCACCGTGATCGGCCTCCTGGCCACCAGCTCCGCGCTCGGCTGGCTGGACGCGGTCACCGACGGCGCCCACCCCTGGCTGCAGATCGCCACGGTCGTCGCCGTCACCGCCTTCGTCGGTCTCATGCGCTTCGTCGCGCTGCGCTGGATCTTCCGGCCCGAACCGGCTCCGGCCTGAGATCGTCCGCCCCGAGCCGACCGGTACCTGAGCCGAGCGCCGCGCCACCCCGGGTGCGACGCACCCGACCGCTAGCGTGTGCGCGATGAGCGAACCCACCTCGACGACGTCCCCCTGGCCGGGGCGCGCCCGGGTGGGCGGTCGCTGGGCCCTTCGCGTCGCCCTCGCGATCGGCGGCGCACTGGCCGCCGTGCTGCTGTTCGCCCACGTCTCCGCCCCGATCGGCCCGTTCGACGCCACGCTCGCCTTCCGGCCGGCGTCCGGCGGCGCCGAGGTCGCCGTGCCACCGCTCGGCTCGCTGGCCGTGGATGCCTACGACGGACCGCTCCGGCTCGACATCTCGCTCCAGAGCGTCGACCAGGCCCGCGCCCAGGCGCTGGCGAGCGACCCGGTCCGGCTGGCCGGCGTCGTCGACCGGGTCACCGAGAACCTGCAGTCGGCCGTCGTCCGGCTGGTGTGGGTGACCGTGCTCTGGGCGCTGGTCGGCGCGGCGCTGACCACCTGGGCGGTGCTGCGGCGGCGCCGTGAGCCGCTGATCGCCCTCGGCGTCACCACGGCGGTCCTGGCCGCCACCGGGGCCGTGGGCGCCGCGACGTGGCGACCGGAGGCCCTCTCCCAGCCGACGTACACGGGGCTGCTCGTGAACGCCAACAGCCTGATCGGCAACGCGCAGGACATCGTCGCCCGGTTCGACGCCTACCGGGCCTCGCTGGAGGACCTGGTGGCCAACGTCGGCACGCTGTACGCGACGATCTCGGCCCTCCCGAGCCCGACCGGCAGCAGCGACTCGGTCACACTCCTCCACATCTCCGACATCCACCTCAACCCCGCCGGGTTCGACCTGGTGCGGCAGGTGGTCGACAAGTTCGACGTGGACGGGGTCCTCGACACCGGCGACCTCACCGACTGGGGCAGCGAACCGGAGAACCGGCTGATCACCTCGGTCGGCGACCTCGACGTGCCCTACGTCTACATCCGCGGCAACCACGACTCGGCCACCACCGCGGGCATCCTGGCGGCCCAGCCGAACGTCACCGTTCTCGACGACTCCGGGGTCACCGTCGCCGGCATCCGCATCGTCGGCGCCCCCGACCCCCGCTTCACCCCGGACAAGAGCACCGGCGACGACGAGGCGGGCGAGGACGTGCTGGTGGCGTCCGGCGAGGAGCTGGCGGACTACGCCGGCACGTTGCCCGAGCAGCCGGCGATCGCGCTGGTGCACGACCCGAAGCAGGCCCCCCCACTGGACGGCGTCGTCCCCCTCGTCCTCGCCGGGCACACCCACGAGCGCCAGGTCGAGCGGCTGTCCGAGGAGACCCTGCTCATGGTGCAGGGCTCCACCGGCGGCGCGGGACTGCGCGCCCTGGAGGGCGAGTACCCCGAACCGCTCACCTGCACGGTGCTCCGCCTCGACCCCGTCACCGGCGCGCTGCTGGCCTACGACGAGATCACCCTGGGCGGGCTGGGCGCGACCGAGGTGACCGTAGAGCGCACGATCGTGGCGGCCGCCGAGGTGCCGGACGCCGAGGGCGCCGTGGCGCCGCTGGACGGCGGCGCGGCCGTCGCTCCCGCTCCGGCTGGCGACCCGGCGGCGCCGGCCTCCCCGGGAGGGTGAGCAGCGGGACCTACGCTGCGCCCATGACGTCGACGCCCCGTGCTCCCCGGCTCGCCGGAGCGCTCCTCGCCGGTGGGGTCTCCCTCGCGGCCCTGACCGGCTGCTCCTTCACGTCCCAGAACGTCGAGTGCTCCGGGGGCACCTGCACGGTGACCCTGTCCGGCGACGGCGCGCAGGCGGAGATCTTCGGCACCACGCTGTCCTTCGACGGGGTCCAGGACGGTCGGGCCTCGATCACCGTCGGCGGGACCAGCTTCTCCTGCGGGGCGGGCGAGGGTGTCGCCGCCGGGCCCCTGGACATCGCCTGCTCGAGCGTCACCGACGACTCGGTGCAGCTGACGGCCACCGTCGGCTGACGGCGGAGGAGCGGCGCTCGGGACCGGCTCGCACCCCCGCGACGAAGCCGGTTCAGGGGCATGTATTGTTCTCGCTGCCCCCGGCGAACACGAGCCCCCATCGTCTAGCGGTCCAGGACGCCGCCCTTTCAAGGCGGTAGCACGGGTTCGAACCCCGTTGGGGGCACGCACCACCAGCACCACCAGCAAGGCCCTGTAGCGCAGTTGGTTAGCGCGCCGCCCTGTCACGGCGGAGGTCGCGGGTTCGAGTCCCGTCAGGGTCGCTCTCCGGCGGGAACGCCGGGAGGGGCAGGTAGCTCAGTCGGTACGAGCGCTCGCCTGAAAAGCGAGAGGTCGGCGGTTCGACCCCGCCCCTGCCCACACTCTCCTCCGCACGGGCCCGGCATCGCGCCGGGCCCGTCGTCGTCTCAGGCCCAGCTGCGGTCCGCGGCCACCTGCGCGTAGACCTCCGCGTGAACCTCTCGCACAGCCGCCCGCTGCTGCTCCCGCCACGCGCGGTCGGCCGGCCGCGGCATCGGCCGGGTCAGGGCCGCACCGATCGCCGCGGTCAGGGACACCGGGTCCAGGCCCCCGTGCTCGTCGTTGGCGTAGGGCACCACCTCCGACCACTGGTCGGCGAACCAGCCGCAGCTCGGCGCGACCACGCGGGTGCCGACGTCGCGGCAGATCTCCACGTCGCCCGAGTGCGTCCCGCACCGCTCCGGCAGCACCGCCACGTGCAGCTGCTGCAGCGCAGCGGCCCTGCCGCCGTCCGGGTACGGGACCAGCTCCAGCTGCCCGTCGTCTGCCAGGGAAGCGATCACCGGGTCCAGCGCAGGGGCGAACGCCTCCTCGACCAGGACGCGCAGCCGTCCGCCCCCGGAGACCGCACCGGAGAGAGCGGCCCGCACCAGCCCCGCGGGGTCGGGGACGGCGTTCGAGACCGGGCCGACGCACACCCCGACGAGGCCGCGCTCGGCGCCCAGCTCGGGGTCGGCGACCGCGATCGAGGGGTGCGCCACGACGATCGAGGTGCGCCCGTACCGGTCCAGGATCTCGTCGGCCGCGCCCGGCGTGAGCGTCAGGACCACCTCGGCGGTGGCCAGCACCGCGGCGAGGTGCGCGTCGTGCCGACCCGGGGAGGCCTCGTCGGCGTCCCGCAGCTGGTGGACGGTGACGACCAGCGGCACGCCCAGCCGCTGCAGCTCCTCGGTCCACGTGACGAGGTCCGCGGTGGCCAGGTGCCCGTAGCCGGCGTGCAGGTGCACCACGTCGACCTCGTCCGCGCGGGCGGCGAGGTACGCGACGTCCAGCCAGGGGCTGGGCTCGGTGGCGTCCCCGACGCGGGTCGCACCCGGGGGCACGACGGCGTCCACGTAGGGGTTGCTGTGCGGGATCGTCGCCACCCGGAGGCCCGCACCCGCGAGGGTGGGCAGCCCCGGGCGCGGAGGCTCGGCATGGGTCACGCGGGGGTGTGTCTCCTCGTACGGTCGGGCGATCCCACGACGGCGCGGGTCGGCTCGACATCCTCAGGGACCGGCCGCGGTGCTCGAGCCCGTCGTCCAGCCTGCTACCCGCGCTCGCCCCGGCCAACCCGTCACCGACTCCAACGGGTGAGCCGTCACGTCCGTTGCGTCACGGGCCGGCTCGGCGGCCGACCTCTCGGGCGGTGGCGTACGCGGGTGCCCGGAAGCGCGCCAGCGGACCGTCGGCCGCCAGGCCCGGCGGCGCGTGGCGCACGGCGTCGAAGCGGACCGCCGGCTCCAGCGGCCGGTGCGCGGCCTCGACGCGGAGCGCGGCGAACGGCCGCCACTCCCCCGAGCCGACCGCGGCCGCCAGCCTGAAGGCGACCCCGCCGTGGTCGGCCGCCGCGGCCAGCGGCGCGGGGTCGGACGGGATGCCGGCGCGCTCGGGGAAGGCGGCGAACCGCACCGGGCCGGCCCCGGTCCGGTAGGCCATGATCGAGCCGTGGACGGCCGCCGCGTCCCTCCGGGGCACGGGCACCCGCCGGGTCAGCGGTCCGCTGCCGCTGGTCGAGAGCAGGAGGTCGACCGGGGAGCCCCCGTCGCCCGGCAACCGGATCGCCAGCCCGAGGACGTCCGGCAGCGGTGCCGGCAGGCCGGCGCCCCGGGACATCCGGACGACGACCCGGTCGCTGCGGACCTCGTCGAGCCACGGGACACCGAACGGCGGGCGCACGCCGTGCCGGTCCAGCACCGCGTCGAGCACGGCGCCCCGGGGGTGCATCGGCCGGCCCCGGCGCCACCGCGCCACGACGCCGAGGGGCACGGCCACCAGTCCCCCGGCGGCCTCCACCAGATCCCGCACGACGCCCTCCGCTCCCTGGACCGGCGGCTGCCTACCCGCTCCCGGTGGCGGGATATGCAGGAGCTCTTCCCTCCGGTGGCGAGCGGCCGGCCGCCGAGGAGCCTGGCGAATGCTGCCGGTACGCATGGCCGCCGGACAGTGACCGCGCGGCGAACTCTGCGCATGTCGGCACCGATCTTCGGATACTTCTGCCCGGTGACAGAACCGGGTCCTGCCCTTACGTTGAGTACATGCTCTCGACGCTCCTGGTCATCGGTGGTGTTCTGGTCGGCCTGCTCGTGCTGCTGGCCGTGATCGTGAGCCTCAGCGCCCGCCCGGCCACCGTCAGCCGTGGCACGCAGTCCGGCCCGCGCACGCCGGACTGGGCCGCCGACGCCGGCCGCCCGCACCCCGACGCGTGGTCGCCCCTGACCTCCACCACGACCAGCGAGATCCCCGCCGCCCGCTGATCCCCGAGCCCGGGGTCCCGGCGGCTGCGACAGCGCGCCGCCGGGACCATCCGGCTGTCGCACCCCGGTCGTGGCGCCGCTCCGGCGGTGGGCTCGATGCTGCGGGTGACGTGCCGCAGCCTCCGCGCGGCGTCAGCCGCCGCTCATGAACTCCGCGGCCCGCTCGCCCACGAGCACCGCGGTGGCGGCCGGCCCCCGGCTCGGCACCCGCGGGAGCACCGAGGTGTCGGCCACGCGCAGCCCGTCCACGCCGCGCACCCGCAGCCGCTGGTCGACCACGGCGGCCGGATCGCCCTCCGGCCCCATCCGTGCCGTGCCGGAGAGGTGCACCGCGGTCGTCAGCCGCTCGCCGATCCAGGCGTCCAGCGCGGCGTCGTCGGCGAGCAGCGGCTCCGGCAGGCCGTCCGCGGGCCGCCCGACGGCCGCGAGCGCCCGGGTGCGCAGCAGCCGTGCGGCGGCGCGGACCCCTTCCCGCATCCGCCGCCGGTCGGCCGTCTCCACCAGGTGCCCGTACTCGACGACCGGCGGCCGGGTCGGATCGCCGTCGGCGAGGACCAGGCGCCCCACGCCCTCGGTGCGCTGCACCCCCACACCGATCTCCACCGCCTCGCCGGCGGGCGCCGGGCGACCGGTCATCACCTGCGCGAACGGGGCCAGCCACGGCAGCACCTCGAGATCGCCCGGGATCTCCCCCCCGGTGGACGTGAGGTGGAGGACGCCGTCCAGCGGTGACCGCCCCGGTGCCGCCGTCGTCCCCGGGACCGGGAGGAACGGCAGGTAGACCAGCGGGTGGTCCGAGCAGTTCCGGCCCACCCCCGGAGCGTCGACGACGACGTCGATGCCGGCCGAGCGCAACGCCGCCGCCGGGCCGATGCCGGAGAGCAGCAGCAGGTGGGCCGAGCCCACCGCCCCGGCGGCGAGCACGACCTCGTCCGAGGTGACGTCGCCGGCCGTCGTGCGCACGCCCACCGCGCGGCCGCCCTCGACCAGGACCCGGAGGACCTGGACGCCCCCGCGCACGGTCAGCCCGGGGTGCCCGCGGCGCGGGGCCAGGTAGGCCTGCGCCGTGCTGACCCGCACCCCGTCGACGACGTTGCGCGGCAGCGGGCCGTAGCCGGGGGCGCCCCCCGCGTTCTTGTCCGGCTCGGCCGGCAGCCCCAGTTCCTCGGCGGCGGCAGCGAACGCCTCGGCCAGCGGCGGTCCCCCCATCGGACGGGCCACCGGGACCGGGCCGTCGGCACCGTGCCCGGGGCGGTTCCCGAAGTCGCGGTCGCTCTCCAGCCGGCACAGCGCGGGCAGCAGCCGGTCCCAGGACCACAGGTCGTTCCCCGCGGCGGCCCAGTCGGCGGCGTCCGCAGGGGTCGGGCGCACGAAGTACCCGGCGTTGACCGCGCTGGAGCCGCCCGCCGCCCGGCCCCGCGGCACCCGGACGGTCCGCCCTCCGGGCAGCAGGCCCGGCAGGTCCCAGTTGGCGGGATGGCCGGGCACGGCGGCGCGCAGGGTGGTGGCGTCGCGCAGCTCGCCGGGCACGTCGGCGGGATCGGGGTGGTGCGCCCCGGCCTCCAGGAGCAGCACGGCCCGGCCGGCGTCGGCCAGCCGGGCGGCCAGCGGGCAGCCCGCGGTGCCGGCGCCGACGACGACGACGTCCCAGTGCTCAGCCACCCGCGAGACCGAGCACCCCCGGCAGGTCCAGCCGGCGCACCTTCCCGGTGGAGGTGCGGGGCAGGTCGGCCAGCGGGTGCAGCGACTTCGGACGCTTGGCGGGCGCGAGCCGGTCGCGCGCCCAGGCAGCCAGGTCCTCGACGCCGGCCTCGCCCACGTAGGCGGCCACGACCCGCTGCCCCCAGTCGGCGTCGGGCACGCCGAAGACCGCGCTCTCCACGACGCCGGGGTGGGCGTCGAGCACCGCCTCCACCTCCGCGGGGTAGACGTTCACCCCGCCGGAGATCACCAGGTCCTCCCGCCGGCCGTCCAGCCAGACGATCCCGTCGTCGTCCACCCGGCCCAGGTCGCCGACGGAGACCCGGTCCCCCCGCCACGCCGCGGCCGTCTTCTCCGGTGCCCGCCAGTACTCGAACCGCGCCCAGCGGGGCACCGTGCACCAGAGCTGGCCGCGCTCGTCGGTCTCCAGCCGCCGGCCCGGACGCGCCCGGCCGACGCTGCCGGGGTGCGCCAGCCAGTCGTCGGGCGAGCAGACGGTGAACTGGGCCTCCGTGGAGCCGTAGAACTCCCACACGCTGCCCTCCGGCAACGCCGCGAGCACCGCCCGCTTGAGCGGCTCGGGGCAGGGTGCCCCCGCGTGCACGAGGCGGCGGAACGACGACCAGTCGACGTCGTCCCGGGCCAGCAGCCGCTGCAGGTGCGTGGGCACGCAGAACGCCGTCGTCGGCCGGTGGGTGGACACCAGCTCCGCCACGCGGGCGGCGTCGAAGGGGCCGGGCAGCAGCACCTCGCCGCCGGCCAGCAGGGTGTGGATCGCGAACCGCAGCGGCGCGCTGTGGTGCAGCGGGGAGAGGACGACGTGCCGGTCCTGCGGGCCGAAGCCCCACAGCTCGATCTCCTCCCCGGCCAGGGCGCGCGCGTCGTCGTCGGCGAGGACGCCGGACCAGACGCCCTTGCGCCGGCCGGTGGTGCCGGACGTGTAGTGCATCGGCCGGGCCAGCGGCACCGGGGCGAGCGGCGCCTCGGCGTCACCGAGCAGGCGCTGCGGGTCGGCTCCGGCATCCAGGGCCGGGTCGGCGTCCTCGGCCAGGGCCGCCCGCTCCCCGGCGGGCAGCGCGGGGTCCAGGACCACGGGGACGATGCCGGTGCGCAGCGCGCCCAGCACGACGGCGAGCAGCGCCGGCGAGGCGGCCGCCGACATGAGCAGCCGGTCCCCCTCCCGCAGGCCGGCCGCGGCCAGCGCCGCCGCGGCCCGCCGCTGGTCGCGCTCGCTGGCGGCGGCGGTGACGACCGGGACACCCACGTCGCTCATGCCGGCCGCACCCCGCCGTCGCCGGTCAGCACGACCCGCCCCTCGGCGGCGAGCTTGGCCAGCGTGGCCCGGGTGGACTGCGCCGCGGCCGGCCAGACCTCCCGGGGAACCTCTGCGTAGACGGTGGCGACCAGCTCGTCGACGCTGCCCGCACCGTGGGCGAGCGCGTCCACCAGTTGCTGCTCCCGGTACGCCCGGTGCGCCAGGTAGTAGTCGAGGACGGCGCCCGCGTCCTCGGTCAGCTCGGGGCCGTGGCCGCAGTAGAGGGCGCTGGGGCCGAGGTCGTGCACCCGCCGCAGGGAGTCCAGGTACGCGACGACGTCGCCCTCCGGGTGGGTGACCACCGAGGTGCCGCGGCCGAGCACGTGGTCGCCGACGAGCACCGCGCCGGACTCCAGCCGGAAGGCCAGGTGGTCGGCCGTGTGGCCCGGGGTGGCGACGACGCCGACCGACGTCCCGGCCAGGTGCAGCTGTTCCCCGGGGCCCAGCACCCGTCCTCCGGGGCCGGCGACGGCCGCCGCGGCGGCCGCCACGGGGGTGCCGAACCGGGCGCCCCACGGCCTGGCTGCGTCGGCGTGGTCGCCGTGGTGGTGGGTGACCAGGACGGCGACGCAGCGGGCAGCGCGGGCGGCCAGGGCCTCCTCGACCGCTGCCAGGTGCGCCGGGTCGTCGGGGCCGGGGTCCACCACCACCGCCTGCCCGCTGCCCGGTGCGCCGACGACGTAGGTGTTGGTGCCGTCGAGGGTCATCGGCGAGGGGTTGGGGGCCAGCACGCGGGTGACCAGCGGCTCCAGCTCGGCGGTGCGCGGCAGGGCACCGGGGGCGGGGAGACCCCACGCGCCGCGGGGATCGATCGGAACGGCCACGACCGCACGCTAGCCGCGAAGCCCCCACACCGCGCACCCGGCGACTACCCTCCGGGCCATGCGCCGATCCATCTTCCGCTCCGCGGTCCTCCCGGCGACGGCAGCCGCCGTCGTCCTGCTCGCCGGCTGCAGCGGCTCCGACGACGCGGACACCACCGCGTCGGAGGACACCTCGGCCACGGAGACCTCCGCGGCGGAGGAGACCGGCACCGACGAGACCGGCT
The DNA here is from genome assembly GCF_054051035.1 of Blastococcus sp. SYSU DS0619. Lineage (NCBI taxonomy): Bacteria > Bacillati > Actinomycetota > Actinomycetes > Geodermatophilales > Geodermatophilaceae > Blastococcus > Blastococcus sp. SYSU DS0619. The sequence continues at coordinate 472,036 of NZ_JBJHAM010000001.1, read as the reverse complement.
CCGCGGAGAGCGGCTCCGCGGGCGCCGACTCCGAGTTCTGCACGCAGGCGTCGACCATCCAGGAGCGGATCACCGGCAGCGCCACCACGGGCGACCCGGGCGATCTGCCGCAGGCCTTCCGGGCGGCGGCGGAGGAGATCCGCTCCATCGAGGCGCCCGACGAGCTGGCCCCCGACTGGGCCGCGCTCGCCGACGGCGCCGAGCAGTTCGCCTCGACGCTGCAGGACATCGACCTGACCGATCCGAACGCGCTGGCCACCCTGGAGGAGCAGCTGGCTCCGCTCGAGCAGGAGCTGAACGAGGCCTCCGCGAACGTGCAGAGCTACCTCGTCGAGGAGTGCGGCATGGAGATGTCCACCGAGGAGACCGCTCCGTCCAGCTGAGCTCCCCTCCCCCGGCACGACTGCGGCCCGCCACCCATCCCCCGGGTGGCGGGCCGCAGCGCCGTGGTGGCGGCGATCAGCCGCCGCAGCCGCCGACCCGGATCCCGCGGGCGTTCAGCCACGGCACCGGGTCGACCTGGCCGCCGTACATCAGACCGCTCGGGTGGACCTCGAAGTGCAGGTGCGGCCCGGTGGACTGGCCCCGGTTGCCGACCTCGGCGATCCGCTCGCCCGCGACGACCCGCTCACCGGTGGACACGAAGTACCGGTTGACGTGGCCGTAGACGGTCACCGCGCCGTCGTCGCCCTCGATGTAGACGGCGTAGCCGAAGCCGGTGGCCGTACCGGCGCGACGCACCACGCCGCTGGTCACCGCGTAGATCGGCGTGCCGATGGGGGCGGCGATGTCCACGCCACCGTGCAGGGCGCCCCAGCGCCAGCCGAAGCAGCTGGACACCCGGCCGGACGTGGGCTTGACGTAGCCGGAGCTGCTCACGCCACCGCCACTGCTGCTCCCACCGCTGCTGCCGCCGCCGCTGCTGCTGCCGCCGCTGTTGGCGGCGTTGTTGGCGGCGTTGCGGGCCGCCTCGGCCGCCGCCTCGGCCTCGCGCGCGGCGCGCTCGGCGGCCTCGCGGGCCGCGGCCTCCTCGGCCGCCTTCTGCGCGGTCCACTCCTCGTAGGCGTTGCGCGCTCCCTGGAGCTCCAGCAGGTGGATCTGCGCGGCCTGCAGCTGGGCCTCGTACTGCGCCTTCTGCGTCTCGATCTCCGCGTAGGCGGCCTGCCGGGAGGCGAGCTGGGCGTCCGCGGCCTCCTTGGCGGCCTGCGCGACGTCCTCCGCGGCGGCGCGCTCGTCGCGGGCGGCGCGGGCGGTGGAGTCGGCGTTGGCCTGGCGCACCCGCGCCACCTCCAGCTGGCCGAGGACGTCGAGCTGGTTGGTGGCCACGTAGTCGAGCATCGCGGCGCGCTGGATCAGCTCGCCCGGGCCCTCGGAGTCCAGCAGCGCCGCCGAGCCGGTCAGCGTGGAGCCGTTCATGTAGCTGTCGCGGGAGAACGCCGCGATCCGCGCCTCGGCCGCAGTGACCGCCTCGCCCGCGATCCGGAGTTCGACGGCGGCCTGGTCCGCGGCCTGCTGGGCGAGCGCCAGCTCCTCCTCGGCGATGAGGTAGGCGGTCCCGGCGGCCTCGGCCTGGATGCCCACCCGCTCGAGCTCGGACTCGGCCTCGGCGACGAGCCCGGCGATCCGGCCGACCTCGGCGGCCGCGGCCGCCTGCTGCCCCTGGGCCTCGCCGAGCTGGCTGTCGCTCGGGTTGGGCGGCGGCGCGGGGACCGCGACGGCGGGGACGGCGGTCACCATCAGCGCCGCTCCGGCCACGACGCCGATCAGGGCGGTGCGGAAGGGGCGGGGAGAGCGGCCCGCGACGGGCCGGCGGTGGCCGGCGCGCGGAGTCGCCGGTCCGGACGGACGGCGCTGGGACATGTGCTCGCTCCCTGGGGAAGAGGGTGGGCGGTGTGGCCCGCGAACAGTCCCACTGTCACCTGGGGTCACAAAGGCAACACGCGGGATAGATGCCGCGCCGCGATAAGAACGGTGGGCGATCGACTCGTCACAGTCGGTATGTCGACCTGGCCGTCGCGTGACCTCATCACCCGCCTCCTGCGGCTAGTTCCCCGGACGCTCCAGCTCGTGGCTGAGCACGTCCAGCTCCGCGCCGCCGGCCATCAGCCGGGTGAGCTCCTCACGGCTGATGTCGGCCTTGGCGAACTCGCCCAGGCTCCGCCCCCGGTTGAGCACGAGGAAGCGGTCGCCGACGGGGTGGGCGTGGTGCGGGTTGTGGGTGATCAGCACGACGCCGACCCCCCGGTCCCGCGCCTGCGCCACGTAGCGCAGGACCACGCCGGCCTGCTTGACGCCGAGCGCCGAGGTGGGCTCGTCGAGGATCAGCACCCGGGCGCCGAAGTGCACCGCCCGGGCGATCGCCACCGACTGGCGCTCCCCACCGGAGAGCGTGCCGACGGGCTGGTCGGGGTCGCGGATGTCGATGCCCATCGCGGCCAGCTCGCGCCGGGTGGTCTCCTTCGCGCGCGCGACGTCGAACCGGCGGAAGGGCCCCACCCCGCGGGTCGGCTCGGCGCCGAGGAAGAAGTTCCGCCAGATCGCCATGAGCGGGATCATCGCCAGGTCCTGGTAGACGGTGGCGATCCCGGCGTCGAGCGCCTCGCGGGGTGATCCGAAGCCGGCCGGCCGCCCGTCGAGCAGCACGCGGCCACGGTCCGCCCGGTGCACGCCCGAGAGGATCTTGATCAGGGTCGACTTGCCCGCGCCGTTGTCCCCCAGCACGCAGGTGACCTCCCCGGCGCGCACGGTCGCGCTGATGCCCTCGAGGGCGATGACCGAGCCGTAGTCCTTGCCGACGTCGACGAGCTGCAGCAGCGGTGGGCCGTCGTCCCGGGGCGCGCTCATCGCCGGGCCGCCTCGGCGGAGCGGCGGACCAGCCGGTTGGCCAGGACTGCCAGCAGCAGCATGGCGCCGAGGAAGAAGTAGAACCAGTCGGCGTCCCAGCGCAGGTACGGGATCCCCAGCTGGGTCATCCCGAAGATCAGCGCGCCGAGGGCGGCGCCGACGGCCGATCCGAAGCCGCCGGTGAGCAGGCACCCGCCGATGACCGCGGCCACGATGTAGATGAGCTCCTGGCCGATGCCGGTGTTCGCCTGCACCGAGGTCAGCCGGACCGCGAGGGTGGTGCCGACGAACCACGCCGCGGCCGCCGTCGTCATGAACAGGGCGATCGTGGTGCGCCGGGCGGGCACGCCGACGTTGCGCGCGGCCACCTCGTCGCCGCCGGTGGCGAAGACCCAGTTGCCGAAGCGGGTGCGCAGCAGGACCCAGGTCGCCAGCGCCGTGAACAGCAGCCACCACAGCACCGCCACCCGGATCGGCGCTCCGAGGACGTCCACGCGCGAGGCGAACACCCACTCGGCCGCCGCGTACCCGGGCACGTCGTCGATGCCGCCGACGGTGACCGTGTCGGTGAACAGCTTGGTCAGCCCCAGGTTCAGCCCCTGGAGCATCAGGAAGGTGCCGAGCGTGATGATGAAGCTCGGCAGCCCGGTGCGCGTGACCAGCCAGCCGTTGAAGAAGCCGATCGCCAGCGCGACGACGAGTGCGACGCCGATGGCGACCCACAGATGCTGCCGGAACTCGACGGCGACGATGCCGACCGTCAGCGCGGTCGTCCCGGTCATCACCCCGGCCGACAGATCGAAGTGGCCACCGATCATGAGCATCGCGACGGCGACCGCCATGATCCCCAGCGTCGACGCCGGGTCGAGCCAGTTGGCGATGCCCCGCGGCGACCGGAACACGTCGGACTGCACCGCGAAGAACGTGAACACGGCGACGGCGCCGACCAGCGCGCCGAGCTCCGGCTTGATCAGCAGCCGGCGCAACGGCCCGGCGGAGCCGAGCCGCTCGTCGCCCCGCCGCTCCGCCGGCGCGGTGGCCTCCCGGGTGCTCAGCGCGTGCCGGCCGTGGCCAGGTCGGCGATCGCGTCGACGTTCTCCGCGTCGACGATCGCCGGTCCGGTGAGCACGGGCTGGCCGCCGCCGACCGTGTTCAGGTTCTCGGCGTACAGCTGGAGCATCACGACCGGCAGATAGCCCTGCTCGTACTGCTGCTGGTCGACGGCGAAGGCGATCTCGCCGGCCTGGATGCCCTCGATCACGTCCTCGTTGAGGTCGAAGGTGGCCACCTGCGCGTCGGAGTCGGCGTCCTGGGTGGCCTCCACCGCGACGGCCGCCACGGCCGAGTTCAGCGCCAGGACCGCATCGACCGTCGGGTCGCTCTGCAGCAGGGACGTGATCGTCGACTGCGCCCCCTGCAGGTCGTTGATGTCCACCTGCACGGTGGTGACCGCGCCACCCAGCGCCTCCGCCGCTCCGGCGCAGCGCTGCTCGAGCCCGATGTTGCCGGCCTCGTGGATGACGCAGGCCACGTTCTGCGCCCCGTCCTCGGCGAGCCGCTGCCCGGCGCCCTGGCCGGCGACCCGCTCCTCCTGCCCGACGTGCCCGATCGCGCCGAACTCGGTCGACCGGTCCGCACCGGAGTTGATGGTGACGACCGGGATGCCGGCCTCGACCGCCTCCTCGATGGCGGGCCGGAGCGCGTCGGGGTTCGCCATCGAGACGACGAGGCCGTCCACGTCCTGGTTCACCGCGGCCTCGATCAGCTGCGCCTGCCGCTGCGGGTCGCCGTCGCTCTGGTAGTCGACGTCGATCCCGAGGTCCTCGCCGGCGGCCTCGGCGCCGTTCTGGACGACGTCCCAGAACGCATCACCGGCCGAGCCGTGCGTGATCACCGAGAAGGCGAGGTCGCCACCGCCCGCGGCGCCGGCCGACCCGCCGTCGCCGCCGTCGCCGTCGCTCGTGCTGTCCGTGGTGCACGCGGAGAGGAGCAGGGGCGCGGCCAGGGCCAGTGCCAGCAGTCGCTTGGGTGCGGCCATCGAGAGTCCTCCTGTGCTCGCGGGGCCCGAGGCCCCGCGCGTCCGGTCCGCCAAGGATCATGCCCCCTCCCGCCCGAGGTCCGCGCCAGTGGATGGGCCGACGCGGCCGCTCCGCTCCGACCGGACCACGGCCGCGGCGCGTTCTACGCTCGGCGTCGTGGACGTCCTGGCATCCGGTCATGAACAGGTCGTGTTCTGCAGCGACCCCGAGTCGGGGTTGCGGGCGATCATCGCGATCCACTCCACGGCCCTCGGGCCGGCGCTCGGGGGGACGCGCTTCTACCCCTACGCCGACGAGGACGCCGCCGTCGCCGATGCGCTGCGCCTGTCGGCCGCCATGTCGTACAAGAACAGCCTGGCCGGCCTCGACCTCGGCGGCGGCAAGGCGGTGATCATCGGTGATCCGCGCACCACCAAGACCGAGGCCCTGCTGCGTGCCTACGGCCGCTTCGTCGAGTCGCTGGGCGGGCGCTACCTCACCGCCTGCGACGTCGGCACCTACAACGCCGACCTCGACGTCGTCGCCCGGGAGACCCGGTACGCCCACGGCCGGTCCGAGGCCTACGGCGGCTGCGGCGACTCCTCGGTGCTGACCGCCTACGGGGTCTTCCAGGGCATGCGGGCGGCCGCACAGCACTGCTGGGGCTCCCCGTCGCTCGCCGGGCGCACGGTGGCCGTGGCGGGCGTGGGCAAGGTCGGCTCGTGGCTGGTCGGCCACCTGGCCGACGACGGCGCCGACGTGGTGGTCACCGACGTGGACCAGGGGGCCGTGGAGCGGCTGAGGGCCCGCCACCCGCAGGTGCGGGCGGTCGACGACACCGCGGCGCTGGTGCGCACGCCGCACGACGTCTACGCGCCGTGCGCGCTGGGCGGGGCACTGGACGAGGAGACCGTCGCGGCGCTGCCCGGCCGGATCGTCTGCGGCGGGGCCAACAACCAGCTGGCCACCCCGGAGATGGCCGACCGGCTCCGCGAACGGGGTGTCCTCTACGCGCCCGACTTCCTCGTGAACGCCGGCGGGGTCATCCAGGTGGAGGACGAGCGGCACGGCTTCTCGTTCGACCGCGCCCAGGCGAAGGCGTCCGGCATCTTCGGCGTCGCGCTGCGGGTGTTCGCCCTGGCCGACGCCGACGGCATCTCCCCCGCCGTGGCGGCCGATCGGCTGGCGGAGGAGCGGATCCGGACGGTCGGCCGGCTGGCCACGATCCGGCTCCCCCGCTGACCGACGGCGGCGCGCGCACCACCCGGAGGGGGAGGGCGTGTGCCCGTCGCGGATCCGTGTCGTAATGTTGTCCGAGACATAGTCACTCAGTCGGGGTCGCCACGCGGGCCGCATCAGCCGCTTGGCTGGTCCACCGCACTCCGTAACGAGGGGGTCGAGCCGATGGGGCGCGGCCGAGCGAAGGCCAAGCAGACACGCGTGGCCCGTGAGCTCAAGTACAGCTCACCCAACACCGACCTCACCGCGCTTCAGCGCGAACTGGCCGGTTCGTCGTCGACCTACACCGCGCCCAGCGCGGCGGAGGACGACGACGAGGACGAGGACGACACGTACGCCGATCGTTGGGCGGACGACGACTCCGATGACGACTGGGCGGCCAACCGCTGACCGGCTGTTCCTCCGTCTGACACCACGACACCGCCGCCCCTCGGGGCAGCGGTGTCGTGGTGTCGGGCCGCCCACGGACGACCGGGAGCCCCGGGCGCACGCACCACGCGCCCGGGGCGACGTGGTCGCGCCGCGCCCGGGGTCGGCTCAGCGGTAGGCGCCGGTCAGCTCCGCGGGCGAGGCAGCGTCGTCGCGGCGCTCCCGCACGGTGCCGGCGATCCAGGCAGGCACCCCGCGGGCCGCGAGCAGCGCGACGGCGGCGTCGGCCTGCTCGGGGGCGACGGCGGCGACCATGCCCACGCCGCAGTTGAAGGCGCGCTCGGACTCCGCCCGCGGCACGCCGTGCTCCTCCATCAGCCGCACCGCAGGCGGCAGCGCCCAGGTGCCGCGGTCGAGCACGGCCTGCAGCCCCTCGGGGACCACGCGCGCGGTGTTGCCGGCCAGCCCCCCGCCGGTGATGTGCGCGTAGGCGTGCACCGCCGCGACCCCGAACTCCTCGACCAGCGCCAGGCAGTCCAGGGCGTAGATGCGGGTGGGCTCGAGCAGCTCGTCGCCCAGCGGGCGGGTCAGGCCGGCGGGGGTGGCCGCGAGGTCCAGCCCCGCGGCGGCGACCACGCGGCGCACCAGCGAGTAGCCGTTGGAGTGGAAGCCGGACGAGGCCATCGCCACGACGACGTCGCCGCTGCGCACCCGCTCGGGACCGAGGACGGCGTCGGCCTCCACGACCCCGACGGCGGTGGCCGCCAGGTCGTACTCGTCGGCGTCCATGAGGTCGCCGTGCTCGGCGGTCTCCCCGCCGACGAGGGCGGCGCCCGCCTGCGTGCACCCGGCGGCGATGCCGGTGACGATCGCGGCGATCCGCTCCGGCACCACCTTGCCGCAGGCGACGTAGTCCTGGAGGAACAGCGGCTCGGCACCGCAGGCCACCAGGTCGTCGACGACCATCGCGACCAGGTCGATGCCGACGGTGTCGTGCCGGTCGAGCTGCCGGGCGAGCGCGATCTTCGTGCCGACGCCGTCGGTGGAGGAGGCCAGCAGCGGCTTCCGGTACTTCTGCGTGTCCAGGGCGAACAGGCCGGCGAAGCCGCCGAGCCCGCCCACCACCTCGGGGCGGTTGGTCCGCTCCACCGCGGACCGCATCAGCGTGACCGCGCGCTCACCGGCGTCGATGTCGACGCCGGAGGCGGCGTAGGTGAACGGCTCGCTCACGGCCGCCTCAGGGCGTCCTCGGCCCCGCCTGGCACCGCCGCGCTGCCCGCCTGCTGGCCGGTCCAGCCGCTCACCGCGCGCTGGCCGATGCCCTCGAGGACGTGCTTGCCCAGCACCTCAGGAGCGCCCAGCGGGATCGGGTACTCGCCGGTGAAGCAGGCGGTGCACAGCCGGTTGACCGGCTGCTCAGTGGCCGCGATCAGCCCCTGCTCGGAGACGTAGGCCAGCGAGTCGGCGTTGACCGACGCCCGCACGCCGTCGATGTCCAGGCCGTTGGCGATCAGCTCGGCCCGGCTGGCGAAGTCGATGCCGTAGAAGCAGGGCCACTTGACCGGCGGCGACGCGATGCGGACGTGCACCTCGACCGCCCCGGCCTCGCGCAGCATCCGGACCAGCGCCCGCTGCGTGTTGCCGCGGACGATCGAGTCGTCGACGACGACGAGCCGCTTGCCGCGGATGACGTCCCGCAGCGGGTTGAGCTTGAGCCGGATACCCAGCTGCCGGATGGTCTGGCTCGGCTGGATGAAGGTGCGCCCCACGTAGGAGTTCTTGACCAGGCCCAGCCCGTAGGGGATGCCCGAGGCCTCGGCGTAGCCGACCGCCGCCGGGGTGCCGGACTCGGGCACCGGGATGACCAGGTCGGCCTCGGCGGGGTGCTCCTTGGCCAGCCGGCGGCCGATCTCCACGCGCGCCGCGTGCACGCTGCGCCCGGAGATGGTGGTGTCGGGCCGGGCCAGGTAGACGTACTCGAAGACGCAGCCCTTGGGGTCCGCCGGGGCGAAGTGCTGGCTGCGCAGGCCGTTCTCGTCGATGGCGATCAGCTCACCGGGCTCGACCTCACGGACCACGGAGGCGCCGACGATGTCGAGGGCGGCGGTCTCGCTGGCCACGACCCAGCCGCGCTCCAGCCGGCCCAGCACCAGCGGGCGGACGCCCTGCGGGTCACGCGCGGCGTACAGCGTGTCCTCGTCCATGAACGTGATGGAGAAGGCGCCCCGCAGCTGCGGCAGCACCTCCATCGCCGCCGCCTCGACCGAGATGTCCTGGTAGGACGCGATCAGCGCGGTGACCAGGTCGGAGTCGTTGGTCGCCACGAAGGCGCCCGGCACCCCGGCGTCGGCGGCCTTGCTGGCGAGCTCGGCGGTGTTGACCAGGTTGCCGTTGTGGCACAGCGCCAGCCCGGTGCCGGCCTCGGTGGTGCGGAACGTCGGCTGCGCGTTCTCCCACGTCGACGCCCCGGTCGTCGAGTACCGGGTGTGGCCGACCGCGAGGTGGCCGCGCAGGCTGCCGAGGGTCGGTTCGTCGAAGACCTGGCTGACCAGCCCGAGGTCCTTGTAGACGACGACCGAGGCGCCGTCGGACACCGCGATGCCCGCCGCCTCCTGACCGCGGTGCTGGAGGGCGTACAGACCGAAATAGGTCAGCTTCGCGACCTCCTCCCCCGGCGCCCAGACACCGAAGACGCCACAGGCGTCCTGAGGTCCGGGGGATTGGGGGTCGAGGTCGTGCGTCAGCCGTCCATCACCGCGAGGCACGGGGTCGAGCGTACCGGCGTCAGGGCCTCGACCCCGAGCCCAGGTGGTGTGCCGCGTCACCACTCCCCGGAGCCCACCGGAACGCGGGCCGTGTCCACGGCGCGGAACCCGGGTAGGCAGCGGTGCGTTCACGTCTGACCCGCTCACCGTCCGGCCACTCCGCGCCGGACCACGTGCTCGCGACGAGCGACTGGAGACCTGGGATGGCAAGCAACGGGCCCGATCCGCGCGACTTCCTCGACATGGCGCAGCGGATGCTCCGCCAGTTCTTCGACGAGCCGCGCCGCGCCGACCAGCCGTGGGCGGACGCGACCCGGGAGGCCGCGCGGCGCCGTCCCGAGCCGAGCCCTGAGGAGCAGCGGGAGAACCTCACGTTCGCCCTCGCCACGCGGGCCGTCGAAGCGCTCGAGGACCTCGCGCTCAACGTCGCGGCGATCCGCCAGCGGCTCGAGCGCACGGGCACGGAGTCGCAGGACCGGCCCAGGCAGCACGAGGACCCGCCGGAGCGGTGACCCGACCGGGCCCGGCCGGGTCACCGCCTCAGCGGACGTTCGACAGCTCCGCGGCGATCGTCGTGTCGTCGCCGTGCCCCGTCCGCACGACCGTGTCGCCGTGCAGGCTGAGCAGCTGGGCCCGGATCGAGTTCACGATCGTCGGGTGGTCGCTGAACGACCGCCCCGTCGCCCCGGGCCCGCCGCAGAACAGCGTGTCGCCGGTGAAGACCGTGCGCAGGTCCGCCGCGTGCAGGCAGGTGCTGCCCGGCGAGTGACCCGGCGTGTGCAGCGCGACCAGCCGGGTGCCGGCGACGTCGAACCGGGTGCCCGCCCGCAGGTCCTGGTCCGGCGCGGTGTCCGGGTGCGTCATGTCCCAGAGCATCCGGTCGGCGCTGTTGAACCAGATCGGTGCACCGGTGGCCTCGCGCAGCGCGGGAGCGGCGGTGATGTGGTCGTTGTGGCCGTGGGTCAGCACGATCGCGGTGACCTTCCGGCCGCCGATCGCCTCGACGATGGGCGCGGCGTCGTGCGGGGCGTCGATGACCAGCACCTCGTCGTCGTCCCCGACGAGCCAGACGTTGTTCTCGACGTCGAAGTCCTGGCCGTCGAGGCTGAAGACCCCCGGGATCACGACCTTCTCGATGCGCGCCCCCATCAGAACACCACCACCGAGCGCAGGACCTCGCCCCTGTGCATCTTCTCGAACGCCTCCTCGACGTCACCGAGGCCGATGGTCTCGCTGACGAAGGCGTCGAGGTCGAAGCGGCCCTGCAGGTAGAGGTCGACCAGCATCGGGAAGTCGCGGCTGGGCAGGCAGTCGCCGTACCAGGAGGACTTGACCGCGCCGCCGCGGCCGAAGATCTCGATCGCCGGCAGGGTGACCTCCATGCCCGGCGTCGGGACGCCGACCATGACGACGCGACCGGCGAGGTCGCGGGCGTAGAAGGCCTGCTCGAAGACCGCGGGGTGGCCGACGGCGTCGATCGCGACGTCGACACCGAAGCCGCCGGTCAGCGCCTTGATCGCCTCGACGGCGTCGGCCTCCTTCGAGTTCACCGTGTGGGTGGCGCCGAACTGCTTCGCCCACTCCAGCTTCCGGTCCTCGATGTCGACGGCGATGATCGTCGTCGCCCCCGCCAGCTTCGCGCCGGCGATCGCGGCGTCACCGACGCCGCCGCAGCCGAAGACGGCCACCGTCTCGCCGCGCTGCACGGCACCGGTGTTGATCACCGCGCCGACGCCGGCCATCACGCCGCAGCCGAGCAGACCGGCAGCGGTCGGGGGCGCCGCCGGGTCGACCTTGGTGCACTGACCGGAGTGGACGAGCGTCTTCTCCGCGAAGGCGCCGATGCCCAGCGCCGGGGAGAGCTCCGTGCCGTCGGCCAGCGTCATCTTCTGCGCGGCGTTGTGGGTGTTGAAGCAGTACTGCAGCTGGCCCTTGCGGCAGGCGCGGCACTCGCCGCACACCGCGCGCCAGTTGAGCACCACGTAGTCACCGACGGCGACGTTCGTGACCCCCTCGCCGACCGCCGCGACGACGCCGGCCGCCTCGTGGCCGAGCAGGAACGGGAAGTCGTCGTTGATGCCGCCCTCGCGGTAGTGCAGGTCGGTGTGGCAGACCCCGCAGGCCTGCACGTCCACGACCGCCTCCCCCGGGCCGGGGTCGGGGACCACGATGGTCTCGACCGTGACGGGCTGTCCCTTGCCGCGGGCCACGACGCCCTGCACCTCGTACGCCATACCGGCAGCCTAGGGGGCGCACCGCGAGCCGGCCGGGCCCGCTCCCGTCCTGCGGGACGCGGTCACGCCCGGGTCACGAGTTGCATGTTGGACGCGCAATCTCACGGGTGGCGCCGTACGGTGCCACCCGATAGCGACCCATATCACAGGGCGCGTCCCGGTCGTGTCCATCCGGCCGCACCGGTCCCGTCCCCGGAGGTTGTCCTCGTGGCAGTACCCAGCTTCCTGGCTCGTGAGCGCATCGTCGCCAAGCCAGGCTTCAACCGGTGGCTCATCCCACCCGCGGCGCTCGCCGTGCACCTCTGCATCGGCCAGGCGTACGCGACCAGTGTCTACAAGGTGGCGCTCGTCGAGCACTTCGACACGGGCCTCACCCAGATCGGGATCATCTTCTCGATCGCCATCGTGATGCTCGGCCTCTCGGCCGCCGTGTTCGGCACCTGGGTGGACAAGAACGGCCCCCGCGCCGCCATGTTCACCTCGGCCGTCTTCTGGGTCTCCGGCTTCCTCGTCGGCTCGCTCGGCATCTACACCGAGCAGCTCTGGCTGCTCTACCTCGGCTACGGCTTCCTCGGCGGCATCGGCCTGGGCATCGGCTACATCTCGCCGGTCTCCACGCTGATCAAGTGGTTCCCCGACCGCCCGGGCCTGGCCACCGGCATGGCGATCATGGGCTTCGGTGGCGGTGCGCTCATCGCCTCGCCGCTGTCCCGCCAGCTGATGAACTGGTACGACCCGAACTACGACCCGGCCGTCGCCGGCACGGTGCCCAGCGGCAACGCCGTCGCGGGTCTGTTCCTCACCCTCGGCCTGATCTACCTGGTCTTCATGATGTTCGGCGCGTTCATCATCCGCGTGCCCGCGGCCAACTGGCGGCCCGACGGCTTCGACCCGTCGACCGTCAAGCAGAAGTCCCTGGTCACCACCGAGAACGTCTCGGCCAACAACGCGATCAAGACCCCGCAGTTCTGGCTGCTGTGGACCGTCCTGTTCTGCAACGTGACCGCCGGCATCGGCATCCTCGAGCAGGCCGCGCCGATGATCCAGGACTTCTTCCGCACCGGTGCGACCTCCACGGTCCTGGCCGCCACGGCCGCCGGCTTCGTCGGCCTGCTCTCGCTGTTCAACATGGCGGGCCGGTTCGTGTGGTCCTCGACCTCGGACTACATCGGCCGCAAGCCGATCTACATGGTCTACCTGGGCGTCGGCATCGTCCTGTACGTCATCCTGGCCACCCTCGGCAGCACGGCGACCTGGATCTTCGTGGTCACCGCCGCGATCATCATCAGCTTCTACGGCGGTGGCTTCGCCACGGTCCCGGCGTACCTGCGCGACCTCTTCGGCACCTACCAGGTGGGCGCCATCCACGGCCGGCTGCTGACCGCGTGGGCGGCCGCCGGTATCGCCGGCCCGCTGATCGTCAACGGCGTCCTCGACGCCCGCGGCACCCCGGGTGAGCTCGTCGCCGGCGACTACCGGCCGGCGCTGTTCATCATGGTCGGCCTGCTGGCCGTCGGCTTCGTCGCCAACCTGCTGATCAAGCCGGTCGCCGAGAAGTGGTGGGAGCCCAAGCCCACCGACGTCCCCACCGCTGCCGCGGCCCCCGAGAGGAGCACCGTCCGATGAGCCACCCCGCGTCCTCCACGGCCGGCGACCAGCCGACCACGCACACCCCCACCGGCCTCATCGCCTTCGCCTGGGCGCTGGTGGGCGTCCCGCTGGTGTACGGCCTCTACAACACGATCAAGGCGGCCAGCGCGCTCTTCGGCGGCTGAAGTCCCTGACCACCCCGAGCACGGCCACTGCGCCCCCGTCCGCGTCCTGCGGGCGGGGGCGCAGCGCTGTCCGGGGGGGCCGTCCGGCCGGCGCGGGTCGCCCCGGGCCGGGCAGGGTCCAGCCGCGTGCGCCCGCGGCTCGACCCTGCGTCGTGCGGGTCGACCCGCGACGGGGGCTCAGCCGTGTCTCAGCGGGCGAAGGGGGAGATGGTCCGACAGGTCGGCGCGGTTGCCGCTGGCGGTGACCTTCCCGGCGGCGACGGCGTCCGCCCAGGTCGTCCGGCCGCTGACCAGCCGCAGCCAGGTCGCCGCATCGGTCTCCACCACGTTGGGCGGCGTGCCCCGGGTGTGCCGGGGCCCCTCGATGCACTGGACGGCGACGTGCGGGGGCACCCGCACCTCCACCGACCGGCCGGGCACCTGCTGGGCCAGCCACCGGGCGCTGGTCTTCACCGCGGCACCCACCACCGACCGCGGCGGACGCTCGGCGTCGTCGTCCAGCCAGGCCCGCACCGGCGCCAGGACGGCGCGCAGCTCCTCGGCCGGGATCGGGGCGGCCGCCGGCATCAGGAGGTGGGGACGGTGCCCGCCGGAACGGTGCCGACCGCGTCCTCGGGGCGGCCGAACAGCGCCGGGAGGGTGGCGCTCCAGGCGGCCCGCAGCTCGGCGAGCGGCAGCTCCAGCACGCCGTCGAGGGACAGCCCGTCCCCGCCCGTCGTCCCGATCTCCGTCACCGGCACGCCGGCCCACCCGGCCGTCGTCTTGACCCCGCCGGGATCCGACGTCGTGATGACGGCGCGGGCGGTCGACTCGCTGAACAGCGCGGTGAACGGGTCGTCGCCGAGCGTCAGCCGGGCACCGACGCCGTAGCGCAGCGCCGACTCGGCCAGCCCCTGCGCCAGCCCGCCGTCGGCGAGGTCGTGCGCGGAGCTGATCAGGCCCTCGCGGCCGAGCGCGCCCAGCAGGTCGGCCAGCGCGCGCTCCGCGCTCAGGCGCACCGCCGGCGGCTGACCGCCCAGGTGGCCGTGCACGACGCTCGCCCAGGCCGAACCGCCGAACTCGGGCGTGGTCTCGCCGACCAGCAGCACCGTCTCCCCCGGCGTCCGCCAGCCGGTGGGCACCCGGGTGCGCACGTCCTCGTGCACGCCCAGGACGCCGATGACCGGGGTCGGGTTGATCGGGACGTCGCCGGTCTGGTTGTAGAGGCTGACGTTGCCGCCGGTGACCGGCAGGCCCAGCTCGCGGCAGGCGTCGGCCAGGCCGCGGACGGCCTCGGCGAACTGCCACATGACCTCGGGCTCCTCCGGCGAGCCGAAGTTCAGGCAGTTGGTCACGGCGAGCGGCCTGGCACCGGAGACGGCGACGTTGCGGTAGGCCTCGGCCAGGTTCAGCTGCGCCCCGGTGTAGGGGTCCAGCCGGGCGTAGCGGGCGTTCCCGTCGAGGGAGAGCGCGATGCCGCGGTGGCTCTCCTCGTCGATGCGCACCACGCCGGCGTCGTCGGGCTGGGCCAGCACGGTGTTGCCCCGCACGTACCGGTCGTACTGCTCGGTGACCCACGTCTTGTCCGCGCCGTCCGGGCTGCTGACGACGGCCAGCCAGTGGGCCTGGAGCTCGGCACCGCTCGTGGGCCGCGGCAGGCGGGCGGGGTCGTCGGCCTGCAGGGCGTCGAGGTCGCGCGGCCGGGCCATGGGGCGCTCGTAGACCGGCCCCTCGTGCGCGACGGTGCGCGGCGGCACGTCGACGATCCGCTCGCCGTGCCAGTCGACGGTCAGCCGGTCGCCGGCGGTGACCTCGCCGATGACGGTGGCCAGCACGTCCCACTTGCGGCAGACGGCGAGGAAGGCGTCGACCTTGGCCGGCTCGACGATCGCGCACATCCGCTCCTGCGACTCGCTCATCAGGATCTCGGCGGGCGTCAGCGTGCTGTCGCGCAGCGGCACGGTGTCCAGGTCGACGTGCATGCCGCCGGTGCCGGCGCTGGCCAGCTCGCTCGTGGCGCAGGAGAGCCCGGCGCCACCGAGGTCCTGGATGCCGGTGACGAGGTCGGCGGCGAAGATCTCCAGGCACGCCTCGATGAGCAGCTTCTCGGTGAACGGATCGCCCACCTGGACGCTGGGGCGCTTCGCCGGCCCCTCGGCGTCGAAGGTCTCGGACGCCAGGACGGAGACCCCGCCGATGCCGTCGCCGCCGGTGCGGGCGCCGAACAGGATGACCTTGTTGCCGACGCCCTCGGCCTTGGCCAGCCGGACGTCCTCGTGCTTCATGACGCCCACGCACAACGCGTTGACCAGCGGGTTGCCCGCGTAGCAGTCGTCGAAGAGCAGCTCGCCGCCGATGTTCGGCAGGCCCAGGCAGTTGCCGTAGCCGCCGACGCCGGCGACGACGCCGGGGAGCACGCGGGCGGTGTCGGGGGCGTCGGCCCGGCCGAAGCGCAGGCTGTCCATCACGGCGATCGGGCGGGCGCCCATCGTCAGGATGTCGCGGACGATGCCGCCGACGCCGGTGGCCGCGCCCTGGTATGGCTCGACGTAGCTCGGGTGGTTGTGCGACTCGACCTTGAAGGTGACTGCGTAGCCGTCCCCGACGTCGACGACGCCGGCGTTCTCGCCGATGCCGACCAGCAGCGCGTCGCTGGGCGGCAGGTCGCCGAACTGCCGGAGGTGCACCTTGGAGCTCTTGTAGGAGCAGTGCTCGCTCCACATGACCGAGTACATGGCCAGCTCGGCGGTGGTGGGCCGGCGGCCGAGGATCTCCTTGATCCGGTCGTACTCGTCGGCCTTCAGGCCCAGCTCGGCGTAGGGCTGCTCGTCGTCAGGCGTGCCGGCCGCGAGGTCGACGGTGTCGAGCCGGTGGGCCAGCCGGCCCGGGCCGGTGTCGAGGTCGGAGAGCCCCGCGGTGGCGCTGGCCTGTCCCGCCGTCACGTCCTCGCTCACGCGCTGACAACCGCCTTCAGAACGGAGGTGAAGAAGCCGAGCCCGTCGGTCGACGGGCCGGTGAGATCCTCGATCGCGTGCTCCGGGTGCGGCATCAGCCCCACGACCCGGCCGTCCGCGCTGGTGACGCCGGCGATCTCCCGGGAACTGCCGTTCGGGTTGCCCCCGGCGTAGCGGAACACGACCCGGCCCTCGCCCTCGAGCCGGTCGAGGTCGGCGTCCGCGGCGACGTAGCGGCCCTCGCCGTTCTTCACCGGGATCACGATGCGCTGGCCGGTCTCGTAGTCGGCGGTCCAGGCGGTGTCGGCGCGCTCCACGACCAGCACCTGGTCGCGGTTGCGGAAGTGCAGGTGGCTGTTGCGGGTCAGCGCGCCGGGCAGCAGACCCGCCTCGCAGAGCACCTGGAAGCCGTTGCAGATGCCCAGCACCGGCATGCCCTGCTTCGCCCGGTCGACGACGTCCTGCATCAGGGGCGCCCGGGCCGCGATCGCCCCGGCGCGGAGGTAGTCGCCGTAGGAGAAGCCACCGGGGAGGACGACGGCGTCGACGTCCTTCAGGTCGTGGTCGGCGTGCCACAGGCCGACCGGCTCACCGCCGGCCAGGCGCACCGCTCGCGCGGCGTCGACGTCGTCCAGGGAGCCCGGGAAGGTGATGACACCGATGCGCACGATCGCTCTCTCAGTCGGTGGGGAGGTGCAGCTCGACGTCCTCGATGACCGGGTTGGCCAGGAGCGTCTCGGCGATCTGCCGCAGCTCGGCCTCGTCCGGGGTCCCGTCGACCTCGAGCACGAAGTGCTTGCCCTGGCGGACGCTCCGCACGGAGTCGTGGCCGAGCCGGCCGAGCGCGCCGAGGACCGCCTGACCCTGGGGGTCGGAGATCTCCGGCTTGAGGACCACGTCGACGACCACCCGGGACACGCCGACGAGGGTACCGGGCGGCGCCGCACCGCTCTCCGCCGCGCCTCCGTGCCCGCCGGGCGATGTGCGGCAGCGGCGCGTTTCCGTACTGCTGACGCGCCCTGGGCGCACATTTCCGGGCGAGGTCAGGCGAAGGGGGTGCCGGTCAGGCGTTCGTAGGCCGTCACGTAGCGCTCACGGGTGGCCTCGACGACGTCGGCGGGCAGCTCCGGCGGCGTGGAGACGCGGTCCCAGCCCGACGACGTCAGCCAGTCGCGCACGAACTGCTTGTCGTAGGAGGGCTGGACCGCGCCCGGCGACCAGGTGTCGGCCGGCCAGAAGCGGGACGAGTCCGGGGTCAGGACCTCGTCGCCGAGGACCAGGCTCCCGTCCGGGTCCACCCCGAACTCGAACTTGGTGTCGGCCAGCACGATGCCGGCCTCCGCCGCGATCTCCGCGCCGCGCCGGTACAGCGCCAGCGTCAGCTCGCGCAGCTCCTCGGCCCGCGCGGCCCCCACGGCTGCGACGACGGCGGCGAAGTCGATCGCCTCGTCGTGCTCGCCCACCTCCGCCTTGGTGGACGGCGTGAACACCGGCGACGGCAGCTGCGAGCCCTCGACCAGGCCGGGCGGCAGGGCGACGTCGCGGATCGAGCCGGTCCGCTCGTACTCCTTGGTCCCCGAACCGGACAGGTAGCCCCGGGCCACGCACTCCACCGGCAGCATCTCCAGCCGCCGCACGAGCATCGCCCGGTCCGCGACGTCGGCCGGCACCCCGTCGTCCGCCCCCGGAGCCGCCGACACCAGGTGGTGCGACGCCCCGAACGACGCCAGCACCGGCGTCAGCTGCTCGAACCACCACACCGACAGCCGGGTCAGCACCGCACCCTTGTCCGGGATCGGCGTCGGCAGCACGTGGTCGTAGGCGGAGATGCGGTCCGACGCCACGAGCAGCAGCCGGTCGGAGCCGGCGTCGTAGATCTCCCGCACCTTGCCGCGGGCCACCAGGGGGAGATCGACGCTCACGACAGGGCCGCGAGCCGGTCGAACAGCGGGCCGAGGTTGGCCACGTACTTCTCCGGCCGGCAGATCTCGTCCAGCCGCGCCTCGTCCAGCGTCACGCCGGAGGCGGCCGCGCGATCGCGCAGCGTCGAGCGGAAGGGCACGCCGGACTTCCAGGTCTCCATCGCCGCCGACTGGACCAGGGCGTAGGCGTCCTCGCGGGACTGCCCGCTCTCCACCAGCTCCAGCAGCACCGACGAGGTGTAGATCAGCCCGCCGGTGGACTCCAGGTTGGCGCGCATCCGGTCGGCGTCGACGACCAGGTTCTCCACGAGCCCGGCGGTGAGGTCCAGCAGGTAGTCGGTGGTGATGGCGGCGTCGGGCAGGTAGACCCGCTCGGTCGAGGAGTGCGAGATGTCCCGCTCGTGCCAGAGCGGGATGCCCTCCATCACCGGCACGATCGCCGCCCGCACCACCCGCGCCAGCCCGGCGATGCGCTCGGACCGGATCGGGTTCTTCTTGTGCGGCATCGCGCTCGAGCCCTTCTGGCCCGACCCGAACGCCTCGGAGAGCTCGCGCACCTCGGTGCGCTGGCCGTGCCGCACCTCCAGGGCGATCGCCTCGCAGACGGTGGCGATGATCGCCAGCGCCGAGACCCACTCGCTGATCGAGTCGCGCAGCACCACCTGGGTGGAGGCGTCGGCGGGCTGCAGGTCCAGGGCCCGGGCGACCGCGACCTCGACCGAGGGGTCGATCAGCGAGTACGTGCCGACGGCGCCGGAGATCGCGACGACGCCGACGCGCTCGCGGGCCGCCCGCAGCCGGTCGCGCGACCGGGCCGCGGCGAAGGCGAGGTCGGCGACCCGGTGCCCCCACACGTCCGGCTCGGCGTGCACGCCGTGCGTGCGGCCGACCTTGATCGTGTCCCGGTGCGCCAGCCCGTGGTCGCGCAGCGCCGCCACGAGGCGGTCGGCCTTGGCCAGCAGGATGTCGGTGGCCTCGGTGAGCTGCACGGCCAGCGCGGTGTCCAGCAGGTCCGACGACGTCATGCCGTGGTGCACGAAGGCCGCCGCCGAGCGGGGCTCGGTGTTGTCGGCCCAGGCGGTGAGGAAGGCGATGACGTCGTGCTGCGTCGTCTCCTCGATCTCGGCGACCCGCTCGGCGGCGGGCGGCGGCGCGTTGCGCACCGGCTCGACGACGTCGGCCGGCACGCGGCCGGCGGCGGCGTGCGCCTCCAGCACCAGCGTCTCGACCCGGCACCACAGCTCGTACTTGTGGGCATCGCTCCAGACCCGGCCCATGTCGGGGAGCGTGTAGCGCTCGATCATGCGGGTACCGCCTGCCACTGCTCAGCTCGTCGCGCCACGGGGACAGTCTCCCGCAGGGCTAGCGTGATCACTAACGGCCCCTACGGACGGCGGAGGTGCGCGATGCTGCGCCGGGCCACGAACCTCACCGCACGCGCCCGTGCGCGCATCCAGGCGGCCCGGGAGCACGATCCGCACGGCTGGCACCACCACCCCCATCCCGTCGACCACCACGACGACGGGGAGCCGGAGCCGATCGACGTCGTGCCCGACCCGCAGGACGACGACGACGCCACCGGCCGGCCCCCCCTGGGCAGCCCGGCCCCCGGGGCCCCTGACCTGGACGGGGCGCTGGGTCCCGGCGGCGTCAGCGGCCCGCCCGACCACACCTCCCCCGACGGCGGCCGCCCACGCCCGCCGGCCCCCCGGCGCGGCTTCCTCCGCACCGGCGCCGAGGACGACGTCCCCTTCGGTCTCCGGACGGCGGCGGCCTGGGCCTGGCGGCTGATCGTGGTGATCGCCGGCTTCTACGTGCTGCTGTGGGCCGCCTCGTACGTGGCGGTGGTGGTTGTGCCGGTCATCGTCGCCCTGCTGCTGGCCGCGCTGCTCCAGCCGGGGGCGGCCTCCCTCGTCCGCTCCGGCTGGCCGCGGGGGCTGGCGGCCACGGCGATGCTGGTGGTCGGGCTCGCGGTGGTCGCCGGGATCATCACCCTGGTCGTGGAGCGCTTCACCGCCGGGTTCACCGACCTGGCGGCGCAGGTCAGCCAGGGCCTGGAGGAGGTCGAGTCGTTCGTCGTCCGGACCTTCCCGATCACCGCGAGCCAGCTCGAGGACGCCGTCGGCGAGCTGCAGGAGTTCCTGGTCAGCAACGAGGAGAGCCTCGCCACCGGCGCGATCACCACGGCCACCACCGTGGGCGAGGTCTTCACCGGCATCGTCCTCGCGCTCTTCACGCTCTTCTTCTTCCTCAAGGACGGCCGGTCGATCTGGCTGTGGCTGGTCGGGCTCTTCCCCCGCGAGTCCCGGGCCTACCTGGACGAGGCGGCCCGGCGGTCCTGGCGGACGCTGATCTCCTACGTGCGCGCGACCGTCGTGGTCGCCGGCGTGGACGCCGTCGGCATCGGCATCGGGCTCGCGATCCTGCAGGTGCCGCTGGTCATCCCGCTGGCGGCGCTGGTGTTCCTGGGCGCGTTCATCCCGATCATCGGGTCGTTCCTCGCCGGATCGGTCGCGGTGCTGGTGGCCCTGGTGTCCGTGGGTCCGGTCAAGGCGCTGATCGCCCTGGCGATCGTCGTGCTGGTCATGCAGCTCGAGGGGCACGTGCTGCAGCCCCTGCTGCTGGGCCGGGCCGTGCACGTGCACCCGCTGGCGGTCGTGCTGGCGATCGCCGCCGGCCTGCTGATCGGCGGCATCTTCGGCGCGCTGATCGCCGTCCCGACGGTGGCGTGCGTGAACGTGGCCGGCACCTACCTCAGCCGGCGCCACGAGGGCCCGCGCCCGCCCGAGCCGCGGCCGGAACGGGCCCGCCCGGCGGTCTCCGCCGGCTGAGGCTCAGCCGAGGGTGATCCGCCCCTCGACGGCGGCCAGCGCGATGTCGGTGCGCCAGTGCGCGTCGGCCAGCCGGACGCCGGCCACCCGCTCGTAGGCCGCCTGCCGGGCGGCGGCCAGGTCGTCGCCCACCGCGGTGACGGCCAGCACCCGGCCGCCGGCGGAGACGACCGTGCCGTCGGCGGTCAGCGCCGTGCCGGCGTGCAGCACACCCGCGCCGCCCGCGCCGGTGATCGGGTCCCCGGTCCGCGGCGCCTCCGGGTAGCCCGGCGCCGCCACCACCACGGTCACCGCGGCGCCGGAACGCCAGCGCAGCGGCGGGTGGTCGGCGAGGGTCCCGGTGGCCGCGGCGTGCAGCAGCCCGCCCAGCGGGGTCTCCAGCAGTGGCAGCACGACCTGGGTCTCGGGGTCACCGAAGCGGGCGTTGAACTCCACCACGCGGATGCCGCGCGAGGTCAGCGCCAGCCCGGCGTAGAGCAGCCCGCTGAACGTCTCGCCGCGTCGGGCCATCTCGTCGACGGTCGGCTGCAGCACGGTGGCCAGCACCTCGTCGACCAGTCCCGGCGGGGCCCAGGGCAGCGGCGCGTAGGCGCCCATGCCGCCGGTGTTGGGGCCGCCGTCCCCGTCGTCGCGCCGCTTCGCGTCCTGGGCCGGGACCAGCGGCAGCACCGTCGTCCCGTCCGTGACGGCGAACAGCGAGACCTCCGGCCCGTCCAGGTACTCCTCGACGAGCACCGCGCCGCCGGCGTCGAGCACCCGGCGACCGTGGGCGGCAGCGGCCTCGCGGTCGGGCGTGACGACGACGCCCTTCCCGGCGGCCAGGCCGTCGTCCTTGACCACGTAGGGCGCCCCGCCGGTCAGCCCGGCCACCTCGTCGAGCGCGGTCTCGAGCTCGGCGGCACCGCCGACGGCCCACGACCGGGCGGTCGGCACCCCGGCCGCCGTCATCACGTGCTTGGCGAAGGACTTGCTGCCCTCCAGCTGCGCGGCCTGCGCCGACGGGCCGAAGCAGGCGATCCCGGCCTCCCGGACCGCGTCGGCGGCCCCGGCGACCAGCGGCACCTCGGGCCCGACCACGACCAGGTCGGCCCGCCAGTCCCGCGCCAGCGCGGCCACCGCGACCGGATCGGCCACTGCCAGCGACTCCCCACCGGCCGGTGGCGGGGCGACCGCCCGCGTCCCGGCGTTGCCGGGGGCGCAGGCGAGCCCGCTCACCGCGGGGTCGGACTGGAGAGCCACGCACAGGGCGTGCTCCCGGGCACCGGAGCCGATCACCAGCACGCGCACGAGCGGCGACCCTACCGATCCCGTGGCCGCAGGCGTCGCGGAGGGCCCGTCCCACCCGTCCCAGACACCTCAGGTGAGGTAGATCACAATCTGTCCCGAATACTGCTGGTCAACGAAGCGGCCGCTCGATCGTGCGCAACCCGTCTCCTCCAGTTCCCCCCACATTCATCCGACTCAGGTGTGGTGGGTGCCATGCGCGCGACCGAGTCGCCGGCCGTCAGGCCGATGACACGCCTTCCCCGGCCCGTCGTCATCGGACACCGCGGCGCCCCGGCCTACCGGCCGGAGCACACCGCGGCCAGCTTCGAGCTGGCCATCGACCTCGGCGCCGACCTCATCGAGCCCGACGTGGTGGTCAGCCGGGACGGCGTGCTCGTCGTCCGGCACGAGAGCGAGCTCTCGCTCTCCACCGACGTGGCCGAGCGCCCGGAGTTCGCCGACCGGCACACCACCAAGGTGGCCGACGGCGAGCTGCACACGGGCTGGTTCGCCGAGGACTTCACCTACGCCGAGCTGCGCACCCTCCGCGCGATCGAGCGGATGCCGTCGCTGCGACCGCTCAACACCGCCTACGACGGCCGCTACGGCGTCCTGACGCTGGCCGAGGTGATCGAGCTGGCGCGCTGCCGCTCGACCGCCGGACGCCCCGTCCGCGTGCTCGCCGAGCTCAAGCACCCCGAGTGGTGCCCCGGCCTGGAGCGCTCCATGGCCGCTCTGGTCGCCGACGAGCTGCGCCGGCTCGGTGCCGACCGCGCCGACGGCACCGTGGTGCTGCAGTCGTTCGACGCGGCTGTGCTGCGCGAGCTGCGGACGCGCCTGGGGGAGGACGGCCCCCGGATGGTGCAGCTGGTCGAGGACGACCTCGGGGGCGACGCCATGGTGACCCCGTCGGGGCTGCGGGAGATCTCCACCTACGCGCAGGGGATCGGGCCGAGCCGGGAGCGGGTCCTGGCCGACGCCGCGGAGCACGCGCTGACCGGGACCCCGAACGTCGTGGACCAGGCGCACGGAGCGGAGCTGGCGGTGTTCTGCTGGACGCTGCGGGCGGAGAACGCGTTCCTGCCCGAGCACCTGCGCCGGGGGGAGTCCCCCGGGGCGCTCGGCGACGCGCTGGGCGACGCCGTCGCGCTGCTGGCGCTCGGGGTGGACGGGCTGATCACGGACTACCCCGACGTCGCCGTCCGCGCCCGGACCGCCGTCACCGCTGCCCCCGCCACCGCGCAGCTGGTCTGAACCGCACGGCCACGCCAGGGCTCAGCGCAGCCGGTTCGGCTGGGCGCGCTGCGCCCGGTGCACGGTCCGCAGCCGGGCGCGCTCCTGCGCCCGGGCCCGTGCGTCCACCCGCAGCTGCTGCCGGTGGGCCTCGGCCTGCAGCTTCCGCCAGGACGTGAGGCGCGCCGGGTCGAGCCGACCGGCCTCGACGGCGGCGGCGACGGCACAGCCGGGCTCGGTCCGGTGCGCGCAGTCGCGGTAGCGGCACCCGGTCGCCAGCTCGGTGAGGTCGGCGAACGCGCGGCCGACGCCGTCCGCGTCGTCGTACAGGCCGAGCTCCCGCATGCCGGGGGTGTCGACGAGCAGGCCCCCACCGGGAAGCGCATGCAGCTCCCGCGCCGTGGTGGTGTGCCGCCCCCGGCCGTCGTCGCGGATGTCCCGGGTGCCGGCCACCGTCCGGCCGGACAGCGCATTGGCGAGGCTGGACTTCCCGACGCCGGAGGGGCCCACCATGGCCGCCGTCCCGCCCGGGGGCAGCAGCGCCCGGACCGCGTCCAGGCCGGCGCCGGTGAGCGAGCTGACGGCGAGCACCTGCACGCCCAGGGCGTCCTCGGCGACCTGGGCGACCCCGGCCGGCACGTCGGCGCACAGGTCCGCCTTGGTGAGCACGACGACCGGTGTGGCGCCGCTGCTCCACGCCACGGCCAGGTATCGCTCCACCCGCCGCAGCCGGGCCTCGCCGATCAGCGTGTCGACCACCAGCACGGTGTCCACGTTGGCGGCCACCACCTGCGCCGCCGAGGTGCGGCCCGCGGCCGTCCGGGTGAAGGCGCTGGTGCGCGGCAGCACCGCCACTGCCAGCTCACCGCGCAGGGCCACCCAGTCGCCGACCGCGGGGCCGGCCGGGTCGTCGTACAGCGCCGCCGCGGGGGCGACCCGCCGCTCGCCGGCGGCGGTGAGGACGCTCAGCCGGCCGCGGTCCACCCGCGCCACCCGGCCGGGCTCGCACCCCGGGGGCAACGCGGACCCGCGGTCGGGCGTCCAGCCCAGGTCGGAGAGTTCCACGCGCGGCATCGTGGCCCCGAGCGACCCTGGCTGTCGCCGCATTTTCGGGTGCCCGGCGACGCGGGGGACGAAGGCCTCCCGGCGCCGGGCACGGACCCGCGGAGAACGACAGGGGCACGGCACCCGAGTCGCGAGTGCCAGCCGGAGCCGCCCCGCGAGGCGGCCCGACGAGGGGCGGCCGGAGGCCTCCCCGAGGAGGCCCGGGCAGGGCTCAGCGCAACAGGGGACGGCACCTGGCCGCGGCGGTGACCCGGAGGGTCAACCGATCAAGTCGTGGATGACGACGTTCTCGTCCCGCCCGGGGCCGACGCCGATGACGCTGATCCGCGCCCCGGACAGCTCCTCCAGCCGGCGCACGTAGGCCTGCGCGTTGGCCGGTAGCTCGCCGAAGCTGCGGCAGTGCCGGATGTCCTCGAACCAGCCGGGCATCTCCTCGTAGACCGGCTTCGCGTGGTGGAAGTCGGTCTGGGTCATCGGCATCTCGTCGTGCCGCACGCCGTCGACCTCGTAGGCCACGCAGATCGGCACGGTGTCCAGGCCGGACAGGACGTCGAGCTTGGTGAGGAAGTAGTCGGTGATGCCGTTGACCCGGCTGGCGTAGCGGGCGACGACGGCGTCGAACCAGCCGCAGCGGCGGTCCCGCCCGGTGGTGACGCCGACCTCGCCGCCCTGCTTGCGCAGGTACTCGCCGCTGGCGTCGAACAGCTCGGTCGGGAACGGGCCGGAGCCCACCCGGGTCGTGTACGCCTTGAGGATGCCGACGACCCGCTCGATCCGGGTCGGCCCGACGCCCGCGCCGACGGCCGCGCCACCCGCGGTCGGGTTGGACGACGTCACGAAGGGATAGGTGCCGTGGTCGACGTCGAGCAACGTGCCCTGGGAGCCCTCGAGGAGCACCCACTCGCCGGCGTCGAGGGCCTCGCCCAGCAACAGGCGGGTGTCCACGATGCGATGCCGGAGCGCCTCGGCGTACTGCGTGTACTCCTCGACGACCTCGTCGACGTCGATGGCCTTGCGGTTGTAGACCTTGACCAGGATCTGGTTCTTCTCCTGGAGCGTCCCCTCGAGCTTCTGCCGGAGGATCGAGAGGTCGAGCAGGTCCTGCACGCGGATGCCTCCGCGGGCGACCTTGTCGCCGTAGGCCGGGCCGATGCCGCGGCCGGTGGTGCCGATCTTGCGCTTGCCCAGGAACCGCTCGGTGACCTTGTCGAGGGCACGGTGGTGCGGCATGATCAAGTGCGCGTCGGAGGAGATGACCAGCCGCGAGGTGTCCACCCCCCGCTCCTCCAGCCCGGCGAGCTCCCCGATCAGCACCTCCGGGTCGATCACCACCCCGTTGCCGATGACCGGCGTGCAGCCCGGCGTCAGGATCCCCGAGGGGATCAGGTGGAGGGCGTACTTCTCACCGTCGGGCGTGATCACGGTGTGCCCGGCGTTGTTGCCCCCCTGGTAGCGGACGACGTAGGGGACGCGGCCGCCGAGCAGGTCGGTGGCCTTGCCCTTGCCTTCGTCGCCCCACTGGGCACCGATCAGCACGACAGCGGGCATCGGCTCCTGGTTCTCCTGTTCTTCGGCACCCGGGTCGATCCCGGCCGGCAGGTGGCAGGGTATCGGCATGTCGTCGGTCGAGCTGGACCTCCGCCGTCTGGGCCCCGGGGAGGCGCCCCTCAGGAGTCAGCTGGAGCCGGTCGCCGGCGCCGGTTCGCTGCTGGTCCGTGGCCCGGTGACCGGCCTGTCCGCCGTGCTCGCGGCGCTGCACAAGGCCGGGCGCACGGCGGAGGTGCCCGTGTCGTGGGAGCCGGCTGCCGACAAGGCCTCCACCGCGCTCGCCCGCGACCTGGGCATCGGCACCGGCGCGCCCCGGGACCTCACCCTGGTGCGGGACGACCACGGCGGCGTGCTGCTGCACCACGGCCGCATCGAGGCGGCCGGTGACGGGCGGCGGTCCCTGTCCCGCCGGCTGGGCCTGCAGGCGCACCACGACGACATCAAGGTGGCCGACGGCGAGGTCACCCGCATCGACGTCCGCCCCGACTGGAGCGCCGTCGACACGATCGGCGTGACCGTCATGGTCCAGCCGCTGCGGCCGACGCGGCACACCAGCGGGCGCGCGCTCCAGGTCGCCTCCGACCCCGCGCGGATCGTGCGCGACGGCGTGCCCTACGTCCGGCCGGTCGACCGCTGGACCTGGTACGCCGACGACCGGGTGCGGTGGCGCCTGCACCCCTGAGGGGTCCCCGGCGCCCACCGTTCGCGCCTTCGTGGCGGGGCCCTGCGGCCCGCCGGGGTCGTCGTGGACACTGGGGTGGCCCCCGAACGCCCGAGGAGGACCCGCTGCCGACGTCCTGCCGCCCCTCCGGGTCGCCGTGTCGCCCCTCCGGGTCGCCCTGCCGGTGATCACCGACCGCCCGTCCGCCTTCCGCGCCCGTACGGCTCCTGTGCCGCTGGGTCGCCGGTTCCTGGCGCGCGCGCTCGCCAGGCCGAGCCTGCCCGCCGTCGTCGGCCTGGTGGTCGTGGTCGCCTTCTTCGTGGTGCAGGTGCCGGACCTGCTGTCGCCGTTCGGGCTGGCCACGGTCCTCGACACCGCGGCCGTGCTGGGCATCGGCGGCGTCGCCGTGGCGCTGCTGCTCATCGCCGGGCAGTTCGACCTCTCGGTCGGGGTGATCGCGGTCTCCAGCTCGCTGCTCACGGCGCTGCTGATCGGCAACGCGGGCTGGAGCACCTGGCCGGCCCTTGCGGTCTCGCTGCTCGCCGCACTGGGGGTCGGGGTGGTCAACGGCGTCCTCGTCGTGAACACCGGCCTGCCCAGCTTCCTGGTCACGCTGGCGACCTTCCTGATCCTGCAGGGCACCTCCCAGGCCGGGGCCCAGGCGGTCGCGGGCTCCACCCGGGTCAGCGGCCTGGACCAGACACCGGGCTGGTCGTCGGCGAGCGCGCTGTTCGACTCGACGGTGGAGATCGGCAACGGCCGCTTCGGCGTCTCCATCCTGTGGTGGCTGGTCCTGACCGCGCTGGCCACCTGGAGCCTGTGGCGCACCAAGTTCGGCAACGCCGTCTTCGCCAGCGGAGGCGCCCGGCAGGCCGCGCGCGAACTCGGCGTGCCGGTCCGCCGGACGACGGTGGCGCTCTTCTGCCTCACGGCGGCCGCGGGATGGCTGCTGGGCACCTTCACGCTGGTGCGGCTGGGCAGCGCCCAGGCGGGCGGCACCGTGGGCATCCTCAGCGGGATCGACTTCATCGTCATCGCGGTCATCGGCGGGTGCCTGCTGACCGGCGGTTACGGCTCCGCGATCGGCGCCGCCGTCGGCGCGCTGCTGTACGGGGTCGCCCGGGAGGGCATCACGCTGGCCGACTGGGACACCCGCTGGTTCCAGGCGCTGCTGGGGGTGCTGCTGCTGGTGGCCCTGCTGGCCAACGGCGTGGTGCGCCGGCGGCTCAAGTCCCGGCCCCGCTCGTGAGCACGTCCGCGGCCGTCGACGGCGGCGCCCCGGCTCCCGGCCCCACCCCGGTCGTGGAGCTCCGCGGGGTCACCGTCCGGCACGGCAACGTGCCGGCGCTGAGCCGGGTGAACGCCGCGCTGGTGCCCGGCGAGATCACCTGCGTGCTGGGCGAGAACGGCTCGGGGAAGTCGACGCTGGTGTCGGTCCTGTCGGGGCTGCGCCGGCACGACGAGGGCGAACTGCTCGTCGACGGCGTCCTGGTGCGGTTCCGGTCACCCCGGCAGGCGCGCGAGGTGGGGATCGCGACCGTCTGGCAGGACCTCGCCGTCGCCCCGCTGCTGTCGGTCTGGCGGAACTTCTTCCTCGGCGCCGAGCCCACCCGCGGGGTGTGGCCGCTGCGCCGGCTGGACCTGGACGGCGCCCGCGAGACGACCGCTCGGGCCATGGCCCGGGTCGGCGTCACCGGGCTCGACCCCGACCAGCCGGCCAGCTCCCTGCAGGCCGGCGAGCGGCAGAGCCTCGCCGTCGCCCGCGCCCTGCACTTCGGCGCCCGGGCGCTGGTCATCGACGAGCCCGTGACGCCCATGACGGTGGCCCGGCAGACGCTGTTCGGGCAGTCGATCCTCGCCGCGCGGGCCCAGGGGCTGGCGGTCGTCGTCGTCACCAACAACCCGCGCTACGCCCACCTCATCGGCGACCGTTTCCTGCTCCTGGCGCACGGCCAGGTGGCCGGCAACCTCACGCGGGACGACGTCGACGCCGACGTCCTCACCGCCCTGATGGCCGGCGGCGACCAGCTGACCACGCTGACCGACGCGCTCACCGCGCTCCACCCGGAGCTCGGCGAGCGCTGAGCCTCTCCGGGCCCCCACCGTCGGCAGGGGCCCGGAGCCGGTCAGCCGGTGAAGAGGCTCACGCCGCCCGGGCCCACCAGCAGGCCGACGACGATGAGCACGATCCCCCAGACGATCTCCTTGCGGATGATCGCCACGACCCCGGCGACCACCAGGACGACGGCGAGGATCCAGAGCAGGGTTTCCAGCATCAGTACGTCTCCTCTTCCGGGCGCCGGTCCCGGCGCCGTGCACGCTCAGTAGTGATCGATCAGGGCATGATCCAAACCCCGGCGCCGGAAAGTGCTGGTAGGACGCGGACGGGCGGCCCGCTGAGCGCGGACCGCCCGTTACCGATGGTGAGCAATCAGATGGTCAACGTCGGATCGCAGTCGCGCAGGAGCTGGGTGCACCGCTCGGCCTCCGCGGTCTCACCGATCGCCTCGGCCGCCGCCGCCAGCACGATGACGCAGCGCAGGAACCCGCGGTTGGGCTCGTGCGACCACGGCACCGGGCCGTAGCCCTTCCAGCCGTTGCGGCGCAGCGCGTCCAGGCCGCGGTGGTAACCGGTACGGGCGTAGGCGTAGGCCTGGATGGTGTCGCCGAGCAGCCGTTCGGTGCGGTGCAGCGCCTCCTCGGCGAGGCCGGCCCAGACCGCGCTCACCGTCGGGTGGTGCGCCGCGACCTCCGCCAGCGTGGCCCCCTCGGCGAGTTCGGCGTCGGCCTCCGGGGTCGGGGGAAGCAGGGTGGCCGGCGGCTCGCCCAGCAGGTTGCCGTGGGAGTGGCTCATGCGGTCACGCCCCCTGCGACTGGCCGGCGGACAGGAGGTGCTCGCAGGCCTCCACGACGCGGGCGGCCATGCTGGTCTCCGCGGCCTTGAGGTAGCCGCGCGGGTCGTAGGCCTTCTTGTTGCCGACCTCGCCGTCGACCTTCAGCACGCCGTCGTAGTTGCTGAACATGTGGCCGGCGATCGGGCGGGTGAAGGCGTACTGGGTGTCGGTGTCGACGTTCATCTTGACGACGCCGTAGGAGATCGCCTCGCGGATCTCCGACTCGGCCGAGCCCGAGCCGCCGTGGAAGACCAGGTTGAACGGCTTGGCGCCCTCGCCCAGCCCGAACTCCTTCGCCACCAGCGCCTGGCCGCGCTCCAGCACGTCGGGCCGCAGCTTGACGTTGCCGGGCTTGTAGACCCCGTGCACGTTGCCGAAGGTGGCGGCGAGCAGGTAGACGCCGCGCTCCCCCAGGCCGAGCTGCTGCGCGGTGCGCAGGAAGTCGCCGTCGGCGGTGTAGAGCTTCTCGTTGATCTCGGCGACGACGCCGTCCTCCTCACCGCCGACGATGCCGATCTCGAGTTCCAGGACGATCTTCGCCGCCGCGGACTTCTCCATCAGGTCCTCGGCGATGTCCAGGTTCTCACCCAGCTCGATCGCCGAGCCGTCCCACATGTGCGACTGGAACAGCGGCTCCTGGCCGGCGTCCACCCGGTCCTTCGACAGGGCGATCAGCGGCCGGACGTAGTTGTCGAGCTTGTCCTTCGGGCAGTGGTCGGTGTGCAGCGCGACGTTGACCGGGTACTTCTCGGCCACCACGTGCGCGAACTCGGCCAGCGCCACCGCGCCGGTGACCATGTCCTTCACCCGGGTGCCCGAGCCGAACTCGGCGCCCCCGGTGGAGAACTGGATGATCCCGTCGCTGCCGGCGTCGGCGAAGCCGCGCAGCGCCGCGTTGATCGTCTCCGACGAGGTGCAGTTGATCGCCGGGTAGGCGAACCCGCTCTCCTTCGCCCGGCTGATCATGTCGGCGTAGACCTCAGGGGTGGCGATGGGCATGCGGTGCACTCCTCGCATCGGTTGCGGCTGTACTGCGCTGTACGTGCTGACGACGGCGATCAGTATCCCGCCGCGCCCTCCCGCCGCCACACCGCGGGCCGCGGCAGGCCCCGACCGGGCGACACGCGCTCGGGCCCCGCCGGCGCGGTGGTCACGCCCGGCCCCTCCGTGCCGGCTGGTCCGCCGGGTCGTCCCCCACCCGGAGCCCGAGCGCGGTGGCGACCTGCACCGCCTGTGCCAGGTCGATCCGCGCCCCGGTCAGCCGGAGTTCGCGCGGGTCGAACGCCGGGAGGTGGCTGCCGCGCAGGTCCGCGCCGGTGAGGTCGGCCTCGTGCAGCTCCGCCCCGGACAGGTCGAGGTCGCGGAGCGTGGCGCCGGCGGCCCGCACCGCGCTGAGATCCGCCTCCCGCAGCCGGGTGCCGCGGAAGGACGCCCGCCGCAGGTCGGCGCCGGGCAGGACGGCGAAGGACCAGTCCCCGCCCTCGACGGTCAGCTGGTCGAAGGAGCACCGGTCGAACACGGCCCCCACGAGCTTGCAGTCGGCGAGGGCCGCGGAGAAGAACGAGCAGCCGGTGAAGGTGCAGTTCGCGAAGGCGGCGTCGGTGAGCTCGACCAGGGCGAACCGGCAGTCGGAGAACGCGCAGTCGGTGAAGGCGACCCCGGTGCCGGTGGCCTCGGTGAGGTCGACCGCGCTGAAGGTGACGCCCGTGTGCTCCCGGCCGGTGAGGTCCTCGCCGTACCAGTCCGCGTCGCGCACGTCGGCCGGCGGCAGCACGCGGTCGGGCACCGCTCAGCCCTGCTCGATGCGGCTGACCACCCGGGCGGCGACGACCACCGGGTCGTAGGTCGGCGAGAACGGCGGCGCGTAGGAGAGGTCGGAGCCGGCCAGGTCCTCGGCGGTCATGCCCGCCCAGATGGCGGCGGCCAGCACGTCGATCCGCTTGCCCGAGCCGGGGCCGCCGACGATCTGGGCACCGATCAACCGCCCCGACCCGGCCTCGCTGAGCAGCTTGATCGCGATCTCCTCGGCGCCGGGGTGGTACCCGGCCTTCGTCGTCGCCTCGATCGTGTCGGTGCGGTAGTCGAAGCCGGCCTGCTCGGCCTCGGTGGTGCACAGCCCGGTGCGGCCGATCTCCAGGTCGCCCACCTTGGTCAGGGCGGTGCCCAGGACCCCGGCGAAGCGAGCCGCGCGCCCGCCGATGACCGAGCCGGCCACCCGGCCCTGCTTGTTCGCGTGGGTGCCCAGCGCGATGTGGGTGGCCTCGCCGGTGACCCGGTGGAACGTCTGGGAGCAGTCGCCGGCGGCGTAGATCTCCGGGTGCGAGCGGGTGCGCTGCGTGCGGTCGACGGCGATGGCGCCGGTGGTGCCCAGCCGGATGCCGGACTGCTCGGCCAGCGCCACCTCGGGGCCCATCCCCAGGCCCAGCACGACGAGGTCGGCGTCGTAGCTGCCGGCGTCGGTGCGCACGCCCCGCGCGCGGCCGGACTCGTCCACCAGGATCTCGCGGACCGCCTGGTCGGGATGCATCTCCATGCCCATGGCGCCCATGCCGGCGCACACCCGCTCGGCCATGTCGCTGTCCAGCAGCTGCATCGGCAGCGGGTCGGCGAGGACGACGGTGATCTCCAGCCCGCGCCGCTGCAGGGCCTCGGCCATCTCCAGCCCGATGTAGCCGCCGCCCAGCACCAGCGCGCGGCGCGGCCCGGCGTCCAGGGCGGCCCGGATGGCGGCGCCGTCGTCGAGCCGGTGGACGCCGAAGACGCCCGGGGCGTCCAGGCCGGGGATGGGCGGGCGGTTCGGGCGCCCCCCGGTGGCCACGAGCAGCCGGTCGTAGCCGATCCGCTCGCCGCTGTCGGTGACGACCTTCCCGGCGCCGGCGTCGATCTCGACCGCCCGGGTGCCGGTGTGCACCGTGATGTCCCGGGCGGCGAACTCCGCCGGCGTCCGGGCGATCAGGTCGTCCCGGTCCTCGATCTGCCCACCCACCCAGTACGGGATGCCGCAGGCGGAGTAGGAGATGACGTCGCCCTGCTCCAGGACGACGATCTCCAGGTCGTCGGCCTTCCGCAGCCGGCGGGCCTGGGCCGCCGCCGACATGCCCGCCGCGTCGCCCCCGATGACGAGGAACCGTTCCCTGCTCATCGCCCCAGCGTGGCACCCACCGGCGTGCTGCGGAACACCGTGCCCGGGTTCAGCAGGCCGGCCGGGTCGAGCGCGGACTTGATCGAGCGGTGCACGTCCAGGGCCACCGGGCCGATCTCGCGCTCCAGCCAGTCGACCTTGAGCACGCCCACCCCGTGCTCGCCGGTGATCGTGCCGCCGAGGGCCAGCCCGAGCTCGAGGATGTCGTCGAAGGCGCCGAACGCCCGTGCCCGCTGGTCGTCGTCGGCCGGGTCGAAGACGACGGTCGGGTGCATGTTGCCGTCGCCGGCATGGCCGACGACGCCGATCACCAACCGGCGGGCCGCGGCGATGGCGTCGCAGCCGTCGAGGAACGCGGCGATCCGTGACCGCGGCACGGCGACGTCGTCGATCAGGGTGCTGCCGAGCTGCGCCAGGGCCGGCAGCGCCATCCGCCGGGCGGCGAGCAGCAGGTCCCCCTCGGCCTGGTCCTCGGTGGTGTGCACGAACTCCGCGCCGGCCTCGCGGCACAGCTCGGCGAGCGCGGCGATCTCCGCCGCGGCGGCCGCGCCCCCGGCGTCGGACTGGGCGACGAGCAGGGCGTGCGCGCTGCGGTCCAGATCGGCCTTCAGGAGGTCGTCGACGGCGCGGATGCAGGTGTTGTCCATGACCTCCATGAGGCTGGGCACCAGCCCCGCGGTGACCACCCGCTCGACGACCTGCCCGGTCTGCGCCGTCGTGGCGAAGGTGGCGGCCAGGGTGACCGGGCGCTGCGGCGCCGGGCGCAGCGCCAGGGTCGCCTCGGTGATGATCCCGAGCGTCCCCTCCGCGCCGACGAACAGCCGCGCCAGGTCGTAGCCGGCCACCCCCTTGACGGTGCGCCGCCCGGTGCGCAGCACCCGCCCGTCGGCGAGCACGACCTCCAGGCCGAGCACGTAGTCGGTGGTGACGCCGTACTTCACGCAGCACAGCCCACCGGAGTTCGTGGAGAGGTTGCCGCCGATCGTGCACCAGTCGTAGCTCGACGGGTCCGGGGGGTAGAACAGCCCCGCCCCGGCGACGGCGTCGCGCAGTTGCTTGTTCACCACGCCGGGCTGGACGACGGCCAGCCGGTCGGCCGGGGAGACCTCCAGGACGGCGTCCATGCGGGTCATCACCACGGTGATGCCGCCGTCGACGGCGTTGCTGGCCCCGGCCAGCCCCGACCCGGCCCCGCGCGGCACCACCGGGATCCCGTGCCGCGCCGCCACCCGCATGACGGTGACGACGTCCTCGGTGCGCCGGGGGAAGACCACGGCGGCCGGGGTGCCGGCGGGCGCCAGCATCGCCTGGTCGCGCGCGTAGCCGGCGGTGACATCGGGATCGGTGCGGACGCCGTCGGCGCCCAGCGCGTCGGTCAGCTCGGCGAGCCACGTCGCCGTCGTCGTGGTCACCGTCACACCGTAGCCACCGCAAGGATGATCAGGTCACCTGATCATTCCGGGTCCTGGCTCAGCACCGGTGGTGAGCCAGGACCGCAGACGATCAGGTCACCTGATCATCACGGGGGTCAGGCGAGGCCGAGGTCGGCGAGGGTGAAGGCGGCCCGGTACTCGAAGCCGGCCTCCTCCACCGCCGCGCGGCCGCCGCGGTCGACGATCACCGCGACCGCCACCACCTCGGCGCCGGCCTCCTGGAGCGCCTCCGCAGCGGCCAGCGGGCTCCCGCCGGTCGTGGAGACGTCCTCGACGACGAGGACGGCGCGGCCGTCGACCTCGGGCCCCTCGATGCGGCGCTGCAGGCCGTGCGCCTTGCCCGCCTTCCGGACGACGCAGGCGTCGAGGAAGCCCTCGCCCGCCGCCGCGGCGTGCAGCATGGCCGCGGCCACCGGGTCCGCGCCCAGGGTGAGCCCGCCGACGACGTCGTAGCGCAGGTCGCCGGTGAGCTGGCGCATCACCCGGCCGACCAGCGGGGCACCCTCGTGGTGCAGCGTCAGCCGGCGCATGTCGATGTACCAGTCGGCCTCCTGCCCCGAGGAGAGCGTGACCTTCCCGTGCACCACGGCGAGGTCGACGATGAGCTGGAGCAGCCGGTCGCGGTCGGGCAGGGTCGGGGCAGCCGTCATGCGCCCGACCCTACTGAGGGCCGGGATCGCGGCACGTCGCCGCAACCCGCTCGGGCGGCGGCCGGCTCGACGATCAGGCGGTGGGGGCGAGCACCTGGTCGATGAGGTAGACGGTGGCGTTGGCGGTCTGCAGGTTGCCGCAGATCACCGAGGCCTCCGCCTGGCCCGGGACGGTGGCCTCCGCGGCGATGGCGAAGTCCTGTCCGGAGCCCGCGATGGTCACCTGGTCGTTGCTCGCCGTGATGTGCGTGCCCGCCAGCTCCTCCGGGGCCAGGCGGCCGGGGATGACGTGGTGGGTCAGCACCGCGGTGAGCTGCGCGGTGTCGGCCAGCAACGGGCCGAGCACCTCGGGCGGGACGGCGTCGAACGCCCCGTTCACCGGCGCGAGCACGGTGATGTCGTCGGTGGTGTTCAGGGTCTCGACCAGGCTGGCGGCCTGGACGGCCTGGGTCAGGGCCGACAGCGCCGGGGTGGTGCCGGCCGCGGTGGCGACCGGGTCGGCGCCCATGCCCGCGAAGCTGCCCGGCCCCTCGGGGAACACCGCCGCGCAGCTCTCGCCGAACGGCTCGGCGGAGGCGGGCACCACCGAGCTCTCCGGTGCCGCGGAGCCGGCGTCGGGCGTGGCACTGCTCCCGGCGGGGTCGTCGGAGCCGCAGCCGGCGAGCGTGATCGTCAGGGTGGCGACGGCGGTGCGCAGGACGCCGCGGGTGAGCGTGCGGTTCATGGTGGTGCTCCTGTCCTTCGTGCGTGCGACGCCGGTCTCCCGACGGTCATTCTCGGCCGGGTCCGCATCCGGATCCGCCCGAACCGGGGAATCCTCGACGTCGGCCCCTGCGCCGCTCCGGCGCGGGCGGGCGGATCTGCCAGGCTGGGCCGGTGCCGGCCTCTCCCCTCCCCCGTCCCGCCAGCGGCCCCCCGACCCCCGACAAGCCGCCGTCGGTCCGGGTGGCCGTCGCCCTGCTGGCCGCCCTCGCCGTCCTGATCCTGCTGTACGTGATCGTGTCCCTGCTCGGGTGGGACGGCCTGGTCAGGGCGCTCACCGAGGCCGGCCTGACCGAGGAGGAGGCCCAGCGCTACCTGGTCATCAACACCACGGCCCCGGGGTTCATCGGGCTGGTGTACGCCGTCTCGGCGTGGGGGCTGGCCACCCGCCGGTCCTGGGCGCGCTGGACCGGCCTGGCGGGGTCGGTCGTGCTCGCCCTGCTCCTGGTGTCGGCGATCCTGTCCGCCGGTGGGGTCACCGTCGTCTCGCTGCTGCTCCTGGTCCTGTCCGTCGCGGCCGCGACCAGCCTGGTGGCGCGCACGACGCGCGACTGGCTGGCGGCCGGGCGCGACGGAGGGGCGACGACCGCCTGATCAGCGCTGCCCGGTCGCGAACTGCCACTTGCGGTAGCGGTACCAGTCGTTGGACGCCTTCGCCGCGAGCAGCACGACACCGACCGCGGTGAGCGCGATCTGGAACCACGTCAGCGTGGTCACGAACGGCAGCGGCCCGGTGCCTCCGGCACTGAAGGGTGCGAACAGCAGCATCAGCCCGCCCAGCACCCACAGCACGATCCGGGCCCAGTTGCGCCCGGTCCAGGCGAACCAGAGGAACAGCGCCTGGAGGAGGAGCATCACCACCCCGACGGCGATGCTGATCTGCAGGACCAGCTCGGCGAACTGCTCGACGTCCATGCCTTCCAGCTGGGGGTCGTCGAGACCCGCCCCCTCCTGGGCGAGCGCCCAGTCGAGTACCTCGTCCCAGTTCAGCAGCATGGCGGCGCTGCCGACGGCGCTGAGCACCAGCGCGGCCAGGAAGGCACCGATCCCGGCGCGCACCGTCAGCGGGCGCTCCATGGGCGCCGGGGCGTCAGGGCCCCAGCCGGTCGGGGCGGCCGGGGCGGGCGCGTAGCCGTACGGCTGCTGCCCGTACGGGTGCTGACCCTGCCCCTGGGGCCCGTGACCCTGCGGACCCTGGCCGTAGGGGCCCTGGCCGTAGGGGCCGGGTCCGTAGGGCGGCTGGCCCTGCGGCGGCGGAGGAGGCCAGCCGGGCTGCTGCCCGCCCTGCTCCTCGGGCCGGCCCTGCTGGCCCTCCTGGTCGCCCTGGCCCGCCGTCATCGCGCCTCCGTCCCTCGATCCCCGTGGTCGTCGCGATCATGGCCGACGGCGGCACCCGGGACCAGCGGGGCGCGCGGGGCCACCCCCTCGGGAGCGGCCCCGCGCCCGTCCTCAGCCGCGGGTGACCCGCAGGCCGGCGTCCGGCTCGTCGGCCGGCCAGTCGACGACGACCTCGTCGCCGTCCCGGATGTCCCCGGCGAGCAGCGCCCTGGCCAGCTGGTCACCGATCGCCGACTGCACCAGCCGGCGAAGCGGCCGGGCCCCGTAGACCGGGTCGAACCCGTTCAGCGCCAGCCACTCGCGGGCCGCGTCGGTGACGCCGAGGGTCAGCCGGCGGGCGGCCAGCCGGCGGGCCAGGACGCCCACCTGGATGTCGACGATCCCGGCGAGCTCGTCGGTGCCGAGCGCCCGGAAGACCACCACGTCGTCGAGCCGGTTGAGGAACTCCGGCTTGAAGTGCGACCGCACCACCTCGAGCACCGCGTCGCGCCGCCGGTCCTCGGGCACCGACTGGTCGGCGATGATCTGCGAGCCGAGGTTCGACGTCAGGATCAGGATGGTGTTCCGGAAATCCACCGTCCGGCCCTGGCCGTCGGTCAGCCGGCCGTCGTCGAGCACCTGCAGCAGGACGTCGAAGACGTCGGGGTGCGCCTTCTCCACCTCGTCCAGCAGGACGACGGTGTACGGACGGCGCCGGACCGCCTCGGTGAGCTGCCCGCCCGCCTCGTAGCCGACGTAGCCGGGGGGCGCGCCGACCAGCCGGGCCACCGAGTGCTTCTCGGAGTACTCGCTCATGTCGACGCGCACCATGGCGCGCTCGTCGTCGAACAGGAACTCCGCCAGCGCCTTGGCCAGCTCGGTCTTGCCGACACCCGTCGGTCCGAGGAACAGGAACGAGCCGGTGGGCCGGTCGGGGTCGGCGACCCCGGAGCGCGCCCGGCGCACCGCGTCGGCCACGGCCCGCACGGCGTCGGGCTGGCCGACGACCCGTCCGCCCAGCCCCTCCTCCATGCGCAGCAGCTTCTGCGTCTCGCCCTCCAGCAGCCGGCCCGCGGGGATGCCGGTCCAGGCCTGCACCACCTCGGCGATGTCGTCGGGCCCGACCTCCTCCTTGAGCATGGAGTCGCCCGTCTCGACCGACTGCTCGGCCTCGGTCAGGGACTTCTCCAGCTGCGGCAGCCGGCCGTAGCGAAGCTCGGCCACGCGGGCGAGGTCGCCGTCGCGCTCGGCCCGCTCCGCCTCGAGCCGCAGCCGCTCCAACTCCTCCTTGATGGCCTGGATGCGGCCGATGGCGGACTTGTCCTGCTGCCAGCGGGCGGTCAGCTCGGCGAGCTCCTCGCGCTTGTCGGCGAGGTCGTCGCGGAGCGCGGCCAGCCGCTCGAGGGACGACGGGTCGTCCTCCTTGCCCAGCGCCATCTCCTCGATCTCCAGCCGGCGGACGGCGCGCTCCACCTCGTCCACCTCGACGGGGCGGCTGTCGATCTCCATCCGCAGCCGGCTGGCGGCCTCGTCGACCAGGTCGATGGCCTTGTCGGGCAGGAACCGCGAGGTGACGTACCGGTCCGACAGGGTCGCCGCGGCGACGATCGCGCCGTCGGTGATCCGGACACCGTGGTGCACCTCGTAGCGCTCCTTGAGCCCGCGGAGGATGCCGATGGTGTCCTCGACCGACGGCTCGCCGACGTAGACCTGCTGGAAGCGGCGCTCCAGGGCCGGGTCCTTCTCGATGTGCTCCCGGTACTCGTCCAGGGTCGTCGCCCCGACCATGCGCAGCTCACCGCGGGCGAGCATCGGCTTGATCATGTTGCCGGCGTCCATGGCGGAGTCGCCGGTCGCGCCGGCCCCGACGATGGTGTGCAGCTCGTCGATGAAGGTGACGACCTGGCCCTCGGCCTCGGTGATCTCCTGGAGCACGGCCTTCAGCCGCTCCTCGAACTCACCGCGGTACTTGGCACCGGCCACCATCGCGCCCAGGTCCAGGGCCATCAGCCGCTTGCCCTTGAGGCTCTCGGGCACGTCGCCGGCGACGATCCGCTGGGCCAGGCCCTCGACGATCGCCGTCTTGCCGACGCCGGGCTCGCCGATGAGCACCGGGTTGTTCTTGGTCCGCCGCGAGAGGACCTGCACCACGCGGCGGATCTCGGTGTCCCGGCCGATGACCGGGTCGATCTTCCCCTCTCGGGCCCGCTCGGTGAGGTCGACGGCGTACTTCTCCAGCGCCTGGAAGGTGCTCTCGGGATCGGCCGTCGTCACCTTGCGGTTGCCGCGGACGGTGCGGAAGGCCGCCACCAGCGCCTCGCGCGTGGCTCCGGAGCCGGTCAGCACGGCCCCCGCCTCGCCCTCGGAGCCGGCCAGGCCGACCAGCAGGTGCTCGGTGGAGACGTACTCGTCACCGAGCGCGCTCGCCTGCTCCCCCGCGGCGTTGATCACGCGCAGGAACTCCCGCGACGGGGAGGGGGCGGACACCGTCGATCCGCTGACGCTGGGCATCCGGCGCAGGGCCGCGTCGGCCTTGCTGCGCACGTCGACGGGGTCGGCGCCGACCGCGGTCAGCAGCGGGCCGGCGATGCCGTCGGTCTGCTCCAGCAGGGCGACGAGCAGGTGCAGCGGCTCGAGGGCCGCCTGACCCCGGCCGACGGCCAGGCGCTGGGCACCGGCGACGGCCTCCTGCGAACGGGTCGTGAGCTTGCTCTCCATGCTGCGGCGCACGTCCTTTCCTGTCTTCGGCACGCCGTCCGTCCGTGGCCGGCGTCTGTCCTGCTGCAACGATCCAGGGGTTGAGTCTGTTTCGCTCAACTCTGCCAGGTCGGCGGACCTTCCCGCACGCCGCCCTCCGTCCCCGGACCCGCCTCGTCCGGGCCGGACAAGGGCATAAGGTCCCGACGTCCGCGGCGCCGCCCCCTAGACTCGGGGCATGACCGCTCTGCCGGCTCCGAGCGCGGCGCTCGACGACCAGCTGTGCTTCGCCCTGTACGCAGCCTCCCGGGCCGTGACCGCGCGGTACCGCCCCATGCTCGATGCGATCGGTCTGACCTATCCGCAGTACCTGGTCATGCTGCTGCTCTGGGAGCAGGACAACCAGACGGTCGGCCAGCTGGGCTCCCGGCTCGCCCTGGACAGCGGCACCCTGTCGCCCCTGCTCAAGCGGCTCACCGCCGCCGGGCTGGTCACCCGGCACCGCCGGGTCGAGGACGAGCGGTCGGTCGCGATCGCCCTCACCGACGCCGGGCGGGCGATGCAGGACAAGGCCGAGGCCATCTCCGAGGAGATGATCGGCGCGATCGGCTTCGACGCAGGCGAGTTCGACGACCTGAAGTCCCGGCTCCGGCTGCTCACCGACCGGGTCAACGGCACCGCGGCCACCGGGGACGCAGCCGAGGCCGGACGGTAGGGCTGCCGCCGGGCGGGTAGGAGGACGCCCACGGCGCCGCCCGAGCCAGAGGCGGCCACGGCCCGGAAGGGGCGCACATGCCCACTCGTACCGCTCGCACCGCCTGGAACGGCACCCTCCAGGAGGGCTCGGGACAGGTCGAGCTCTCCAGCTCGAAGGTCGGCACCTACGAGGTGTCCTTCCCCAAGCGCACCGCCGACGAGGCCGGGGGCACCACGAGCCCCGAGGAGCTCATCGCCGCGGCCCACTCGGCCTGCTTCGCGATGGCGCTGTCCAGCGAGATCGGCAAGGCCGGCGGCACGCCGCAGTCCCTCGAGGTCTCCGCCGACGTGACGCTCGGCCAGCGGGACGGGGCCCCGGCCATCACCGGCATCACGCTGACCGTGCGGGGCGAGGTCGAGGGCCTCGACGCCGGCGGCTTCGACAAGGCCGCGCAGGCCGCGAAGGCCGGCTGCCCGGTGAGCAAGGCCCTGACCGGCACCGAGATCACCCTGGACGCCGCGCTGGAGGGCTGACCTCCGGCTGATCCGACGACGGCCCGCCTCCCGCTCGGGAGGCGGGCCGTCGTCGGCGTCCGGGGGATCCGCTCAGCGGACGGCGGGCCCGGAGCCGGCACGCACCGGCTCGCCGGTGCGCCCGCCGTCGGCGTCCCGGCCCTCGATGGCGTCGGTGTCGATGCGGACCGGAGCCGACCGCTCGGCCGCCTGGCGCTCGTCGCCGGTGTCGGTGCGCAGCGCGACCTCGCGGATGAACAGCACGGCGAGGACGGCGACGACCGCCACGACGGCCGAGATCAGGAAGACCCGGCCGGTCGCGTCCCCGTAGGAGACGCGGATGAGGTCCTGGATCGGGGCCGGCGCATCCGCGAGGTTCGCCAGGCCGATGTCACCGCCGCCCGCGGCGGCGGCCTCGGCCGCACCGGGGATGCCGGCCAGGCCACCCCGGATCAGGTCGGCGACGTGGTTGCTCAGCACCGCGCCGAGCACCGAGACGCCGACCGTGCCGCCGAGGCTGCGGAAGAAGGCCACCGCGGAGCTGGCCGCCCCCAGGTCGCTCGCGGCGACGGTGTTCTGCACCGCCAGCACGAGGTTCTGCATGCTCATGCCGATCCCGGTGCCGAGCACGAAGAGGAAGCCGCTCAGCAGCACCATGTCGGTCTCGTGGTCGATGGTGGCGAGCAGCCCGAAGCCGGTCACGACGAGGATCGAGCCCGCCGCGAGGAAGACCTTCCAGCGACCGAACCGGGTGATCAGCAGCCCGGACACGGTGGAGGAGATCAGCAGGCCGCCGACCATCGGGATCGTCAGCAGGCCGGCCTCGGTGGGTGAGTAGCCGCGGGAGATCTGCAGGTACTGGCCCAGGAAGACCGTCGAGCCGAACATCGCGACGCCGACGGCGACGCTGGCGATGATCGCCAGGGTGGTCGTGCGGTCCCGGAAGAGCCGCAGCGGCACGATCGGCTCCGCGGCGCGCACCTCGGTGACCAGGAAGGCCACGATCGCGAGCACCGAACCCCCGAGGAAGAACGCCGTCTCCACGGAGGCCCACCCGAAGCTGCCGCCGGCCAGGGTGACCCAGATGAGCAGCCCGGAGACGCCGGCGGTGAGGAACGCGGCACCGAGGTAGTCGATCGTCACGTCCCGCTTGGTGACCGGCAGGTTCAGCGTGCGCTGCAGCAGCACCAGGGCGACGGCGGCGAACGGCACGCCGACGTAGAAGCACCAGCGCCAGCCGAGCCAGCTGGTGTCGACCAGCAGGCCGCCGAGCAGCGGGCCGCCGACGGTCGCGACCGCCATGACCCCACCCAGGAGACCGGAGTAGCGGCCGCGCTCGCGCGGGCTGATCATCGCGGCCATCGCGATCTGCACCAGCGCCTGCAGGCCGCCGAGACCCAGGCCCTGGAGCACCCGCCAGGCGATCAGGGTGTCCACCGACTGGGCGAGCCCGGCCAGCATCGACCCGACGATGAAGATGACGATCGACAGCTGGATCAGCAGCTTCTTGCTGAACAGGTCCGAGAGCTTGCCCCAGATGGGCGTGGACGCCGTGGACGCCAGCAGGGTCGCCGTGATCACCCAGGTGTACTGGTTCTGCGTGCCCCGCAGCTCGGTGATGATCGTCGGCAGCGCGTTGGAGACGACTGTCGAGGACAGGAACGCCACGAACATCGCCAGCAACATGCCGGAGAGCGCCTCCAGCACCTGGCGGTGCGTCATCCTCCCCTGCTGCTCGACGGGCGCCTCGGCGGCTGCGGTCTGGACGGTGCTCACGGAACTCCTGGACGGTGCTGGTGCGGGCTGGGGAGGGCGCGGGGGCCGGGCGGTCATCCGACGGCCGCCGCGGGGACCGGGCGCGGGTGGGTGCCCGCGACGTCGAGGTCCCCGACCAGTCGCTCGAGCAGGCCGGCGAGGCGCTGCGCGTCGTCCTCGTCCCAGTCGCCGAGGGCGGTCTGCGCCCACTCCGACCGGAGCGCGCGCGAGGTGGCCAGCGCGTCGGCCCCCCGGTCGGTGAGGTGGAAGAGGGTGGCCCGGCCGTCGCGCGGATCCGGGCGGCGGAGCAGGTAGCCGGCCCGTTCCAGGGCGGCCAGCTGCCGGCTGGCGACGGAGGCGTCGATGCCGGCCAGGCCGGCCAGGGCGCTGCAGCGCAGGTCGCCGTCGCGCTCGAGCGGGAGGAGCAGGGGCCAGCCGAACGACGGCAGGTCGCCGTGCAGCTGGGCGGCGGCGCGCGAGCTCAGGTGCCGTCCGGCACGGATGAGCTGGGCGACGCTCGCCACGAGGCGTTCCCGGGTGGCGGGGGTGGGGGGCATGACGACGTCCTAGGGGTGCAACTGCTTGTAGACCGAAACCATACGCCCACTTGGTTGCGGTCTGCAACGGTAACCCTCGTCACGCAGCCCCGGACGCGGCGATGCCCGGACCCCCGTGCGGGGATCCGGGCATCGCCGGCGGGGCGTGCTGCGGTCAGCGGGTGTACGGGCGGTGCAGGTAGCGGCCGGCCGGCCG
Organism: Blastococcus sp. SYSU DS0619; assembly: GCF_054051035.1. Classification (NCBI taxonomy): domain Bacteria; kingdom Bacillati; phylum Actinomycetota; class Actinomycetes; order Geodermatophilales; family Geodermatophilaceae; genus Blastococcus; species Blastococcus sp. SYSU DS0619. The sequence continues at coordinate 428,721 of NZ_JBJHAM010000001.1, read as the reverse complement.
GCCGGTGACGGAGCCGTCGGCGAGCACCTGGTTGCCGCGCACCCAGGTGTCGGTCACCCGGGCCCCGAGCTCGAAGCCCTCGAAGGGCGTGTACTCCTGGGTCGACTCCGACTTCTCGGCCTGCACGGTCCAGGTCGCCGACGGGTCGACCAGGCAGAAGTCGGCGTCGTACCCGACCCCGATGGTCCCCTTGCCCGGCAGCCCGTACCGCTGGGCCGGGTTCCAGGACGTGAGCTCGGCGATCCGCCGGTAGGACAGGCCACGGCGACGCCCCTCGCTCACCAGGCCCGGGAGCAGGTACTCCGCCCCGCCGAAGCCGGACTTCGCCGCGAAGATGTCGTCCCGCGGCTCGCCGAACTTCTTCTCGTCCTTGCAGCAGGCGTGGTCGCTGACGACCCAGTCGATGTCGCCGGCGAGCAGGTGCTCCCACAGCGCCTCGACGTCCTCCCGCGGCCGCAGCGGCGGGTTCACCTTGCCGCCGAGCCCGTGGGCGGTGTCGATGTCGGCCAGCAGGTGCCCGATCGTGACCTCGCGGCGGAAGTCCACGTGCGGGAAGACCTTCGCCATCCGCAGGGCGGCGGTCAGGGCCTTGCGCGAGGACAGGTGCAGCAGGTTGATGCTCGGCAGCTGCGTCTCGTCGGCCAGGAAGGACGCGATCGTGATCGCCAGGCCCTCGGAGTGCGGCGGCCGCGAGGCGCTGTACGCGGCCAGCCCCTGCAGGGTGCCCTCGGCCTGCACCAGCTTGGTGTAGGCGGTCATGATCTCCGCCGTCTCGCAGTGCAGGGACAGCGAGACGTGCGGCGCGTGCTCGGCCAGCTTCTCGCGCGCCTCCTGGATGCCGCGCATGACGAACTCGAAGTGCGCCAGGTCGTAGCGCTCGTCCGGCGGGATCATCAGGAACGAGCTCTGGTCGGACGAGGCGCCGTGCAGGCCGTGCCCGCCGTAGAACATGAAGATCTTGAACGAGGTGACGCCGAACTCCTCGATCAGCGCCGGGATCTCACCGATGTGCTGCTTCGACATCGGCGCCAGGTGGAACGCGTAGTCGATGTAGGAGCGACCCTCGGAGGCGGCCAGCACCTTCGGGAAGAACTCGCGGTACGGCCCGCCCTCGTTCAGGTAGTACTGCCCGGTGCGCATGTAGGTCAGCCCGGTGGTGACGCCGCCCTGGGCGCTGGCCCGGCTCTCGGTCTCCGCGTCCTCGCCCAGCGGGTTGTAGATGCCCCAGTGCTGGTGGGCGTCGACCACGCCGGGGAAGGCCACCCGGCCACGGCCGTCCACGACCACGTCCGCGTCCGCCGCGGGGATGTCGCGCTCGACCCGGACGAACTTCCCGTCGACGACGCCGAGGTCGAGGGCCTCGCCGTCCTCGGCGCCGGGAACGTCCGGTCGGACGACCGTCACGTTCTTCACAAGGGTCTGGAGGCGGGTCATGCGGTTCCTTCCTCGGAGGTGATGGCGGCGTGCCCGGGAGCCGACGCCCCGCGGCCGGCGGCCACGTGGTCGGCGGCCAGGTAGGCCAGGCCCAGTGCGGGCAGCAGGCCGTTGCCGGCCAGGTAACCGGCGGCGCCGTGACCGGAGATCCCGGCCGCAGCGCCACCGGACGCGTAGAGCCCGGGGATGACCGAGCCGTCGGTGCGGGTGACGCGGGCGTGCTCGTCGACGACGAGACCGCCCTGGGTGTGGAACAGCGCCGGCACGACGCGCACGGCGGCCAGCGGCGGGGCGAGCTCGGCCTCGAAGAAGGTCCGGCCGAACCGGTCGTCGGTCTCCCCGCGCGCCAGGGCGGCGGAGGCGGCGAGCTCGTCGGCCAGCGCGTCGGCGGGCAGCCCGGTGGCCGCGGCCAGCCCGGCGACGTCGTCGGCCCACACAAGGGCGCCGCCCTCGATCGTCTGCCGGAAATCGGTGAAGGGCAGGCAGGCGTCGTGGATCCGCTGGTCCAGGACGATCCAGGCCGTCGCGCCGGGCTGCTGGGCGATGACCGAGGCGTACTCGGAGTAGCCGGAGGTCTCGTTCCCGAAGCGCCGCCCGTCCTGCCCGACGATCACCGCCCCGTGCATGACCGTCGCCCAGCCCACCAGCGTCGAGGACCGGGCCGCCAGCGCGCCGTGCCCCTGGTAGGCGTCGAGGTACGCGGTCTCCGCCCCGAGCCCGGTGCCGATGCGCAGCGCGTCCCCGCGGGAGGCCTCGCTGCCGTGGTAGACCGCGTCGGCGATCTCCGGGAGGTGGCGGCCGACGAGCTCGCGGTCGGCGCCGTAGCCGTTCGTCGCCAGCAGCACCGCCGGCGTCTCGACCTCCTCGGTGGCGCCGTCGGGCGTCTCGATGACCGCCGCGCGCACCCGGCCCTCGTCGTCGAGGAGCACGTCCACCAGCTTGGCCGGGACGAGCAGGTCGATCCGCTCCTCGGCCTTCACCGCGGCGACCAGGTGGTCGAGCAGGACCGTGCCGTGCCGGCCCTCGATGGTGTGGCAGCGGTCTGCGCTGTGCCCGGGGTAGTGGAAGTCGGTGACCAGCGCGAGCGGCAGGGCCACGTCGTCGGCCAGCCACTCGACCAGCGGCGCGCTCACCTCGGCGAGGGTGCGCGCCAACCGCTGGTCGGCCTGCCCCTTCGTCTTGCGCAGGACGTCCTCGACGAAGAGCTCCGGCGAGTCGTCGATGCCGGCCTCGCGCTGGAAGCGGGACCCGGCGCCCGGGATCATCGCCGTCGACATCGAGGTGTTGTTGCCGCGGCGGAAGTGCTCGCTGACCTCGACGACCAGCACGTCCAGCCCGTGCTGCGCCGCCCGCAGGGCGGCCGCCAGGCCGCCGCCGGCGCCCGCGACGACCAGGTCGGGTCCGGTGTCGCTCACGCCGCCTCCCCCGCCGCGATCAGCCGGAGGGCCAGGGCGGTCGGGTCGACCACGCGCACCGGCCAGGCCGCCGCCTCCGCCGGCAGGTCGACAGCGCTGCAGCCGTTCACCAGGTCGCCGGCGCCGGCCCGGCCCATGCGGCCGACCACCGCCTCCAGCGAAGCGGCCCAGCGGTCGGCCTGGTGGATGGCGTCGACGTCGAGGTCCAGGACCTCCACGCCGGTGAAGGAGCTGCCCAGGCCGTAGACGTCGACCTGCCGGGCGAGCTCGTCGGCGATCGGCCGGTTGCGGGTCACCGCACCCACGGAGCGCCCGGCGAGCGCGCTCCACGTCATGCTGGTCCGCAGCAGGCCGAAGACGGGGCGGTCCAGCTGCCCGGCCAGCGCGGGCACGCCCGGGTCGAGCACGCAGTCGGGCAGCAGCGCGTCGGCCTCGTCCGGCGCCCGGCGCAGCGCCTCGGTCACCATGCCCTCGCTGTCCCGCACCTGCTGCTCGGTGTCCAGGGCGTGCGGCGCCTCGACCCCGATGTCGTGCAGCTCGACGGTCAGGCCCGGTGGGCACAGCGCGTCGTAGCGCGCCTGGCGGCGGGCCAGCTCCCCGGCGGGGACGTGGATCGGGGTGACGGCGAAGATGCGCACGGAGCTCCTCAGGGACGGGTCGGTCGGGCGGGTCATCCGGCCAGCCGCCCGAGCAGCGGGGCGACGTCGGAGGCGTCCGGCAGGCCGGCGGCGACGTCGCGGACGGTGGCCACCACCGCGTCGTCCGCGAGCAGGGCGGACAGCAGCGCCAGGACCTCGGCCTCGGCGAACGGGTGGTAGGCGGCGTCCCCCACGGGGTTGGGGACCTCCAGCGCGAGCTCGCGCCCGGCGGTCCGGACGGTCACCCGGGCGGCGCGCTCGTCGGGCAGCCGGGCGTCCAGGTCGTCGGCCCGCACCACCCGGACCCGGCCGGCGAGGCGGGTGACCCGGGCGTCGCTGCGCGCGTCGGCGGCCGAGGCCGCCGGGTCGACGGACCCGTGGACCAGCGCGGCGGCCACCACGAACGGCACGCTGAACAGCGCGCCCAGGCGCGAGTCCCAGGAGGTGCGGTCCAGGCCCGCGGCCAGCGAGTGCGTCTCGACGACGACCTCGTCGACCGCCGCCGGGTCGTCGAGCTCCGGGCGCAGCCGGAGCACCGCGTCGGCCACCGGGTGGGTGAACGAGCACGACGCGTGCCGCTTGAAGTAGCCGTGCCGCACGTCCCAGCGCTCGCCCAGTGCCTCGGTCAGGACGGCGGCGTCGAAGGAGCCGAGCAGCTCCCCCAGCGAGCGGGCCGCCGTCCCGGTGTTGCGGGCGATGCCGGCCGCGGCCATCCGGGCCGCGGCGAGCCCCGAGACGTTGGATGCCGACATCCACGCGTCCCGGACGGGGTTGCCGTCGAGGGCGGAGTCGAAGTGACCGGCGACGGGCATGCCCGCCCCGGTGTCGATGGCCGCGGCCACCTGGTCGGCCCCGAGGCCGAGCAGCCGGGCGCACCCCGCGGCGGCCCCGGCGACGCCCCAGCTGCCGTGCGGGTGCATGCCCGGGCGCAGCCGGGTGGCCCGGCCGAAGCGGGCGGCCACCTCGTACGCGGCCATCAGCGCCGCGGCGGTGTCCGGACCGGAGGCGTGCAGGTCGGCCGCGAGCGCCAGGACCGCGGGGAGCCCGTGCGCCCCGGGATGCCCCTTGGCGTACTTGTGGCCCTCGTCGAGCTCGAGCCGCACCAGCGCGCTCGCGTTCAGCCAGGCGGCGGCCTCGACCGTCGTGCTGAGCCCGCCGCCGACCAGCGGTGCCGGCCCGGCCCCGGGACGCCACGCGGCCACGAGGGCCCGCTGCTCGGGCTGACGGGCTCCCAGCACCGTGACCCCGAGGGAGTCCAGCAGCACCAGCGACAGCCGCTCGCGTGCGTCGGCCGGGACGTCGGCCCACTGCAGCTCCGCGACCCACTGCCCGAGGGCCTGCGTGGCCTCGCGCGCCTCGTCGGCGGACGAGCGGACCGCCGCCGCCGTCACCGGTGCTCCTGCCGTCACAGGCCGAGGTACGCGCTGCGCACCCGGTCGTCCTCGGCGAGCTCCGGTCCGGGGCCGGAGAGCACGCAGCTACCGCTCTCCAGGACGTAGGCCCGGTCGGCCATCCGCAGCGCCTGCGCGGCGTTCTGCTCGACCAGCAGGACGGCGACGCCGCGGTCGCGGATGGTCCGCACCGCGTCGAGCACCGACCAGGTCAGCTTGGGCGAGAGGCCGGTCGAGGGCTCGTCCAGCATGAGCAGCTTGGGGCGGGCCATGAGCGCCCGGCCGATGGCCAGCATCTGCTGCTGACCACCGCTGAGCGTCTCCGCCGCCTGCCGCCGGCGCTCCTCGAGGATGGGGAACAGCTCGAACACCTCGCGGAGGGTCGTCGCGACGTCCGGCCCCTTCTGCGTCCAGCCGCCCATGCGGAGGTTCTCCTCCACGGTGAGCGGTCCGAACAGGGCGCGCTCCTCGGGCACCTGCACCAGCCCGCGGCGGACCAGCTCGGCGGTGCGCACGCCGTCGGCCCGCTGACCGTCGAAGCTGATCGAGCCCGAGCTCGACGGCACCACGCCGGAGATCGCCCGCAGCGCCGTCGTCTTGCCCGCGCCGTTGGCGCCGACCAGCGCCACGATCTCGCCGGCCTCCACCCGGAGGTCGAGCTCGTGCAGGATCTGCAGGCCGGAGTACCCGGCGCAGAGACCGTCAAGAGCCAGCATCGGTCGGTTCCTCTCCGAGATAGGCCTCGATCACCCGGGGGTCACGGGTGACCTCCGCGGGCGAGCCGGCGGTGAGCACGCGCCCCTGCTCCAGGACGAGCACCGAGTCCGACAGCCGCATGACCGCGGCCATGATGTGCTCGACGAAGACCAGCGTGACGCCGTCCTGGGAGCGCAGGGTCTCCAGCAGCTCCATGACCGGCAGCCGCTCGGCGGGGAGCAGCCCGGCGAGGACCTCGTCGAGCAGCAGCACCTTCGGCCGGGAGGCCAGCGCGCGGGCCAGCTCCAGCCGCTTGAGACCGGCGGTGGGCAGCCCGTCGCTGCGCGCGTCGCGCCACCGGGACAGCCCGACCCGCTCCACGACGTCGGCCGCCGCGCCGGTGGCCGCGCGCCGCGAGGTCCCGTGCGCCATCGCCGCCACCGCGACGTTCTCCAGCACGCTCATGCTGCCGAAGGGCTTCATCAGCTGGAAGGTCCGCGCCATGCCGGCCTGGGACACCTTGTGCGGCGCCGCCCCGGTGAGATCGGTGCCGGACAGCCGGACGGTGCCGGTGTCCGGGGCGACCGCTCCGGCGATGCAGTTGAACAGCGTGGTCTTCCCGGCGCCGTTGGGCCCGATGATGCCGAGGATGCTGCCCTCCTCCACGACGAAGGAGACGTCGTCGACGGCCCGCAGGCCGCGGAAGGTCTTGCTGACGTTGTCGACCTGCAACAGGGTCATCGCCGTTCCCACCTCTCGCGGATGGCCCCGTACACGCCTTGTGGCAGCAGCAGGACGATGAGGATCAGCAGCACCGCGTAGACCATGACGTCCAGCCCGGCGCGCCCCTGGAGGAACTCCAGCCCGGGCGGCGGGTCGCGCAGCAGCGTGGCCGTGAGGTCGTTGAGCGGACCGAGGATGGCCGCACCGATGACCGGGCCCCAGATCGTCGCGACGCCGCCGATGACCGCGGGCAGGATCGCCTGGATCGAGACGCTCGACCCGAAGGCGACGTCGGGGTCGACGAAGAAGTAGTACTGGACGTAGAACGTGCCGGCCACGGACGTGATCGCCGCCGAGAGCATGATCGTGAGCAGCTTGGTGCGCATCACCGGGATGCCCAGGGCCGCGGCGGCGTCCTCGTCGTCCCGCACGGCCACGGTGAACCGGCCCAGCCGGGACCGCAGGAACACGATGGTGACGACCAGCGCGGCGACGGTCAGCGCCAGGGCGATCCAGAAGTACTCCGCCGCGCCGGGCTCGAACTGGATGAACGCCCAGGACGACTCCGACCGCAGCGGGACGTTGTAGCCGACGGCACGGTTGACCAGGTCGCTGTTGGTCGCCAGCAGCCGGAGCATCTCCGCGAAGGCGAACGTCGACAGCGCGAAGTAGGCGCCCTTGAGCCGGTAGCGCAGGGCCAGGAAGCCGATCAGCGCGGCGAACAGGGCGGCGGCCAGCATGCCGGCGAGCATGCCGATCCACGGGGAGACCCCCCGCTCGACCAGCAGCCACACGCTGACGTAGGCGCCGATGCCGAAGTAGGCGGCGTGGCCGAAGCTGAACATGCCGCCGAACCCGCTCATGATGTTCCAGCCGAGCGCCAGGATGGCGAAGATCAGCACCCGCACGGCCACGGACTGCTGCGCCGGCGCCAGGACCAGCGGCAGGAAGGCCAGCAGCAGCGCCAGCACGGCGACGGCCGCCAGGTGCCGTCCCCACGGTGGGCGCGGCAGGGTCTGCGGCTCCTCGGAGCTCTGCACCGCGGTGCTCATGCTGCCCTCCCGAACAGGCCCTGGGGGCGCAGGAACAGCACCAGGACGAAGACGATGAACACCGACAGCAGCGGGCTCTGGCCCGGCAGGTAGAGCGCGCCGAGCTGCTCGGTCAGGCCGATGAGCAGGCCGCCCACGAGCGCGCCCACCACGTTGCCCATGCCGCCGAGCACGACGACCACGAAGGCGATGATGTTGAACAGCTCGCCGGTGGTCGGCTCGATGGTCACCAGCGGGGCGACCAGGACGCCGGCCGCGCCGGCGCAGGCGGTCCCGATGGCGAAGGTGGCCATGTAGATGCGCCGGGTGTCGATGCCGACCATCTGCGCGCCGGCGTCGTTCGCCGCCACGGCGCGGATCGCCGTGCCGAGCCGGGTGCGCTGCAGGAGCAGGTACAGCAGCGCGGCCAGGACCAGGGCGACGGCGAAGGCCAGCAACCGGCCGACGGTGACGACCGCGCCGAAGATCTGCACGCCGGTGTCGCCGGGCAGCCGCACCGACTGCGGGTTGGGGCCGTAGAAGAGCAGCAGCCCGTTGTCGATCAGCAGCGCGAGGCCGAGGGTGATCAGCAGCTGGTTCTCCAGCGGCTTGCCCATCGCGCCGGAGAGGATGAACCGCTGCACCGCCGCCCCGAGCAGGAACATCAGCGGCACGCTGACCAGCAGGGCGAGGTACGGGTGCGCCCCGAACCGGCCCACCATCTCCACGGTGATGTAGAGGGCGACCGCCAGGAACGCGCCGTGCGCGAAGTTGACGATGTCGAGCACACCGAAGATGAGGGTCAGCCCCATGGCGACCAGGCCGTAGACCCCGCCGATCATCAGGCCGGTGAGCACCGCCTGGGTGACCACCACCTCGTTGCCGGTCCGCCAGTAGGCCAGGCCCAGGGCCACGACGGCGATCGCCACCGCCGTGGCCACCCGGACCAGGACCACCCGCCGCCGCCCCGCCGTGGGGGTGGTCAGCGTGGTCGGCTCCGCCGAGTCCTCGGCCGTCACGGTGCCCCCACCCGAGGTGGGGGCACCGTGCGCCGTCGTTCCGCCGGTCACGAGTTCGGCGACGCCGGGTAGACGGGCTCGGTCTCGGCGTACTCGGAGGGGAAGACCTGCTGGACGGCGCCGTCGAGGACCTGCATGAGGATCGGCGCGGCGTTCTCGTTCTCACCGGTCTCGTCGAACGCGATCGGGCCGTCCTGGGCGATGAGGCTGTCCAGCTCGGTCTCGGTGATGGCGTCGCGCAGCTCGGTCGGGTCGGTCGAGCAGGCCCGGCCGAGCGCGTCGGCGATGACCCGGACGGCGTCGTAGGAGAGCACCGCCGCGGTCCGGATGTCGTCCCCGTGGGTCTCGCGGTAGAGCTCGGCGAGCTCCTGCGTGTCGGGGTTGGTCATGTCCAGCCGGTAGTTGGCGTCGAAGTAGCCCTCACCGGCATCGCCGACCTCGCCGGGGAACTGCGGGGTGTCGAACGCCCCGTTGGCCACGCCCCAGACCGCGTCGAGCCCGGGCTGCACGGTGTCCACGGCGTTCGCCACGAGCACGCCGTCGCGGTAGTAGCCCGCGACCATCAGCACGTCGGCGCCGGCCTCGCGGACCGAGGTGATCTGCGTGGTGAAGTCCGAGACGCTGGCCGGGTCGTAGCTGATGACCGGGCCGATCGTCATGCCCTGGCTCTCGGCCTCCGCGGTGAAGCCCTCGGCGATCGCGGTGCCGAAGGGGCCCTGCTCGTGCAGGACCGCGACCGTCTGGGCCGGGGAGCCGGCCTGCTCGGAGACCTCGGCGAGGTACTCGGCGCCCCGCTGGGCCAGCACCGCGGCGCTGGGCTGCAGCCGGAACGTGTACTGGTAGCCCTGCTGGAGGATCTCGTCGGCGCTGGAGACGTCGATCACGAAGGGCACCTGGTTGCGCTCGGCCACCGCGGCCACGTTCTGGCTGACCGCGCTGTTGTAGGTGCCGACCAGGGCGACGGCGCCCTCCTGGATCAGCCGCTGCGCCTCGCTCTGCCCGACCTCGGGCGCGCCCTGGGTGTCGCCGCTGGCCAGCTCGAGCTGGGCGCCGTCCAGGCAGTCGATCCCGCCCGCCTCGTTGACCGCGTCGACGGCGAGCTGGGCACCGTTGTCCATCTGCTGGCCGTCGGCGGCGAAGGCCCCGCTGAGCGGGTGCAGCGATCCGATGGAGATGGTGTCGCCGGAGCCGCCACCCTCGCCGCCGGTGCCTTCGGTGCCGGGCGGGGCGGAGCCACCGCAGGCAGCGAGCGTCAACGGCATTGCGACTGCGACCGCAGCGATCCAGGGCTTCCGCATCTCGTCTCCCGACCTTCGAGGCGTTCCTCTGCACGGAACGACCTGGTAGCTCGCCACTCTGGCACCGGCGTTCCGATGTGCGCAAGGTCTCGACACATTTCCCGTGTTGCGGTTAAGTTTCGCTGACACCGGGCCGGTTGCGGCACAGCTGCGAGCCGGTCTAGCGTTCCGCCCACAGGAACGTAGGTCACGAATAGGTAGAGCTGGTCGGGAACGCGGTGCTCAGCGCCGCACGGGCGGGAAGGCGGCACAGTGGCGGACAACGGGGGAACGGAGGGCGCCGGCCGGGTCGCCGACGTCCTCCTGGCGTTCCTCGACGGGCCGCGGTCGCTGGGTGTCTCCGCGATCGCCCGGGAGCTGGACCTGTCCAAGGCGGTCGTCCACCGGATCCTGCAGACGCTCGTGCAGCGGGGGCTCCTGACCGCCGACACGGGCACCCGGGAGTACCGGCTGGGGCCGGCCGCCGCAGCTCTCGGCGCCCGCGCCCTCCGCGGCCTGGACCTCCGGCGGGTGGCCCTCCCCGTCCTGCGCGGGCTGCAGGAGGTGACCGGGGAGACGACCACGGTCTCCGCCCGTGTGCCGGGCGGCCGCGTCTACCTGGACCAGGTGGAGAGCCGGCAGGAGATCAAGATGACCGTCGAGATCGGCCGCCGGTTCCCGCTGCACGCCGGCAGCTCCAGCACCTGCATCCTCGCCTTCCTGCCCGACGACGAGATCGACGCGGTGCTCGGCGGCCCCCTGGAGCTGCTGACCGACCGCACCATCGCCGACGCCGGCGACCTGCGCCGCCGGATCGAGGAGATCCGGCAGAGCGGCTACGCCTGCTCCGACGGCGAGCGCCAGGCGGGCGCCGGCTCGGTGGCCGCCCCGATCTTCGGGCTCGACGGATCGGTCCAGGGCGCCATCTCCGTCTGCGGCCCCGCCGCCCGCGTCGACGCCACCGCACGGGACCGGTTCGTCCCGTTCCTGATCTCCGCCGCCGACCGCATCTCCCGCGACATGGGGTGGCGCGGCGGTCTCCCTGCCACGAAAGGACAGGTCTCCGCATGACCTCCGCACTCGACGGGCTCCGGGTCCTCGACGTCTCGACGCTCTTCGCCGGCCCGCTGGCCGCCACCATGCTCGGCGACTTCGGCGCCGAGGTGATCAAGATCGAGCACCCCAAGGGTGACCCGGTCCGCTACCACGGCGCCAGCAAGGACGGCGTGGGCCTCTGGGGCAAGGTCGTCGGGCGCAACAAGCGCGGCATCACCCTCTACCTGGGCTCGCCCGAGGGCCAGGAGGTCTTCCGGAAGCTCGTCGCCACCGCCGACGTCGTCATCGAGAACTTCCGGCCGGGGACGCTCGAGCGCTGGGGCCTGGGCTACGACGAGCTGAGCCGGACCAACCCGGGGCTGGTCCTGGTCCGGGTCACCGGGTTCGGCCAGTTCGGCCCCTACTCCGGGCGGCCGGGCTTCGGCACGCTGGCCGAGGCGATGAGCGGGTTCGCCGCCATCACCGGCGAGCCCGACGGTCCCCCGACCCTCCCCCCGTTCGGCCTCGCCGACGGCATCTCCGCGCTGGCCGCCGCGTTCGCGACCATGACGGCGCTGCGGGCCCGCGAGTCCACCGGCCGTGGCCAGGTCGTCGACCTGGCCATCATCGAGCCGATCCTGACCCTGCTCGGCCCCCAGCCCACGGTCTACGACGCGCTCGGGCAGGTGCAGCCCCGGACGGGCAACCGCTCGGCCAACAACGCGCCGCGCAACACCTACCGCACCAGCGACGGCCGCTGGGTGGCCATCTCGACCAGCGCCCAGAGCATCGCCGAGCGGGTGATGCACCTGGTCGGCCGCCCCGAGTTCATCGACGAGCCCTGGTTCGCCTCGGGCGCCGACCGGGCGGAGCACGCCGACGAGCTCGACGACGCCGTCGGGTCCTGGATCGCCGCCCGGGACCGCGACGAGGTGGTGCGCGCCTTCGAGGAGGCCCAGGCGGCGGTCGCGCCGATCTACGACGTCCGTGACGTGCTGGCCGACCCGCAGTTCCAGGCCCTGGGCAGCCTCGTCCGGGTCCCCGATCCCGAACTCGGCTCGGTGCTCATGCAGAACGTGATCTTCCGGCTGTCCGAGACCCCCGGCGCCGTGGTCAGCGCCGGACCGAGCATCGGTCAGCACACCGAGGAGGTGCTCGGCGAGCTCGGCATCGGCGCGGAGGAGATCGCGGCGCTGCGGAGCAAGGGCGCGCTGTGAGCACCGCCCCCCGGTCCTGGCTCTACGTCCCCGGCCACCGCGACGACCGGGTGGCCAAGGCGCTGACGGCCGGCGCCGACGCCGTGGTCGTCGACCTCGAGGACGCCGTCCCCGCGGCGCAGAAGGACCGGGCCCGGGAACTCACCCTCGCCCTGCTCGACGAGCACCGGGCGGACGGCGGCGGACCCCGGCTGTGGGTGCGGATCAACCCGCCCGGCACCGAGGCCGGCGAGCGCGACGTCGCCGCGCTGAGCGGGCGCCGGGTCGACGGCATCCGCGTGCCGCGGGCGGACGACCCCGACGCGGTCCGCTCGGTCGGCGACCGCACCGGCGTCCCGATGCAGCTGCTCCTCGAGAGCGCGCGCGGGCTCTGGCGGGCGCACGAGCTGGCCGGCGCGCACGAGCTCGTCGCCGGCATCGGCCTGGGCGAGGCCGACCTCGCCGCCGACCTGCTCGTCGACCGCGACGAGGGGCTGCGCTGGGCGCGCGGCGCGGTCGTCGTCGCGGCACGGGCCGCCGGGCTGCCCTCGCCGGTGCAGAGCGTCTGGACCGACGTCGCCGACCTCGACGGCCTGCGGGCGAGCAGCCTCACCGGCCGCGCCACCGGCTTCTACGGCCGGTCGGTGGTCCACCCGCGGCAGCTCGGGCCGGTGCACGAGGTCTACACGCCCTCGCCGGAGGAGCTGGCCGCCGCGGAGCGCGTCGTCGCCACCGCCGCGGAGGCGGCCGCCCGCGGCGAGTCGGCGGTGCTCGACGCCGACGGCCGGTTCGTCGACCCCGCCGTCGTGGCCCGGGCCCGGACCGTCCTGGACCGCGCCCCGTCCTCCCCCTCCCCCGCCCCCTCGTCAGGAGAAGCAAGATGACCACCACCGCCCCGGCCACGGACGCGCTGCTCGGCGCCGTCCGCAGCGGCGTCCGCCTCGTCGAGCTCGGCCAGCCGTTCTTCACCGGCATGCCCTGCTCGCCCAACCACCCGGGCTTCCGGATGACCCTCATCCGCCGGCACGGCGACATGGTGCGGCCGGACGGCGGCTCGGCCGCCAACGAGATCATCGTGACCGGGGGGCACGTCGGCACCCACGTGGACGCGCTCTCCCACGTCAGCCACGACGGCCGGCTGCACGGTGGCGTGGACGCCGCGGCGGCGCAGACCGGCGGCCGCTTCGCCGAGCACGGCGCCGAGCACACGCCGGCGATGCTGACCCGCGGCGTGCTGCTCGACGTCGCGGCGGTCCACGGCGTCGACACCCTCCCCGCCGGCTACGGGGTCACCGCCGACGACCTGGAGCAGGCCGCCGCGCGCGCCGGGGCCCGCCCCGGGAAGGGCGACGTCGCCCTGATCCGCACCGGCTGGGCCCGCAACTTCGGGGAGCCCGCGGTGTACCTCGGGCAGGCCGACGGCGTGCCGGGCGCCACCACCGACGCCGGCGAGTGGCTGGCGGCGGCCGGGGTGCAGGCGACGGGCGCGGACACCACGGCGTTCGAGCAGATCAAGCCCGGTGCCGGGCACAGCATCCTGCCGGTGCACCGGATCCTGCTGGTGGAGTCGGGGATCTACATCATCGAGCACCTCGACCTCGAGGCCGCCGCCGAGCAGGGGCTCACCGAGTTCGTCTTCATGATGGCGCCGCTGCGCATCGTGGGCGGTACGGGCTCCCCGGTGCGCCCCGTGGCGGCGGTGCAGGCGTGACCGCCCCGACGATCGTCCAGCGGCTGGCCCGGCTGGCCGCCGACACCCGCGAGAACGGGCTGCCCGAAGGCATGCGCGACGACGTCGCCCGCCGGGTGCTGGACCTGCTGGGCAACAGCCTGGCGGCGACCGGCGAGGTCTCGGCGTCCGCGGTCACCGCCGTCGTCCGGGGCTGGGGCGGCCCCGAGGACGCGACCGCGATCGGCACCGGGCTGCGCGTCCCGGCCGCGGCCGCCGCGCTGGTCAACGGCACCCTTGCGCACTCGCTCGACTTCGACGACACGCACCTGCCGTCGGTGCTGCACCCCTCCTCCTCGGTGGTGGCCGCCGCCCTCGCGGTGGCGGAGGCCACCGGCGCCAGCGGGCCGGCGCTGCTCGATGCCGCCGGCGTCGGCATCGAGGTCGCCGTCCGGCTGGGCATGGGCGGCTACGACGCCGAGCTCGGCAACTCCGAGTTCTTCGAGCGCGGCCAGCACGCCACCTCCATCTGCGGCGCCATCGGCGCCGCCGTCGCGGCCGCCACGGTCGGCGGGCTGGACGCGGAGCAGATCGCGCACGCCGCCGGGATCGCCGCCTCGATGGGCTCCGGGCTGATCGAGGCCAACCGCACGGGTGGCACCGTCAAGCGGGTGCACTGCGGCTGGGCCGCGCACGCCGGCGTGGTCGCCGCCGACCTGGCGCGCCACGGCCTCACCGGCCCGCCCACCGTCATCGAGGGCCGGTTCGGCTTCCTGCACGCGTTCTGCGGGGAGCGGGCCGACGTCGACGCCGTCGTCGACCGGCTGGGCGAGCACTGGGAGCTGCCCGGCATCTTCTTCAAGCCCTACCCGTGCAACCACTTCACCCACGCCGGCGTGGACGCCGCGCTGGAGCTGCGTTCCCGCGGTGTGCGCCCCGAGGACGTCACGGCCATCGAGCTGGGTGCCCCGACCGCCGTGTTGCGCACGATCGGCGAGCCCGCCGAGGAGAAGGCCCGGCCGCGCTCGGGCTACCACGCCGCGTTCAGCGGCCCGTACACCGTCGCCGCGGCGCTCACCGGTGGCGGCGGCCTGGGCCTGTTCCACGAGGACTTCACCGACGAGGCCGCGAAGGACGCCGACCGGCTGCGGCTGGCCGCCCTGGTGCGGTGCGTGCCCGACGCCCGCTGCGACGAGATCTTCCCGCACCAGTTCCCCGCGGTGCTGCGCGTGGAGACCCGCGACGGCACCCGGCACGAGGTGCGGGTGGACGCCAACCGGGGCGGCCCGGCGAACCCGCTGTCCTCGGCCGAGCTCGCCGAGAAGTTCCGGCTCAACGCCATCCGGGTGCTCGACGACGACACCGCCCGCACGGTCGCCGACGCCGCCCTGGCCCTCCCGGACGCGGCCGACGTCCGGACCCTCATGTCGGGGGTCCGGGGATGACCACCGCCGGGCCGGGCCCGTCCGCGAGGCGTGTCGAGCGCCTCGTGGAATGGGCGCTCGGCCCGGCGGTGCTCCGGCGCGAGGACACCGGGCACCTCGGAACCGTCGTGACCGACACGCTCGCGGCGGTCATCGGCGCCTCGGTCGAGCCGGAGGTCCGGCAGGCGGCCCTGGCGGCCCCGCGCCTCGGCGGTCGCGGCCCGGCCACCGTGCTCGCCTCCGGGGCGGGCACCAGCCCGGCCACGGCGGCCCTGGTCAACGGACTGGGCGCCGTCCGGCTGGAGCTCGACGAGGGCCACGCCCACGCGGCGAACCACCCGAGCGCGCACACGCTGCCCGCGGTGCTCGCCACGGCGGAGGACGTCGACGCGTCGGGTCGGGAGCTGCTGGCCGCGGCGGCCGCCGCCTACGAGGTCGCCGTCCGCTTCGCCCGGAGCCTGCGCCTGCGCCGGGCGGTCCACCCGTTCGGGACGGCCATGGCCTGCGGCGCGGCCGTGGGCGTGGCCCGGCTGCGCGGCTGCGACGTCGCGACCGCGACGCAGGCGGTGCTGATCGCCACCGCGCTCACGCCGGCGTCGACGCAGCGCGCCGCCAACACCGGGGCGACCGTCCGGAACGCGCTGACCGGGGTCTGCGCGTCGAACGGCGTCCTCGCCGTGGAGCTGGCCGCCACCGGGACCACCGGTGACCCCCGCGCGCCGGAGACCGTGTTCGGCGAGATCCTGGGCACCGCCTACGACGACCGGTACCTGGTCGAGGACCTGGGTGGGCTCCGGTACCTGACCACCGGCTACCTGAAGCTGCACGCCTGCAGCCGGTGGAACCACGCGCCGATCGAGGCCACCGAGCGGCTGATGGCCGAGCACGCCGTCCGCGCCGACGAGGTGGACCACGTCGAGGTGGCGACCTACGACCCCGCGACCCGCCTGGACGGACGCGACGCGCCCACCGGCTTCGCGGGCAAGCACTCCATCCCCTACTCCGTCGCCGCGCGCCTCGTGCGCCGCGACAACGGGACGGAGGCCTACACCGACGAGGCCGCCGCCGACCCGGCGCTGCGCGCCCTGATGGCCCGCGTCACCGTCGCCGAGGACCCGGCCATGACCGCCGCCGCACCCGCGGTCCGGGGAGCCCGCGTCACGCTGCGGCTGCGGGACGGCCGCACCCTGACCGCCACCGAGGACCACCCGCCGGGCGGGCACGAGCGGCCCTACCCGGCGGCCGAGATCGCGGCCAAGCACCGGTCCCTGCTGACCCGCGCGCTGGACGACGACTCCGCCGACGCCGTCCTCGCCTGGTGCACCGGGCTGCCGGACGCCGCCTCGGTGCGCGGCCTCGCCGCCGCCGTCGGGGGCCGGCGGTGACCGGGCAGGCGGCGGTCGGCGCGCTGGCGTCCGCCGTGGCGACGACGTCGTGGGCGGAGTCCCCCGCGGCCGTCCGCGACCGGGTGGTGGACCTGGTCGCCGACTGCGTGGCCGTCACCGCCCTCGGCTCCGGCCGGGCGGAGCTCGAGCGCCTCGTCGCCGCCTCCGCCGCCGGCGCACCCGAGGGGGCGGCCACCGTCGTCGGTTCGGCGCGCGGGTGGCCGGCGCCGACCGCGGCCTTCCTCAACGGCTGCGCCGTCGCCGCCGACCAGCTCCAGGACGGGCACCGGCCGGCCCGCGGCCACCCCGCCTCGCACGTCGTCCCCGCCGTGCTCGCGCTCGCGGAGGAGCGCGACTCCTCCGGGGAGGAGGCGCTCGCCGCGGTGCTCGCCGGCTACGAGGCGGGCACCCGCGTGGGCCGGGCGATGGGCGGCACGCCCGACGGCGTCCACGACATCGGGACCTGGGGGCAGGTCGCCGTCTCCGCCGCCGTCGCCCGGCTGCTCGCCCCCGGTGACGCCGCGGCCGCCCGCCGGGCCCTGGAGCTCTCCGCCGCGGCGGTGCTGCTCACCGACGCGCGCACCGTCTTCGCCGGGACGACCGGCTCGCACGCGTTCCTGGGAGCGTCGGTCCAGCTCGGGATGTCGCTGGGGTCCGCGGCCGTCGCCGGGCTCGCGCCCGCCGAGGGGTCGCTGGACCGTCACCTCGGCGCGGTCGCGGCCCGGGCATGGGACCCGGCACCGCTGGCCGCGGGCGCCGGCGGGCCCTGGGTCGAGCACGAGGTCCTCGCCGGCTACGTGAAGGCCCATCCCACCTGCGCCCACCTGCACGGCGTCAACGACGCCGTCGCGGACCTGGTCGCCCGCGGGGTCCGCGGCACGGAGGTGCGCGCCGTGGAGGTGCGCGCCGCCGCCGGGGCGGCCGCCTTCGCCGCCGTCGCCGACGGCGAGCTCGCCGCCCGGTTCAGCGTGCCGACGTCGGTGGCCGTCGCGCTGCTGACCGGCCGGCTGGACGAGACCACCCTGGACACGGCGACGGTGCGCGCTCCCGAGGTGCGCGAGCTGGCCGGCCGCGTCCGCGTCGTCCACGACCCGGCGCTGGACGACGGCTACCCCGCCGGCCGGCCGGCGCGGGTGCGCGTCGAGCTGGCCGACGGCAGCGAGCACCACGCGGAGGCGGGCCGGCCGCGCGGTGACGCCGACCGCGCCTTCTCCCGCTCCGAGCTGGCCGCCAAGGCCGGCCGGCTGCTCACCGCCCGATTCGGCGCCGCGGGCCCGGACCTGGTCGCCGCCGTGCACGCCCTCGCCGACGGCGGGACGCCGCGCGAGCTGGGCGCGGCCCTGCGGCGCGCCACCGGGGGTGCCCGGTGATCGTCACACGCCGCGGCGGCGCGCTGCAGCTCGTCGAGCAGGTGGAGCACGGCCGCGTGGCCGGTCAGCTCGCCGACGCCTGGGGCAACGCGGCCTTCGCGGCGCCGACCCCGCTGCACTCCGTCCGCACCGCCGCCGCGCGGCACGACGAGGGCTGGCGGGCCTGGGACGCCCGGGTCCTGTTCCACGAGCTCGAGCGCCGCCCGCTGCACTTCCTGGAGATCGACGCCGGCGAGCACATCCGGCTGTACCGCCAGGGCGTGGAGCAGGTGTCGCTGGCCGACGTCTACTCCGGCGTCCTGGTCGGCATGCACTGGACCGGGCTCTACCGGGGCCGGTGGTCCGCGCCCGGCGCGGCGGCCCGCCTCGGCCGCTCGCCGGAGGACCGGCAGCTGCAGGACGAGGTGGTGGCCGCCGAGGAGCAGCGCTGGATCGGCGCCAAGCGGCAGGCCTGGACCGAGGACGAGCCGCGCAGCGTCTTCGAGACCCAGCTGTGGCACAACTACGAGCTGCTCCAGCTCTGGGACCTGCTCTCGCTCTACCTGGCGGTGACCCCGCCCGACGAGCCGGGTACCGGCGCGGTCCCGCCGCAGCCCTGGGGTCCCCAGCTGCGCAGCCTCGAGCACGGACCGGAGGACGTCCTCCTGCCCGCGGTCGCCCTGCGGCCCGGAGGGGACCGGATCACCCTCACCGCCTCGGTGCGCGCGCGGAACACGGTCACGCTGGACCCGTTCCCCTTCCGCGCGCCGGTGGAGGTCGCGGTCGAGCACGTGCTCGTCCCGGACCGCGGCTGGAGCCACGAGGAGCTGGTCACCCGCCTGCGGAAGACCCGCCGGACGTCCACTCCCTGGCGGCTGGTCCCGCCCGACGGGACCCGGCCATGAGCGGCCCGGCGTCCCCCGGCGACGCGCAGCTCGCGGCGGCGCGGCACGCCGCGCTCGCCTTCGTCCTCGAGGAGGCGGGCTTCGCCCAGCTGACGACGATCGACCGGCACGGCTTCCCGGTCGGCCGGTCGATGACGGCGTTCCTCAACCCCGACTGGTCGGTCGACCTGGTGCAGCGGCGCACCCATGCCCGGCTGGCCCAGCTGCGGCGCGACCCCCGGCTGCTGGTCACCTGGGTGGGCGACCCCGCCGCGGGCGCGACGAACGACCGCCCGCACGTGTTCGACATCGGCCGGCTGCCGCCGCGCGCCGTCTACGTCCGGGGGACCGCGGCCTTCCTGGACGACGCCGCGACCGTCGACCTCTACACCCGGCACGTCGGGCGGCAGCGGGCCCAGGGCTTCACCCGGGCACCGCTGCGCACCCCAGAGCAGGTGGTCGAGGACCTGGTGGGCGTGCACGTGACCCCGCACCGCATCCGCCTCGAGGGGTTCGGCGAGGGCGCCCAGGCCTTCGACTGGACCCAGTCCGATCCCCCACCCAGCCCGGCGGACGCCGTCCGCCCGAACCAGGGAGCGACATGAGCATCACGACCATCCTCGGCTACGAGATCCAGCCCGGCGTCAGCACGGAGGAGTACGAGGCCTGGCTGTTCGACGTGCACGCGCCCGACCTGCTGGCGAACCCGCACCTGGACCGGATCGTCTTCAACAAGGTGCTGCGCCCGGTGCGGCAGGCGTCCGGCGGCACCGCCGACGTGCCGGAGGGGATGACCTTCTACCGCATCGCCGAGATGCACTTCGCCGACGAGCAGGCCTACGCCGACTACCTGGCGTGGTTCGCGGAGCACCCGATCCCGGCCGAGCGCGGCCCCGCCGGGCGGACCGACTTCAAGTTCTACGTGGTCACGGAGAGCACGGAGGTCACCCGCTGACCGGCGTCGTCCGGCCGGCGCTGCACCGGCTGGCGGCCGCCGCCTCGGCGCCGGTGCCGGCGGACCTGCTCGCCTGGGCGGCCACGATCGGCGCCGCCACCGGTGCGCTCCCGCTGCTCGGCGCCGGACGGCGGGCGCCCTGGTACCCGGCGCTGCTGTGGAACGGCGCGCGGCTGCACCGCGCCGGGGCACCCGAGGCCGACGGGCTGACCCTGGTCGCGCTGGCCGCGGCACCGGACGACGCCCCGGTGGAGCTGCTGGAGCGGGCCGTCGCCACCGGGGCGGCCCTGCGCACGGGCCTGGACCCGGGGACCGGCGGCCCCGTGCCCACCGGCCGGCCGACGACCGGGGTGGTCGCCGCTGCGGGCTGCGCCGCCGTCGCCGCGGGGAGCACCGACCTCGGCCCGGTCCTCGACCTCGCCGCCGGGCTCATGGTGGTCCAGGCCCCCGAGAGCGGCACGTTCGCGGAGGCGTCGCTCGAGTGGGGCCACTGCCTCGCGGCCGGCTGGCTGGCGCCGCAGGCCCTCGGCGCCGGCCTCATCGGCATGCCCGGCGCGCTGCTGCCCACGCTGGAGACGGTGACCGGCCTGCCCGCCCACGCCCTCGTCGTGCCCGCCGGGCCGCGCTCCCCGGCGGCCGTGCCGGACGGCTCCGGTGACCGCGCCGCCCAGCTCCTGGCGGCGCTGTCGTGACCGCCGTCCTGCTCAACTCCGCCGCCCCGTGGGGAGCGGGCGACGCCGTGGCCACCGCCGGGCACGCCCTGGCCGCCGGTGCGGACGGCATCGGCCTCGCCGACAGCCCCCGGCTGTTCCCCGACTGCCTGGTGGAGACCCAGCGCGTGCTCGCGGCGACCGCGGCGCCGCTGGCCGGGCCGTGCGTGGCCAGCCTCGGGCTGCGCCACCCGGCGACCCTGGCCGGCGCCGTGCGCACGCTCGAGCAGCTGCACCCGGGGCGGGTGCTCACCGTCGTCGGGCGCGGCGAGAGCTCGGTGCGCAACGAGGGGCTGGACCTCCCGTCGCTGCGCGAGTACACCGCCGCGCTGGCGTCGTTCCGCGAGGCCCTGGCCCAGGGCGGGCCGGGCGCGACCAGCCGGCTGCTGGGCGCGGCCTCGGGCCCCCGGACCATCTCGGCGACGGCGGCGGCGCTGGGCGGCGTCCTGCTCGACGCCGGCGCCGACACCGACGTGGTCACCCGCGCGGTGGCGCGGGCCCGCGAGGCGGACGCCGGCACCACCGTGTGGCTGTTCCTGCGCGCCACGGTCACCGACTCCGAGGAGGCGGCGGCCGCGGCCGCCGAACCCATCCTGGGTTCCTGCGCCATGCGGCTCGTCGCCGCTCCGGAGTGGAACGGGCTGGACGCCGACGAGCTCGCCGCCGCCCGCCGGGTGGCCGAGGGGCACGACTACTCCCGCCACGGGACGGCGGCGGCCCGCGGCGGCGCCGTCACCCCGGCGGACCGCTGGGTGCGGGACCGCTTCCTGCTCACCGGGGACGCCGCCACGATCACCGCCCGGCTGCGCCCGCTCGCCGGCCTCGGCATCGCCGGCGTCGTCCTGGCCGGTGCCGTGGCGGGCGTGCAGGACCGCCTCGCCGAGCTGGTCCCCGCGGTGCGGACCGGGCTGGGCGCGGCGGCGTGAGCGGCGTGAGCGGCGTGGAGGACCGGCCCTACCGGGCCCTCGGCGAGTTCGCCGCCGGGATGCGGCTGGCGGACGTCCCCGACGAGGTCGTCGCCTTCGCCCGGCTGCTGCTGGTGGACACGCTCGGGGCCCTGCTGGGTGGCCTGCGCTACCCGCCGGTGCGGGCGCTGGCCCGCACCCTCGCGGCCGACGGCGGCCCCGACGCCGGCCCGCCGTTCGGTGCCCTGGTCACGCTGGGCACCGCGGCGACGTGGCTGGACGCCGACTCCGGTGGCTCCTTCCACCCCCAGGGTCACCGGCTGCCGCCGGTGCCGACGGCGCACCCGGCCCCGCACGCCCTGCCGGTGCTGCTGCAGGCCGCGGCGGCCGGGGACGTCGGCGACCACCGGGCCCTGGAGATCTTCCTGGCCGCCTCGGAGGTGGGGCTGCGCGGCGGGACGGCCACGTCGCTGCGCCCGGGCATGCACCCGCACGGCGTGCACGGCCCGGCCGCCGCGGCCCTGGCCGAGGTGCTCCTCCACGAGGGCTCGGCCGAGGAGCTCACGCACGCGTTCCTGCTCGGGTCCGCCCTCCCCCTGGCCGCGACGCTCGCCGTCCCGGTGCACGGCGGGACCGTCCGGAACCTCTGGACCGGGCTGGGGACCTACTACGGCGCGCTCGCCGGGCGGCGCGTCCGGGAGAGCGGCGCGCGGGGCAGCGTGGAGACCTACCGGGCGCTGTTCGACTCCGCCGTCTGCACCGACCTCTCCGAGGAGGAGCTCGCCGGGGAGCTCGGCCGGCGCTGGCAGCTGGCGAGCAGCTACCTGAAGCCCTACGCCTGCGCGCGGTGGATCCAGCCGGCCCTCGACGCGGTGCTCGCCGCCACCGACGGGCAGCGGCCCGCCCCCGCGGAGGTCGCGGCCGTGGAGGTGCGGACGTTCGCGTTCGCCGCGGCACTGGACTCCGTCGACGTGCGGTCGGACATGCACGCCCGCTTCTCGCTGCCGTACTGCGTGGCGACCCTGCTCACCGACGGCGCGCTCGACGCCGGGTCGTTCCTGCCCGAGCGGTTGGCCCGCCCGGACGTGGCCGCGCTGGCGCGCCGGGTCACGGTGCGCGAGGCGCCGGAGTTCTCCGCGGCGCTGCCCGTCGAGCGCCCGGCGGAGGCGACGATCCGGGCCCACGACGGCCGGACCTGGACGGCGACCACCCGCAACGCGCGGGGCAACCCGGCCACCCCGCTGCCCCGCGCGGAGGTCGAGGCGAAGTTCCGGCGCAACGTCGGCGACCTGGTGGCTCCGGAGCTCCTGGACGCCGCGCTGGACGCGCTGCTCGATCCCGGAGCGGGCGACGGCGACCTCCTCGGCGCCGTGGCGCGCACGGTGCTGGGCGGTCTCGCCGTCCCCTGACGGCAGACCGGCCGGGTGCCCCGTGGGGCACCCGGCCGGCCCGGTCACTCCTTCGACTCGGCCTCGCGCGCCTCGCCGATCCGGTTGAGCCGCTCCAGCAGGACGGCGAGCGATGCGACGTCCTCGGCGGGCCAGTCGGACAGGTCGCTCTCCCAGCGGGCGCGCCGCGCCGTGCGGATGCGCGCCAGCCGTTCGGCGCCCTCGGCGGACGGCGTCAGCACCTGCGCCCGGCCGTCGTCGGGGTCGGCGGCCCGGTCCACCAGCCCCAGGTCCACCAGGCTGGAGATCTGCCGGCTGACGGTGCTCTTGTCCAGCCCCAGCCGCGCGACCAGGTCGCTGGCCCGCAGCGGCCCGGTGTCCTGCAGCAGGGCCAGCAGCCCGTACGCCGCGCCGTCCAGGTCCGGGTGCAGCTCGCGCGCCAGCCGGGCGGAGATGGCGCGCGACCGCCGCAGCAGCAGCCCGATCTCGCGCTCGAGCGCGACGTACGCCTCGTGGGCGTCGGTCGCCGGGCGGCTCACCGCGCACCTCCGGGGCGCCAGACCACCAGGGCCGAGCTCGGCCGCCGGTGCGGGACGAGGTCCGCCCGGTAGGCGGCCGGGACCGCGGCCTCCGCAGCCATCCGCCGGTTCTCGGCGTGCTGCAGCTCCGCGAGCAGCTCGTGCACCCGCGCCTGCAGCGCCTCCACCTGCGACTCGAGGTCGATGATCCGCTTGATGCCGGCCAGGTTGACGCCGTCCTCCTGGCTCAGCCGCTGGACCTCGCGCAGCAGCGCGACGTCGCGCGGGCTGTACCGCCGTCCGCCACCGGGCGTCCGGCCGGGGCTGACCAGCCCGAGCCGGTCGTACTGCCGCAGCGTCTGGGCGTGCATGCCGGCCAGCTCGGCCGCCACGGAGATCACGAAGACCGGCGCGTCCTCCGCGACGGCCCGCCCGGCGCTCCCCAGGGGGCCTCCCGGTGGCATGGTCATGCCTCACCTCCTGCCCGCACCGCGGCGGTGATCTCCGGGCGCGGGTCCTCGTCCATCTCCTCGGCCAGGTTCTCCACGGCCTTGCGCTGCGCCGGGGTCAGCCGCACGGGGACGGCGATCTCGACGGTGACCAGCAGGTCGCCGGCCCGGCCCTTCCCCGGCGCCCCGCGGCCGCGCACCCGGAGCGTCCGGCCGCTCGCGGTGCCGGCCGGCACCTTGAGCGACACGGTGCCGTCCAGCGTGGGCACCGTGAGCGTGGTGCCCAGCGCCGCCTCGGCGAAGGTGATCGGCACGGTCAGGGTCAGGTCGTCGCCCTTGCGGCCGAACAGCGAGTGCCCGGAGACGTGGACGACGACGAACAGGTCGCCCGCGGGCCCCCCGCGCCGGCCCGGTGCCCCCTTGCCGGGCAGCCGGATGCGCTGGCCGTCCTTCACGCCGGACGGGATCCGCACCGTGATCGTGCGGGTCTGGCTGGTGATGCCGCTGCCGGCGCAGGTGGGGCACGGGTCGTCGACCACCTGACCGCTGCCACGGCAGTTGCGGCACGGCTCGGAGAAGGCGAACGCGCCCTGGCTCCGGCTGGTCACCCCGGCCCCCTGGCAGACCGGGCAGGTGTGCGGGCTGGTGCCGGGCTTTGCGCCGCTGCCGGCGCAGGTCGGGCAGCTGCCCGGGCTCTGCATCCGGAGCGGCACCGTCACGCCGAGGACGGCCTCCTCGAAGGAGAGCGTCGCCTCGGTCTCCACGTCCTGCCCGCGCGCGGGCCCGGACGCCGCCTGGCTGCGCGCGCGAGCCCCGCCACCCGCGGCACCACCGAAGAGGCCACCGAGGATGTCGCCCAGCCCGCCGGCGCCCCGGGCGCCCGCACCGGCCCCGGCCGCGCCGAAGAGGTCGCCGAGGTCGAAGGGCTGGCCGCCGGGGCCCGCCCCCGGGAAACCGCCGGGGAACCCGGCCCGCGCACCGGCTCCCCCGGCGCCGAACAGCCGCCGCGCGTCGTCGTACTCCCCGCGCCGCTTGGGGTCGGAGAGCACGTCGTAGGCCTCGGAGACCTCCTTGAACCGCGCCTCGGCCTCGGTGTTGCCCGGGTTCTTGTCCGGGTGCAGCTCCGTGGCCAGCTTGCGGTAGGCCTTCTTGATCGCGGCGGCGTCGGCGTCCTGGGGGACGCCGAGCGCGCCGTAGTAGTCCTTCTCGATGAAGTCACGGGTGCTCATCGGACGCCCCCTCTCGTCGCTGTCGTGCGGTTCAGACCGCCGCCTGGCCGGTGTCGCCGTCGTCCTGCGGCGCGTCCTGCGGCTGCGGTGCGGCGGCCGGGGACTCGGGCTCGGTGACGGCCACCATCGCCGTCCGCAGCACCCGGTCGCCCCGGCGGTAGCCCTGCCGGAGCACCGTGGTCGCCGTCGGCACGCTCACCTCGGCGGAGGTGTCGTGCATGACGGCCTCGTGCAGCGCCGGGTCGAACTCGTCGCCGGCCTTGCCGAAGGCCTCGACCCCCAGGCCGTCGAGCAGGCCCAGGATGCGGTCGGCGACGAGCTTGAAGGCCCCGGTGAGGTCACCGTGGTCCCGGGCCCGCTCGATGTCGTCGACGAGCGGGAACAGCTGGGTGGCGAACCGCTCGGCCGCCTGGTCGGCGACCAGGGTCCGGTCGCGGTCGATCCGCCGTCGGTAGTTGGCGTACTCCGCCGTGACCCGCTGCAGGTCCTCGGTGCGCTCGGCCAGCTGCTGGGCCAGCTCGCCGCCGTCAGCGGTCTGCTGCGGTGCGGTGGGCTCCTGCGGCGCCTGCTCGTCGACCGGCGGCGTCTCGTGCTCGCTCATCTGCTCCCCTGGGAGGTCGGTACCGGGCCGGACGCCGGCCGGCTGCTCGCCGGCCGGCGTCCGTACTGCACCAGTGGTGGGGTCGATCCGCCGCTTGTCACGGATGACGACCCGCGGCTGCTCGTCCCCGGAACTCATCGGCGGTCAGCGCCCTCGTCCGGGCCCTCGTCGACGATCTCGGCGTCGACGACGTCGTCGTCGGCCGCCGTCGCGCCGCCCTGCGCCGCGCCGTCACCGGCCTCGGCACCGGGCGCACCGCCGGCCGCGTCGGCCTGCTGGGCGTAGAGCGCCCCGCCGACCTCCTGCGACACGCGGGCCACCTTCTCCTGCGCGGACTTGATGGCCTCGATGTCGGAGCCACCCAGCGCGCTGCGCAGCTCGCTCAGCGCCTCGCCGAGCTCGTCCTTCTTGTCGGCCGGGATCTTGTCGCCGTTCTCGGCCAGGAACTTCTCGGTCTGGTACTGCAGCGACTCGGCGAGGTTGCGGGTCTCGGCCTCCTCGCGGCGGCGCTTGTCCTCCTCGGCGTGCGCCTCGGCGTCCTTCATCATCCGCTCGATGTCGTCCTTCGGGAGGGCCGAGCCGCCGGTGATGGTCATCGACTGCTCCTTGCCCGTGCCGAGGTCCTTGGCGTGGACGTGGACGATGCCGTTGGCGTCGATGTCGAAGGCGACCTCGATCTGCGGGACGCCGCGAGGCGCCGGGGGCAGACCGGTGAGCTCGAACATGCCGAGCTTCTTGTTGTACATCGCCATCTCGCGCTCGCCCTGGAACACCTGGATCTGCACGGACGGCTGGTTGTCGTCGGCCGTCGTGAAGATCTCCGAGCGCTTGGTCGGGATCGTGGTGTTGCGCTCGATGAGCTTGGTCATGATCCCGCCCTTGGTCTCGATGCCCAGGGACAGCGGGGTGACGTCGAGGAGCAGGACGTCCTTGACCTCGCCGCGGAGGACACCGGCCTGCAGCGCGGCGCCGATGGCCACGACCTCGTCGGGGTTGACGCCCTTGTTGGGCTCCTTGCCCCCGGTCAGCTCGCGCACCAGGTCGGAGACGGCCGGCATGCGGGTCGAGCCACCGACCAGGACGACGTGGTCGATCTGGCCCACGGAGATGCCGGCGTCGCGGATCGCCTGGTTGAACGGCGCGCGGGCGCGGTCCAGCAGGTCCTGGGTGAGCCGCTGGAACTCGGCGCGGGTGATCGTGATGTCGAGGTGCAGCGGGCCCTCGGCGCCGGCGGTGATGTAGGGCAGGTTGATGTTGGTCGACTGCGCGCCCGACAGCTCGATCTTGGCCTTCTCGGCGGCCTCGCGGAGCCGCTGCATGGCCAGCTTGTCCTTGGACAGGTCGATGCCGTTGGAGGCGTTGAACGTCTGCACCAGGTGCTTGACGACGCGCTCGTCCCAGTCGTCACCACCGAGGTGGTTGTCACCGGCGGTGGCCTTCACCTCGATGACGCCGTCCCCGATCTCGAGCAGGGAGACGTCGAAGGTGCCGCCACCGAGGTCGAAGACGAGGATCGTCTGCTCGGTCTCGCCCTTGTCCAGGCCGTAGGCCAGCGCGGCGGCGGTCGGCTCGTTGACGATCCGCAGGACGTTGAGGCCCGCGATCTCACCGGCCTCCTTGGTGGCCTGGCGCTGCGCGTCCTCGAAGTAGGCGGGGACGGTGATGACGGCGTCGGTGACCGGCTCGCCCAGGTAGGTCTCGGCGTCCCGCTTCAGCTTCTGCAGCGTGCGGGCGCTGATCTCCTGCGGCGTGTAGCGCTTGCCGTCGATCTCGTCGGTCTTCCAGTCGGTGCCCATGTGGCGCTTGACCGACCGGATGGTGCGGTCGACGTTGGTGACCGCCTGGTTCTTGGCCGACTGCCCGACGAGCACCTCGCCGTTCTTGGCGAAGGCGACGACGGACGGGGTGGTGCGCGAGCCCTCGGAGTTCGCGATCACCGTCGGCTCGCCGCCCTCCAGGACGGTGACGACGGAGTTGGTGGTGCCGAGGTCGATACCGACCGCTCGAGCCATGGAGATGGCCTCTCTTCCGTGTGCTGGGGTGGTACTGGTCCGTGTGGTCAGCCGGTGGCCACCCTTGCGCGGGGTCCACTCAACTTTCCTGCCCACCCTAACGGCAGGGATGCCGGTCGTGTTCCCGGGGCACCGCCGGCGCTTCCTGTCACACACCTCTCGACGCGTCGCCCCAGCCTCGTGGTCGCTCCCCAGCCGTGTGAGGCTGGGGTCGGTCCCACCGGACGGGAAGCCTCAGCGCGGTGATCCACAGATCCGTCGACCACCCGCCGCAACCAGCCCGGACCGCCGACACTGCGTCGGTGCACCCCCTCCTCCGCGCCGCCGCCGAGCGCCAGCTGGGCCTGTTCACCGCACGGGACGCCCGCCGCGCCGGCTACGACCACCCCGAGATCCGCCGGCTCCGCTCGTCGGGGACCTGGGTCCGCCTCCGCCGCGGCGTCTACGCCACCGCCGGAGTCATCCGGTCGGCGACGACCAACGGCACCCGCCACCGACTGGAGTGCCTCGCCCTCCTGCTGGAGCTCGACCGCCCGACCGTGGCGCTGAGCCACGAGACGGCCGCACGGCTCTGGGAGCTGCCGGTCCCCAGGGCGACCGCCACGGGCCCGATCCGGCTGACCGACCCCCGGCTGTCCCGGCAGGGACGGGGCTACCGGGTCACCCAGGCGCCGCTGCGGCCGGACGACGTCACCTCCGAGGGACCGCTCCGCTTGACCACCACCACCCGCACCCTCCTCGACGGAGCCCGCCGGTGGCCGCTCGATGACGCGGTGATCGCCACGGATGCCGCACTGCTCGGAAAGCGCGTCACCGTGCAGCAGCTCGCCGACGGTGCGGCGGCGCTCCAGGGGTGGCCGGGCGCCCGCCGCGCCGCCCGGGTGGTGGACCTCGCCGACGGGCGCGCCGAGTCGCCGCTGGAGACGCGGGGCCGCCTGCGCATCATCGGAGCGGGGCTCCCGGCGCCCGTGCTCCAGGTGGAGATCCACAGCGCCGGACGGCTGGTCGGTGTCGTCGACGCGTGGTTCGAGGCATCCGCCGTCGCCGTTGAGTTCGACGGGAAGGTGAAGTACACGGACCCGTGGCGCGGGCGGACGCCCGCCGAGGTGCTGTGGGAGGAGAAGCGCCGCGAGGACGAGCTGCGCGCACTAGGCATCCGCGTGGTCCGGGTCGCCGACGAAGACATCGACCGCGGTTGGCCCCGGGTCGAGGCACGGTTGCGCGGACTGCTCACCGCCCCCGCGCCCGCCGTGCGCCGCTTCACGGCCACACCGCGCGCGGAGGGTCGGACGCGCGCCGGCTGAGATCGAGGCCCGTCGCCGCGACCACAGGCGCACAACGCTGTGCTGCCGACCACGGGCCTGGGGTGACGGTCAGCCGCTGGGACGGGGGTGGGCGCGGCGCACGGGACGGCGAGCAGCCCGCTGTGCGGCGCGCTGTCGTTACCCGTGAGTAGCCTTTCGGCGCGCCCGCTATCGTGCGTCGCAGTGCGGGCAGCGCTGCCCGCATGCGATCCGCGCGCCGGCCCGAGCGCCGGTGCACCGGCGCGCGCACCACACACAGCCCCCTCGCCCGTGTGGCAGGTGGGGGGCCAGCCGACGCCGCCAGGCGTACGGGAGGGGAAAACATGACGGGCCCGCTGCAGATCGTCCTGGGGACGATCAGCGTCCTGTTCCTGATCGTCGCGTCCGTGATGGCCTACCGGGCCGTCCGGGCGATGGTGCGGATCATCCGCACCGGTCAGCCCGACGGCACCCGCTTCGGCCCGGTCAAGAACCGGCTCAAGACGCTGGTGGTGGAGTCGATCGGCCACACGCGCATGCTGAAGTGGTCGACCATCGGCATCGCCCACTGGTTCGTCTTCGTCGGTTTCTACGGCCTGTTCCTGACGCTGGTCGAGGCGTTCGGCGAGGTGTGGAACCCGGCGTTCCACCTGCCGCTCATCGGCGAGTGGGCCATCTGGAGCCTCTTCGTCGACCTGATCGGCGCCGGCACGATCCTCGGGATCATCTACCTGATCATCCGGCGCCAGCGCGACCACCCGCGCCGGCAGGGCCGCAAGAGCCGGTTCGCCGGGTCCAACGAGGGCCGGGGCTACTTCGTCGAGGCCGTCGTCCTGGTCGTCGGCATCAGCATCCTGAGCATCCGCGCCGCCAAGGTCGCCTCCGGCCTGGACGACGCCCCCACCTGGTCGCACCCGTTCGCGAGCCTGGCGTCGAACCTCTTCCCGGACAACCCCGACGTCGTCTCGATCGTCGCGTTCATCAAGATCGTCGTCTCGCTGACCTGGCTCGTGGTCATCAGCCGCATCCTGAACATGGGCGTGGCCTGGCACCGGTTCAGCGCCTTCTTCAACATCTACTTCAAGCGCAACGACGACGGCACCCAGGCCCTCGGCCCGCTGCCGGCCATGACCAGCGGTGGCAAGCCCATCGACTTCGAGGACCCGGGCGAGGACGACGTCTTCGGCCGCGGGAAGATCGAGGACTTCACCTGGAAGGGGATGCTGGACTTCACCACCTGCACCGAGTGCGGGCGGTGCCAGAGCCAGTGCCCGGCGTGGAACACGGGCAAGCCGCTCAGCCCGAAGATGGTGATCATGGATCTTCGCGATCACCTCTACGCGAAGGCCCCCTACCTGCTGGGCGAGAAGACGGCGAGCGAGACCGCGCCGGACTACGACGTCCTCAAGCCCAGCGACGAGCAGGTCTGGGCGTCCGGCTACGCCCGCATCGAGGGCACCAACGACGCGCAAGCGCACCGCCCGCTGGTCGGCACCCTCGAGGAGGGCGGGGTCATCGACCCCGACGTGCTGTGGAGCTGCACCAACTGCGGCGCCTGCGTGGAGCAGTGCCCGGTCGACATCGAGCACGTCGACCACATCGAGGACATGCGCCGCTACCAGGTGCTGATCGAGTCCAACTTCCCCTCCGAGGCCGGCGTGATGCTGACCAACCTGGAGAAGCGCGGGAACCCGTGGGGCATGGGCGGCAACGTCCGCGAGGACTGGATCAAGGAGCTGGACTTCGACGTCCGCGTCGCCGACGGCCCGCTGCCGCACGAGGTCGAGTACCTGTTCTGGGTCGGCTGCGCCGGCGCCATCGACGACCGCGCCAAGAAGGTGACCAAGGCCGTCGCCGAGCTGCTCAACACCGCCGGCGTCGAGTTCGCCGTCCTGGGCAACGGGGAGACCTGCTCCGGTGACCCCGCCCGCCGCCTGGGCAACGAGTTCGTCTTCCAGCAGCTGGCCATGGAGAACGTCGAGACCCTCAACGGCGTCTTCGAGGGCCGGGTGCCCGGCACCCGCAAGATCGTCGCCACCTGCCCGCACTGCTTCAACTCGCTGGGCCGGGAGTACCCGCAGGTCGGCGGGGAGTACGAGGTCGTGCACCACACCCAGCTGCTCGGCAAGCTGGTGGAGGAGGGCCGGCTGACCCCGGTCACGCCGGTCGACCGCAAGGTCACCTACCACGACCCCTGCTTCCTGGGCCGGCACAACAAGGTCTACACACCGCCGCGGGAGATCCTCGACGCCGTGCAGGGCCTGTCCACCCAGGAGATGCACCGCTGCAAGGACCGCGGCTTCTGCTGCGGCGCCGGCGGTGCCCGCATGTGGATGGAGGAGAAGATCGGCAAGCGGATCAACGTGGAGCGCACCGAGGAGGCGCTCGAGCTCGATCCCGACGTCATCTCCACCGCGTGCCCGTTCTGCATCACGATGCTGAGCGACGCGCTGACCTCCAAGAAGCAGAACGGCGAGGCGGCCGAGCACGTCGAGGTGCTCGACGTCAGCCAGATCCTGCTGCGCTCGATGCAGCCGGTGGCGGTCTCCGCCCAGGGCGCGGACTCCGGCCCCGACGTCGGGACCTCGCCCGACGCCGACCCGGCCGGGGAGGGCTCCGCGGCCACGGAGCACGGCCCGCAGTAGGAGCACCTGCCCTCCAGCACCACGACGGCGCGCATCCCCCAGGGGTGCGCGCCGTCGTCGTCCCCGGCCCCTGGTCGTTGCCCGGGCTCACGACCCCCGGCGCGGGGCGGACGGCCGATGGAGGACCATGCCGGGGTGACCCGCACCGCCCCCGACCGCAGCAGCACCGACGCCGACCGTCGTCGGGGTCTCGGCCTGATGGCCGTCGCCATCGTGCTGACCGCGCTCAACCTCCGGACGGCGGTCACCAGCGTCGGCCCCGTGCTGGAGGAGATCGAGCGCGGCCTGGGCATCTCCAGCAGCCTGGCGGGCGTCATCACCACCATGCCGGTGCTCTGCTTCGCGCTGATCGGGTTCACCGGCCCCGCCCTGTCGGCGCGCTACCGCGACGCGCACGTGCTCGCCGGCGCACTGGTCGCGATGACCGCCGGTCTCGCGCTGCGCAGCCTGGCCGAGGGCTTCCCCGTCTTCCTCGCCGGCACGGCGGTGGCCATGGCCGGCGGGGCCCTGGGCAACGTCATGCTCCCGAGCCTCGTGAAGCGCCACTTCCCGGGGCGGACCGGCCCGCTGATCGGCGCCTACAGCACCGCGATGGGCCTGGGCGCGACCCTCGCCGCGGTGGCCTCGCAGCCCATCGCCGATGCCGCGGGCACCGACGGCGGGGGATGGCGCTGGGCGCTCGTCGTCTGGGCGCTGCCGGCGCTCGTCGCGGCAGGCGTCTGGCTGGCCGTGCCGACCGCCCCCGACGTCTCCCGCCAGAGCCACACGGCCGTCCGGATGCGGGCCCTGGTGCACAGCCCGACGGCGCTGGCGATCACCGCCTTCTTCGGCGTCCAGGCGCTCCAGGCCTACGTCGTCATCGGCTGGTCGGCCCAGTACCTGCGCGACTCCGGGCTGAGCGCGGCGACCGCCGGGCTCCTCCTGGGCCTGAACTCCGTCGTCGGCCTGCCGCTGAGCGCCGTCATCCCGTCGCTGACCGTCCGCCCGCGCCTGCAGCGCCCGCTGCTGCTGGTGTTCATCGCCTGCTACGTGGCCGGCTGGGTGGGCCTCTGGACGGCGCCGACCACCGCACCCTGGCTCTGGATGGTCCTCATCGCCGTCGGCATGGGCACCTTCTCCATGGTGCTCACCCTCATCGGCCTGCGCGCCCGGACGCCGGAGACCGTCTCCGCGCTCTCCACCGTCAGCCAGAGCTTCGGCTACGTCATCGCCGGGTCCGGCCCGCTCCTCGTGGGCGTGCTGCGCGGGGTCACCGGCAGCTACGACGGCATGTTCGTCATCGTGCTCACCGGCGTCGCCGTGCTCAGCGTCGCGGGGTGGATGGCCACGCGGCAGGTGTTCGTCGACGACGAGGTGGACCGGGCCGTCCCCGGCTGGTCACCGGCGGGGCGCCGCGGCGACGTGCTGGAGAGCGCGGGCGTCGAGGTCCCGGCGGCAGCCAGCGCCCCGCCACCGCGCGACTAGGGACGCCGCGTGTCCGCGCGGGTGAAGTTCCGGAACGACCGCGACGGCGTGGGCCCGCGCTGGTCCTGGTACCGCGAGCCGTAGACCGCCGAGCCGTACGGGTGCTCGGCCGGGCTGGTCAGCCGGAACATGCAGAGCTGGCCGATCTTCATGCCCGGCCAGAGGGTGATCGGCAGGTTGGCCACGTTGGACAGCTCCAGCGTGATGTGGCCGGAGAAGCCGGGGTCGACGAAGCCGGCCGTCGAGTGGGTGAGCAGCCCCAGCCGGCCCAGCGAGGACTTGCCCTCCAGCCGCGCCGCGAGGTCGTCGGGCAGGCTGATGACCTCGAGCGTGGAGCCGAGCACGAACTCGCCCGGGTGGAGCACGAACGGGTCGTCGCCGGCGGGCTCGACCAGCGTGGTGAGGTCGTCCTGCTGCTCGGCCGGGTCGATGTGGGTGTACCGCGAGTTGTTGAAGACGCGGAAGAACCTGTCCAGGCGGACGTCGATGCTCGAGGGCTGCACCAGACCCGGGTCGTAGGGCTCGATGCCGAGGCGTCCCCCGGCGATCGCGGCCGTGATGTCGCGGTCGCTCAGCAGCATGGCGCGGAGTCTAGGGAACCGCTCCCGCCCTCCCTCCGGGTGAATCCGTCCCGCCGGGCCTCAAGCCGGCCGGCAGCCGCGCCGTAGCCCAGCGGGAGAGCGCCTGCCGACGACCGGTTCCCCGGTCCCGGCCCCTTCCGGACCGACCGGCGGGTCGCGCCGGAGGACTGTGCGGATGACGAGCAAGAAGGTCCTGGGGATCGTCCTGACCTCGGCCGTCGTGGCCGGCTACGCCGGCGCGGCGACCTGGTCGGCGTGGGCGACGCCGCCGGTCGAGCAGGCCACCGGCTTCGGCGACGGCGACGGGCTGACCCGCTACGTGCTGACCGCCGCCACCACGTCCGGCGACCTGCTGACCGCGCTGGAGGCCGTCCCCGGCGTCGCGAGCGCGCAGTGGGTGGACGGCGGCCGGGTGCTCGTGGCCACCGACGGCCTGACGCCCGAACGGCTGGCTGCCGTCCCGGGCGTCGGCGACATCACGCTGTCGACGTCCGTGGACGTGTTCGGCACCGTCACCGACCCGTTCTTCCCCCAGTACGGCTGGAACCTGGAGAACACCGGCGCCAACGCCTACGGGCAGGCGGCCGTGGCCGACGCCGACGTGGACGCCACCACCGGCTGGGACACCGGCACCGGCGTCGGCCGCGTCGTCGCCGTCGTCGACTCCGGGTTCGACTCCGACCACCCCGACCTGGCCGGCGCCCTGTGGACCAACCCCGCCGAGCGCTGCGGCTCCGCCGACACCGACGGCAACGGCCTGCCCGGCGACTGCCACGGCTGGAACTTCTACGCCAACAACGCCGACATCGACAACGGCAGCCTGGGCAGCCACGGCACCAGCGTCTCCGGCGTGGTCGGCGCCCGAGCGAACAACGGGCAGGGCTCGGCGGGTGTCGCGCCCGGCGTCTCGATCATGCCGCTGGTCGCCGGCGGCGGGAGCACGGTCGACATCTACCTCTGCGCCAAGGCGATCCGGTACGCCGTCGACCACGGCGCCGACGTGGTCAACGCCTCGTGGGGCGGCGCCATCAGCGGCCCGGCCCTCGACGCGCTGCGCTCGGCGGTCGCCTACGCCGACGCCCACGGCGTTCTCGTGGTCGCCGCGGCCGGCAACGACGGCGGCAACCGGGACACCAGCATCGTCTACCCGGCGAGCCTGACGGACCCGAACGTGGTGACCGTCGGCAGCTCCACCGCCGCGGACACCGTCGCCGCCCACTCCGGCTACGGCGCGACGTCGGTGGACCTCTTCGCCCCGGGGCAGCGGGTGGCCGCCCCGTGGAACGACGGCGGCATGCGGCTGGTCGACGGGACGTCGTTCGCCGCCCCGCACGTGGCCGCCGCCGTGGCGCTCTACCGCGCCGTCCTGCCGACGGCGTCGGCCGCGGAGCTGAAGCACGCGCTGCTCGCCGACGTGGACCGGGTCGCGGCCTTCGCCGGGAGGTCTGTCACCGGTGGCCGGCTCTCGATGGGCCGGGTCGCCGCCTCCGCCGACGACCCGGTGCGCTACGCGTTCACGTCGATGACCGCGCGCGCCGGGACCGTCACCCCCACCGTCGGTATCAGCACGCCGGCCGGCAGCGGCCGCTACACGGTCGACGTCGGCCTGGGCATGGAGGACGGCGGCGAGATCTGGGCGCTGTCGGAGAAGCCGGTGACCCTGAACGGCGTCACGGTCCCCACCGACGACGCCGGTGACGCCCGCTTCGACCTGGGCTCGTTCCCCGCCTTCGACGGCGTCGGGCTGTCGCCGGCCATGGAGCTGGCCGCCGGCCGCTACGTGCTGACGGTCCAGCTCTACCGTGACGGCGAGCCGCTGGGACGCATGCACGCGGCGCCCCTGCTGGTGTCCCCGGCGGCCTCCGCCGGCGGCGACACGCCGGGCGGTACGACGCCGGGCAGCACCCCGTCCTCCGGCCCGACGCCGGCACCGGGCACCCCGACGCCCGGCACCACGTCCCCGGCACCGGGCACCCCCGGCACCCCGACGCCCGGCACCACGACGCCGGCACCGGGGAGCCCGGCGCCCGGCACCACCTCGCCCGTGGGCACTCCCACCCCTGGCACCACGACCCCGGCACCCGGCACGCCGACGCCCGGTGGGACTCCCACGCCCGGTGGCACCCCCGCGCCCGGCGGCACGACCCCTGCACCCGGCGGCACGTCACCCGGCATCCCGTCACCCGGCACCCCGTCACCCGGAGGCACCGCTCCGGGCGGCTCCGAGCCGGTGGGCACGGCGCCGAGCCCGGCCCCGAGCACGCCGGGCACGACCGCCCCGGGTGGCACCGAGCCCGGCACGGCACCCTCGCCGTCCCGCACGACGACCTACCCCGAGGTGGGCGCCTTCCGCGTCACCGCGCTGAGCCCGAACCTGGTCGACACCGCCGGCGGGACGATCGTGACGATCACCGGCCTGTCGCTGCCGAGCGTGCCGACGGTGCGGATCGGTTCGTCGGCCACCGCCACGGTCGTCCACAGCAGCGCCACCAGCCTCCGCGTCCGGGTCCCGGCACGGGTGGCGGGGACCTACGACGTGAGCCTGCACGCTCGCGACGGCCGGTCGACGACGCTCACGGGCGCGCTCACCTACGCCGAGACCGTCGCCAGCGATCCCTCGGGCAGCACGCCCGGTGGGACCGCACCCGGCGGGACCACCCCGGCGCCCGGCGCTCCTGCCCCGAGCAGCCCGACGCCGAGCAGCCCCGACCCGGGCACCCCGGGTGGTGCCACGCCCGGCGACGGGACGGCACCGGACGCTGCACCGGTGGTGCGCACCGGACCGCACGGTGAGCGGCTCGTCCGCTCCGACCGGTTCGCCGCGCTCGGCTCGATCTGGTCGGTGAGCTGCGCCTCCTCCTGCACCGGCGTCGCCCTCTGACGCCGTCCGCGCCGACCCGGCGCATCCCCTGAGCCACCGCGCCCCGTCCGACTTCCCCATGCGGACGGGGCGCGGTGTCGTCCGCACCCGGGCCACCCCCGCAACAGGGGGTTGCCGTACACCTCGCCCCCCGGCCTGCCGATGTAGAGGACGCAATCGGACGGAACCCAGGGAGACCGCTTTCGTGCTCGACACCCGGCCGGCGCCACCGGCACCCCGTGGCACCCGCGTCGCCGCTCGCCCCACCGGGCGCGAGCGGTCCTTCGCCGCGGACGAGCTGATCGTCTCCAAGA
This sequence comes from Blastococcus sp. SYSU DS0619, assembly GCF_054051035.1. Taxonomy (NCBI): domain Bacteria; kingdom Bacillati; phylum Actinomycetota; class Actinomycetes; order Geodermatophilales; family Geodermatophilaceae; genus Blastococcus; species Blastococcus sp. SYSU DS0619. Next base: position 392,241 of record NZ_JBJHAM010000001.1, on the reverse strand, counting down.
CCGATCTGCGCGGCGTGATCACCTATGCCAACGACGTCTTCCTCCGGGTCAGCGGCTACGACCTCGACGACGTCCTCGGCCAGCCGCACAACCTGATCCGCCACCCCGGGATGCCGCGCGCGGTCTTCAAGCTGCTCTGGGACACCCTGCGCGCCCGCCAGGAGGTCTTCGCCTACATCAACAACCTGGCGGTCGACGGCGGGCACTACTGGGTCCTGGCGCACGTCACCCCGTCGTTCGACGCCGGCTGCGGCGTCGTCGGGTACCACTCCAACCGCCGCCGGCCCTCCCGCCGCGCCGTCCAGCGGGTGCTGCCCCTCTACCAGCGGCTGCTCGACGAGGAGCGCCGCCACCCGAACGCCCGGGCGGCCGTCGAGGCGTCCTCCCGGCTGCTCGCCGACGTGCTCGCCGAGCAGGGCCAGACGTACGAGGAGTTCGTCTGGTCGGTCATCAACAAGGAGGAGAGCTGACATGGGGATGCGCTCCTCCCGCGGCGCCGACGCCGCCGAGCTGGCGGTGTACCGCGAGTTCGTCCGCCAGCTGACGACGGCCTGCGACGCGGCGGCCCGGGGTGACCTGGAGGCCCGCAGCCGCATCGCACCGGACGCCGAGGCGGTGCCCGAGCTCGTCGGGCTGCACCACGCGCTCAACCGGGTGCTCGACGTCTCCGACGCGTTCGTCCGCGAGTCCTCCGCCGCGCTGCACTCGGCCGCCGAGGGCCGGTTCCACCGCCGGCTGCTCACCACCGGCCTGCTGGGCTCCTTCCGGCGCGGCGCGAGCGACATCAACGACGCCCGCGGCGCCATGCAGGAGACCGCCGGGCGGGTCACCGAGGCGCAGAGCAGCCGGCTCCGCCTGGCCGACGACTTCGAATCGGTCGTGCTCTCGATGTCCGAGCAGGTGGCGACGGCGGCGACGGAGCTCAGCGCCTCGGCCTCGGGGCTCACCGCCGCCGCGTCGGCCGCCAGCACGGAGGTCGGCACCGCCCGCGAGACGATCGGCTCGCTGACCCGCTCGTCGGCCGAGATCAAGGAGATCATCGCGCTCATCGACTCGGTGGCGGCGCAGACCCGGCTCCTGGCGCTCAACGCCACGATCGAGGCCGCCCGCGCCGGTGAGGCCGGCAAGGGCTTCGCCGTCGTCGCCTCGGAGGTCAAGGACCTCGCCGACCAGACCGGGCGGGCGACCGAGCGGGTGACCGCCCAGGTGGAGCAGATCCGGCAGGCCTCGGAGGACGTCGCCGAGGTCATGAGCAACGTGGGGTCGACCGTCGGCGAGATGAACGGGCTGGTCGACGGCATCGCGGCCGCGGTGGACGGCTCCGCCTCCTTGAACACCGGCTACGACGACGTCACCGGGCTGTCGCAGATGGCGGAGAAGCTGCGCTCGGAGGCCACCGGGTTCCTCGCGGAGATGCGCCGCTGACCGGAGGCGGCTGTCGCGGCGGGGAGGCGACCAGGTAGTCTCGTCGCCGTCCGCGGGTGTAGTTCAATGGTAGAACATCAGCTTCCCAAGCTGACAGTGCGAGTTCGATTCTCGTCACCCGCTCCACGACGTCCACGAGGCCCCGGTCGATCCGACCGGGGCCTCGTCGCGTCCGGCCCCGCAAACCCGTGCCGGGTCTTTGGTCCCTTTGGGACGACCCGGTTTCGCACGACTATGGGCGAAGCGCTTCCCCCGCCCCGTCGGCGCTCCTACGGTCGGGCCGTGTCCCCGCCCGACCGCTGGTACCGCCGGTGACCGACGACCCCACCGCACTCACCGCCGCGCTGCTCGCCGCCACGTCCGGCGGGCAGCTGGAGGCGACCCTGCGGGAGATCGTCGAGGCGGCGGTGCAGCACGTCGACGCCGGCTACGGCGCGCTCGGCGTGCTCACATCGGACGGTCGCGGGCTGGACCGGTTCGTCACGGTGGGGATGGACGCGGACGACCACGAGCGGATCGGCCGGCCCCCGGCCGGTGCCGGCATCCTGGGCCTGCTCGTCGAGGAGCCCAGGCCCCTGCGGCTGGCCGATCTCGGGCAGCACCCGGCGTCCGTGGGCATCCCGCCCGGGCACCCGCCGATGCGCTCGTTCCTGGGCGTGCCGGTCCGGGTCCGCGACTCCGTGTTCGGCAACCTCTACCTCACCGAGAAGCGCACCGGGGCGGCGTTCACCGAGGCCGACCTGGAGGTCGCCCAGGGCCTGGCCGCGGTGGCCGGGCTGGCCATCGAGAACGCCCGGCTGCTCGAGCACGCCGAGCAACGCCGCGCCTGGGCGCAGGCGGGCACGGAGATCGCGACGGCCCTGCTCTCCGGGCGGCCGGCCGAGGAGGTGCTGCGGGCCGCGGCCGTCCGCGTCGTCGAGCTGTCGGGCGCCGACGCCGTCGGACTGCTGGTGCCGCTGCCCGGCGACGAGGAGACGCTCACCATCACGGTCGCCGCCGGCCCGGCCGCCGGCGACACCGAAGGGCTGCTGGTCTCGCTGGCCGGCTCCCGCCTGGGCGCGGCCCACCGGTCGGGCACGCCGCAGCTGGTCGACGACGTCGAGGCCCCGCCTCCCGGGATGGCCCGCGCCGAGGTCGTCGGCCGGGTCACCGGTCGCTACGGGCCGGCGCTGTTCCTCCCCGTCGGGGAACGCTTCCGGACCAGCACGCTCGTCGCCCTGCGGACCCGGGGGCGGCCACCCTTCGACGCCGCGGTGCTGGAGCCGGCGGCGGCCTTCGCCACGCAGGCCACGGTGGCGATGGAGCTGGTCCGCAGCCAGCAGCGCGAGCAGCGCCTGCAGGTGCAGGCCGACCGGGAGCGGATCGCGCGCGACCTCCACGACCACGTGGTGCAGCGGATCTTCGCCACCGCGCTGGCGCTGGACCGGCTCGGCCGGTCGATGGAGGGATCGGCCCCGGACGCCGCGGCGCGGATCGCCGAGCGGGTGGACGAGCTCGACGGGACGATCGCCCGCATCCGCGCCTCCATCTTCGAGCTGCACGGCGCGGAGGACTCCTCCGTGGCGGCGGTCCGGCGACGGGTGGCCGAAGTCGTCCGCTCGGTCGTCGACGGGCACGGGCTGCGCCCGGACCTGCGGGTGCACAGCGAGGTCGAGGACCTCCCCGCGGGTCTGGTCGGCGACCTGGTCGCGGTCGTGCGGGAGCTGGTGACCAACGTCGTGCGGCACGCCGGGGCCACCCGGCTGACGGTGGAGGTCGCGCTCGCCGACGCCGTGTGCGTCGTCGTCACCGACGACGGCTGCGGGTTGCCGTCGGTGACCGTGCGCAGCGGGCTGGCGAACCTGGCCGACCGCGCCGAGCGACGCGGCGGCCGGATGACGGTGACCGCCGGGCCCTCCGGCACCGAGATCCGCTGGTCGGTGCCGTTGCCGGGATGACCGGGGAACGCCCCCGTCAGCGCCCCGGCGGGCGGACGTCCCGCAGCTCGGTGGCGAGGATCGCGGCCTGGGTGCGGCGCTCCAGGCCCAGCTTGGCCAGCAGGTGGCTGGTGTAGTTCTTCACGGTCTTCTCCGCCAGCCCCATGCGCTCGCCGATCTGCCGGTTGGTCAGGCCCTCCCCGATCAGCCGCAGGACGATCCGCTCCTGGTCGGTGAGCGCCGCCAGCCGGTCCCCGCCGTGCCGGGCGGCGGGCGGCGGGCCGTCGGCCAGGAGCGTGCCGCCCCCGGCCACGGTGCGCACCGCCGACACCAGCGCCGGACCCCGCACCTGCTTGAGCAGGAAGCCGGCCGCTCCGGCGCGCACGGCTTCGTCGCGGGCAGCCCGGTCGGCGTAGCTGGTCAGCACCAGGCAGCGGAGGCTCGGGACGCGGGCGCGCAGCTCGCGGCAGAGCGAGGCGCCGTCACCGTCGGGCAGCCGCATGTCGAGGACCGCCACGTCCGGGCGCACCGCCGGCAGCCGCGCGAGCGCCTCGGCCACGGTGCCGGCCTCCCCCACGACGGCCAGGTCCGGGGCGTCCTCCAGCACCTCGGCCACGCCACGGCGGACGACCTCGTGGTCGTCGACGAGGAAGATCCGCACGCGCGGCGGCGAGGGCTGCACGGCCGTCCTCCCCTCGCCGCGACGTCGCGGTACGGCGGAGCGTAGGGCCGGCCCCGCCGATCCGACAGTCAGGCGGGCAACAGCAGCGCCGCGTACAGCGTCAACCCGGGACCGAAGGCCATGGCGACGATCGGGCCGTCGACGTCGGCGAGCTCCTGCAGCACGAGCAGGACGGTGGCCGAGGAGCAGTTGCCGTGCTCGGCGAGCACCCGGCGGGAGGCGGCGACCTGCTCCTCGCGCAGCCCGAGCTCGTCCCGGACCACGTCGATGATCCGCGGCCCACCGGGGTGCACCGCCCAGCCGGCGACGTCCTCGGTGCGCAGGCCCGCGGCGCCGAGCAGCTCGTCGACGACGTCGCCCACGTGCCGCGACAGCACGTCGGGCACCCGGGGGGAGAGCCCCATGCGGAAACCGAGGTCGGTGACGTCCCAGGTCATGTGGTCGGCGGTGGAGGCGTCGGTCCGCGCCACGATGCCGGCCAGCCGGTGCCCGCGCGAGGCGCCGGGCTCGACGACGACGGCGGCGGCCGCATCGGAGAACAGCGCGTGCGCGACCACCTGCTCGAGGTCGGCCTGGGCCGGCTGGACATGCAGGCTGGTCAGCTCGCAGCACAGCAGCACGGCCGGCCGCGAGCGGGCGGTCACGAAGTCGCTGACGGCCGCGAGGCCCGGGAGGGCCGCGTAGCAGCCCATGTGGCCCACGAGCAGCCGCTGCAGGCCCGCCGGCATGCCCAGGTCGCTGGCCAGCCGGATGTCGAGACCCGGGGTGGCGTAGCCGGTGCAGGTGGCGACGGCGAAGAGGCCGACGTCGCCCGGGGCCAGACCCGCGGCGTCCAGCGCGCCCGCGACGGCCTGCTTGCCCAGCGGCAGCGCCTCCTGGATATACCGGACCATCCGCGCACCGGTGCTCCAGCCGCTGAGGTCCTCGTCCATCGGGTTGGCCACCGCGTGGCGCCGGCGGACGCCCGCGCCCAGGAAGATCCGGCGGGCGGCGCGCACGCCCTCGTAGTGCTGGGCGAAGAAGCCCTCCCAGGCGGCCTCCTGCTCGAGCGTCGTGGGGAGGGCGGCGCCGGCGCCGGTGAGGACGGCGGCGGTCACGGGCGCCGCTCCCCGGCGGAGCTGCTCGGGATCATGCGTCCGACGGTACGTGCGCCGCCGCGCCGTCGCCCGCTCACCGCTTCCGCCCGTAGCCGGCGAAGACGGCCGCCGTGGACCGGATCGGCTTCATCCGCACGCCCCCGCGGCGGCCCAGCCGCCAGGCGACCGCGTCGCGGAGCGAGGGCCGCAGCCCGACCAGGCGCAGCTCCAGGCCGAGCCGGTCGGCCGCGGCCAGCAGCCGCTCCCGGTCCACGAAGAGCGCGGGATCGTGGATCCCGGGTGGTGGTCCGCCGGGCAGCCGCTCGGCGACGGTCACGGTGAGGAAGCGGCCGATCCGCGTGGCGGCGAGCGTGTCGATCACCAGCACGCCGCCGGGCCGCAGCAGGCGGGCGCACTCGGCGAGCACCGCGACGTCGTCCTCGACGTGCTCCAGGATCTCGCCGGCGACGACGACGTCGGCGCACCCGTCGGCCAGCGGGACGGCGAGCACCGATCCGCGCACCGGCAGCACGCCGTGGCCGCGCGCCGTCCGCAGGCCCTCGAACCCGAGGTCGACGCCGACGTGCCGGTAGCCCAGCCGGGCCACGTGCGGGCCCATGAGCCCACCACCGCAGGCGAGGTCGACCAGCAGCGCGCCGGGCGAGGCCGCGGGCGGGATGTGCTCGGCCCGCGAGGCCGCCAGCCAGTGCAGGGCGGCGAACCCGCCGTCGGGCTCCCACCACTGGTCGACGAGGTCCTCGTACTGGGCGGGGTCGTTGCGCGGGCGGACGGAGGATCGCACGGTGGGCCTAGCCCTTCTTCAGCGGATCGTGGCCCCAGTTCATCAGGGAGTAGCGCCAGCGGGAGGAGTCGAGGTCCTCCTGGGCCGGCCGCTGGGCCAGGTGGCGGGCCACGTAGCCGTGCACCTTGCGCATGTGCGCGAGGTCGTCGTCGGTGAGGTCGCCCTTCTTGGTGCGCAGCAGCTCGACGATGCGCCGGCCCGAGGCGTGCCCGGTGGACTCGTCGTCGCCGTCCTTCTGGCCGACGGTCTGCGACTCCTCGGTCGCCAGCCACTCCTCCAGCTCACCGGCGGTCATGTTCACCGCCTCGCCGAACTCGCGCCGGACGTCGTCGGGATCGTCGGTGCTCATGGGTCCTCCGCTCGGTCGTCGTCCTCCCGTACCGCGGCGCCGCCCGGGGGAAACGACGGTCTGGTACTGCTGGTGACCCGCCCAGCCCCCGGAGGTCCGCGTGTCCGTCACCGTCGTCGGCAGCCTGAACGAGGACGTGCTGGTGGCCGTCGACCGGCTGCCCGGCCGGGGAGAGACGGTCGTGGCCCGGTCCGCCGCCCTCGCTCCGGGCGGGAAGGGCGCCAACCAGGCCGCCGCCGCCGGGCTCCTGGGTGGGCTCGGGGACCACGCCGTGCACATGGTCGGGCGGGTGGGCGACGATCCGGCCGGGGACCGGCAGCTGGCCGCGCTGGCCGGCTCGCGGGTGAACGTCAGCCGGGTGCTGCGCACCACCGGCACGCCGACCGGGACCGCGACCATCCCGGTCGAGGAGGCCACCGGCGAGAACCTGATCGTGGTCGTCCCCGGCGCCAACGCCGAGCTGACCCCGGACGACGTCGACACGCCCTCGGTGCGCTCGGCGCGGGTGGTGCTCCTCCAGCTGGAGGTGCCGCTGCCGACGGTCGAGGCGGCAGCACGCGTGGCGACCGGCACGGTGGTGCTCACCCCCGCGCCGCCGCGCCCGCTGCCGGCCGCGCTGCTGGAGCGGGTGGACGTCCTGGTGCCCAACGAGCACGAGCTGGTGCAGCTGGCCGGCGAGGAGCCCGGCGAGCGCTCGCCCGCCGGGCTCGCGGACCTGGCCCGCCGGGTGACGGCGGGCGCGGTGGTGGTGACCCTGGGGGCGCGCGGCGCCCTCGTGGTGCCCGGGGACGGACCGGCCCTGCTGCAGGCGCCGCCACCGGTCACCGCCGTGGACACCACCGGTGCCGGGGACTGCTTCACCGGCGCGCTGGGGCAGGCGCTGGCGGCCGGGGCGGGCCTGGCCGACGCCGTGCGGCACGCCGTCACCGCCGCGGCACTGTCCACGACCGGCCCCGGGGCGCGCGGCGCCCTGCCGGACGACGACGCCGTGCGGCAGCTGCTCCCGCGCGTCCCCGCCGCCACCCCGGTCGGCTGACCAGCGGTTCACCGGCCGGAGGACCGGGCACAGGCTCCCCGACCCGAATCCCGAGGAGGAGCCCCGATGAGCGAACCCCAGCGCACGCCGCACAGCGCCGACCGCGCCGAGGGCGACCCGGCCGGCGAGGAGGCCGGCAGCGGCCGCACGCCCCACCCGGAGGAGCCGGCCGAGGGCCGCTCGGACGCCGCCGGCGGTGGGGCCGACACGCCGGACGTCTGACCGCGGTCGCGGCCCGGCGCGCGGCCGGGCACCCGCGCGCCGGGCCGGGACGCCCGTCCGCCATACTGCGAGTGACAATCATTGTCAATCGTAGGAGAGTCAGTGCCGGTCCGTCGTCCGCTCGCCGGCGCTGCCGGGGCCCGGTCGGAATCCCGCGGCCCGGTGGACGGTTCGTCCGTCGCGTGGCAGCTCCTCCGGCGCACCGGCGCGCACCCGACGGCGCCGTGAGCCGCCCGCCGGCCCTGGTCCTCGACGACGTCAGCGTCGCCCGCGGGGGGCACACCGTCTGGTCCGACGGCACCCTCACCGTGGCGGCCGGCGCCGTCGTCGGCGTCATCGGCCCCAACGGGGCGGGCAAGACCACCCTCTTCCAGGTGGCGCTGGGCCTGCTCCCGGTGGCCGGCGGCCGGGTCGAGGTGCTCGGCGCCCCGCCGCGGCGGGGGAACCGCCGCATCGGGTACGTCCCGCAGAACTACACCGCCGCCCTCGGCGACGCGATCCGCTGCCGCGACCTGGTCACGCTCGGCCTGACCGGCAACCGCTTCGGCCTGCGCCGGACCTCCGCCGCCGAGCGGGCGCGGGTGGACTCCGCGCTGGAGCGGGTCGGGGCCGCCGACTTCGCCGACCGGCGCATGTCGGAGATCTCCGGCGGCCAGCAGCAGCGGGTCGCGATCGCCCAGGCCATCGTCGACGACGCCGAGCTGCTGCTGCTCGACGAGCCGCTGGCGAACCTCGACCTGCGCAACCAGCAGGAGGTGGTGCAGCTGCTGGGCGAGCTGCACCGGGAGCGGGACGTGACGGTGATGGTCGTCGCGCACGACCTGAACCCGCTGCTGCCCGTGCTCACCGAGGCCATCTACCTGCTCGACGGCCACCCGCACCACGACCCGATCACCGACGTCGTGCAGGAGGAGCTGCTCACGCACCTCTACGGCACCCCGGTGGGGGTCGTCCGGACCGCGCAGGGCGACCTGTTCACCCGCGCCGCCTGGCGGGACCCCCAGCGATGAGCGCCCTGGCCGCCGTGGAGTTCCAGTCGAACTGGCTCCAGGTCCTGCAGACGTCGTTCATGCAGAACGCGATGATCGGCGGCTCGCTGGTCGCCGTCGCCGCCGGGCTGCTGGGCTACTTCGTCATCACCCGGCAGAACGCCTTCGCCGCGCACGCGCTGGCGCACATCGGGTTCCCCGGGGCGACCGGGGCGATCCTCGTCGGCGCGCCCGTCACCCTCGGCCTGGCCGTCTTCTGCCTGGCCGGTGGCCTGCTCATCGGGCTGCTGGGGCGCCGGGTCGCCGACCGGGAGATGGCGACGGGCACGATCCTGGCGCTGGCGACGGCGCTGGGCGTGCTGTTCGCCTCGCTGGCCAGCGCCAACGCCAGCACGACGACGTCGGTGCTGTTCGGCAACCTGCTGGCCATCACCCGCGACCAGCTCGTCGTCTACGCGGCCTTCACCGCGTTCGTCGTGCTGGTGCTGGCGGTCATCGCCCGACCGCTGGTGTTCGCCTCGGTGGACCCGGCCGTGGCCGAGGCGCGGGGCGTCCCCGTCCGGGCGCTCGGCCTGGCCTTCGTGGTCCTGCTGGCCCTGACCATCACCATGGCCGTGCAGGTGGTGGGCACCCTGCTGCTGTTCGCCCTGGTGGTCACGCCGGCCGCGACCGCGCTGCGCCTGACGGCCCGGCCGGTGCGCGTGGCGGCGCTCGCCGTCGCCCTGGCGCTCGGCTCGGTCTGGGGCGGGCTCGTGCTGGCGGCGATGGTGAACCTGCCGCCGAGCTTCTTCATCGTGGGGCTGGCCGTGCTGGCCTGGGTGGTCGTCCTGGTGGTCGCCGGCCCCCGCGCCGCCCGGCGGGCGGACCGGCCGCTGCTGGACACCCACCACGCGCACTGAGGCCGGGGCGGTGACGCGTCTCTCAGCCCCGATCGGGTACGCGGCGGTTTCCCACGGCGCCGGGTCGGGCACGCTGGAGCGCATGGCAGACACCGTTCAGAACCGTCAGGAGTCGCCCAGCACGTCCCGCGACGAGTCCACCGCCGAGAGCACGGCGCGCGCCGTCGCGCGGCTGCTGGCCAACCCCCGCCGCACCCGCCGGGACTGACCCCGGACGGCCCCGGGGAGCGGAGTCGGTGACGCTGCGTCGTCACACCGACACCACCGCTCCCCGGCGCCACGCGCAGCCCGGGCGCCTCTCGTCACCCAGAGCGACCAGGTCGGCGTGCCGCGAACTGCTCCGTCACGTGCTGGTGCACCATCGCTGACGTGACCGCCGCCGTACCCCTCTCCGCCGCCGACATCTCGGTACCGGTTCGCCGCAGCCGAGCCGAGCGGCAGGAGATCGTCCTGGACACCGCCGAACGCCTGTTCTCCGGGCGCAGCTCGCGCAGCGTCGGCATGGACGAGTTGGTGCGCGAGACCGGCCTCGGCAAGATGACGGTCTACCGGCTGTTCAAGAGCAAGGACGACCTCGTCGGGGCCTACCTGACCCGCAAGGCGGCCACCGTCCTGGCGTTCATCGACGCCGAGCTGGACCGGCTGGAGGGTGACCCGCGCGCCGCGCTGCTGTCCGTCGTCGACGCCGTGGAGCGCGACGTCACCCGCACCGGGTTCCGCGGCTGCCCCTTCACCAACGTGAGCAGCGAGTACGACGACCCGCAGCACCCCGCCCGCAGCGCCGCCGCCGACTACAAGTTCGAGCTGCACGCCCGCCTCGAGCGTCTGGCCGACGAGATCGTGCCGGGCAACGGCGACGACCTCGCCGCGCAGATCCACCTGATCATCGACGGCATGTACCTCTCCGGCGGCCTGCTGGGCCCCGACGGCCCCGCCGCGCACGGCCGGCAGCTGGCCGAGCGGCTGATCGAGATCGCGTCCGCCCCGCGCTGACCGCAGGATGGACGGGTGAGCAACGACCGCACCCGGCCCGACCTCGACGACACGACGGTGGAGGCGCTCGGCAAGCTCTCCGAGGCCCTGGAGACCGTCGACCAGGCACGCGGCTTCCTGTACGCCTTCCACCAGCTGACCGGCAAGGCCGACCGGCTGCTCCAGGAGTCGGTCGGGCTGTTCGGGAAGGCCGGGGCCGACCGGTTGGCCGGCGACATCGAGCGCGACCTGGTCGGCCGGAACGTCATCGCCGACCGGTGGACCTTCCAGATCGTCGAGGACTTCGACGAGAACTACTGGGGCACCTTCCGCGCCTACGACGCCCGCGCGCGCGAGGAGCTCTCCGGCGGCGACCGGCATGTCTACGAGGCGCGGATGAAGCAGCGCGAGCGCACCTCCGGCCACCCCGCGCACGAAGCGGGTCCGGCGCTGGAGGAGTGACGCCGCGAGTGCTGCCGTCGGCGCGTCCGGCGTGATCACGGCCGGTTTCCGGCGACGCCCGGCCGGGCACACCCCATCCATGACCATGCCGGACGAGAACAACGCCGGATCGGAGCGCACGGCCCAGCCGCTCGGTGCCCAGAAGGCGCCCGGCGAGGACCGCGACTCCCTGGGGGCCACCGAGGGACCGGCCGACGGCATCGCCGGCCCGGCCTACCCGCCCGCCGACACAGAGCCGGACGCGCAGTGAGCGCCCCCGACCGGTCCGGCACGGCCGGCGACCCGCTCAGCGTGGGCCTGGGAAACCGCTCGACCGGGCCCGCCGACGCCGGGGCTGCCGAGCCCGCTCCGGCGCCGCAGCAGGCTCCGCAGAAGGAGCGGCACACCGGCCGGGCGATCGGCCGCTCGCTGGCGCTGGCGCTGCTCGTCTTCGTCACCGTGCTCCTGGTGCTGTTCGTCGTCTTCAACGGCCAGACCGTCCAGATCAGCCTGGTCTTCGGCGACGTGCAGGCGCCGCTCGTGGTGGCGCTGCTGATCGCCGCGGCGCTCGGCGGGCTGCTGGTGTGGCTGGCCGGCATCGTGCTCCGGGCCCGGCGCCGCCGCCGCTGACCGGCGGGCGACGCCTCCCCCGCACGGCACGGCCGGGACGCGCGGACCCCTCGGGACGCGCGTCCCGGCTCACCCGGAGTGGGCGCGCCGGCTCAAGTCCTTGCCCCTTCCTACCGACCAGTAATAGCGTTTGTTACTGGCGAGTAGGGATCGCCGTCCATCGGCAGGGAGCACGGGAGCCAGCACACATGAGCCACTACACCGCGAACCTGCGGGACCTCGAGTTCAACCTCTTCGAGTTCCAGGACACCAAGGACAAGTTCGGCACCGGCCCGTTCGAGCAGATGGACGCCGGCACCGCGCGCGGGATCCTGGCCGAGATCCGCAAGCTCGCCGAGGGCCCGGTCGCCGCGTCCTTCGTCGACGCCGACCGCAACCCGCCGGTCTTCGACCCGGCGACGAACTCCGTGACCATCCCGGAGTCGTTCAAGAAGTCGTACAAGGCCGTCGAGGACGGCGAGTGGGCCCGCCTCGACCTGCCCGAGCACCTCGGCGGCTTCGGGGCGCCGCACGCCCTGACCTGGGGCGCCTTCGAGATGATCCTCGGTGCCAACCCCGCCGTGTTCATGTACGGCTCGGGCGCGGCCTTCGCGGCCATCCTCGACGAGCTGGGCACGCCGGACCAGAAGCGCCTGGCCGAGCTCATGCTCGAGCACCGCTGGGGCGCCACCATGGTGCTCACCGAGCCCGACGCGGGCTCCGACGTCGGCGCCGGCACCACCAAGGCGGTGCAGCAGGCGGACGGCTCGTGGCACATCCATGGCGTGAAGCGGTTCATCACGTCGGCCGAGCACGACATGAGCGACAACATCATCCACCTGGTCCTGGCCCGCCCCGAGGGCGCGAAGGCCGGCACCAAGGGCCTGTCGCTGTTCGTCGTCCCCAAGTTCCACGTGGATCTGGCGACCGGTGAGCTGGGCGAGCGCAACGGCGCCTACGTGACCAACGTCGAGAAGAAGATGGGCCTCAAGGTCTCCACGACCTGCGAGCTCACCTTCGGCGACGGCCCGGTCCCGGCGCAGGGCTGGCTCGTCGGCGAGGTGCACGACGGCATCGCCCAGATGTTCAAGGTCATCGAGCACGCCCGCATGTTCGTCGGCGCCAAGGCGATCGCGACCCTCTCGGCCGGCTACCAGGTGGCGCTGGACTACGCCAAGACCCGCGTCCAGGGCGCCGACCTCACGGCGACGTCGAAGGACGCGCCCCGGGTGACCATCACCCACCACCCGGACGTCCGCCGGTCGCTGATGCGCCAGAAGGCCTACGCCGAGGGCATGCGGGCGCTCTACCTCTACACGGCGAGCTTCCGCGACCGCGTCGTCGAGGCCGAGGCCACCGGGGACAGCGAGGCGGCCAAGCTCGCCGAGCGGGTCAACGACCTGCTGCTGCCGATCGTGAAGGGCTTCGGCTCCGAGCGGGCCACGGAGCTGCTCACGTCGGAGTCGCTGCAGACCCTGGGCGGCTCCGGGTTCCTGCAGGACTACCCGATCGAGCAGTACATCCGGGACTCCAAGATCGACACCCTCTACGAGGGCACCACGGCGATCCAGGGCCAGGACTTCTTCTTCCGGAAGATCGTCAAGGACGGCGGCGTCGCCCTGACCTGGCTGGCCGAGCAGATCCAGGCCACGGTCGACGGCGAGGCGGGCAACGGACGGCTCAAGGAGGAGCGCGCGCTGCTCGGCACCGCGCTGGCCGACGTCCAGGGCATGCTCACCACGATGTTCGGCCACCTGACCGCCGCGCAGGAGGACATGTCCTCGCTCTACAAGGTCGCGCAGAACACCAGCCGGCTGCTGCTGGCCACCGGTGACCTGATCACCGCGTGGCTGCTGATCCGCCAGTCCGAGGTGGCCCTGGCCGCCCTGGCCGGCGACGTCAGCGAGAAGGACAAGCACTTCTACGCGGGCAAGGTCGCGGCCACCCGGTTCTTCGCCACCCAGGTGCTGCCCCGGCTGACCTCGGAGCGGCTCATCGCCGAGAACACCGACAACGCCCTCATGGAGATCGACGAAGCGGTGTTCTGAACTCCGCACCGACAGCCGTGGCCGCCTTCCCACCGGGGAGGCGGCCACGGCCGTTTCGTGGGGGCGATGCCGGGCATGGGCGGTGGGACAGCCCCGACCGACAGGAGGCCGGCATGACCGACCCGCAGGGCAGCGACCGCATCCAGCAGGACGTCCCCACCTCGTCCGCCACGGGTGCCAACAGCGACCTGGGCTCGTCGTTCGACGACGTCCCCCTGACCGCCGACGAGGCGATCGAGCGCGACGACGCCCAGGGTGACGACCTGCCCGCCACCGCGGACGGCGACATCGCCCGCGCCACGCGGGCCGGCGCGTCCGGCGAGGTCCAGGCCCCCACCGAGCGTTCCGGAGACGATGGCCGATGAGCGAGTCCCAGCCGACCGGCTACCGCGAGTCCCCCGACACCACGGACGGGCCCGTGCACGAGACGCAGGAGAGCGAGGCCGACGAGGGCACCGCGACGCTGACCACCGACGAGGAGGCCCAGGAGGACGACGCCGTCGCCCGTCCGGGCAACGACGCGGGCTGAGGACGGCCACCTACCCTGGACGCCGTGCCGCGTCCGCCCCTGACCGTCCTGGCCGAGGACGAATGGCAGCCCCGGGCGGCCGCGCACGCCGAGCGGATCGCCCGCTGGACGGGGCCGCACACCGAGCGGCGCCGGGCCGGGGTGGCGCACCCGGTGCTGGACTTTCTCTTCACCTACTACTCCGAGACGCCCGGTCGGCTGGCCCGGTGGCACCCCGGGGTGGGGTTCGCCCTGGCCGGCCCGGCCGCCCGGGAGCGCCTCGACCGGCCGTTCCACACCCTGCACGGCGACGGGGCCGTCGGCCTCGACGAGGAGGCGTTCCTGGCCGCCCGGGGTGAGGTCGTGGCCCGGGTGGCGCACCTGCTCCGGTCGACCGCCGGGCGGCCGGCGCAGTTCGGCTGCTTCGGCCTGCACGAGTGGGCGATGGTCTACCGCCCGGACGACGGCGAGGTCCGGCACGGCGCGCCGCTGCGTCTGGGCGTCGAGGGCACCGCCGAGGTGGTGGACCGCCACCGCGTGCAGTGCAGCCACTTCGACGCCTACCGGTTCTTCAGCCGCCGCGGCCGGCCGCTGAACACGCTGCGTCCCACCCGGGCCGCCCAGCCGGACCTGGAACAGCCGGGCTGCCTGCACGCGACGATGGACCTCTACAAATGGGCCTACAAGCTCTCCCCCGCCGTGCCCGGAGAGCTGCTGGCCGACTGCCTCGCCCTCGCCGTGGACGTGCGCGAACTGGACATGCGCGCCTCCCCCTACGACCTGCGTGACCACGGGTACGCGCCGGTGCCCGTCGAGACACCGGAGGGCAAGGCGCAGTACGTGGCGGCCCAGCGGACGTTCGCCGACCGGGGCGCGACGCTGCGGCGACGGCTGATCGACGTGTGCGAGCGGCTGCTCGGTGACGTCCCGGCCGAGGCCGTACCGTCCCAGGCGTGACCTCTCCGCACCACGGCCGCTGGATCCGGCTCGACGGCACCACGAACATGCGGGACCTCGGCGGGCTGCCGACCACCGATGGCGGGCGCACCCGGACCGGACGGATCCTGCGCAGCGACAACCTGCAGACCCTCAGCGACGCCGACGTCCGGCGACTGGTGCACGAGATCGGCCTGCGCCAGGTCATCGACCTGCGCACCACCGCGGAGATCCTCCTGGAAGGGCGTGGGCCGCTGCGCGCGCTCCCCGAGGTGACCCACCGGCACTTCACCCTGCTGCCCGAGCGGGGGCACCACACCGACGTGTTCGCGGTCGAGGAGGCCGACGACCGGCCCGAGCTGCCCGCCGGGTGGTTGGAGTCGCTGCTGCCCCGGCAGGTGGCGGCCCACGACGAGGGCGAGCCGCCGGCGGTCCGCTCCTACCTGGGCTACCTCGGCCAGCGGTCGGAGAACGTCGTCGGCGCGCTGCGGGCGCTGAGCCGGGCGGCCGACGGCGCGTCGGTGGTGCACTGCGCGGCCGGCAAGGACCGCACCGGCGTCGTCTGCGCCTTCGCCCTGTCGGTCGCGGGCGTGCCGAACGACGAGATCGTGGCCGACTACGCGCTGACGGCGGAGATCATCGACGCGCTGGTGGCCAAGCTCGCCGCCTCCCCGACGTACGCCGAGGACATGGTCACCCGGGACGTAGCGAGCCACACGCCGCGCGCGGAGACGATGGAGCGGGTGCTGGACCTGCTCGACGAGCGGTTCGGCGGCCCGGCGGGCTGGCTGGACGCGCACGGCTTCGGTGCCGACGAGCAGGCCGCGCTGCGGGCCCGGCTCCGGGACTGAGGGCTCAGCGGACGGCGCGGTCGCTGCGGCCGCGCCCCTCCTTCTGCCGGTACATCGCCGCGTCCGCCTCGCGGAGCAGCTCGTCGGCGCTGCGCCCGCGCTCGGCGCCGAGCACCGCCACGCCCACGCTGGTGCCCACCCGCACCGGCCTGCCGTCGAGGCGGAAGGCCTCGGCGAAGCAGCCGACGACGCGGTCCGCGAGGCGCCGGGCGTGGTCGGCATCGGCCAGCTCCGGCAGCACGATGGCGAACTCGTCGCCGCTGAGCCGGCCGACGGTGTCGCCGGGACGGACGACGGCCCGCAGCCGCGCCGCGACCTGACGCAGCAGCTCGTCGCCGGCGGCGTGGCCCAGCGAGTCGTTGACCTCCTTGAAGTGGTCGAGGTCGCAGAACAGCACCCCGAGGTGCCCGTCCGGGCCGGTGGACGCGAGCGTCGCCTCCAGCCGCTCGAGGAACAGCACCCGGTTGGGCAGCCCGGTCAACGCGTCATGGGTGGCCTGGTGCCGGACGGTCTCCAGCAGGCGGGCCTTCTGCAGGGCGGTGGAGGCCTGGTCGCCGACGCCGCGCAGGCGGGCGAGGACGTCCCCGCCGAGCTCCTCCGGCGCCTGGCCGGCCTCCCAGCTCGCCGTCGCCACGCCGAGGAACGTGCTGCCCGCCAGGAGCGGCACCGCGACGACGTCGGAGACGCCGATCCCGGCCAGCAGCCGGCGCAGCGGCGGGCTGCTGTCGGCGGCCCGGATGATCCGCGGCTCCCGGTCGGTGAGCATCCCCACCAGCTCCGGGGTCTCCTCCGCATGCAGGGGCGTGTCCAGGAAGTACGCGCTGCGCCCTCTGGCGACGTTGACCGACGACCGGCCGCGCAGCTGGCCCTCGGCCGGATCCCAGAGCATCACCGACGCGCTGCTGCAGCCGACCACCCGCGGCAGGGCCTCGGTGACGATCGAGCTGACGGCGGTGGCGTCGGTGGCCTCGGCCAGCTCGTGGGCGAGGGCGAGCAGCGCGCCGGCCCGGTCGGCCGCCCGGCGGGCGTCCTCGAGGGCGATGAGCAGGTCCAGCGCGGCGGCGGCGTGCCCGGCGTAGGCGGCGAGCATGGTGTGCTCGTCGGTCAGCTCGCCGTCGCCCGACGGGTAGATGGCGGCGAGCCGGCCGTGCCGGCGGCGGGCGGAGGCGACGTCGACGACGACGGCGGTGGGGCCGAGCTCCTCGCCGGCCAGGAGCCGGGCGGTCAGCCCGGCGAGCCGGTCCGCCGGGATCCCGGCGCTGTGCACCAGCGGAACCCCGCCGTCCGGAGCGGCGACGGCGAGCAGGTGCGCCGGGGCCAGCACGGCCTCGCCCGCGCGGGCCACGATGCGGTGCAGGACGGTGTCCAGGTCGTCGCTGGCGACGAGGTCCCCGGCGGCCGACTGCAGCGTGCGCAGCTGTCCCCGCAGCGCGCCGAGCTCCAGCTCCGCCGACTCGCTGCGCCGGCGCCGTCGCGGGAGCCGGGAACGGCGCTGCCAGGTCACCCGGTAGGTGCAGGTCCGGGAACCGCCGACCTGGCACTCGGCGGAGGTGATGACCCCCGGCGGGAGCGCGAAGATCTGCGGCACCGCGACGGCCAGGCCACGCGCGTACGCGCAGTCCAGCGGCGAGTGCTCGTACCCCTCGTGCAGGTGGAGCGCGCTGGTCGCCGCGGTGGCGCTCAGCTCGAGGACCTGCATGGTGGAGACCGTGGTGAACTTCGCCGCGGCACGGGGCAGCCGGCGGAAGACCTGGCGGGGCGAGCCGAGGGCCCGCAGGACCAGCACGAGCGAGGGCGCACCTCCGCGGCGCATCGCATCGGCCCCGATGTGGAACATCGTGTCCGGGTGGCCGAGCACCTCGGTCGCGGCGGCGAACAGCCGGATCCGCGCGTCGTAGCTCCACCAGCGGCCCTGCTCGCCGAACTGGTCGCCGACGGCGGTCAGGCCGGCCCGGTCGAGCACCGCCGCGACGGCGTGGTCCCCGGCCGTGCGGCGCACATAGGCGAGCACGCCGGCCATGGTGATGCCCGGCGTCTCGCGCGCCTCGGCCGGCGGATCGGCGGTCGCGCCGTCGCCCCCGGGTGCTCGTGTGCCCACGGAACGTGCATCGGCCGGAGGGGGCGGCCGCTTGAGCGGAACTGCTCGGTTCGGGTGAGACGCCGCAGGTCAGCCGCGTGCCGGGGTCGGCCGGTCCGCGTGCTTGTGCCGGTACATCGCCGCATCCGCCGTGCGCAGCAGCTGCTCGGCGGTGCCGCCGTCGCCCGGGTGCACGGCCACCCCGACGCTGGTGCCGACGACCGCGTCGGCGCCCTCGAGCCGGAACGGCTGGCGGAAGCGGTCCACGATCCGCGCGGCCAGGCCCTCGGCGTCCGACGCCTCGGCGAGACCGGGCAGGACGACGGCGAACTCGTCGCCGCTGAGCCGGCCGACGACGTCCCCCGGCCGGACCGCCGCGAGCAGCCGGGCGGCCACCTGGCGCAGCAGCTCGTCACCGGCCGCGTGGCCCAGCGTGTCGTTCACCTGCTTGAACCGGTCGAGGTCGCAGAAGAGCACGGCCAGGTGCGACCGCCGGTCCGCCGTCGCGATCGCGGTGGTGAGCCGGTCGAGGAACAGCGCCCGGTTGGGCAGCCCGGTCAGCGCGTCGTGGGTGGCCTGGTGCCGGACGGTCTGGAGCAGCCGGGCCTTCTGCAGGGCGGTCGTCGCCTGGTCACCGACGCCGCGCAGCCGGGTCAGCACCTCGCCGTCGAGGTCCACGGGCGCCTCGCCCCGGCGCCAGCCCGCCGTGGCGACGCCCAGGAAGGCCCCGTCCGCCAGGAGGGGCACCGCCACCGCCTCAGCGGTCCCGGCACTGTCGAGCAGCCGCTGCATCGCCGGGCTGCTCGACCCGCGGCGCACCACCTGCGGCTCGCGGCTGGTGAGCATCCCCACCAGCTCGGGCGCGTCCTCGAGGCGCAGCGCCACGGGCCGCACCACGTCGTGGCCCTCCTCGGCGAGGCCTACGGCCGAGTGCGAGCGGAGGGTCCCGCTGGCCGCGTCCCACAGCAGGATGCCGGCGGTGGAGCAGCCGACGATCTCCGGCAGCGCCTCGGTGACCAGGTCGGCGACCTCCGCGGCGTCGGTCGTGGCGGCGAGACCGTGGGCCAGACTCAGCAGCGCGCCGGCCCGGTCCGCCTCGGTGCGCGCGTCCTCCAGCGCGATGATCAGGTCCAGGGCGGCGGCCGCGTGGCCGGCGTAGGCGGCGAGCATGGCCGCCTCGTCGCCGATGGCGCCGTCGCCGTGCCGGTAGAGGGCGGCCAGCCGGCCGTGCCTCCGGCGGGCCGACGCCACGTCCACGACGACTGAGCCGAGCCCGAGGTCCCCGCCGTCGAGCAGCCTCCGGCCGAGCTCGGGCATCCGCTCGGGGTCCAGGCCCTCGCCGTGCACCAGCGGCGCCCCGCCGCCGGGGGCGTGCACGGCCAGCAGGTACGCCGGCGCCAGCACGGCCTGCGCGGCTCGGGAAACGATGCGCTGCAGGACCGTGTCGACGTCGTCGCTGGCCACCAGGTCGGTCGCAGCCGACTGCAGGATCTGCAGCTGCCCCCGGAGCGCGTGCAGCTCGGGGTCGATGCCCTGCGTGCCGCGGCGCCGCCGGAGCACCCGGGACCGCCGGGTCCAGCTCAGCTGGTAGACGCAGGCGGGGTGCCCGTCGGACTGGCACTCGTCGTGGGCCACCCGGGCCGGCGGGAGGCTGAAGATCTGCGGCACGGTGCTGAGCAGGCCCTGCG
The DNA here is from genome assembly GCF_054051035.1 of Blastococcus sp. SYSU DS0619. NCBI lineage: Bacteria > Bacillati > Actinomycetota > Actinomycetes > Geodermatophilales > Geodermatophilaceae > Blastococcus > Blastococcus sp. SYSU DS0619. The sequence continues at coordinate 372,715 of NZ_JBJHAM010000001.1, read as the reverse complement.
TGTAGTCGCAGTCGAGCCGCGAGGGCGGGAAGCCGTCGTGCAGCCGGACCCGGATGGTGGCCGAGTTCGACGCGGCCTCGCTGACCTCCATGGTCGACGTCGTGCTGAACTTCTGCACCACGCGGGGGAGCTGGCCGAGCACCTGACGCGGGGACCCCATCGCGCGCAGCAGGATGACCAGGGAGTGGGCGAGCCCGGTCTCGAGCACGGCCCGGCCGACGTCGAACATGGTGCGGGGACCGCCGATGACCTCGGTGGCCGCGGTGAACAGCGCGATGCGGTCGTCGTAGCTCCACCACCGGGACTGGTCTTCCAGCTCACCGGCGGTGGCGTCCACGCCGGCGCGCCGGAGCACCTCCGCGACGGCGGCGTCACCGCCCTGGTCCCGGACGTAGCGGAGCAGGCCACCCGTGGTCGCCCCCGAGGTCTCCCGCCCGGCGGGGGGATGGCTCATCGCGCCACGTCCGTCCCCGGGAAGGCGAGGCCCAGCCTCACCACGGATCGTGCCTGCACCACTACACAATGGCACTCTTCTGGCCGTCTGGCACGTGCCGTCCCCCGAACGCATGCGACCCCGGTCTCGACGGAGACCGGGGTCGGGATGTGTCGCGGGCCGCGCGGGGGCGGCGGGGGCTCAGCGGCCGAGGAAGTGGCTGCTGTTCGCCATCGTCAGGAGCTCGTCGCGCATGGCCGGGCTGCTGCTGCGTGCCAGGGCCTTGTCGAGGGCTCGCCGGGTACGCGCCAGCTGCCGACGCCGCCGCCAGCTGGTCGTCACGCTGCTCATCGTTACTGCCTCTTTCGTCGGTGTTCGCTGCCTACGCCCGTAGTAACGCAGGCGACTGTCACTCTAATCCGACGAAACGTCGGCGATGTTGAGGCATCGCCGAAGGTTCCTCACCCCTTCGAGTGACGGTCGCCACCTGGACACCCCACCGGCCCCACCATCCCCACGAACGCCGACGGCGCCCGCCCCGGGAGGGGGCGGGCGCCGTCGGCGGGCGGTCGCGTCAGCTGGGGCGCTGGACGTCCCCGCGCCAGGCACCGGTCTCGGTGCCACGGCTCTCGATGAACTCCTTGAACTTCTTCGCGTCGGCCTTCACCTGGCGGTCGTCGAAGCCCAGCGCGGCGCCGGCCTTCTCCACCAGCCCGGTGGGCTCCCAGTCGATCTGGATCATCACGCGGGTCTTGGCGTCGTCGAGCCGGTGGAAGGTCACCACGCCGGCGTGCTTGGCCTCGCCGCTCGTGCTGGTCCAGGCCACCCGCTCCTCGGGGTGCTGCTCGGTGATCTCGGCGTCGAACTCCCGCTTCACGCCGTCGACGTTGGTCACCCAGTGGGTGTGCGTCTCGTCGAGCTGCGTGATGCGCTCGACCCCACCCATGAACTGGGGGAACGACTCGAACTGCGTCCACTGGTCGTAGGCGACACGGATCGGGACGTCGACGTCGACGGACTCCTGCACGCTGGCCACGTTCTCAGCTCCTTGATGTCGCGTTCTCGGTCGCGCGCCACATACCCCCGTCGCCCGGGGCTGACACGTCGAAGGAGCAGGTCAGCGGAGCGCCGCCGCGATGCTGCCCCGCACCGCCCGACCGTCGAGGAGCAGCATCTGCACCAGGTGGTACGCGTCGGGCTGCCCCGCCCAGGTGGCGGAGGCCGGCGCGCCCGCCGGCGTCAGCTCGTGCCGCCAGTTGCCCGTGACCGGGTCCGCGAAGACCGCCTCGCCGTGCGCCCGCCAGCGTCCGGCGAGTTCCCGGTAGCGCGCCTGCCCGGTGACCTCGGCCAGCACGGCCGCCGCGGCGATCGCCTCGCAGAGCACCCAGTGCATGCGCGCACCGACGACCGGCCGGTCGTCCCAGTCGAGGGTGTACGGGAAGCCGTCGGCACCGTCGGCCGCCCAGCCCCGGGACGCCGCCGCGTCGAACAGTGCCACGGCGTCACCGAGCAGCCAGTCCGGCGGCTCCGCCAGGACGGCCCGCAGGTGCAGGGCGAGGCGGGCCCACTCGAACTGGTGCCCGACCGTGACGCCGTAGGGGCGGAACGGGTCCGCGGGCCGGTCCCGGTTGTAGCCGGGCAGCGGCTCCCACCGCGACGTGAAGTGCTCGGGCAGCCGCCAGTCCCGCTCCCTGGCCCAGCCGTGCACCACCCGCTCGACGCTGCGCAGCGCCTGGCCGCGCAGCCGCTCCGCCGTGGTGGGGTCGGACCCGGACACCGCGTCGGCGGCTGCGAGGGTCGCCTCCACACCGTGCATGTTCGCGTTGGCCCCGCGGTAGTCCGACAGCCGCGCCCAGCCGGCGTCCCACTCCTCGACGGCCAGCCCGGCGTCGGCGTCCCAGAAGCGGTCCTGCCACACGCCGAGGGCCTCGTCGAGCAGCGCCCGCCCGCCGCCGACCCCGGCGGCGGCGGCCGTGGCCCCGGCCAGCAGCACGAAGGCGTGCACGTAGGCGGCCTTGCCGTCGTCGTCGGTCGCGGACCGCCACCCGCCGTGGCCGTCGTCGTGCAGCGGGCCGGCCCGGAGCGCCTCGACGCCGTGACGGGCCAGTTCGTCCGCCCCCGGCCGGCCGAGCAGGTGCGCCAGCCCGAAGACGTGCGTCATCCGGGCGACGATCCACGCCTCCTGCGGCCGGTCGGCGAGCACGTCGCCGTCGGCACCCAGGTAGCCGAAGCCGTCGGGCAGCCGCGAGCGAGCGGCGAAGTCCAGCAGCCGGTCGAGGTCGGTCACGCGGTCAGGCTAGGGCCCGGCCCGCCGGTCCGCGGCCACGCCGACGGCCAGCCGCGCCGTCGCGACCCCCACCACGGCGAGGCAGATCAGCCGCACCAGACCGGCGCCGATGTTCGCCCCGACGTCGCTCGCCGTCAGCGCGTCGACGACGGCCATGACCGCCGTGGCGGCGAGCACCACGAGCCCGAGCTGCCGGTCGCGGCCGGCGTCCCCGGCCAGGAGGACGCCGCCCGCGATCGCGCACAGGTAGCCGAGCACCTGCAGCAGCCACGGGGCCGTCCCCTGGTCCAGGGCCGGCCGCGCGCCGCTCACGCCGATCGCCACGCCGGTGAGGACGACGAACAGCAGCAGGGCGACGAGCGCTCTCGTACGACGATCCACGGGCGGGCTCCTCGCCGGTCAGGGGTGTGCGCCGTCAGTAGGCCAGGGCGCTCCCCGGATCGTGCAGCAGCGCGCCGACGTCGGCCAGGAACCTCGACCCCAGCTCGCCGTCGACGATGCGGTGGTCGAACGAGAGCGCGAGCTGGGTGACCTGCCGGACCCGGATCTTCCCCTTGTGCACCCACGGCATCTCCCGGACCGCCCCGAACGCGAGGATCGCGGCCTCCCCCGGGTTGAGGATCGGCGTGCCGGTGTCGACGCCGAAGACGCCGACGTTGGTGATCGTGAGGGTGCCCCCGCTCATGTCGGCCGGGGCGGTGCGCCCGGCGCGGGCCGTCTCGGTCAGCTCCCCCAGGGCCGCGGCGAGCTCGGGCAGGCTCAGCCGGCCGGCGTCCCGGATGTTGGGCACGATCAGCCCCCGCGGCGTCGCCGCGGCGATGCCGAGGTTGACCTGCCCGTGGACGACGATCTCCTGTGCCGCCTCGTCCCAGGAGCTGTTCACCATGGGGTGGCGCCGCGCCGCGAGCAGCACGGCCTTGGCGACGAACAGCAGTGGGCTGACCTTGACCCCGGCGAACTCCGGCCGGGCGGCGAGCCGACCGCGCAGCTTCATCATCCGGGTGACGTCCACGGTCAGGAACTCGGTGACGTGCGGCGCGGTGAAGGCGCTGGCCACCATCGCCGCGGCGGTCGCCTTGCGCACGCCCTTGACCGGGATCCGCTGCTCCGCGCCGGTACCGGCCGGCTCCGCCGCAGGGGCGGAACGGGCGGCGACGGCGGCGTCGACGTCGGCCCGGGTGATGCAGCCGTCGGTACCCGAGCCGCTGACCGTCGCCAGGTCCACCCCGAGGTCCTTGGCGTACTTGCGCACCGGCGGCTTGGCCAGCGGGCGCGGGCCACGGCGGCCCGGCTGCGTCCCGCGGGCGGGTGCGGCGTCCTCGCGGAGGGCCGTCAGCTCGGCCTGCCGGCCGACCTCGAGGCCACCGTGCCGCACCGGCTTGCTGCGCATGTCCGGGGCGGTGGCGAGCAGCGGCGGGCCGTCGTCGGTGGGCAGCGGCGGGCGGTCGGTGCCGCCGGAGCCGTAGTCGGCGCCGGGCAGCGCGGTCGCGCGGGCCGCGGCGGCGGCGCCCGAACGCCGTGGCCGGCGCCGCGCCTCGGTGGTGCGCGGGCCGTAGCCGACCAGCACCGCCGTCCGGCCGCCCGGCGCGGTGCCGCCGATCAGCCCGGCGGTGGGCTCGGCGTCGCCGGCACCGGCCGCTCCACCGTCGTCGGCCGGCTCGGCGGCCGGCGCCCCGCCACCGGCGTCTCCCCCACCGGTGTCGATCGTGATGATCGGCGTGCCGACGTCGACCATGGTCCCGGCCTCGTGCAGCAGCTCGACGACGGTGCCGGCGAACGGCGAGGGCAGCTCGACGGCCGCCTTGGCGGTCTCCACCTCGCACAGCGGCTGGTTGACCGTGACGGTGTCGCCGACGGCGACCAGCCACTGGAGGATCTCGCCCTCGGTGAGCCCCTCACCGACGTCGGGGAGCTTGAACTGGCGGAGGGTGGCGCTCTGCGGCATGGCTCAGAACTCCATCGCGCGGTCGACGGCGTCCAGCACCCGGTCGAGGTCGGGGAGGTACTCCTCCTCGAGCTTCGACGGCGGGTACGGGGTGTCGTAGCCCCCCACCCGCAGCACCGGCGCCTCCAGGGAGTGGAAGCAGGTCTCGGTCACCCGGGCGGCGATCTCCGCGCCCAGGCCCAGGGTCACCGGCGCCTCGTGGACGACCACGCAGCGCCCGGTGCGCCGCACCGACTCGAACACCGGCTCCAGGTCCAGCGGGGAGACGGTGCGCAGGTCGACGACCTCCACCGACCGCCCCTCGTCCGCCACGGCCTCGGCCGCCTGCAGCGCCGTCTTCACCATCGGGCCGTAGGCGAGCAGGGTGACGTCGTCCCCGCCGCGGACCACCCGCGAGGCGAACAGCGGATCGGGCGTGGCGTCGACGTCGACCTCGGCCTTCTCCCAGTACCGGCGCTTGGGCTCGAGGAAGACGATCGGGTCCGGGGCGGCGATGGCCTGCTGGATGCCCCAGTAGGCGTCCACCGGGTTGCTGACCGCGACGACCTTGAGCCCCGCGGTGTGCGCGAAGTAGGCCTCGGGGCTCTCGCTGTGGTGCTCCACCGCACCGATGCCGCCGCCGAACGGGATGCGGATGACGATCGGCATCGGCAGCCGGCCCTTGGAGCGGGCGTGCATCTTGGCCACCTGGGTGACGATCTGGTTGTAGGCGGGGAAGACGAACCCGTCGAACTGGATCTCGCAGACCGGCCGGTAGCCGCGCATGGCCAGGCCGACGGCGGTGCCGAGGATGCCGGCCTCGGCGAGCGGGGTGTCGACCACGCGCGCCTCGCCGAAGTCCTTCTGCAGGCCGTCGGTGATCCGGAAGACCCCGCCGAGCTTGCCGATGTCCTCGCCCATGAGCACGACCTTCGCGTCGTCCTCCATCGCCTTGCGCAGGCCGAGGTTGAGCGCCTTGCCGATCGTGAGCGTCTGGGTCATCGCTCGACTCCCCCCTCGAAGCTGGCCTGGTAGGCGACGAAGTCGGCCCGCTGCTGCGCCAGCTGCGGGGTCTGCTCGGCGTAGACGTGGTCGAACATCTCCGTCGGCGCCGGATCGGGCATGTCGACGGTGCCGCTGCGGATCCGCGCGGCCAGCTCGTCGGCCTCGGCCTCCACGGAGTCGAAGAACGCGGCGTCGGCGATCGAGCTGCGCGACAGGTGGGCCTTGAGCCGGGCGATCGGGTCCCGCAGCTTCCACTCCTCCAGCTCGCTGGCCAGCCGGTAGCGGGTGGGGTCGTCGGAGGTGGTGTGCGCGCCCATCCGGTAGGTGAAGGCCTCGATGAAGGTCGGGCCCTGCCCCTCCCGGGCGGCCGCGAGGGCCGCCCGCGTCACGGCCAGGACGGCGAGGACGTCGTTGCCGTCGACCCGGACGCCGGGGAAGCCGAACCCGGCGGCCCGCTGGTACAGCGGCACCCGCGACTGCCGCTCCAGCGGCACGCTGATCGCGTACTGGTTGTTCTGGCAGAAGAAGACGACGGGGGCCGAGAAGCTGGCCGCCCAGATCATCGCCTCGTTGACCTCGCCCTGGCTGGTCGCACCGTCGCCGAGGAAGGCCAGCGCCGCGTTCTCGGCGCCGTCGCGCTGCAGGCCCATCGCGTAGCCGGTGGCGTGCAGGGTCTGCGCGCCGATGACGACGGTGTAGAGGTTGAAGCCGGTGTCCACCGGGTCCCAGCCGCCGTTGTCCACGCCCCGGAACAGGCTGATCACGTGCAACGGGTCGACGCCGCGGGTCCAGGCGACGCCGTGCTCGCGGTAGGTCGGGAAGGCCATGTCCGAGACGGCCATCGCCCGGCCGGCTCCGATCTGGGCAGCCTCCTGGCCCAGCAGCGAGGCCCAGATGCCCAGCTCGCCCTGCCGCTGCAGCGCGGTCGCCTCCACGTCCCAGCGGCGGACCAGGACCAGGTCGCGGTACAGGGCGCGCAGCTCGTCGTGGCCGATCTCGAGCGAGTAGTCCGGGTGCTCGACCCGCTCGCCCTCCGGCGTCAGCAGCTGCACCAGGTCGGAGCGGTTCGGCAGGTGGGGCGCGGCGGCCCCCGGGACGGGGTCGACCATCTCCGTGGTCTCCGGCAACGCTGTCACGGGTCGCACTCCTCGCCGTCGGCCACCGCCACCGGGGTCACCGGCGGCGCGGTGGTGCTGGACGTTCCGGCCGCCGGGTGTGGCGGCACTCACACATCCTGGCACGGCAGACCCGGCGAGGACCAGCCCTGATCCGTGGCGATCTGCGCAGGGGTCGGACGGACGACTGTGCAGATCGCCACCCGATCGTGGCCGACACCTGCCAGACTGCGCAGCATGCCGGAGATCGACGCCACGGACGCACGGTTGCTGCGCGCGCTCACGGAGGACCCCCGGGCCAGCGTGATGGCGCTGTCCCAGCGGCTCGGGCTCGCGCGCAACACCGTGCAGACCCGGCTGGCCCGACTGGAGGGCAACGGCGTCCTCGCCCCGCTGGACCAGCGGGTGCGGCCCGAGGCGCTCGGCTACCGCCTCGCGGCGTACATGTCGGTGCAGGTGGCCCAGCGGGGGCTGGGCGAGGTCAGCGACGCCCTGGCCGGCCTGCCGGAGGTCCTGGAGGTGACCGGATTGTCCGGGGCCACCGACCTCCTCGTGCACGTGGTGGCCACCGACGCCGACCACCTCTGGCGGATCACCGAGGCCGTCCTGGCGATCGCCGGCGTCCAGCGGGTGGACACCGCGCTGGCGATGCGCCGCTTCGTCGAGCGCCGCACCGCCCCGCTGCTGGACCGGGCCGCCGGGACCGGCTAGCGGGGCCGGCGGATCCGCACGGGCCCCCGGGCGGTCCGGACGTCGACCACCTCGCCGCCCTGGGTCACCTCGACGGCCCCCGCGTCCGCGAGCCGGCCCGCCGCGCTGCGCGCCTCGGGCATCAGCTCGCGCCAGCCCGCGGGGTCGACCGTGCGCGCGGCCTCCGAGGGGCAGATCGACGCCTCCGGACGACGTCGCGCGAGCAGCTCGGCGATGGTGCGCTCCAGCTCGGCGCCGACGTCGTCCACCGGCCCAGCGTGGGCGGAGCGGACCGGACCCGCCAGCGGGACCCGTCGCCGCGAACCTGCCCGCGACCGGTGGGTGTGGCCGCCGCACGGCGGGTACCGGGCCGCGCATGGCGAAGCGGACCCCACTGGGACGTACGGGCAAGGGCAAACGCGGGATCAGCACCCTCGGGTGGGCGGTGCGCGGCGCGGCGGCCGGCGCCGCGGGGACCACCGCGCTCAACGCCGTCACCTACCTGGACATGGTCGTGCGCGGGCGGGGCAGCAGCTCGACGCCGGAGCGGACCGTGGAGCGGCTGGCGGAGACTGCGCACGTGCCCATCCCCGGCGACGACGAGACGCGCCGCAACCGGGTGCAGGGGCTCGGCCCGATGACCGGTCTGGTGGCCGGTGTCGGCGTGGGCGTGGTCGGCGGGCTGGCCCGCGCGTCGGGCCTGCTCTCGGCGAAGCCGGTCGGGATCCTGCTCACCGGGCTGGGCGCGATGGTCGCGGCCAACGGGCCCATGACGGCGCTCGGCGTCACCGACCCCCGCACCTGGTCGGCGGCCGACTGGCTCAGCGACCTGGTGCCGCACCTGGTCTACGGCGTGGTCACCAAGTTCACCATCGACGCCTTCGACCGCCCCTGACCGACGGCGGGGCAGGATGCCCCCGTGCACCAGATCACCAGCGAGGACGAGCTCCGGTCGCTGCTCGGGGAACCGGCGCCCGCCGCCCTGGCGAAGGAGCGGACGGCGCTCGCCGACGTCGACCGCGACTGGCTGGCCGCCTCCCCGTTCTGCCTGGTCGCGACCAGCGCCGCGGACGGCAGCTGCGACGTCTCCCCCAAGGGCGACCCGCCCGGGTTCACCCTGGTCCTGGACGACCGCACCATCGCGCTGCCCGAGCGGGCGGGCAACCGGCGGACCGACGGGTACCAGAAGAACATCCCCCACCGCACGTCGGCCTGATCCACCTGCTCCCCGGCCGCACCGACACCCTGCGGATCAACGGCCGGCCCGGCTGGTCACCGACCCCGCGCTGCTGGACCGGATGGTCGTCAAGGGCCACCGGCCGGTCCCGGCCGTGGTGGTCGACGTCGAGCAGGCTTCCACCACTGCGGCACGGCCTTCCTCCGCTCGCAGCTGTGGGACGACGCGAGCCGGCGGCCCGACGCCGTCCCGTCCCGGGCCCGGATCGCGCACCCGCTGGAGCGCCGCGACGAGCGGCTCGAGGACCTGGAGGACTACTGCTCCACCGCGACCTACTCGGCCGGCCTGTACCCCTCGGCCTGACCCCGGGTCAGCGCCAGCCGCCCTCGTCCACCCCGCCGGGCACGGGGGCGTCCGGGTCGTAGGGGGTGCGGGTGAAGACGAACGTGTCCAGGTCCAGGTGGTCGGCGGCGATCCGCAGCGTCTCGCCGGCGAAGTAGCCGTCCAGGCCCAGCCACGTGCCGTCGTCGCGCCGGGTGAACCGGCTGGCCCGCCCGCTGCGGCCGGGCAGCGGGCCCAGGTGCAGCAGGCCGCCGGCGACGGCGCGGAGCAGGTAGGGGGACGGCCCCCAGAACCAGACGCCGAGGCTCGCCAGCGGCAGCGGCGACGGCGCGGGCGCCCACGGCTCGACGATCCGCGGCTCGGCGCCGCGCAGGTCGGCGAGCAGCCCGAAGACCAGCGGGTCGACGCCGCTGGTCGCGTTGGCCAGCGACACCGCGCCGGTCTGCTCCTCGCGGTCGACGAAGACCCCGGCGAGGAACCCGGGCATCGAGCCGCCGTGCCCGACGAGGGTCCGGCCGTCGACCCGCACCACCTGCACGCCGAGCCCGTAGGCCGACCAGCCGGGCGCCGAGGAGTCGACGCCCGCGGGCACGGTCATCTCCTCGAGCGTCGCCGGGTCGAGCACGCCGGCGGTGTCCCCCAGCAGGAAGGCGGCGAAGCGCCCGAGGTCGGCCAGGGACGCCCACAGCTGCCCGGCGGCGGCCATGACCCCGGCGTGGTGCTCGGGCTCGGGCAGGACGACGTCGGCCCACGGGTGCACCGCCCAGCCCTCGGCCGCCGGGGCGACCGGCCGCGGCGTGGTGCGGTCCATGCCCAGCGGCGCCAGCACCTCCGCGGTCACCGCCTCCTCCCAGCTGCGGCCGCGCTGCCGGGCGACGAGCTCGCCCAGCAGCCCGAAGCCCAGGTTGGAGTAGTGGAACCGGCGGGCCGCCCCCAGGACGACGTCGCTGCCCGTCATGCCGAGCTCGTCGAGGGTGCCGCCCGGGGTGCGCTCCCACCAGCCGCCGGGGCTCTCCGCGGAGGCGCCGGCGAGGTGGGAGAGCAGCTGGCCGACGGTGCGGTCACCGAACGGCGTCCCCGGCAGGTGCTGCTCCAGCGGGTCGTCGAGCCGCAGCCGGCCCTCGTCGCGCAGCCGCATCACGACCACCGCCGTCACCGTCTTGCTGATCGAGCCCAGCCGGTACTGGACGTCGGTGTGCGGTTCGGCCACCGCGCCGCGGCCGGCCGACCAGGCCAGCGCCCCGTCGCGGACCACGCCGGCGACCAGGCTGGGGGCGCGGCCGTCGCGCTGGACGCGGGCGGTGCGCGCCAGCAGGAGGCGGGCGGTGCTGGGCAGGACGGGCTCGGGCATGACGGGGACCGTAGCGAGCCGCCCCGCCCGGAGGTCAGGCGGTCAGCGCCCCGCGCGCGGGCAGCTCGCCGGAGCGGGTGGCCCGTCGCTCGAACCAGACCGTGGCCAGCGGCGGCACCGATGCAACGAGCGCGAGCACCGTGGTGGCCGCCGACCAGCGCAGCACGCGGGCGGCGACGAGGGCCACCAGGACGTAGACGACGAAGACCCCGCCGTGGATGGGCCCGAACACCTGGACGCCCAGCTCGGAGGTCTGCAGCACCCACTTCACGAACATCCCGGCCAGCAGGCCGATCCAGGTGATCGCCTCGGCGACGGCGACGATGCGGAAGGCGGTGGCGACGGTGCGCGGGGTCAACGGACGTCCTCGGGTCGGCGGGGCTCTCCGGTCGTCAACGACCGGGCCGCGCGCGCGATCCCCGCGGCGGGTGTGACCTTCGCAGCAGGGAGCCACCTGGCAGGGTCGACGTCGTGCGCGGACTGGCCCGTCGGGAGTTCTGCCTGGTCCTGCTGCGCCGGATGGCCGACGTGCGACCCGACCTCACCGCCGCAGCGCTCCCCCGGCTGGGCGCGACCCGGGCGGAGGCCCACGCCGCGCACACCCGCTGGCAGGCGCTGCAGCACTCGCGGCGGGCGCCGCGCGGGCTGGCGCTGCGCTCGGCCGTCCTCGGGCCGCCCGAGGAGCTGGAGGACCGGCGGTTCGGCGACCTCGACGTCCAGGTGCGCCGCTGGCCCCTGCCGCTGTGGCCGGACCTGTGGTGGGAGGTGCTCAGCGGGCCGGGCGGAGCCGTCTACAACGAGCACCTCGTCCGGGCGCCCGGGTCCCCGGTCCCGCCGGCCACGGCTCGTCGCCTGCTGGTGTGGGAGCACGTGCTCGACGACGTCGTCGGCCTGCCCGGCGCCCGCGGTGCCGGTGTGGTGACCCGCTGGGAGGTCCGCCTGCCGGGCGGCACCCGGGCGGTGTTCGTGTGGGGCCTGCTCCAGCAGGTCACCCGGGACGATCAGCCGGCGATGCGCCGCGCCCCGTTGTAGCCGCCCATCGAGTCGATGCTCGCCACCTTCACCACGTCGCCGGACGTGGGCGCGTGCACCATCTGCCCGTTGCCGATGTAGATGCCGACGTGGCTGATCGGGCTGTAGAAGAACACCAGGTCGCCGGGCTGCAGCTGGTCGCGGGAGATGGCCTGGCCGACAGCGGCCTGGTTGCGGCTGGCGCGCGGGAGGCTGATCCCGGCGGCGCGGTAGGCGTAGGAGGTCAGGCCCGAGCAGTCGAAGGCGCCGGGGCCGGAGGCGGCCCACACGTAGGGCTTGCCCCGCTGCGCCATCGCCGTGTCGACGGCGACCTGGGCGGCGCTGCTGCTCGCCACGACCGGCGCCGACGGCGCGGGGGCGGCGCGGTCGCTGCGGCTGGCGCGCGGCTCGGCGGCGGACTCCTCTGCGGCGTGCCCCTCCTCGGCGTGCGCAGCGGCCGCGGCAGCCGCGGCGGCCTGCCGCTCCGCCGCGGTGAGCTGCTCGTACTGCGCCCGGAACTCGGCGACCTGCTTCTCCAGGTCGGCCTGCTGGCCGGCCAGGCCGTCGTAGGTCGCCTGCGCCTCGGCGGCGGACTGCTGCGCGGTGGCCTGGGCCTGGGCGGCGGCCACGTTCGCGCGGGCCGCGACCTCGAGCAGGCCGCTCTGGTGCCCGGCGATCGTCTCCAGCGTGGCCACCCGGTTGACGAACTCGTCGGCCGAGCTGCTGGTCAGCATCGCCTGGAACGACCCGAGGGTCTCCCCGGTGAAGGCGCTGCGCGCGATGCCGCGCACCGCCTCCTGCGCCCGGGCGAGGTCGGCGGTCGCCTTCTCGAGCTCGGCAGCCGCGGCGACCGCGGTGGCCTGCTGGGCGGCCAGGGCGTCCTGCGCCTCGTTGAACCGCTCGGTGACGATCTCGAGCTGGTGCCCGCGCTCGGCCACGAGCTGCGCCGCCTCGGCCGACGAGGCCGGATCGCCCGGCTGCGCCGATGCGGGGACCGCGGTGAAGAGCAGGCCGATGGTGCCGGCGAGGGCGAGACCGGCCCGCCGCGCGGTGCGGCGGCGGGTGGACGTGCGCAGGGGGGTCGCCATGGTGCGGCGGCTCTCCGTTCTCTCTCGCGGGCCGCCTACCGGCCCGGCCACGACGGCACACGGCCACGGTCCGGGAGGATCGGTCCGTCACTCCACGCGTGCGCGGGTGTCCGGCTCGACGGCGCCCGGCGGGTGTCACGGGGGTGGTGACGGAAAGCCCCGGCGGGCACACTCACCGTAGGGGCCGTGACCGCTTCGTGACAACGGCCCGAACCACATTCGTGTAGTTCGACCCTGCCTTCCGGCTCACGGTGCACACGCGCCCCGGCCGGCGCAGCGGCCACGCCACCCGCCGCCGGGCCGCGTCCCCTGCCCGGAACCCGGGCCGCACCCGGTTTCGGCACCCGACGGCGGGACCACTACGGAGGGATGGATCTCCGCAGGCCCCTGCCGCCGCCGGCGTGGTGAAGGGGGCGCCACCCCGCGGCCGGACGGCGGAGGACTCGACCCGGACGCGACCCCGCCGGCTGCGGACCCTGGTCACCGGCGTGCTCCCCGGCGTCAAGTCCCGGCTGCGCGGCCGCGACCTGGCCCTCATCGCCGCCGGGCTCACCTTCTACGCCGGCATCGCGATCGTGCCGCTCCTGGTGCTGGCGTTCGGCCTGACGGCCTGGCTCACCTCCCCGGCGCGGGTCGAGGAGCTGGGAATGCGGCTCGGTGACCTCCTTCCCGACGAGCTAGGCGCACCGGCGGCCGTGCTCCGGCTGGTGGACGCCGGCGTCGGCCTGGACCCCCTCGGCGCCCTGCTCGCCCTGCTGCCCATGTCGTTGTACGGCGAGGGGCTGAGACGGGCCCTGCTCCGCTTCGGGACCCGGCACGAGGGGATGACCGGCTGGCGCGGCCGGCTGGGCGCCCTCCCCCTCCTCCTGCTCGCGCCGGTCCTGCTCTACCCGCTGCTGCTGGCTGCCTCGCTCATGGCGGACCTGGCCGATCGCGGGGGCGTCGCCGCCACCGCCGGGCAGGTGGCCGTCGGTTACTACACGGTGCTGGTGGCGCTCACCGTCCCGCTGGCGTGGGGCTTCCGCGTCGTCGGCGGGGGCCGGGTGGGGTGGCCGGCGCTCGTGGCGGGCGCGCTGTTCACCGCGGCGTGCCTGTCGGGCTTCCTGCAGGGCTTCGTGCTGTTCCTGGCCCTGCCGCTGGACCTCGGCGCACCGTTCGGCGGGCTCGACGTCGTCGGCGGGGTGGTGGCGGTCGGGCTCTGGCTGTTCGCCCTCCACCTGGTGGTCCTGCTCGGCTGGCTGGTCACCCAGTCGCTGGACGAGCGGTGGCGCGGCCGGTCAGCGCGGGCGCGGCCAGGTGGGCAGGCCCTCGATCCAGGTCCGGACCTCCGCTAGGCCGGGGTCCTCGGGCGCGACGGGGCCCGGCTCCGGGCCGGGATCCGGCGCGGGCTCCGGCACCACCGGTGGCGGGGCCACCGGCGGAGGCGCCACGGGGACGGGAACCGGGACCGGGACCGGCGGGGGCGGCACGTACCGGGAGCCGTTGCTGACGAGGATCGCGACGACCTGGCCGGGCACCGCACGCCCGCCCGCGGGCGGGCTCGTGCCCACGAGCTGGCCCTCGGCGAGCTCGCTGTCCACCCGCACCACCGTGTCCAGGAAGCCGGCCCCGCTCAGCACGTCCTGGCAGTCGGCGGGCGAGGCGCAGCCGGGCACCGGAACCGTGTTGCCGCGGACCACCGCGGGGTCGGCCGGCGGGAAGTCGCTGCTGCCGCGCGCGGTCAGGATCGGCGCCATGGCGTCGTGCCAGATGGTCGCGCCCTTGCCGCCGCCGAAGCCGCCGACGTCCTCCTTCTCCTTGGGGTTGAAGACCATGACGCCGGCGGCGATCTCCGGCGTGTAGCCGACGAAGGCGACGGAGACGTTCTCCTGCGTGGTGCCCGTCTTGCCCGCGATCTGGTGCCCCGGCACGTAGGCGCGCCAGCCGGTCTGCCCGCCGTAGCCCGGCTCGACGTCCTTGCGCAGCATCTGGTTGAGCGTGTTCGCGACCCCGGCCGGGATGGCCTCGGGCGTGCAGCGGTCGCCGTCGACGAGCGGCTCGCCGTCGTCGCCCAGGACGGGCTCCCCGTCACGGTCCAGCAGGCCGGTGACCGGGACGACGTCGCACTGCGTGCCGCCGGCCGCCAGCGTCGAGTAGGCGCTCGCCAGGCCCAGCGGGCTGGTGGCCTCCGGCCCGAAGGCGAACGAGCCGTTGTCCTCGTCGATGGTCCGCTGGGCGAGCCCGCCGGGCCCGTGCTCGTACAGGCCCATCCGCTCGGCCATCCGCACCGGCTCCTCGACGCTGCCGAGGGCGTCCTCGAGCGCGAGGAAATAGGTGTTGGAGGACTGGTAGAGCGCCGTCGTCAGGTCGAGCGTGGACCGGTAGGTGCCGGAGTTCCGGACGTCGTAGAAGCCGTCGCCCTCCTCGTAGACCCGGGAGACGTACCGGCTGGGGGTGGTGAGCGTGTACTCCGTGGAGTACCCGCGGGCCAGCGCGGCGGCGGCCACGAACACCTTGTAGGTGGACCCGGCGCCGCGGCTGGGCGCGGCGTTGAGGTTGAACGACTCCTGGGTGCGGTCGGTCTCGTCGTGGCCGAAGACCCGGTTGACGCTCATCGCCAGCAGGTGACCGGTGCCCGGCTCGACCGCGGTGAAGGTCGCCGCCAGCGAGCTCTCCAGCGGCTCGGTCGCGAGCACCGCCGCGTCGCCGGCGCGCTGCAGCTCCGGGTCCAGCGTGGTCTGGACGACGTAGCCGTTGCGGTCCAGGTCCTCCTGCGTGATGCCGTACTCGCGCTCCAGGTAGGTCTGGACGAAGTCGCAGACGTAGGCGCCCACCGTCGCCTCGATGCAGCCGCGGCGCGGGGCGGGAGCGGGGGCGAGCCCGAGCGGGGCGGCCGAGGCCTCGGCCTGCTGCTCCGGCGTGATGTAGCCCTGGTCGGCCATGCGGGCCAGCACCTGGCTGCGCCGGACGGCGGCGCCCTCGGGATCGGTGAACGGGTCGTGGTCGAAGGGGCTCTGCACCAGGCCGGCCAGCAGGGCCGCCTGCGTCAGGGTCAGCTCCGCGGCGTCCACGCCGAAGAACGCCTGGGCCGCGGGCTGGACGCCGTAGGCGTTCCGCCCGAAGTAGACGATGTTGAGGTAGCGGGTGAGCAGCTCGTCCTTGCTGTAGGCGCTCTCCATCGCCAGGGCGAGCCGGGCCTCGCGCAGCTTGCGGCCGAAGGTCTTCTCCGTGGCCGCGTCCCGCTCCTCCTGCGTGCCGGCGGCCTGCAGCAGGGTCTGCTTGACCAGCTGCTGGGTGAGCGTGGAGCCGCCCTCCTCGACCTCGCCGGCGGCGATGTTCGTGACCAGCGCGCGCACGGTGCCCTGCACGTCGAGCCCGCCGTGGTCGAAGAAGCGGGCGTCCTCGACGGCGATCAGCGCCTGCCGCATGACCTCGGCGATCTCGTCGGTCGTGACCGGCGCCCGGTTCTCGTCGTAGAAGGAGGTGATCACCTCACCGTCGGCCGCCAGCATGACGCTGTTGCGGGCCGGCACCTCGACGGAGAACTCCTCCGGGGGGTCGCCGAGCAGGCCGGTGGACTGCCGGGCGGCCAGCGCCGGCCCGCCGATCCACGGCGCCAGCAGCCCGGCCAACAGCGCCCCCGCCAGCAGGACGGCGCCCGCCAGGGTGAGCAGGGTGCGGCCGGTGCCCGTGCGCGACTCCATAATCCTCCTCCGGCTGAATGCGCAGCTCAGCAGGGAAGATCGACTCGCACAACCATCCGCGCGGCGGGGCCGCAACCGGAACCGTCCCGTCCGCCTCCCGGGACCCGCCCGTCACACGGGGTGCCCGGCGTCCCGGAGCAGCGGGGCCGGCAGGTCGTCGCGGTGGAGGACCACCAGGGTGCTGACCGCCCGGGTCAGGACGACGTAGAGCCGGTGCAGCCCGCGCGGCTCGGCAGCCACGATCGCCGCCGGGTCGACGACGACCACCGCGTCGAACTCCAGCCCCTTGGCCAGCGTGGCGGGGACGACCGCGACCGCGGCGGTGCCGGTCCCGTCGTCGGTGAGCTCCGCCGCGTCGATGCCGGCGCCGGTCAGCAGGCCGGTCACCCCGGCCACCGCCGCGTCGGCGCAGACGATGCCGATCGAGCCGGGGACCGCGGTGAGCGCACCGACCACCTCCAGCAGCGGCGCAGCGAACGTGGAGACCGGCCGCAGCGCGAGCGCGTCGGGCTCGGACCGGACCGCGGTGGCCGGCGGCAGCCCGGGGGCGATCACCGGCAGCAGCCGGTTGGCGAAGTCGAGCACCTCGGCCGGCACCCGGTAGCCCCGGGTGAGCGGGGTGACGCCGGCGTCCGGCCGCCCCAGGTCGGCCAGCGTGCGGGCCCAGTCGTCCGGCGACCAGGGACTGGTGCCCTGCGCCAGGTCCCCGAGCACGGTGAGCGATCCGGCGCCCAGCCGGCGGGCGATCGCCCGGCACTGCATGGGTGAGAGGTCCTGGGCCTCGTCGACGACCACGTGCCCGTGGCCGGGGGTGCGCTCGAGCAGCCCGGCGAGCTCGTCGGCCAGCACGGCGTCGGCCGCCGTCCACGGGGCGGTGCGCACCGACCGGGGCGTGGCCGGCCAGCGCAGCAGGGCCTGCTCCGCGTCGTCCAGGATCCCCCGGGCAGCGCGGGCCAGCCGGTCGGGCTCGCTCCACAGCCGGAACAGCAGCCCGGCGGCGTCCCGGGCCGGCCACACCCGGTCGCAGAACTCCCGAACCTCGGGGCTGCGGGCGGCCCGCCGGACCTCGCCGTCGGAGGGACTGCCGCCGGCCTCCTCCTTCTGCCGGCGCGCGTCGGAGGCCAGCAGCATCGCCAGCTGCTCCCGGCCGGCGGCGTAGTGCAGCAGCTGCTGGTCGTCGGTCCCCCTGCCCCGGCGGCGCAGGTCGTCGACGGCCCGCTTGAGCCGCTCGACCGGCACCCGGTACCGGCGTCCGGCCAGGGGCACCAGCACGTCGTCGGCCGGCTTGGCGATCTCGCCCCAGAGCGCCCGGCGCAGCACCTCGGCGAGCCGGGCGTCACCCTTGAGCGTCGCGACCTCCGGACGGCCCTCGGCCCGCACCGGCACCCGGGCGGTCAGCTCGGCCACCGTCGTCTGCGCGACGTCGGCCTCGCCGAGGGTGGGCAGCACCTGCTCGATGTAGCGCAGGAACGCCCGGTTGGGCCCGACGACCAGGACGCCGGTGCGCGCCAGCTGCCCGCCGTGCGTGTAGAGCAGGTAGGCCGCCCGGTGCAGGCCGACGGCGGTCTTCCCCGTGCCCGGCGCGCCCTGGACGCAGATCGAGTCGGCCAGCGGGGCGCGGACGATGTCGTCCTGGTCCGGCTGGATGGTGGCGACGATGTCCCGCATCGGGCCGCTGCGCGGGCGCTCGATCTCCGCGCGCAGCAGCTCGCCGGGATGCCCGGTGCCCGGCTCGGCGAGCAGCTCGTCCTCGTACCCGGTGAGCTCCCCGCCGGAGAACCCGAACCGGCGGCGCCGCGCCACGCCCTGCGGATCGGCGGCGTTGGCCTGGTAGAACGGCCGGCTCATCGGCGCCCGCCAGTCGATGACGACCGGGTCGCCCGCGGCGTCGCGCACGTGTCGGCGGCCGATGTGGAAGATCTCGCGGGCGCCGTCGGCCGGCAGCGAGTCGGTACGGCCGAAGAACGGCGGGACGCCGGGGTCGGCGGCCAGGGCGGCCAGCCGCTCGGCGCGGGCGGCGCCGAGGCGCTCGGAGGCCCAGGAGTCGACGCCGGCGTCGGTGACGGCGGATGCGGCGACGCGCATCTGCGCCAGGCAGTCGGCCGCCCGGCCCAGGTGGGCGCGCTCGGCGGCCAGCACGGGATCTGCGGGGACGGGATCGGGGGCGGTGGTCTCGGGGGTCGCGGAGAGAGACACGGTCGGAGGACGTTACGCCAGGAACGGGCCCTCGGGGCCCCCGGTCGTCGGCAGCCCGGGCACCGCGTTGGATGGGGGAATGCCTGACTCGATGCTGGCCGGCCGGCTGAACGTGCGCACCCGTGAGTTCGTGGTGAAGGAGGTACCGAAGCCGGCGCCGGGGCCCGGCGAGGTCCTGATCAAGGTCGCCGCGGCCGGCATCTGCCTCTCCGACGTCCACCTCATCGAGGGCCAGCTCTCCCCGCTCTTCCTCGCCGGCGACGAGGTGACGCTGGGCCACGAGGTGGCCGGCACCGTCGCCGAGCTGGGCGCCGGCGTGACCGGATGGGCGGAGGGGCAGCGGGTGCTGCTGCAGGCCGGGGAGGAGAAGGGCGGCTGGGTGCACACCCGCGGCGTCGACTACGACGGCGGCTGGGCGGAGTACGCGCTGGCGACCGCGGAGACGGTCGTCCCGATCCCCGACGACCTGCCGCTGGAGCAGGCCTGCATCGTGCCCGACGCGGTGTCCACGCCGTGGGCCTCGATCGTGCGGACGGCGCAGGTGCGGGCCGCCCAGCCCGTCGGCGTCTGGGGCATCGGCGGGCTCGGCGCGCACGCGGTGCAGCTGCTGCGCCTGGCCGGGGCCGCCCCGATCGTCGCCGTCGACCCGGTGCCGGCCGCCCGGCAGCGGGCGCTGGACTTCGGCGCGGACCTCGCGCTGGACCCCTCCGAGGACATCGCCACCCGCGTCCGCGAGCTGACCGGCGGCGCCGGGCTGGCCGTCGCCTTCGACTTCGCCGGCGTCGCGCCCGTGCGCGAGCAGGCGGTGCGCTGCCTGGAGCGCGACGGCGCCCTCGTGCTGGTCGGCCTCACCGACCAGCCGCTGGAGATCCGCAACGGCACCCAGTTCAGCTACTTCGGCCAGCGGATCCTCGGCCACTACGGCTCCGAGCCCGCCCACGTGGTCGAGCTGGTGAATCTCATCCGGCACCACCGCCTGGACCTGAGCCGCTCCATCTCCGGCACCCTGCCGCTCGCCGACGCCGCCGAGGGCGTCGAGCGGCTGGCCAACAAGGAGGGCGACCCCATTCGCCTGGTGATCACGCCATGACTCTGTCGTCCTCCGGACGACACCGCGGCCAGGAGCCGTCCCGACCACGTCGAGCCGCTCCAGGTGACGTCGAACCGCGTGCGCACGCGGCTCGACGTACCGTGGCCCGGCTCAACCCGCGGGCGGGGGCGACTCCTGGCCGCGCTCATGCGGCTCCCTGATCAGCACCTGGACGGCGCGGAACTGCTTCGGCGTCTCCAGCAGCACCGCCTTGGTCGGCTCCCCCACGTCCAGGGCCGGCTCGCGGCGCACGGCGGCCAGGGGGCGCAGCCGGGGATCGGCCAGCACCTCGTCGGCCAGGCCCCGGTCGCCCCCGGTGAACAGCGCCACCACCGCGTCGGCGTGCGGCAGCAGGACCCGTACGGCGGTCTCCACCGCGTGCCCGACGACGGCGTCGGTCTGGTGGGCGCGGCGGCGGGCGAACCGCTGCTGCGACCAGCCGCCGGCCGCCGTCCGGCCCTGCACCTGCCGGGCGTCGACCTTCGAGACGACCAGCTGGTCGCCGTCGAAGACCCCGACCGCCCACCGGCCGCGGCGGACCAGCAGCACCGCGGCCCGCCGGGGTCGCCCGGCGGCGGCGGTGAAGCTGCTCAGGAGCGGGGTCTCGGGCGTCCAGCCGAACGGGGCGCGCAGCACGACGGTGGTGGTGTCGGCGCAGGTGATCCGCAGCCCGTCGTCGACCGGCTCCACCTCGGTGAACGCGCCGTGCCGGGTGGCGACGCCGTCCAGCCAGCGGCCCAGCCGCTCCGGGGCCACCCCCAGCTGCCGCCCACCGCCGGCGGCCGGCCGGGGACGGGTCACCGGGACCGCAGGGTCAGCAGCCGGTCCAGCACGTTCCCGACCCGGAGGCCGTCGTGCTCGTGCTCGTTGGTCACCCAGGTGCGCACGTTGCCGACCTCCTCGGCGGTCGCCAGCGACAGCCCGGCGTCGACGTACATGTCGTCGAAGTAGACGGCGGCGTCGACCGGCACCTCGTTGGCGGCCAGTCGCGCGGGGTCGTAGAGCGCGGGGAACTCCTCGACCTCGGCCAGCGCCTGCGCGGCCGGGCCGAACGGCCGCAGCGAGGCGATCTCCTCGAACATCCAGGGGTAGATCATCTCGCCGGTGAACGGCAGCGGGCGGCGGGCTCCGTCGAACTCCGGGCCGCGCTCGTCCTCGGCCGCCCAGCCGATCGGGCCCGGCCCCTGCGCGTAGATGCTCTCGTGCAGCGCCGCGTAGAGCGGGTTGTCCCAGTAGGCGGTCCGACGGGCGACCTGGTCGAGGAAGGTGTCCGAGAGCCCGCCGTCGTCGTCGAGGGCCTCCTCGAACAGCCAGTGCAGCTCCTCCGCGCCGTCCCGGGTGCCCAGCGCCTGGCCGACGGTCTGCAGCCGGCGGACGGAGAGCCGGTCGCCGTCGGGCAGGGTCGCGGGCTCCGCTTCCAGCCGGTCGGCGACGGCGGCGATCCGCGCGACGTCGCCGGGGTAGCGGTCGTAGAACCGCCGGGTCTTCGCGGCGACCCGGGGGTAGGTGCGCCGGTAGACCTCCCGGCCGTCGGCGTGCAGGCCGGCCAGCCCGCCGGTGACCAGGCACCGCTGCAGCCCCTCCGGCGCCTGCGACAGGTAGGTCAGCGTGACGAAGCCGCCGTAGCTCTGGCCCAGGGTGGTCCAGGACCGGCCGCCGTAGAGGGTGGCCCGCACGTGCTCGGCATCGGCCACGATCGAGTCCGCGCGGAAGGCGAGCAGGTGGGCGGCGGCCGAGGCGTCATCGGGGAGACGGCTGATCGTCGCGCCGGTGACCCGGGAGCTGCGCCCGGTGCCCCGCTGGTCGAGCAGCACCACGCGGAACTCGCGCAACGCGCGGTCGACCCAGCCGCCGCGGGTGGGACGGGGCGACTTCCCGCCGGGGCCGCCCTGGAGGAAGAGCAGCAGCGGGAGGTCGTCGGCGCGCTTGTCGGGGTGGACCAGCTCCCGGACGAAGACGGAGATCGCCGCGCCGTCGTCCGAGCCCCAGCGCAGCGGCACGGTCACCGACCGGTCGCGCACGCGCGCGCCCGGGATCGTGTACTCGTGCACGGTCGGCGTCAGCCGGCGAGCGCGGGCTCGGCCACGTGCTCGGCGGGGACGTGCAACAGCCGCTGGAAGGCGGCGACGACGACGGCGGCGACCGCGGCGGAGATCGTGGCGACCACGAACGCGGTGTTCGCGCCGTGCACGTCGACGAGCTTCCCGGCGACCGAGGCACCCAGCGCCACGCCCAGCCCCAGGGCCGTGCCGATCCAGGTGAAGGCCTCGGTGACCGCGGCCCGCGGCACCAGCAGCTCGGCGAGGGTGAAGGAGCTGATCAGCGACGGCGAGACGGCGATCCCGGCGACGACCACGAACGGCACCATCAGCCAGACGTCGCGGACCAGCATCAGCGGCACGGTGAGCACGGTGAGCACGGCCAGGGCCACGGCGAGCCGCAGCCGCAGGGGCACCCGCCAGTGCACGACACCCCATCCGATGCCGCTGAGCATCGAGCCCACGGCGAGGCCCGCGATGAGCACGCCGGACAGCGCCTTGGCGCCCTGCTCGTCGGCGAACGCGACCAGCGCGATCTCCAGCGTGCCGAGGATGGCGCCCACCGCCGCGCCGACGACGAACAGCACGCGCAGTCCCCTGGTCCGGATCGCCGACGGTCCCTGGCGGCTGGCGTGCCCGTGCGGCTCGGGCTCGGTGCGGCGCTGGGCGGCGAACAGGAGGCTGCCCACGGTGGCGAGGGTGAACGCGGTGACCACGCCGGAGGTGGCGTGCCCGGTCGTCGAGAGGAACGTGACCAGCACCGGGCCGACGATGAAGACGAACTCGTCGACGACGGACTCCAGCGCCAGCGCCGTGGGCAGCCGGTGGCTCCCGCGCAGCAGGTGGGTCCAGCGGACGCGGATCATCGAGGACACCGGCGGGATGCAGGCCCCGGCCAGCCCGGCGGAGGCGAAGACGATCCAGAGCGGCCAGGCCTCGCGGACGGAGAAGAGGAAGACCACCCCCGCGGCGACGAAGACCGCCAGCACCGGCAGCAGCACCCGGCGCTGGCCGTGCGTGTCGGCCCACCGGCCCAGCAACGGCCCGGCGATCGCCGTCGTCACGGCACCGACGGCGGCCACGGCGCCGCCGAGGCCGTAGGAACCCGTCTCGGACGCCACCAGCAGCACGGAGCCGAGCCCGACCATCGAGAGGGGCAGCCGGCCGATGAAGGCGGCGAGCACCATCGGCAGGGCGTGCGGGGTCCGCAGCACCTGCAGGTACGGATTGGCCACGAGCGGGGATGCCTCCACAGACAGGGAAGGGGCGCCCGCCACGCTAACCGACCCCGGGCCGACACGCTGTGAGGGCGTACCGGCAGCCAGCCACCCGCCGCAACGATCAGGTCAGCTGATCGTTCAGGGTCCTGGCTCAGCATCGGTGGTGAGCCAGGACCCCGAACGATCAGGTCTCCTGATCATCAGGGAGCAGCGGGGACGGGCCACGGACGACGAGGGGCCCGGACCGCAGCTGCGGTCCGGGCCCCCGGGTCGTGCGTCCTACGCGAGACGGCTCTTCAGGATCTCCAGCTCGTCCCACATGGTGCTGGGCAGCTTGTCACCGAACTTCTCGAACCACTCGGTGATCTGCGGGATCTCCTCGCGCCACTCCTCGGGCTTGACGGCGAGGGCCTGCTCGACCTGCTCGGGCGTCATGTCCAGGCCGGAGACGTCGAGGGAGTCGGCGGTCGGCACGTGGCCGACCGGCGTCTCGACGGCGGCCGCGGTGCCCTCGAGGCGCTCGATGACCCACTTCAGCACCCGGCTGTTCTCGCCGAAGCCCGGCCACAGGAAGCCGCCGTCCTCGTCGCGACGGAACCAGTTCACGTAGAAGATCTTCGGCAGCTTGCTGGCGTCGTGCTGCTTGCCGGTGTTCACCCAGTGGCCGAAGTAGTCACCGGCGTTGTAGCCGATGAACGGCAGCATGGCGAACGGGTCGCGGCGGACGACGCCGACGGCGCCGGTGGCGGCGGCGGTGGTCTCCGAGGAGAGCGTGGCCCCCATGAAGACGCCGTGGTTCCAGTCCCGGGCCTCGCTGACCAGCGGGATGGTGGTCTTGCGGCGGCCACCGAAGAGGATCGCCGAGATCGGCACGCCCTTCGGGTCGGTGTACTCCGGCGCCAGGATCGGGCACTGGGTGATCGGGGTGCAGAACCGCGAGTTCGGGTGCGACGAGAGCTCGTCGGACTCCGGCGTCCAGTCCCGGCCCTTCCAGTCGGTCAGGTGGGCGGGGGCGTCGTCGGTCATGCCCTCCCACCAGACGTCGCCGTCGTCGGTGAGGGCGACGTTGGTGAAGACCGAGTTGCCGTTGTCGATGGTGCGCATGGCGTTCGGGTTGGTGTCCCACCCGGTGCCGGGCGCGACGCCGAAGAGGCCGAACTCGGGGTTGATGGCGTAGAGCCGGCCGTCCTCGCCGAAGCGCATCCAGGCGATGTCGTCGCCGATCGTCTCGACCTTCCAGCCGGGGATGGTCGGCTCGAGCATCGCCAGGTTCGTCTTGCCGCAGGCGGACGGGAAGGCGCCCGCCACGTAGTAGACCTTCTGCTGCGGGTTGGTGAGCTTGAGGATCAGCATGTGCTCGGCCAGCCAGCCCTCGTCGCGGGCCATGACCGAGGCGATGCGCAGCGAGTAGCACTTCTTGCCCAGCAGCGCGTTGCCGCCGTACCCGGAGCCGTAGGACCAGATGGCCCGCTCCTCGGGGAAGTGCACGATGTACTTGGTGTCGCTGCACGGCCACGGGACGTCGGCCTGGCCGTCCTCGAGCGGGGCACCGAGGGAGTGCATCGCCGGCACGAACGGGCGGTCGGTGCCCATGGCCTCGAGGATGCGGCTGCCGATGCGCGCCATGACGCGCATGGAGACGACGACGTACTCCGAGTCGGTGAGCTCGACGCCGAACATCGGGTTCTCGGCCTCGACCGGGCCCATGCAGAACGGGATGACGTACATCGTCCGGCCGCGCATGCACCCCCGGTACAGCTCGGTCATGACCGACTTCATCTCGTCCGGGGCCATCCAGTTGTTGGTGGGCCCCGCGTCGGCCTCGTCGACCGAGCAGATGTAGGTGCGGTCCTCGACGCGGGCGACGTCGCTGGGGTCGGAGGCGCACCAGAACGAGTTGGGCTTCTTCGCCAGGGGCGTGAAGGTGCCGGCGGCGACGAGCTTCTGGGTGAGCCGCTCCCACTCCTCGTCGGTGCCGTCGACCCAGACCACCTCGTCCGGGGTCGTCAGCTCGGCCATCTCCCGCACCCACGCCAGGAGGCGGGCGTGCGTGGTGGGGGCGTTCTCCAGACCTGGGGTGGCCACGGTGGTCACGGCGTCTCCATCCTCTGCGTAGCCGGGGCGGAGTCCTGCACCGGCGGTGGTGCGGTCTACCCGGTGTCGTCGCTGGTGCAACGCGCCGGATCAGGTGAGGTTACCGAGACTTCGCACCGATGTAACCGTGAGAGATGTTACGTCTAGGACGTCTTCCCCTCAGGTCGAAAGCCCCTGGCAGAGCGCCCGGCGCAGGGGTCGAGCATCCTCCGGGATCCGCCGCACCGGAAGGGGTGGGGCCGGCGGACGACCGGGCGCGGCAGGTGCTCCGCCTGATCGGCACGGGGATGGTCGGCGGATACCTCTCCGAACGGCTGTGCCGGCACCGGCCGCCGCCCGCCGGCTTCGACCCGGTGGAGACGTCGATCGTGGTGCTCGGCCTCGCGGGCACGGTGGCGATGGCCGCGCTGGCCCGTCGTCAGCCCCGGCCGTAGGCAGGGCCGATCTCGGCGAGGAAGGCGTCCCACTCGCCGGGCACCGGGTGCCCGCTCACCTCGGCGTCGAGCTTGTCCAGGTACCAGTGCCAGCCCATGGCGAAGTCGACGACGTCGGTGCCGGCCGGGAAGACCTGGGTGAAGCGGAGATGGGTCCGCCCGTCCTCGGCCCGCAGGTCGAGGACGACGGACCAGTCCTCGGTCTCCTGCTGCGTCCACTCGACCACCAGCCGGTGCGGCGGATCGCACTCGCGGATCGTCATCGGTTCGCCGATCTGCTCCTGCTCGTGGGTCATGGTGAACGTGCCGGTGCCGCCGACGGTCCGCTCGCCCTCGTACGTGCCGATCCAGCGGGCCAGCCGGTCGGGCGCGGTGAGGGCGGCCCAGACGTCGTCGATCGGGTCGGGCCAGCTGCGGCGGAACTCCAGCCGCCGCCGGCCGTCCGGCTCGGTGGTGACGGTGCCGCGCCGGGTGTCCACGTCCTCGCTCCGCGGGTTCATGTCGCTCCTCCATCGCTCCGTGCCCGCCGGCCGCGGGCGATCTCGGTGTCCAGGGCGTCCAGCCGGTGCGCCCACAGGTCGCGGTAGCGCTCCAGCCAGTCGTCGATCTCCCGCAGTGGCCCGGGGTCGAGCGCGTACAGCCGCTGCCGCCCGTCGCTGCGGACCCGGACCAGCCCCGCCTCGCGCAGCACCCGGAGGTGCCGGCTGATCGCCGGGCGGCTGACGGGGAACCGGTCGGCCAGCTCCCCGGCGGGCAGCTCACCTCCCGCGAGCAGGTCGAGCAGGGCCCGCCGGGTCGGGTCGCCGAGCGCCTGCATCGCCTCCACCCGGCATGCGTAACACAGGGGTTACGCATCGGACGAGGGGTTGGCGCGCGGGAACGACGGATAGGAGGGGCGCATGTCCGTCACCGATCCCGACGTCCCCGACCCGCTCAACGACCCGCGCACCCTGCAGGCCGATCCCGGCGCGCTGGGCGAGGGCGAGGACCTCGCCTCCGCCGCCGACGACCCGGTGGCCGCCGGCGAGGACGAACTGCCCACGAGCGCGACCCTCGAGGACGAGGCCGGCGGCAGCGACGTCACGGGCGGCGCCTTCTCCGACGAGTCCTCGACCTGAGTCGCCGTCGCCCGTGACGGATCGGTCCGTTTCGACCCCGGGCGCCGTGGGGCACTGACCGGGACGTCCGAACCCGCACGACCGAGGAGGACCGATGGCAACCGGTGAAACCGGCTTCGAGGACGTCTTCTACGACCTCGTCTCCGTCCAGTACCACTCGCTCAAGGCCGGGCACGACTACGGCCAGTACGTCCGGGACGCCGAGAACGCGGGCCTGGACGACGTCGCGGCGTTCTTCCGCGAGGTCATGGAGCAGGACTCCGCCCGCGCCAGGCGCTGCCACGAGTTCCTGGGCCGGCTCCAGGGCACGTCGCAGGGGGGTCCGGCGACCCAGTGACGCCACGGCGGGTCGGCGGGAGGATGGGCGCGTGCTCACGACCCCGCTGACCCGCCGGTTCGGCCTCTCCACCCCGGTCGTCGGCGCCCCGATGGCCGGCGTAGCCGGGGGCGCGCTCGCGCGGGCCGTCTCCCTCGGCGGCGGCCTGGGCATGATCGGCGTCGGCAGCACGTCGTCGGCGTCCTTCCTCGCCGAGCAGTGCGCGATCCCCCGCGCCGACGCCCTGCCGTTCGGCGTCGGGCTGATGGCCTGGGCGCTCTCCGACCGGCCCGACCTGCTCGAGGCCACGATCGACGCGAGCCCGGGCCTGGTCTCCATCTCGTTCGGCGACCCGGCGCCCTGGGTCCCGCGCCTGCACGATGCGGGCGTCGCCGTCGCGGCGCAGGTCAACACCGTGGCCGACGTGCACCGTGCGCTGGCCGCGGGGGTCGACGTCGTCGTCGCGCAGGGCAGCGAGGCCGGCGGGCACACCGGGCACCGGGCCACCCTCCCGCTGCTGCAGGAGGTGCTCGCGCTCACCGACCGCCCGGTCCTCGCGGCCGGTGGGATCGCCACCGGGGCAGGCATGGCCGCCGTCCTGGCCGCAGGCGCCGCCGGCGTCTGGATCGGCACGCCGCTGCTGTCCTGTCCCGAGGGACTCAACTCCCCGACCGCCCGCGCGCGGGTGCGCGCCGCCGTCGGTGAGGACACCGTGCTGACGCGGTCGTTCGACGTCGCCCAGGGACTGGCCTGGCCGGAGCGCTGGCCCGGCCGCGCGCTGGCCAACGACTTCAGCCGGACCTGGCACGGCCGGGAGGACGAGCTCGCCCGGGACGACGCCGCCAGGCAGCGGGTGGTCGACGCCCGGCGGACCGACGACCTGGAACAGGCGCCGGTCTACGCCGGCGAGTCGGTCGGGCTGGTCACCGAGGAGCGCTCGGCCACCGACGTCGTCCGCGACCTCGGCGCGAGCGCCGAGCAGGCACTGCGCCGGGTGGCCGGCCTACTGGGCTAGACCGCGCAGTTGTCGCCGTCGCAGCCGTCGGCGGCGGGGACGGTCACCAGCGGGTGGGCATCGGCCCAGGCGCGCTCCAGCAGCTGCCGCAGCAGCTCGGCCGGCTGGGCGCCGGCGGCGCCGTACTTGCGGTCGACCACGAAGAACGGGACACCGGTGGCGCCGAGCGCCTGCGCGGTCGCGCCGTCCTCCCGGACCGCGGCGAGGTAGCGCCGGTCACCCAGCGCCTCGCGGACCTCGGCCTCGTCCAGGCCCACCTCGACGGCGAAGGGCACCAGCGAGTCGACGTCGAAGACCGGCCGCCCCTCCTCGAAGTAGGCGTGCAGCAGGAGCTCCTTGAGCTCGTTGCGCTTCCCGTGCTCGGCGGCCAGGTGCAGCAGCTCGTGCGCCGGCAGGGTGTTGCCGCTGACCGCGTCGGCCAGGTGGTACTCCAGGCCCTCGTCGGCGGCGACCTGCTCGACGCGGGCCATGTTCGCGCGCATCGACTCGACGTCGGTGCCGTACTTGCGCGCCAGGGCGGGGAGCGTCGGGTGCGTCTCGCCCTCGGGGACCGACGGGTCGAGCTGGAAGGACCGCCAGACGACCTCGACCTGGTCCCGGTGCGGGAACCCCTCCAGCGCGGCCTCCAGGCGACGCTTGCCGATGTAGCACCACGGACAGACGACGTCGGACCAGACCTCTACCTGCATGCCCGGCCCAACGTCGTTGCCTCTTCAACGATTCCGGGGTGGGTCAGCCGCCGGTGAAGGAGCGGACGCCGACGAGGTCGACGACGAAGACCAGCGTGGCGCCGGGCTTGATGACGCCGCCGGCGCCGCGGTCGCCGTAGGCCTTGTGCGCCGGGATGGTGAGCCGGCGGCGCCCGCCGACCTTCATGCCGACGATGCCCTCGTCCCAGCCCTGGATGACCATGCCGACGCCCACCCGGAACTCCAGCGGGTCGCCGCGGTCCCAGGAGGCGTCGAACTGCTCGCCGCCCTCGTGCGTGACGCCGACGTAGTGGGTGCTCACCAGGTCGCCGGCCTTGGCCTCCTGGCCGTCGCCGACGACCAGGTCCTCGATCACCAGGTCGTCGGGCGCCGGCCCGGTGGGGGGCTCGACCTCCGGTCGGGTCAGCTCGGCCACGGTTCTCCCTCCCGCGCCGGGGCTCTCCCGGCGCCGTCGACCTCCATCCAAGCAGCGCCCGGCGCGTCCCTCTCCCCGACCGCGGGACGGCGGGCGGCGACCGCGCGCCCGGAGGCCCCCCGGACGTCGTCCCCCGCCGATACGGTCCGGCCATGATCGACCACCTGGGTCTGCAGTGCGCCGACGCCGAGGCGGCGGCCACCTTCTACCGCTCGGTCTTCGCCGCCTGCGGCATCCGCGAGGCCATGCGCATCGACACCCCGCACGGGCCGGTCATCGGGCTGTGCGGGCCCGACGGGCAGCCGCAGCTGTGGACCAGCCCGGCGGAGGACCGGGGGCACCGGCCGGTGCACCTGGCGCTGGCGGCTCCCTCCCGGGAGGCGGTGGACCAGGTGTTCGAGGCCGCCCGGGCCGCGGGTGCGGAGATCCTGCACGAGCCGCGGGTGTGGCCGGAGTACCACCCCGGCTACTACGGCGTCTTCCTCCGCGACCCCGACGGCAACAACGTGGAGGCCGTGCACCACGGGTTCCCCCCGGCCTGACCGTGCGGGGTGCCGCCGGGCGTGCTGGGCTGGGTCCATGGCCGCTGACCAGCCCGCGTGGTGGACCCGCGCCGTCGTCTACCAGGTCTACCCGCGCTCGTTCGCCGACTCCGACGGCGACGGCATCGGTGACCTCGGCGGCGTGCTCCTGCACCTGGACCACCTGGCCGACCTCGGCGTCGACGTCCTGTGGCTCTCCCCGGTCTACCCCTCGCCGCAGGCCGACAACGGCTACGACATCAGCGACTACCAGGACATCGATCCGCTGTTCGGGTCGCTGGAGCAGCTCGACGAGCTGATCGCGGCGCTGCACGCCCGCGGGATGAAGCTGCTCATGGACCTGGTGGTCAACCACACCAGCGACGAGCACCCGTGGTTCGTCGAGGCCCGCTCGTCGAAGGACTCCCCCAAGCGCGACTGGTACTGGTGGCGGCCGCCGCGGCACGGCATGGAGCCCGGCGCCCCGGGCGCGGAGCCGACCAACTGGCAGGCCGCCTTCTCCGGCTCCACCTGGACCCTCGACGAGGCCAGCGGCGAGTACTACCTGCACCTGTTCGACCGCAAGCAGCCGGACCTGAACTGGGAGAACCCCGAGGTCCGGCAGGCGGTGCACGCGATGATGCGCTGGTGGCTCGACCGCGGGGTCGACGGCTTCCGCATGGACGTCATCAACATGATCAGCAAGGACGTCGGTCCGGACGGGCACCTGCACGACGGCCCACCGCTGCCCGGGAGCAGCTACGGGGACGGGTCGGCGTCGTTCATCTGCGGGCCGCGGATCCACGAGTTCCTCGCGGAGATGCGCCGCGAGGTGTTCGCCGGGCGCGACGGCGCGTTCCTCACCGTGGGTGAGATGCCGGGTGTCACCGTGGAGGAGGCCGCGCTGTTCACCGACCCGGCGCGCGGCGAGGTGGACATGGTGTTCCAGTTCGAGCACGTGAACCTCGACCACGGGACGTCGAAGTGGGACGTCCGGCCGCTGCGGATGCGCGACCTCAAGGCCTCGTTCGGCCGGTGGCAGGCCGGGCTGGCCGAGGCGGGCTGGAACTCGCTCTACTGGGACAACCACGACCAGCCGCGGGCGGTCTCCCGGTTCGGCGACGACTCCCCCGAGTACCGGCGCGACTCCGCGACCTGCCTGGCCACGCTGCTGCACCTGCACCGCGGGACGCCGTACGTCTACCAGGGCCAGGAACTCGGGATGGCGAACTTCCCGTTCGCCTCGCTGGAGGAGTTCCGCGACGTCGAGTCGCTCAACCACCACGTGCAGGCGGTCTCGGCCGGGGACGACCCGGCGCACGTGCTGGCGGGGCTGCGGACCATGAGCCGGGACAACGCCCGGACACCGGTGCAGTGGGACGCCGGCCCGAACGCCGGCTTCACCAGCGGGACGCCGTGGCTGGCGGTGAACCCGGACAACGTCGAGTGGAACGCCGCGGCGCAGCGGGACGACGAAAGCTCGGTGCTCGCCCACTACCGGCGGCTGATCGCGCTGCGCCACGACCTCCCCGTGGTGGCACTCGGCGACTTCACGATGCTGCTGCCCGACCACGACGACGTGTACGCGTTCACCCGGGTCCTGGACGACGTCACGCTGCTGGTCGTCTGCAACCTGTCCCGCACGGAGTACCGGCTGGCCGAGCTGCTGCCCGAGGCGCCGGCGGCCGAACTCGTGCTGGGCAACCTGCCCGACGACGACCCGGCCGACCTCCGCCCCTGGGAGGCCCGCGTCCTGCGCCTGCCCGCCTGACCCGTCGGGCTCACCCCGCGCGGGCCATCGCGACCGGCGCACGACCGGTAGCGAGCACCCGCCCGTAGTGCCCGACGAGCTCGTCGCCCACCGTGGCCCAGGTCCGGTGCGCCACCGAGGCGCGGGCGCCTGCCGCGGCGGCACGCAGCGCCAGCCGGTCGTCCCGGAGCCCGGCGACCATGGCCGCCAGGATGGGCGGGTCGTCCCCCGCCCAGAGCCATCCGTTCTCGCCGTGGCGCACCAGGTCCAGCGGCCCGCCCGAAGCCGCCACGACCGCCGGTACGCCCGCGGCGAGCGCCTCCTGCACGGCCTGGCAGAAGGTTTCGTCGCGACCGGGATGGACGAACAGGTCGAACGAGGCGACCAGCCGGCCGAGATCGGCGCCCGTCCGCTGACCGGTGAAGACCGCACCCGGCAGCAGCCGGCCGAGTCGCCTGCGCTGCGGGCCGTCGCCGACGACGACCACCCGGACGCCGGGCAGCCGGTCGATCTCCGCCAGCAGCTCCAGCCGCTTCTCCACGGCCAGCCGGGCGACCACGCCCACGATCAGCTCGCCGTCCGGCGCCAGCTCCCGCCGGAGGCCGCCGTCCCGGTGCCCCGGGGAGAACTGGTCCAGGTCCACCCCCCGCGCCCAGAGCGCCACGGGACCGATGCCCTGCCGGCGCAGCGCGGCGACGGACGGTGAGGACGGCGCCAACGTGAGGTCGGCCGCCGCGTGCACCTCCCCGACCATCCGCCACGCCGCCGCGGCGCCACCCGGTATGCGGTAACGCCGGGCGAAGGCGGCCACATCGGTCTGGAAGACCGCCACGGCAGGGATCCCCAGCGCGCGCACCGCCCGCCCGGCGGCAGCGCCGAGGACGGCCGGGGAGGCCAGGTGGACGACGTCCGGCCCGATCCGGTCCAGCACGCCGCGCAGGTCGAGCCCGGGGCGGGCCAGCTGCACCTCCCGGTAGAAGGGCAGGCGCATCGACGGCACCGGGACCACCTCGATCCAGGCACCGCAGGACGACTCGTACGACGTCCCTCCCGGGGCCACCACGACCGGGTGGTGCCCCCGCAGGGCGAGGTGGTCCGCGGCGCGCAGCACCGAGTTGACCACGCCGTTGACCGAGGGCAGGAAGGTCTCGGCGACCAGGGCGACGGTCAGCCCGTGACCGGCCGCCGTCCCCGCCGGTGGCGCCGCGGCAGCCGCCCGCGTCGCGCTCACGGGACGGCCGGCTGCGGCACGTCGTCCGGAGCCCCGGGTACCCGCTGGGCCGCGCCCGGGGGGCGCGCGGCCCGGGCGTGCGCTGCGTTCGCCGGGGGCAGCGCCTCCGTCACCTCCGCCACGGCGTACTCGGCCAGCGCTGCCAGGCTGCGTCGGTCGCCGCCCGGCTCGAGCGCAGGGAGCAGGTGCACCTCCAGGACCAACCCCCGCGTGCCGATGACCCGGCCGAGGCTCTGGCGGAGCGAGTCACCACCGAAGTAGCCGGCAGCGGCGGTGGGTACGCCGCCCGCCGCGCGGTAGCGGAGGGCGACCGGGCAGACCACCGCACCGGCGTCCACCGCCGCCTGGAAGAACGCCGGCCGGAAGCGGCCGAGCTCCGACCCGCAGGCCGTCGTCCCTCGGGGTGGACGAGCGCCACGCCACCGGCGGCGAGGATGCCGGTGACCTCCGCGACCGCTGGCCGCAAGGCGCTGAGCCGGGCCCGGTCGAGGAACACCGTGCCCGAACGGCGCGCCCAGCTGCCGACCACCGGCCAGGACGCGATCTCCGCCTTGGCCACCGGCCGCACGTGCGGCAGGAACGCCAGGAGGGCGACGTCGTCGAGCCAGGAGACGTGGTTGGCCACGACCAGTACCCCCTGCCCACCGCCGGGGGTCGGCCACGGCACCGCCGGCCGGAACACCTCGACGGTGACGCCGAGCGCCTCCAGCAACCGTGCTGCGGCCCGTTCGCGCCCGCGGGCTCCCGGGGCGGCGAGGGCCCGGGTGACGTCGGCCCACCGCCGGGACCGCGTCACCCTTCCGACGGTGGGCGCGTCGTCCAGGCAGGCCGGGGTGCACGACGAGACGGGGAACCAGCCGGTCACCGGGCACCGCCGAGGAGGTGCCGGCGGATCCGCGGTGCCATGTCGGTCATGGCGAGCAGCACGTAGAAGTCGGCGGTGCCGAACGCCACGTCGTGCGCCGGGCGCCCGCAGACCACGGCACCGATCCGCAGGTAGCCCCGCACCAGCGGGGGCAGGACGAAAGGCTCCACCCGGGCAGGCGCGTGCACGTCGAACGGCACGTGAGGGCGCACCCGCAGCGCGGCGGAAGCCAGCCGGCGCTCCCGCACGAGGAACTCCCAGAGGCCCGCAGCCGTGGCCCCGCCGTCCGCGAGCGGGACCGATGCGCAGCCGCCGAGGTGGCTGTGGCCGCCGTCCAGCACGTAGCGGGTGACCCCCGCCCACAGCTGGGTGATCACCGCACCCGTGCGGTGGTCGGGGTGGACGCAGCTCCGCCCGGCCTCGACCAGACCCGGCCGCAGCGCACGGTGCCGGCTCAGGTCGAACTCGCCGTCGCCGTACGAGCGCCCCAGCGCGGCGGCGCGCGCCGGTGGGAGCAGGCGGTAGGTCCCGACGATCTGGTCGGCCACCTCCTCGCGGACGACGAGGTGGTCGCAGTGCTCGTCCCACTCGTCGACGTCCCGGTTCGTGAGGGCGCCGGCGGGGTCGAGCATCGCACCGCCCTCGCCGGCGAAGACGTCGTGCCGGAGCCGCTGAGCGGCGTCGAGCTCGGAGGACGTGGTGGCCAGGACCGTGCGGTAGCGGGTAGTGGGCCGTTCGAGGGATGGAGCGACAGTCACGAGACACCTCGCGTACCGGTGGGCCCCGGACGGGCCCGGACAACGCGCAGGGTCGGGATCCCAGATGTCCGGACGGTGCACGGCGGTGGACGACGCCACGTCCGTTCGGCTGAGGGCCGGCGGCCGCACCACCCTGGCACCGTCCGCCCCATCCGCCGGGGCGTCCTTACCCTGTACGGGCAGCGCGTGCTGGGAGGTGGACGGATGGCTCCGCGGACCGATCTCGGGTCGCGCGCGTCGTTGACCCGCGACGCCGTGCTGCGCGCCGCCGTCGACCTGGCGGACCGCGAGGGGCTCGCGGCGCTGACCATGCGGCGGCTGGCCCAGGAGCTCGACGTCGAGGCCATGTCGCTCTACCACCACGTCGCCAACAAGGAGGCCGTCCTCGACGGCGTCGTCGAGCTGGTGGTCGGCGAGATCGTCACCGCGGTGAGCGACGTCGGCCCGGATCCGGCGGATGACTGGCGGGCGGCCCTGCGGGCCCGGATCCTCACGGCCCGTCAGGTGTTGCTGCGGCACCCCTGGGCACCGCCCGTCGTCGAGACGCGGACCGCCATGAACGCCGAGATCGTCGGCTACTTCGACGGACTGCTCGGCATCCTGCGGGCAGGCGGGTTCTCCTACGACCTGGCCCACCACGCCATGCATGCGCTGGGTTCCCGGGCGCTGGGCTTCACCCGCGAGCTGTTCGCCCCGGCAGATCCGGAGACCGGCGGGCCGGAGGCGATGGCGATGCTCGAGCAGCTGGCCGACCGGTACCCGCACCTGGCCGGCATGCTCGCCGACGCGGTCCACCAGGACGAGGGCGTGCTCGGCTGGTGCGACGACCAGGCCGAGTTCGAGTTCGCCCTGGACCTGCTGATCGACGGCCTCGACCGGCGCGTCGGCCGCAGCTGAGACCGGTGGAAGTCGGTCTGGACACGACTCGACCGGGTGGTTACCTTACGGCGTAAGGGTCCTTACGACGTAAGGGAGATGCCATGGGTGCCGTCCGTGTCGGTGCAGCACTGGTCCTGCTGCTGGGAGTGCTGTTCGTGCAGTCCTTCCGCGCGAAGTGGGGGCCGGTCCAGCGCGCCGTCCGCAGGTTCAACCGCGACGTCACCAACCCCCGGCAGCTGGCGACGGCCGGCGGGCCCGGTGCACCGGCGGGGGTCGTGCACCATCGCGGGCGGGTGAGCGGTGCGCCGTACCGGACGCCGGCCGTCGCGGTGCCGACCGGCGACGGCTTCGTGTTCGCCCTGCCGTACGGCCCGGGGGCGGACTGGGTGCGCAACGTGCTGGCGGCCGGCCGGGCCACCGTCGAGCACGAGGGCCGGTTGGTGCCGGTGGAGCGGCCGCGACTGGTGCCGGCAGCCGAGGCGGACCGGTTCGTCCCGGCCCGCGAGCAGCGGATCCACCGTCTCTTCGGCGTCGTCGACTTCCTCCGCGTGAGCGAGGCCGACCGGTGACGACGACGGATCGCCCGGGCCCGGCGCGCGGCGCGCTGCCCGGGTCGGTGCACGGCGCCGGCATCGTCGCCGGGGGCGCGCTGCTCGTGATGGCGGCGCTGGCGGGGATCGGCTACGGCGTCGCCGTGCAGGGCCTGGTGACGCCCGGCGACGCGGCGCGGACCGCCGCCGACGTCCTCGCCGCCGAGGGCCTGTTCCGCTTCGGGATCCTGTGCCTGACCGGGGTGGCCTGCCTCGACGTCGTCGTCGCCTGGGCGCTCTACCGCGTGTTCGCGCCGGCCGACGCCGGGCTGTCCCTGCTCGCCGCGGTGTTCCGGCTGGTCTACACGGCCGTGTTCGTCGTCGCGATCGGCCACCTGGCGGCCGCAGCCGACCTGCTCGCCTCCGACGCCGTGCTCGGCGCGGCCGAGATCGACCGGTTCGAGGCCGTCTGGAACACCGGCCTGGCGGTGTTCGGCCTCCACCTGGTGCTCGTCGGGGTGCTGGCGCACCGGTCGGGCTCCGCCCCGCGGGTACTGGGCGTGCTGCTCGTCGTGGCCGGCCTGGGCTACGTGGCCGACAGCGCCGGAGCGGTGCTGTCGGGGGGCTCCTGGCCGACCGTCGCGCAGTTCACCTTCCTCGGCGAGGTGCTGCTCGCGCTGTGGCTCCTGCTGCGCGGACGGGCATCCGGCCGGCGCACCTCGCGCACGCCCGACGAGGAGGTGCCGGCCGCGGGCTGACCGTGGTGCAATGCCGGGGCGGGGGCGAACCACGGGGAACGGAACGGACGACGATGCAGCACGGCACCACCCGCACCTCCTCGCGGCCGGGCCGCCGTCCCGGGTGGTGGGGCACGGTACGTCGGACGTGGGCGCGACACCCCCGGTTCGGGCTGGCCCTGCGGGCGGCCGTCGCCGCGACGATCGCCTGGTGGCTGGCCCACCTGGTCCCCGGCCCGCTCTCCGAGTACCCGTACTACGCCCCGCTCGGCGCGGTCATCGCCACCACCGCATCCACCCTGGCCGGCTCGGTGCGCGCGTCGGTGCAGACGGTCGCCGCCATCGCGCTGGGCGCCGGGGTCGCGCTGGCGGGTGACGCGCTCGTCGACCAGGAGCTGCTCACCCTCGCCGTGGTCATCGCCGTGGGCGTGGTGCTGTCCGGGTGGCAGCGGCTGGGCAGCGCGGGCAGCTGGCTGCCCACGTCCGCGTTGTTCGTGCTGCTCTTCGGCAACGAGAACACGACGGCGTACGTCCTCGGCTACCTCGGGCTCAGCTTCATGGGGGCGCTCGTGGGCGTCGCCGTGGCGGCGGCCTTCCCGCCCCTCCCCCTGGCCCCTGCACAGCAGACCCTCGCGACCCTGCGCGAGGCCCTCGCCGGTCAGCTGGACGACCTGGTGGACGGGTTGCGGCAGGAACACCCGCCGACGCAGGACGAATGGCGCGGGCGGATCCACACGCTCGACCCGCTGCTGGCCCAGATGCGCGACGCCGTCCAGCAGACCGACGAGGCCCGGCGGGGCAACCGCCGGGCAGCCCGGTACCGGCGAGCGGTGGACCGGCAGTACCGGCAGGCGCGGGCGCTGGAGCGCCTGACCCTGCTCGTCGAGGACCTCACCCAGCTGGTCGCCGAGACCGAGGTCGCCGACCGGGAGCACGTCCCGCTGGGACCGCGGCTGCGGCCCCCGGCGTCCCGGGCGCTGGCCGCCCTCGCGGACGTGCTCCGCTCGGTCGACGGCGCGACCGCCGACCCGCAGACCACCCGCGCGGCCGACGCGACGCTGGCCGAGTTCACCACCGCGCTGCGCCGCGCCAGGAGCACCACCGACGACGACCTGTTCGAGGCCGGGAACATCCTCGAGAACCTCCGCCGGTCGCTGGACTCCGTCCGGCCGGCGGAGCCGGAGGAGCAGGACGAGCTCGAGCAGAGCGGCGCGGGCGAGGTTTGACCCTCGACCAGGTCGAGGCCCGACGGTGACGGGCGTGGAGGGACACATGCGGGGGATCGGCCAGCTGGCCCGGGAGTCGGGCCTGACGGTGAGCGCCCTGCGGTTCTACGACGGCGCCGGGGTCCTCGCACCGGCCCGCGTGGACCCGTGGAGCAACTACCGCTGGTACAGCGACGAGCAGGTCGTCGTCGCCCGGCTCGTGGCGCGGCTGCGACGGGTGGGCATGCCGCTCGCCGAGATCAGCCGGGTCGTCGAGCACCGGGACGACCCCGCCGTCGTCGACGCCGTCCTCCAGGCGCACCTGACGCGCCTGGAGGACGGCCTGGCCGACGCCCGCCGTGAGCTCTCCGCAGCCCGATCCCTACTCGCTCCGGAGAGCCCTGTGACCAGCATCAGCACCACCACCGCCGCCCTGCTCGACGCCGCCCGCGCGGTCCGCTTCGCCGTCGGCACCGACGCCGCACTGCCCATGCTCACCGGCGTGCTGCTCGACGTCGCCGACGACGCCGTCCGCCTGGTGGCCAGCGACCGCTACCGCCTGGCGGTCCGCAGCCTGGCCGCCGACGTCGACGGCCCGCCGGTCAGCGCCATCCTGCCGATCGCCCTGGTCGACGAGCTGCTCGGGACGACGGCGACCGGCCCGGCGACCGTGCGGGTGGAGGGGGACGACGTCG
Organism: Blastococcus sp. SYSU DS0619; assembly: GCF_054051035.1. Lineage (NCBI taxonomy): Bacteria > Bacillati > Actinomycetota > Actinomycetes > Geodermatophilales > Geodermatophilaceae > Blastococcus > Blastococcus sp. SYSU DS0619. The sequence goes on along the minus strand of NZ_JBJHAM010000001.1, from coordinate 334,791 downwards.
CGGTGGAGGTGCCGGGCCGGACCCTGCGCGGGCGCCGCGTGGACGCCGACTTCCCCGACTACCGGCGTCTCCTGCGCGGTCCGGGCAGCGCCCAGGTGGAGATCGACGTCGCCCGCTTCCGCGACGAGCTGGCGACCGCACCGACCCGGACGGTGCGGCGCCCCGAGGACGGCGTCGAGCAGACCGCCACGGTGCTCACGGTCGGGACGGTGGAGGTCGGGGTGAACCGCGAGTTCCTGCTGGCGGCGCTCGACGCGGAGGACGCCGGTCAGCTCGTGCTCGAGCTGGACGGGCCGATCGCCCCGCTGATCCTCCGCGGCGCCGGGCGGGACGGCGACGTCAGCATGCTCATGCCGATCCAGCTGGACTGACACCGCCACGGGTGCGGTCCAGGACCAGCCGGACGGTCTCCTCGGGCTCGTCCCACAGGGGGAAGTGGCCGGAGTGCGCGAACCAGTGCAGCTCGGCGTCCGGGAACGCCTCGACCGCCCGGGCGGCCTGGCGGGCGAGGGTCACCCGGTCGCGGCGGCCCCAGCCGATGGTCAGGCGCCCGGGCAGCGTGCCGGCCGGCGCGCCCTCCTGCCTCGGGCCGCGGGCCAGGTCGTCGAGCACCACGCCGAAGGACGGCGAGTCGACGTAACCCTCGAGCTCGGTGCGGACGACGTCGGCGTCCAGGGCCCAGGGGTGGGCGGAGAATTGCGCCAGCAGGGCGGTCCGGCCGGCCGGGTTGCCCAGCAGCGCGGGCAGCACCGGTCGGATCCGGCGGAGCAGCGCGACCGACGCCGCGATGCTGGCGCGGAAGACCGCCGCCTCTCGATCGGTCCAGAATCCGCCCGGGTCGAGGGCGACGTTGTCCGCACCGATCCCCCGGCGGCTGAGTTCCAGCACCATCCGGGCGCCGAGCGAGCTGCCGACCAGCGGCGCCTCGGCCAGCCCCTCGGCGCGCAGCCAGTCCTGCAGCGCGTCGGTGAGCGCGGCCAGCGACGGGTCGGGGAGCGGTGGGGTGTCGCCCGAGAAGCCCGGGAGGTCGACGGCGACGACGGTGCGGTGCGCGCTCAGCCCCGCGAGCACCGGCTGCCAGGTGCGCCAGGAGCCACCCAGCCCGTGCACGAGGACGAGCGGGGGTCCGGATCCGGTGCGGTGCGCGGCGAGCTGCATCGCACGGCCCTACCCGGGCTTGGCGGCTGTGCACTCGTCGGGGCTACGGCGGGCGCCGGAGACCCCGACGAGCGCACAGTCGTCGGGGCTACGGTCGTCGATCAGCGCGGGATGGCTCAGGTCAGCGGGCTGCGGGGCAGCAGGCGGTCGCTGATGATCCGCTTCTGGATCTCGCTGGTGCCCTCGAAGATCGTCGTCAGGCGGGCGTCGCGCCAGTGCCGCTCGACCTGCCGCTCGGTGGTGTAGCCGTTGCCGCCGTGCAGCTGCATGGCCTGGTTGGTCACCCGGATGGACATCTCGGTGGCCTCGAGCTTCACCATCGAGGCCTCCTTGGCGACCGGCAGCCCGAGGTCCAGCAGGTGCGCGACCTGTCGGTAGAAGGCCCGCGACTGCTCGATCTGCGACGCCATCTCCGCGATGTTGAACCGCAGCGCCTGGAAGTCGGCGATCGGGTGGCCGAACTGCTCGCGCTCCTGCAGGTAGCGGATCGAGTCCTCCAGCGCGGCGCGGGCCAGGCCGACGGCCCGGGCGGCGGTGTGCACGCGGGCGGTGTTGAGGAACTTCTGCGCCTCGGCGAACCCGGCCTGCTTGGCGGCGTCGCCCTCCTCGGCGCTGTCCTCCTGGGCGGCCTTGGCCTGGTCGATGACGTTCTCGCGGGGGATGCGGACGCCGTCGAAGGTGAGGTCCCAGGTGAGGAAGCCGTGGTAGCCGATCTTGTCGATCGGGTGGCCGGACAGCCCCTCGGGGAACTCGCCGCGCTCCTTCTCCAGCAGCAGGTTGATCAGGCCGGCCGAGCGGGACTCCCCCGGCTCCGGGTCGCGCTCGCGCACCAGGACCTGGATGAAGTCGGCGGCCTTCGCGTTGCCGCACCAGCGCTTGTGCCCGGTGACGACCCACTCGTCGCCGTCGAGCACCGCGCGGGTGGTGACGCCGGCGAGGTCGGAGCCGGCGTCGGGCTCGGACAGCGCGATCGCGCCGATCCAGTCGCCGCGGGCGCTGCGGCTCATCAGGTCGTGCCGGCGATCGGCGTCGAGCACCGCCGTCCCCAGGCCCTGGGACCGGGCCAGGATGCTGGCCGTCGACATCCAGGCGCGGGCCAGCTCCTCGCTGACCATGCAGTACTCGAAGACCCCGAGGCCCAGACCGCCCTGCTCGGCGGGCACGGTGATGCCGAAGTACCCCAGCTCGGCCAGCCGGGCCAGCAGCGACGCCGGGATCTCGCCCTTCTGCGGGTCGAGTTCGTCGGCGACCGGGAGCACCTCGTCCATCGCGAAGCGCCGGGCCTGCTCCTGCAGCGCCTCCCGCTCCGGGGTGTGCCACGGCGGCAGCAGCGCCGGGGGCTGCGGCTCCCAGATCTCGGAGGCGGACTCGCTGGCGGGGCTGGCGCTCGACGTCATCGTCGATCGGCCTCCTCGGTCGGGCGGATGGTGGGCCTTTACCTTGGCGGCTGGTTTCCCCCCGCGCGGCACGCTCACCCGCGGAGGTGACCAGCGTCACCGACGACCGATGCGCTGTCAAAGACTTCACATAACTCACAGATGTCTGTTAGAAATACCCCCGTGGCGGTGCCCGAGCGACTGGACGTGACGCTGCGGCTGGTCCGCAACGCCGGGACGGCGACGCTGGGCGACCTGGCCGCGCGCCTCGGCGTCAGCGAGATGACCGTCCGCCGCGACCTCGACGAGCTGCAGCGCCGCGGCCTCGTCACCCGCATCCGCGGCGGCGCCACGGCGGTCGACGCCCCCGAGAACGGCTTCGCCGCCCGCGCCGGCTGGCAGGCCGGGCTCAAGGAGCGCATCGGCCGGGCGGCTGCGGAGCACGTCCCGCCCGGCTCGACCGTGCTGCTCGACGCCGGGACGACGACGGTGCACGTGGCCCGGGCGCTGCTGGACCGGGCGCCGCTCACCGTGGCCGCGCTGAGCCTGCCGGTCGCCGCGGTGCTGGCCGACCAGCCCGGGATCCGGCTGCTCGTGGTCGGTGGCGAGGTGCGCGCCGGCGAGGGCAGCCTCGCGGGCCCCGTCACCGCCGCGGTCCTCGCCACCCTCTCCTTCGACGTCTTCGTCATGTCGATCGGCGGGATCACCGCCGCCGGGTGGTCGGAGTTCACCCTCGAGGACGCCGCGGTCAAGCAGGCCGGGCTGCGCCAGGCCGGGCGCACGCTCGTCGTGGCGGACGCCGGCAAGCTCGGCGTGCGCGCGTTCGCCCGCGTCGCGGACCTGTCGGCTGCCGGCCGCCTGGTGACCGACGCCAGCGCCCGCGATCCCCGCCTCACCCCGGCGGCGCAGGAGACCCTCGCCGCTCTCGACGACGCGGACGTGGAGGTCACCACCGCATGAGCCTGATGATCCTGGTCGCCGGCCCCTACCGGAGCGGCACCGGCGACGACCCCGACCGGATCGCGGCGAACCACCGCCGCATCCAGGAGGCCGCCCTGGAGCTGTTCCGGGCCGGCCACCTCGCGGTGAACGGCGAGGACCTGGCGCTGCCCCTCGCCACGCTGGCCGGCTCGACGCGGGTCGGTGACGCCGCCTTCGACGAGGTGTTCCACCCGGTCGGCCGACGGCTGGTCGCCTGCGTGGACGCCGTCCTCCGGCTGCCCGGGGAATCGGCCGGCTCCGACGAGATGGTCGATCTCGCCCGCGCCCGGGGCATCCCGGTCTACACCGACATCGCCGACGTCCCGGCCGCGGCGTGACCGGCGTCCCGGGGATCGATGTCCCCGACTTCCGCGGCCGCACCGGCCTGGACCAGGCCGGGCGGGACCTGACCGGCAACCCCGACGTCGTCGTCCGGGACGTGGAGCTGCTCGCCGGCGGCTGGCACGTGCTGCGGCGGACGACGCTGGACCGGCGCCGCAGCGACGGCGAGTGGGTGACCGAGCAGCGCGAGACCTACGACCGGGGCAACGGCGCCACGCTGCTCCCCTACGACCCGGAGCGGCGCACCGTGCTGCTCACCCGGCAGTTCCGCTACCCCGTCTACGTCAACGGGCACCCCGACGGTCTGCTGCTGGAGGCCGCCGCCGGGCTGCTGGACGACGACGCCCCGGAGGTGGCCATCCGCCGGGAGGCCGAGGAGGAGCTCGGCGTCACCCTCGGCGAGGTGCAGCACGTGTACGACGTCTTCATGAGCCCCGGCTCGGTGACCGAGCGGCTGCACTTCTTCGCCGCGCCCTACCGCCCCGCCGACCGCACGTCCGCCGGCGGCGGGCTCGAGGAGGAAGGCGAGGACATCGAAGTGGTCGAGCTGCCCTTCGACGAGGCGCTCGCCATGGTCGACGACGGCCGGATCGCCGACGCCAAGACCGTGATGCTCCTCCACTGGGCCGCGCTGCGGGGACCGTTCAGGAGCTGAGTCGGTCTCTCGCCAGGGCGATGTAGTGCTCGACCAGCGAGGCGTCGTCGACGGTGCCGGTGTTGACCGCCTTCGCCGGGTCCACGCCCTGGAACAGCCGCTTGAGCGGCACCTCGAGCCGCTTTCCGGTGCGGGTGTGCGGCACCCCGGGGACGGCGATCACCTCGTCGGGCACGTGCCGCGGGCTGGCCTGGGTCCCGATCGCCGACCGCAGCCGGTCGACCAGGTCGTCGGTGAGCTCCTCCCCCGGCGCGAGCTGCACGAACAGCGGCATCCAGTAGCCGCCCTCGGGCAGCTCCACACCGAGGACGACGCAGTCGACGACCTCCGGGAAGCCCTCCACGGCGGCGTAGATGTCGGCGGTGCCCATGCGCACGCCGCCGCGGTTGAGCGTGGAGTCCGACCGGCCGGTGATGATGCAGGTGCCCCGGTCGGTGATCTCCAGCCAGTCACCGTGCCGCCAGACGCCGGGCCACGGCTCGAAGTAGGCGGCACGGTAGCGGGCGCCGTCGGGGTCGTTCCAGAAGTACAGCGGCATGGACGGCATCGGCTCGGTGACCACCAGCTCGCCGAGCTCGCCGACCACCGGCCGGCCCTCCTCGTCCCAGGAGGCGAGGGCGACGCCCAGGTTCGGCCGCTGCAGCTCCCCGACCGTCACCGGCCGCAGCGGGCTGGACCCGATGAACCCGGTGGCGACGTCGGTCCCGCCGGACGCCGACGTCAGCTGCAGGTCGGTGCCGACGGCGTCGTAGACCCATGTGAAGGACGCAGCGGGCAGCGGGGACCCGGTGCAGCTCAGCACCCGCACCGACGAGAGGTCGTGGTCGGAACCGGGGCGGACGCCGGCCTTCTGGCAGGCGGCGAGGTAGCCGGGGCTGGTGCCCAGGTGGGTGACGCCGACCCGCTCGGCGAGGGCGAACTGCGCATCGACCGTCGGGTACGCCGGGGCGCCGTCGTGCAGGACCGCCGTCGCACCCGAGAGCAGCGACGACACCACGACGTTCCACATCATCCAGGCGGTGGAGGTGTACCAGTAGAAGCGGTCGCCGGGGTGCAGGTCGCTGTGCAGGGTGCCGGACTTGCGCTGCTCCAGCACCACCCCGCCGTGCCCGTGCACGATGCCCTTGGGCAGCCCGGTGGTGCCCGAGGAGTAGACGATCCACAGCGGGGCGTCGAACGGCGTCGGCTCGATCTCCGGGTCCTGCGCGTCGGCGACGGCGTCGGCCCAGTTCAGGGCGCCGTCGGGCACCTCGCCGGGGAACAGCCGGGGGACGGCGATCGTCGTGCGCACGGTGGGCAGCGCCTCGCGCAGCTGCGCCACGACGTCGCGCCGGTCGTGCGCGCGGCCGTTGAACCGGTAGCCGTCGACGGCCACGAGCACGGTGGGCTCGATCTGGGCGAAGCGGTCGAGCACCGCGCGGGTGCCGAAGTCCGGGGCGCAGGAGGACCACACCGCCCCGACCGCGGCCGCGCCGAGGAAGGCGACGACGGTCTCGGGCACGTTGGGCAGGTACCCGACCACCCGGTCGCCGGGGCGCACGCCGAGACGGCGCAGGGTCGCGGCGAACGCGCCCACCTGCCCGCGCAGGTCCGCCCAGGAGATCTCCTCCGGCTCGGCGTCCTCGGTGACGGCGATCAGCGCGGGCCGGTCGTCGGCGGCCTGCCGGAACACCTGCTCGGCGTAGTTGACGCATCCGCCCGGGAACCAGACGGCGCCGGGCATCTCGCGAGAGGGCAGCACCTGCTCGTCCGGGACGCCGGGCAGCACCCCGGTCCACTCCGCGAGGTCGCCCCAGAACTGGTCGAGGTGCTCGACCGACCAGCGCCAGAGCCGGTCGTAGTCGACCGGATCGCCGAAGGAGAGGCCGCGGCGCTCGGCCACCCAGCGGGCGAACGCGGCGATCTGCGTGGCGCGGACGGACTCGGCGGTGGGCTGCCAGAGGATCTCGGGAGCGGGCACGCCCGCACGATGCCATCCTGGGCGCGCGCCGGCCACGGCGCCGCGTCCCCGAATCCAGGAGCGCCCGTGCCGCCCGACCCCACCGACGAGCGCAACGTCCTCGGCGGGCCGCTGGAGCCCTGCGGCACCGACCCGGTGACCGGGTTCTACCGCGACGGGCACTGCGCCAGCGGCCCGGACGACCTGGGCCGGCACACCGTCTGCGCCGTCGTCTCCACCGAGTTCCTCGCCATGCAGCGGGAGCTGGGCAACGACCTGAGCACCCCGCGCCCGGAGTACGGCTTCCCGGGGCTGCGGCCGGGTGACCGCTGGTGCGTCGTCGCCGTCCGCTGGTTGCAGGCCTACCAGGCGGGGGCGGCGTCAGGGGTGGTGCTGGCCGCCACGAACGCCCGCGCGCTCGAGGTCGTCCCGCTGGAGGCGCTGCGGCAGTACGCCGTCGACGTCCCCGACGACATCGGCGACCTGGGCTGATCCCGGGAACTCAGCCCCCGCTGCCGCCACCACCCAGCATCCAGCTGTGCTTGTTCACCGCACCCCGCGCATCCGGCCCGTCCATCCGGTCGCGGTCGAGCCGGCCGTCGGGCAGCTCGTCCGTCCACTCCCTGCGCCGGCGGCTGCGGCCGACGTACAGCGTGGCGCCGACGACCACCAGCACGGCCAGCACGATGAGCACCCACTCCATGGCACCTCCCGGAACGATCGGGCACCACACTAGGCCGCAGCAGTGCTGCAACCGACCGGAATGAACGCCCGGCCGACGGCGCTGGCGCGGGAATGAGCGACCTCCTCGACGTGCCCGTGACCACGCTCCAGGGCACCGCCACCACGCTGCGGGAGCTGACCGGCGGGCGCGCGACCCTCGTCGTCAACGTGGCGAGCCGGTGCGGGCTCACCCCGCAGTTCACCGGCCTCGAGGCGCTGCAGCAGCAGTACGGCGCCCGCGGCTTCACCGTCGTCGGCGTGCCGTGCAACCAGTTCATGGGCCAGGAGCCGGGCACCGCCGAGGAGATCGAGCAGTTCTGCTCGGCCACCTACGGCGTCTCCTTCCCGCTCACCGAGAAGGTCGAGGTGAACGGGCCCGAGGCGCACCCGCTGTTCCGGCAGCTGACCGCGACGCCGGACCTGGACGGCGAGGCCGGCGACGTGCAGTGGAACTTCGAGAAGTGGGTCGTCGACGGGACCGGCCAGGTGGTCGCCCGGTTCCGGCCGCGCACCGCGCCCGATGCCCCAGAGCTCCGCGCCGCGATCGAGTCGGTCCTCCCCGCCTGAGCCGCCGCCGGCAGAAGGCGGGGTCGGCCGGGAGCGCCTAGGTTCGGGCCATGGCCGATCTGCGCTTCTGGTTCGACCCGGTCTGCCCGTTTGCCTGGATGACCAGCAAGTGGGTCCGCCAGGTGAGCGCCCAGCGGGAGTACGCCGTCGAGTGGCGGTTCATCTCGCTGCGGCTGCTCAACGCGCACGTCGACTACGACGCGCACTTCCCGCCCGAGTACGAGGCCGGGCACACCGCCGGGCTGCGGCTGCTGCGCCTGGCCGCCCGCGCCCGCGAGGGGCACGGCCCCGAGGTGGTCGGCCCGCTGTACGAGGCGCTGGGCGGCCAGATCTTCGAGACGCCGAACGAGCCCGGTGACGAGGTGCGCCGCGGCACCCGCGAGTTCGTGACGCCGATCCTCGCCGGCGTGGGGCTGCCCGCCGACCTCGCCGCCGCCCTCGACGACGACTCCTGGGACGCCCGGCTGCGCGAGGAGACCGACGAGGCGCTGGCGCTGACCGGCAAGGACGTCGGCACGCCGATCCTGCACTTCCGGCCGCCCGAGGGCGTGGCCTTCTTCGGCCCGGTCATCAGCCGGCTGCCGAGCGACGACGAGGCCGTCGCGCTGTGGGACCACGTCGTGGGTCTCGCCTCGTTCCCGGGCTTCGCCGAGCTCAAGCGCAGCCTGCGGGAGCGGCCGCAGCTGCCGGCGTTCGGGGTGCGGCCGGGCGAGTCCGGCACGCAGGAGGACTGGCACGGCGGGAGCCGTCGGCAGAAGAAGTGACCTCGCCGGAGCGGCCCGCTCGGCGTGCGGCAGCTAAGGTAAGCCTTATCTGATCTTCGCCGTCCGTCCCGGGAGCTGCTCGTGGCCACCACGGTCGACGTCCCGGCGCGGGACGCGGCACGACCGCCGGCGTCGCCGATGCGCGCCCGGCGGCTGGGCACGCTGGCCCTGCTGCTGGTCCTCGTCGTCGCCGCGGCGGTGGCGAGCATCGCCGTCGGCACCCGCTCGATCGGCGTCGGCGACGTCTGGCGTGCGCTGGTCGACTCCTCCCTCGGCACCGAGGAGGCGGTGATCGTGCGCCAGCTGCGGCTGCCGCGCACGGCGCTGGGGCTGATGGTGGGCGCCGCCCTCGGGCTGGCCGGCGCGCTCATGCAGGGGCACACCCGCAACCCCCTCGGCGACCCCGGACTGCTGGGCGTCACCGCCGGCGCCAGCCTCGCCGTCGTCCTGGCCATCTCCGCCCTCGGCATCACCAGCCCGAGCGGCTACGTCTGGTTCGCCTTCCTCGGGGCGCTGACGGGCACCGTGCTGGTGTACGCGATCGGCTCCGCCGGGCGGGGCGGGGCCACGCCGGTCACGCTCGCGCTGGCCGGCGCGGCGCTCTCCGCCCTGCTCTACGCCCTGGTGCGCGCCATCCTGGTCAGCGACCAGCAGACCCTGGACAGCTTCCGGTTCTGGGTGGTCGGCTCGCTGGCCGGGCGCGACGCAGACATCGCCTGGCAGGTCGCCCCCTTCCTCGCGATCGGGGTGGTGTTCGCCCTGCTCAACGCGCCGGCGCTGAACCTGCTGGGCCTCGGCGAGGACGTCGCCCGCGGCCTCGGCCAGCGCATCTGGCTGGCCAGGGCGGTCGGGCTGACCGCCGTCACGCTGCTCTGCGGAGCCGCCACCGCGGCCTGCGGGCCGATCGCGTTCGTCGGGCTCGTCGTGCCGCACGCCGTCCGGGCGCTGACCGGCCCCGACCACCGCTGGCTGCTGCCCTGCTCCGCCCTGGCCGGGGCCGTGCTGCTGCTGGTCGCCGACGTGATCGGCCGGGTCGTGGCCCGCCCCGGCGAGCTGCAGGTGGGCATCGTGCTCGCGTTGATCGGCGCACCCTTCTTCATCGCGCTCGTGCGCGGGCGCCGGACGGTGGGGCTGTGAGCGTCGCGGCCCCCGCACGCCCCGCCGGCACGGCCGGTCCCCGGCGCGCTCCCGTCCGCCGGGGGAGGGCGCTGCGCGTCGGCCCGCTGTCCGCGCTGCTGCGCTGGCGGCAGCTGGCCGTGCCGGTCGCCGGCTTCGCCGCGCTGGTGCTCGTCGCCGCGCTGAGCATGGGTCGCGGCGACTTCCCCATCGGGGTGGGCGACGTGCTGCGCACGCTGGTCGGTCTGGGTGAGGGGCCGCAGGAGTTCATCGTGCTGCAGCTGCGGGCCCCGCGGGTCCTGGTCGGGGCCCTGGTCGGACTGGCCCTGGGCGTGTCCGGTGCGCTGTTCCAGACCTTCGCCCGCAACCCGCTGGCCTCACCGGACACGCTGGGCATCACCACCGGCGCCTCGGTGGGCGCGGTGTCCGCGATCGTGCTCAGCGGCAGCACCCCCGCCGGGACGCTCCTGGGCGGCCTCGGCATCCCGCTCGCCGCGCTGCTCGGCGCGCTCGCCACCGGCGCGCTGCTCTTCGGCCTCACCTGGCGGGCCGGCGTCGACGGGTACCGGCTCGTGCTCGTCGGCATCGCCCTGTGGTCGGTGGGCACCGCGCTCGTCGACTGGCTGCTCACCAACGCCGAGATCTACGACGCGGCCTCGGCCTACGTGTGGATCACCGGGTCGCTCAACGCCCGCACCTGGGACGACGCCCTCCCCCTGGCCGTCGCCGTCGTCGTGCTGCTCCCGCTGGCGCTGGCCGCCGGCCGGGTGCTCACCGTCCTCCAGTTCGGCGACGACACCGCCCGCGGGCTCGGGGTGCGGCTGGCCGGGGCGCAGACCGCCGTCGTCCTGCTGGCCGTGGGCCTGGTGGCGTTCGCCGTGTCGGCCGCCGGGCCGATCACCTTCGTCGCCCTGGTCGTGCCGCAGATCGCCGTGCGGCTGGCCGGCGGCGCCCGGCCGCCGCTGCTGGCGTCGGGCATCTTCGGCGCGCTGCTCGTCGTGGGGGCCGACCTGGTCACCCGCACCCTGCTGCCGCAGGCCCTGCCGGTCGGCATCCTGACCGCCGCCATCGGCGCCCCCTACCTGCTCTGGCTCCTGGTCCGTGGAAGGCGGCGATCCACCGTATGACCGAGCTCCTGCACCGCCCCCACCCCGACGCGACCAGCGAGGAACGCGTCCGGCTGGCCGCCGAGCACGTCCGGCTGGCCTACGACGACCAGGTGGTCGTCGACGACCTGGACCTCCAGCTGACGGAGGGCTCGTTCACCGCGATCGTCGGCCCCAACGGCTGCGGCAAGTCCACGCTGTTGAAGGCGCTCGGCCGGCTGCTGCGCCCGACGTCGGGCCAGGTCCTCCTGGACGGGCGGGCCATCGCCCGCACCCCGACCCGCGAGGTCGCGAAGGTGCTGGGCCTGCTGCCGCAGACGCCGGTCGCGCCCGAGGGGCTGACCGTCGGCGACCTGGTCGCCCGCGGCCGGCACCCGCACCAGAACTGGCTGCGCCAGTGGTCCCGGGACGACGAGGCGGTCGTCACCGAGGCGCTGTCCTGGACCAGCATGAGCGAGCTGGCCGACCGCCCGGTGGACGCGCTCTCCGGCGGCCAGCGGCAGCGGGCCTGGATCTCCATGGCCCTGGCCCAGGGCACCGACCTGCTGCTGCTGGACGAGCCGACGACCTACCTGGACCTCTCCCACCAGATCGACGTGCTGGACCTGGTGGGCCGGCTGCACGCCGAGCGCGGGCGCACCGTCGTCGTGGTGCTGCACGACCTGAACCTCGCCGCCCGCTACGCGCAGCGACTGGTGGCCATGAAGGACGGTGCGCTGGTCGCCTCCGGCGCCCCGGCCGAGGTGCTCACCGAGCAGCTGCTGGCCGACGTCTTCGAGCTGGAGGCGCGGGTGATCACCGACCCGGTGGCGGGCTCCCCGATGGTCGTCCCGGTGCGCCGGCTGCGCTGACGGGCACCCGTCCTCGTCCTCGGGTTAGGGCAGGCTAACCTTGGTCGCAACCGGGGATGATCACGCATCCCCTCAGCCGAGGGAGTTCCGTTGCACCGCACCTCTCGCCGCCTGCTGGGCGGCCTCGTGGCCCTGGGCGTGACCGTCGGTGTCAGCGCCTGCGGCGACGACACCTCCAGTGACGCCACCGACGCCGAGCCGGCCGCCGAGGGCAGCTGGTCGTTCACCGACGACCTGGGGCATACCGTCGAGCTCGACGAGGCGCCCGAGCGGATCGCCGGCCTCAACGACCTGGCGGCGTCGCTGTGGAACTACGGCATCGAGCCGGTCGCCACCTTCGGCCAGACCTCGGCCGAGGACGACGTCGCCTTCGCGGGCCGCGACCTCGACGACGTCGCGATCGTGGGCTCCACCTACGGCGAGATCGACCTCGAAGCGCTGGCCGCCGCCGACCCCGACCTCATCGTCACCACGATCTACCCGGACGACTCCTCCGGCGAGATCCCCGAGGGGAAGGCGGGCTACGGCTTCAACGACCTGGCCCAGGAGGAGCAGGTCGCCGAGATCGCGCCGATCGTCCACATCGCCTACACCGGCTCGGCGGCCGACGTCATCGAGCGCGTGGTGGAGCTGGCCGACGCGCTCGGCGTCGACACCGAGGGCGGTGTGGTCGCCGAGGCGCGCGCCGACTTCGAGGCGGCATCCGAGGCGCTGAGCGCCGCCGCGACGGACGACGTGAGCGTGCTGCCCGTGTTCGCCACCGAGGCCGACGGCTGGTGGATGGCCAAGGCGGCCGACGACCCGCAGCTGGCGATGTACGCCGACCTCGGCGTGACGTTCGTGGACCCGGGCGGCGAGGGCTACTTCTGGAACTCCGTGGGCTGGGAGGAGGTCACGGAGTTCCCCAGCGACGTGCTCCTCTACTCGCTGCGGTTCAGCATGACCCCCGAGGAGATCGCCGCGCAGCCCACCGCCGCGCTGCTCCCCGCCGTCGAGGCCGGGCAGCTCTACCCCTGGAAGTACATCGGCCCCGACTACGTCTCCCAGGCGGCGTACATGGCGGAACTGGCCGGCTACCTGACCGAGGCCCAGGACGTCACGCCCTGACGTCCGCGACCCCGGCTCCGCGTCACGACGACAGCGGGGCCGGGGTCTCCGGCACCGGCGGCTGGGTGGTCCGTGCGGTCTGCGCCAGCGCGATCCCGGTGAGGACGACGGCGCCGCCGGCCACCTGCCACCCGGTGAGCACCTGCTCCACCCACAGCCAGGCGACGACGGAGGCGAACACCGGCTCGACCGTCGCCACCAGCCCGGCGGTGGTCGGCGCGAGGTGCGGCAGCGCGGCGACGGACAACCAGAACGGCACCGCCGCGCCCAGCACCACGATCCAGCCGACCAGGAGCCACAGCGGCAGCCGCAGGTCCCCGAGCGACAGCGGCACCGGCTCGGCGAGCACGCCGGCGTCGAACTCCCACCACGGTGCGGCGAGCGCCCAGAACAGCGCGGCCGCCACGAAGCTCCAGCAGGTGAGCGTGACCGGGTCGCGGCTGACCGTGCCGCGCTCCCCCACCAGGTAGTACGTGGCCAGGCAGAGGGCCGCACCCAGCGCCGCCGCCACGCCCACCGCGTCCAGCGAGCCGCCGCCCTGCCACACCTGGGCCACGAGGACCAGGCCGGACAACGACAGGAGCAGCGCCGCCCACAGCCGGCTGCGGACCCGCTCCCGGCGGACCAGCCAGACGTAGAGGGCGATGAACACCGGCGCGGTCATCTCGAAGACCAGCGCGATCCCGACCGGCATGCGGCCGATGGCGACGTAGTAGAGGAACTGGGTGAGCGCGACGCCCACGACGCCGAAGACGGCGAGCAGGGGCAGCTCGCGGGCCCGCACCCGCAGCCGGCCGGGAGCGGCCAGGGCCAGCACCGCCAGGAGCACCAGCGCCGCACCGGTGCAGCGCAACGCGGTCAGCCGGGTGGGCGGCACCCCCGCCTGGAGGGCGAGCGTCGACACCGTCCCGTTGACGGCGAACAGGGCAGCCGCGGCGAGGGTGAACGCGTACCCGAAGGCGGGGCGGACGGTGCGGGGCACCCCCGCAATGTAGCGGGCAAGCGGCTCCGAGCCACCTACCGGTCGGAACGGCTACCGGGTCAGAACAGCGCGAGGTCCTGCGCGGGCGGGCGCGGCTCGGGACCGGACGCGGCGAAGACCTCGGCCAGGCCGGTCGCCTCGAAGACCCGCCACACCGACGGCTGCACGTCGCGCAGCCGCAGGGCGGTACCGCGCTGCAGGCACCACCGCCGGACGGCGATCAGCACCGACAGCCCTCCCGAGCCGATCGACGGCACCCCGCCGAGGTCGAGCTCGAGGACGGTGCAGCCGGCCAGCGGGCACCCCGCGACGAACGCCTCCAGCTGCGGGGCGGTGACCAGGTCGATGTCGCCCTCGACGACCACGCGGGCGTGCCCGCCGGCGGCCTCCCAGCCCAGCCGCAGCGCGGCGGGATCGGGCGCCGGGTGCGACACCCACCACGGCCGGCGCCGTCCCGGCGGCCGCGCCAGCCGCCGCGTCACGTCCCACTCGTGCGCCCGCACCATGCCCGTTCCCCCAGCTGCCGACGGTCCGACCCCCGTCGCCCGGACCGTACGGAGCGCGGACCGGCGGTACAACGGATTCCGATACGGAATCGGCCGGTGTGCCGCGCCCGGCGGGCGTGCTGTGACGGGTAGTCATCGGGGGACGCCGTTCCGTCCGGCGCACGAGCCGGGACCACGAGAGGAGCAGCCATGGACGAGCGGCCACCGTGGTCGGCCCGCCGGCGCCGCACCCTGGTCGGGCTGGCGCTGGGGGTGGTCGCCGGCGCGCTCGGGGCGATCGCGCTGCCGGCCGGGTTCGGGGTGACCGCGGGCGGGATCGCGGCGCTCTGCGCCCTGCTTCTGGTCATGGCGGCGGTCGTCTTCCTGGTCGTGCCCGGCCCCGGCACCGCCGGAGCGCTCGCCCGCTCCTCGCCGCTGGCGGGGGCCGTGTTCGTCGTCGCCGTCCTGCTGCTCCTGTCGACGTCCGCGCAGCTGCGCCTGGTGTGGTCGCTGGCCGCCGGAGGCGCCGCCGCCTGGACCGTCTACGCCGTCTGGGCGACCCGGCGCACGCGGGACTGACCGGCGGCGCGAGACTCGCCGTCATGGACGTGCCCGAGGCCCTCTACCTCCCCGACGGCGACGGCTTCACCGCCACGGCGCTCACCATCGGCCCGTGGGACCCCGCGCACCAGCACGCCGGGCCGCCCGCCGCGCTGCTGCTGCGGGCGGCCGAGCGGGCGAGCGCGATCACCGGCGGGCAGACGGTGCGCATGGCCTACGACATCCTCGGGCCGGTGCCGGTCGGCCCGGTGCGGGTACGCACGTCCGTCGTGCGCCCGGGGCGGCGGATCGAGCTGGTCGAGGCCGTGCTCGACGCCGGCGACGGCCGCCCGCTCATGCGCCTGTCGGCCTGGCGGATGCGCTCGCGCGACGACGCCGCGGCCTCCCCGACCCTGCCCCATCCGGCGCCGGCCGGCCCGGAGGAGAGCCGGCCCGAGCGGGCGGCGTTCTTCTCCAGCGAGATCGCCTACCACCGGGCGCTGGACTGGCGCTTCGCCGCCGGCACCTTCAACGGCCCCGGGCCCGCCACGGCCTGGACCCGGCCGGAGTGCGCGCTGGTCGCCGGGGAGCCGATGTCCCCGCTGCAGCACCTGCTGGTCATGACCGACGCCGCCAGCGGCATCTCGGCCACCCTGGACTGGACGCGGTCGACGTTCGCCAACGTCGACCTGTCCGTGGCGCTGCACCGCCCGCCGCGCGGCGAGTGGCTCGGCGTGGACGCCACCACGGTGCACGGCGGCACCGGCGCGGCGCAGTGCCTCGGCGTCCTCTTCGACGTCGACGGGCCGGTCGGCCGGTCCACCCAGTCGCTGTTCGTGGAGCCCCGCCCACCGGCGGCGTGAGTCATCTCTCCGTGCCGCTGAGGCCCAGGTCAGCGGCTCGTCGCGGCCTCCGCCGTGCGGTACCCGGCGGGTCCGGTTGGCATCGGCCGCCGCCGCTCGCCACTGTGGAAAGGTCGCTTCCCCCGACGATCGGAGGCTGCCACCCGTGGACGCGTTGAGAGAGCTGCTGGACTGGCTGTCCGGGCGGGGCCTCGAGGTCGTGCTGATCATCATCGGCTCGGTGCTGCTCGCCCGGTTCGTGGCCTGGGCCGGGGCGAAGATCACCGACCGGATCGACCGCAACTCCACCGGCGGCGACGCCCTCGTCCGCTCCGAGGCCGCCAAGCACCGGCACTCGCTCACCCAGGTGCTCACCTGGGCGGCGATCGTGCTCATCTACTCGATCTCGGTCTTCTTCGTCCTCGACCGCCTCGGCGTACCGGTCACCGGCCTCGTCGCGCCGGCCACGGTGCTCGGCGTCGGCCTGGGCTTCGGCGCGCAGCGCATCGTCGGTGACGTGCTGGCCGGGTTCTTCATCATCACCGAACGGCAGTACGGGTTCGGCGACGTCGTCTCCATCCAGGTCGTCGGCGGTGGCGACCCGGCCACCGGCACGGTGGAGGACGTCACGCTGCGCGTCACCCGCGTCCGGTCGCCCGACGGCGAGGTCGTCACGGTGCCGAACGGGCAGATCGTCAAGGTCGTGAACCTCTCCCGCGACTGGGCCCGCGCCGTCGTCGACGTGCCGGTGCCGACGAGCGTCGACGTCAACCGGGCCAACGAGATCCTCCGCCAGGTCGGCCGGGAGGCGTTCCGCGACCCGGCGATGCGCCCGCTGCTGCTCGACCCGCCCACCGTCATGGGCGTGGAGAGCCTCGGCCTGGACGAGGTGAACGTGCGCGTCGTCGCCCGCACGCTGCCGGGCAAGCAGTTCGAGGTCGGCCGCGACCTCCGGGCCCGGGTCGTCGACGCGTTCCGCAGCCAGGGCATGCAGGTGCCGCAACCGACCACCACGATGCAGGCGGCCGACGAGGGCACCGCGGTGCAGGAGGGAGCCCGATGACCGCGCCCGAGGACCGGCCCGCCGACACGCCGGGGCCCGACCAGACCCCCTCCGAGCCCACCGTCAGCACCGCCCCGCCGGCCGCGCCGCCCGCCCAGACCGCTCCGGCGGCGGAGCACCGCTGGTGGCACTCGATCCCCCGGCACCTGGGCCGGGCGCGCACCTCGACGGTGGTGCTGGTCCTCCTGTTCCTGTCCATCGGCGCGCTCTACCTCAACGTCCGCCCCCCGGCCGCGGGTGAGCCGGCCTCCACCGAGGAGACCGCGGAGCAGACCGAGCCGACGGAGACCGGGACGGTCGAGCCCACCGAGACCGAACCGACCGGGACCGAGCCGGCCGAGCCGACCGAGCCGACCGGGACCCCGGCGACGACCGAGCCGTCGGCGTCCACCACCCGGCCGAGCACCACCGGGTCGACGTCGCCCGGGACGACCGAGCCGACCGCACCGGCGACGACCGAGCCCACGCCGACGGGCGACTCCGACGGCACGGACGACGGGACCGCCCCGGCGTCCCCGACCGGCTGAGCGGTGGGGCCGGTGTTTCACGTGGGACATCGGCCCCGCCCGGCCGGTCACCCGGCCAGCAGCTCGCGCAGCCGCTCCTCGGCGCCACCC
Source organism: Blastococcus sp. SYSU DS0619 (assembly GCF_054051035.1). Classification (NCBI taxonomy): domain Bacteria; kingdom Bacillati; phylum Actinomycetota; class Actinomycetes; order Geodermatophilales; family Geodermatophilaceae; genus Blastococcus; species Blastococcus sp. SYSU DS0619. The sequence goes on along the minus strand of NZ_JBJHAM010000001.1, from coordinate 317,577 downwards.
TCGACGTCGACCACCTTGGTGCGGGCGGTCGCGCCGGTGACCAGCGCCACCGCCGGGCACCGCACCCCGAAGGCGTCGGCGACCGCCGCCAGCGCCGCCTCGGTGGCCCGGCCGTCCACCGCACGAGCGCCCACCCGCACCACGAGGGCGCCGTCGTGCTCACCGCGCACGACGGTCCGCCCGGCGCCGGGCCGCACCCGGATGGTCACGCGCACCCGGTCAGTGTGCAGGTGGTGGCCCCGACGTCCTACGATCACGACGGCTCCTGAGAGGCAGCGCGAAGCACCTGGCTGGCTGCCCGGCAACCTCTACTCCGTCTGAGGTGCTCCAGGGGAAGAGCCGGCCGGGAGGCGTCCGCCCCCCGGCAAGGACGGAGCTCCCGTGCGCCGCGGGTCTCCGCGAGCGAGAGGAGACGGCGCATGAGCGACCCGCAGAACTGGAGCTTCGAGACCCGGCAGATCCACGCCGGGACCGGCCCCGACCCGACGACCGGGGCCCGCGCCCTGCCGATCTACCAGACGACGAGCTACCAGTTCCGCGACAGCCAGCACGCCGCGGACCTGTTCGCGCTGGCCGAGATGGGCAACATCTACACGCGGATCATGAACCCGACGCAGGACGCGCTCGAGCAGCGCGTCGCGTCGCTGGAGGGCGGCGTCGCGGCACTCGCGGTGGCCTCCGGGCAGGCCGCGGAGACGCTGGCCATCCTCAACCTGGCCGAGGCCGGCGACCACGTCGTCGCGTCGGCGTCCCTCTACGGCGGCACGTACAACCTGCTGCACCACTCGCTGCCGAAGATGGGCATCACCGTCTCCTTCGTCGAGAACCCCGACGACCCGGAGAACTGGCAGTCCCTGGTGCAGGACAACACCCGGGCCTTCTACGCCGAGACCATCGGCAACCCGAAGGGCGACGTCCTGGACATCGAGGCGGTCGCCGGGGTCGCGCACCGCAACGGCGTCCCGCTGATCGTGGACAACACCGTCGCCACCCCGTACCTGATCCGTCCCTTCGAGTTCGGCGCCGACGTCGTCGTGCACTCGGCGACGAAGTACCTCGGCGGGCACGGCACCGCGATCGCCGGCCTGATCGTCGACGGCGGCGCGTTCGACTGGCGCGGTGGCAAGCACCCGATGTTCACGACGCCCGACCCGACCTACCACGGCGTCGTCTACGCCGACCTCGGCGCGCCGGCCTTCGCCCTCAAGGCCCGGGTGCAGCTGCTGCGCGACCTCGGCCCGGCCGTCTCGCCGTTCAACGCGTTCCTGGTCGTGCAGGGGATCGAGACGCTGTCCCTGCGCATGGAGCGGCACGTCGCCAACGCCCAGCGGGTGGCGGAGTTCCTCGAGGCGCACGACGCCGTCGACCGGGTCAACTACGCCGGCCTGCCGACCAACCAGTGGCACGCCGCGCAGCAGAAGTACGCCCCGAAGGGCGCCGGCGCCGTCCTCACCTTCGAGCTGCACGGCGGCAAGGAGGCCGGGCAGAAGTTCGTCGAGGCGCTGGAGCTGCACAGCCACGTGGCCAACATCGGCGACGTGCGCAGCCTGGTGATCCACCCGGCGTCGACCACCCACTCGCAGCTCACCCCGGAGGAGCAGCTCACCACCGGTGTGACGCCGGGGCTGGTGCGCCTCGCGGTGGGCCTGGAGGGCATCGAGGACATCCTGGCCGACCTGGAAGCGGGCTTCCGCGCCGCCAAGGGCGCCTGAGCGATGGGCGGGTGGGTCGAGGGGGATCCGGTCGGCGACCGGCGCTTCCTCGACCTGCCCGGGCCGTTCCCGCTGGAACGCGGCGGGACCCTCCCGGCGGTGCGGGTTGCGTACGAGACCTGGGGGACGCTCGCGCCCGGCGGGGACAACGCCGTCCTGGTCGAGCACGCGCTCACCGGCGACAGCCACGTCGTCGGCCCGGCCGGCGCGGGCCACCCGTCGCCCGGCTGGTGGAGCGGCATCGTGGGGCCGGGCGCGGCCCTGGACACCGACCGCCTCTTCGTCGTCTGCGCGAACGTGCTCGGTGGCTGCCAGGGCACGACCGGGCCGTCGTCGACCGCGCCGGACGGCCGGCGGTGGGGGTCCCGCTTCCCCGAGGTGACCGTGGCCGACCAGGTGCGCGCCGAGGCCGCCCTGGCCGACGCGCTGGGCATCGCCCGGTGGGCCGCCGTGGCCGGCGGGTCGATGGGCGGGATGCGGGCGCTGGAGTGGGCCGTGGCGGAGCCGGCGCGGGTCGACGCGCTGTTCTTCCTCGCCTCGGGCGCCGTCGCCTCGGCCGACCAGATCGGCACGCAGACCACCCAGCAGGCCGCCGTCCGGGCCGACGCCCGCTGGGCGGGTGGGGACTACCCGCCCGACGCCCCGCCGGTGGACGGTCTGGGGGTCGCCCGCAGGATCGCCCACCTGACCTACCGCAGCGGGGTGGAGCTGGAGGCCCGGTTCGGCGCCCACCTGCAGATCGACGGCCGGTACGCGGTCGCCTCCTACCTGGAGCACCACGCGGACAAGCTGTCCCGCCGCTTCGACGCCGGCAGCTACGTGCTGCTCACCGAGGCCATGAACGGCTGGGACGTCGGCCGCGGCCGCGGCGGCGTCGAGGCGGCGCTGTCCCGGGTGACCGCCCGCGCGATGGTGGCCGGCGTGGACACCGACCGGCTCTACCCGCTCGGCCAGCAGCGGCGGGTGGCCGACGCCCTGGGTGTCCCGCTGCGGGTGATCTCCTCGCCGTACGGGCACGACGGGTTCCTGATCGAGACCGACGCCGTCGGGGCGCTGCTGACCGAGCTGCTGGGGACGCCGTGACCGACGACGAGCGCGCGGCCCTGCGCGCCGCCTGCGACCGATCCCTCTCCGGGCACGGCGACTGGCGGCCGGCGGACCAGCTGGCCGCGATCCCGCCCGGCACGGCCCCGGACCGGTACGGCGACGGCGGCGTGGTGGCCGACCTCGAGACGGAGGTCGCCGGGCTGCTCGGCCGGCCCGCGGCGGTGTACCTGCCCAGCGGCGTCATGGCCCAGCAGGCGGCGCTGCGGGTGCACGCCGACCGGAGGGGCCGGCGCACCGTGGTCTGCCACCCGGAGAGCCACCTGATCCGGCACGAGGAGCAGGCGTTCGAGCGGCTGCACGGCATGGTCCTGCGACCGGCCGGCGACCGGTACCGGCTGCTGGTGCGCGCCGACCTCGACGCCGTCGCCGAGCGGCCCGCCGCGTTGCTGGTGGAGCTGCCGCAGCGCGACCTCGGCGGGCAGCTCCCGCCCTGGGACGACCTGGCCGGGCAGGTGGGCTGGGCCCGCGAGCGGGGCGCGGCCGCGCACCTGGACGGCGCGCGCCTGTGGGAGGCGTCCGCCGGCTACGACCGCACGCCGGCCGAGATCGCCGGGCTGTTCGACACCGTCTACGTCAGCTTCTACAAGGGCCTCGGCGCGCTGGCCGGCTGCTGCCTGGCCGGCCCGGCGGACGTCGTCGCCGAGGTCCGCGAGTGGCGCCGGCGGCTGGGCGGCACGCTGTTCGGCATGTGGCCCGGAGCCGCGTCGGCGCTGGGCTGCCTGCGGCGCCGGCTGCCGCTGATGCCGGCCTACCTGGAGCGCGCCCGCGAGGTCGCCGACGCCGTGCGCGACCTGCCGGGCGTCACCGTCGTCCCCGATCCGCCGCAGACCCCCATGCTGCACCTGCTGCTGCGCACGACCCCCGAGGCGTTCACCGCAGCTGCCCGCCGGCTGGCCACCGACGAGGGCCTGTGGACCTGGCCGCAGGCCGGGCGCACCGGCGACCCCGGCGTGGTGCGGGTCGAGCTGGCCGTGGGGGACGCCACGCTGGCGCTCCCGGTCGGGGAGCTCCGCGCGGCGGTCGCCGCCCTCGCCGGGGAAGGCTGACGGCCGGCGGATAGCGTCGGCACCATGGGTCTCGACGTCGCCGCGCTGCGCGCCTCCTTCCCCTCGCTCGCGAGCGGCACCGCGCACTTCGACGGCCCCGGGGGGACCCAGGTGCCGGCCGCGGTGGGCCGGGCGGTGGCCACGGCTCTGACCGCGCCGGTCAGCAACCGCGGCGCGGTGACCGCGGCCGAGCGGTTCGCCGACGGGACGGTGCTCGCCGCCCGGGCGGCGATGGCCGACCTGCTCGGCGCCGACCCCGCCGGCGTCGTGTTCGGGCGCAGCGCCACCCAGCTCACCTTCGACCTGGCCCGCACGCTGGCGGCCGGCTGGGAGCCGGGTGACGAGGTCGTCGTCACCCGGCTCGACCACGACGCGAACATCCGGCCGTGGGTGCTGGCCGCCGAGGCGGTCGGCGCCACGGTGCGGTGGGCGGCCTTCGACCCGGGCACCGGTGAGCTGACCGCCGACGACGTCGCCGCGGTGCTCACCGACCGGACCCGGCTGGTGGCCGTGACCGGTGCGTCCAACCTGATCGGCACCCGCCCGCCCATCGCCGCCATCGCCGAGCGGGTGCACGCGGCCGGCGCGCTGCTCGTCGTCGACGGCGTGCACCTGACCGCGCACGCCCCGGTCGACGTCCGCGCCCTCGGCGCCGACGTCCTGCTCTGCTCGCCGTACAAATTCCTCGGCCCGCACTGCGGCGTCTTGGCCGCCGACCCCGCGTTCCTCGCCACCCTGCAGCCGGCCAAGCTGCTGCCGTCGTCGGACGCGGTGCCCGAGCGCTTCGAGCTGGGCACGCTGCCCTACGAGCTGCTGGCCGGGACGACGGCGGCGGTGGACTTCCTCGCCGCCCTCGGCGACGGCGGGACGCGCCGGGAGCGGCTGGTCGCGGCGATGACCGCGATCGAGGAGCACGAGGACCGGCTCCGCGAGCGCCTGGAGGCGGGGCTGGCGGAGCTGCCCGGTGTCCGGCTGTGGTCCCGGGCGGCGCACCGCACCCCGACGCTGCTGCTGACCTTCGACGGGCGCGACGCCGCCGACGCCTACCGGTTCCTCGCGGCCCGGGGCGTCAACGCGCCGGCCGGTTCCTTCTACGCGATCGAGGCCAGCCGGTGGCTGGGGCTCGGCGACACCGGCGGCCTGCGGGCCGGGCTGGCCCCCTACAGCGACGCCGACGACGTCGACCGGCTGCTGGCCGGGCTGCGCGCGTGGCTGGCCGGCTGATCAGCCCTCGAGCCGCTGCACCCGGCGGGCGGACTCCAGCCGGTCGGTGTAGCTGATCGCGTTGCCCTGGATGTGCAGCCGGTCGTCGTCGGTGCACTCGCGCAGCACCTTCGCCGGCACGCCCGCGATGAGCGAGCGGGGCGGGAAGACCTTGCCCTGGGTGACGACGGCGCCGGCGGCGACGATCGAGCCGGTGCCGATGTGCGCGCCGTTCATCACGATGCTGCCCATGCCGACCAGCACGTCGTCGTCGATCCGCGCGCCGTGCAGCACCACCCGGTGCCCCACCGAGACCCGCTCCCCCACCACCAGGGGGGAGCCCGCGTCGGAGTGCAGCGTGCAGCCGTCCTGAATGTTGGAGTCGGCACCGATCTCGATGACCTCGGTGTCGGCCCGGGCCACCGCGCCGTACCAGATGCTCGACCGCGGGCCCATGGTCACCGCCCCCACGACGACGGCCGTGGGCGCCACGAACGCGTCGTCGTCGATCCGGGGGGAGCCGAAGTCCAGGGCACCGATGAAGTTGTCCGCCACCCCGCCACCCCAGCACAGCCCGGCGGGAGGCGGCCAGCCGGGGGCGGACGCCGGCCGGCCGGGGCGGGCGGCAGTCAACCCTCGTCGGGGGTGAACACGTCCTCGATCCGGCAGCCGAACAGCGCGGCGATGCGGAACGCCAGGGGCAGGCTCGGGTCGAACCGCCCCTTCTCCAGCGAGATCACCGTCTGGCGGGAGACGCCCAGCTCCTCGGCCAGCCGGCCCTGGGACCAGCCCCGCTCCTGCCGCCGCTCGGCGAGGTCGTTGCGCACCGGGTCAGGCGTCGCGCCGGCGCAGCAGCGAGAACCGGGCGGCGACGTCGGCGAAGGCGAGCAGCAGCAGGCCGGTGAGCACGGTGGACGCGTCGACCCGCAGATCGGTCACCGACAGCGCGAACAGCCCGACCCCGGCCACCGCGACGACGTCGAGGAACGTGGCGGAGGCGCTGCGCTCCCACCACCGGTGCTCGACGGTCTCCTCCGGCCGGGCGACCTGCTCGGTCTCCGTCACGGGGGCGACGAACAGCAACCACCCCAGCCCGTACGTCGGCCCCAGGGTGCACAGAGCGAAGACCGTGGCGCGCAGCCAGAACTGCTCCCCGCCGAAGCTGCCGGCGAGCAGGCCGATGCCCGCGGAGAGGACGAGGGCGGTGACGACGGCGGCCAGCTGGCGGGGGAACACGGCGACTCCACGGGTGACAAGGAAGCTTGACACCTGCGTACTCCACCAGGAGCGGGGGCCGGTGTCAAGCGTCCTTGACCATCCGGGTCAGATCAGGCCGTGCGCGTGCACCGCCTCCGCCACCTGGATGAACCCGGCGACGTTGGCACCGAGCACCAGGTCGCCCGGGGAGCCGTACTCCTCGGCGGTCTCGTGGCACCGGCTGTGGATGTCCCGCATGATCTCCGCGAGCCGTGCCTCGCTGTGCTCGAAGGTCCAGCGGTCGCGGGAGGCGTTCTGCTGCATCTCCAGCGCCGAGGTGGCCACACCGCCGGCGTTGGCGGCCTTCCCGGGCGCGAACAGCACGCCGGCCTCGCGGAACGCCTTCACCGCCGTCGGGGTGGCGGGCATGTTCGCCCCCTCCACCACGTACCGGCAGCCGTTCCGGGCGAGGACGGCGGCGGCGTCGCCGTCCAGCTCGTTCTGCGTCGCGCTGGGGATCGCCACGTCGCAGGGGACGTCCCAGATGCTGCCCCCGGGGACGAAGCTCGCCGAGTCGCGCCGCTCGGCGTAGTCGGCCACCCGCCCGCGCTCGACCTCCTTGACCTGCTTGAGCAGGTCGAGGTCGATGCCCTTCTCGTCCACCACGTAACCGGTGGAGTCCGAGCAGGCCACGGCGGTCCCGCCCAACTGGTGCACCTTCTCGATGCCGTAGACGGCGACGTTCCCGGAGCCGCTGACCACGACCCGCTTGCCGTCGAAGGACTCTCCGCGGACGTCCATCATCGCCTCGGCGAAGAACGCGGCGCCGTACCCGGTCGCCTCGGTGCGCACCAGCGCCCCGCCCCAGCCGAGGCCCTTGCCGGTGAGGACGCCGGACTCGTAGCGGTTGGTGATCCGCTTGTACTGGCCGAACAGGTAGCCGATCTCGCGCGCACCGACACCGATGTCGCCGGCCGGGACGTCGGTGTACTCGCCGATGTGCCGGTAGAGCTCGGTCATGAACGACTGGCAGAACCGCATGATCTCGGCGTCCGACCGGCCCTTGGGATCGAAGTCGGAGCCGCCCTTCCCGCCGCCGATCGGCATGCCGGTGAGCGCGTTCTTGAAGATCTGCTCGAACCCGAGGAACTTGACGATGCCCAGGTTCACCGAGGGGTGGAAGCGCAGCCCGCCCTTGTAGGGGCCCAGCGCGGAGTTGAACTCGACCCGGAAGCCCCGGTTGATCCACACCTCGCCGCGGTCGTCCTGCCACGGCACCCGGAAGATGATCTGCCGCTCGGGCTCGCAGATCCGCTGCACGGTCTTCATCTCGGCGTACTCGCTGTGCCGGTCCAGGACGACGGCCAGCGACTCCAGGACCTCGCGGACGGCCTGGTGGAACTCCGTCTCCCCCGGGTTGCGGTGCAGGACCTCGTCGTAGATGCCCCGGACCGTCTCCGGTACCTCACCGCTCACCGCGCACCCCTCTCGCCGGACGTCCTTCCTGCGCAACGTACGTCGATCGCCGGGGCGGGGCCGGATGGACGGCCGGTTGTCACACCCGGCCGCCACCATGTCGGGCATGCCGGAGCCGACCGACCTGCCCGTGCGGGCGTTCGCCGACCAGGCCGCCCTCGAGGCGTGGCTGGAGGCGAACGGCGCCACGGCGCCGGGCCTCTACGTGCGGATCGCCAAGAAGGGCTCCGGCGTCCCCTCGGTGGACTGGGAGCAGCTGGTCGAGGTGCTCCTCTGCTTCGGCTGGATCGACGGCCGGGCCAACCGGCTCGACGACACCGCCTACCTGCAGCGCATCACCCCGCGGCGGCCGCGCAGCGTCTGGTCGCTCAAGAACGTGCAGACCGTGGCCCGGCTGACCGAGGAGGGGCGGATGCGGCCGGCCGGGCTGGCCGCCGTGGCGGCCGCGAAGGCCGACGGCCGCTGGAACCGCGCCTACCCGGGCCCGGCCACCATCACCGTGCCCGACGACCTCGCCGCGGCCCTGGACGCCGCACCCGCGGCCCGGACGGCGTTCGACGGGCTGCGCGGGGTGGACCGCTACGCCGCCCTCTGGCGGGTGCACACCGCGGCCACCCCGGCCACCCGCGCCAAGCGGATCGCCGCCCTGGTCACCACGCTCAGCGAGCGCTGACGCCCTCCGGCCGGAGCGTCAGCCGGTGGGGCGGACGCCGAACCGGAAGCCGCCCTGGTCGACCGAGGTGACCGACAGCGGCGTCCCGTAGGTCCGGGCGTGCACGATCATCCCGTTGCCGATGTAGAGCGCCACGTGGCTGATCGGCGAGTAGTAGAACACCAGATCGCCCGGCTGGAGCTCGCCACGGGAGAGCTGCGGGCCGATCTTGGACTGGCCGCTGCTGGTGCGCGGCAGCGCGATGCCGGCAGCCGCGTAGGCGTAGGACGTCAGCCCGGAGCAGTCGAAGGCGCCGGGGCCGGTCGCGCCCGACCGGTAGGGGGAGCCGACCTTGGACAGGGCCACCTGGATCGCGGTCGCCGCCGCGCTGCCCGCCGGTACCGGGAGCTCCGCGACCGACGGCGTGCTCAGCCGGGGGCCGGCGACGAGAGTGGAGACGCGGTCCTGCTCTGCCGCGGACAGCCGGTCGTAGTCCGACTGGTACTCGGCGGCCCGCCGCTCGACCTCGGCCTGCTGCGCCTGGAGCTCGGTGAGGCCCGCCTGCGCGGTGGCGGCGGCCTGGTCGGCCGCGGCCTGCGCCTCCTCGGCGGCCGCGCGGGCCGCCGCGACCTGGGCGATGACCGAGTTGGTGTGCGTGGCGATCATGTCCAGCGTCGTCATCTGCTGGACCAGGTCCTCCGCCGACTCGCTGGTGAGGAAGGCGGCGACGCGGGACTGGGTCTTCTCGGTGAAGCTGCTCTGCACGATGGCCCGGATCTGCGGCTCGTGCACCGCGAGGGCGTCCCGCGCGGCCTGGGCCTGGGCGGCGGCGTCCGCGGCGGCCTGCTGCTGGGTGGCGACGATCTCCTCGGCCTCGTGGACCTGGGCCTCGACCGCGGTCAGCTGCTGCGCGGCCTGGGCCATCAGCGAGGCGGCCTCGGCCACCGATCCCGGCTCGGCGCCGGCCGGGGTCGTCATCGCCGGGGAGACGACCATCGTCGCCGCCGCCATCAGCGCGGCACCCACCGCGAGGACGGCGCGTGAGCGGCGACGGGTGGTCGAACGCTGTGCGTGCACCGGGGCCTCCGATCAGCTGCGCCGGACCCGGGGAAGGGGCCTCAACCATGCGCGTCAGAACGGACCGTAGGCACTCGATATCGACTAGTAGCGGCGGGCGCGCGGGTGTGCGCGAGCGCGGCCGCCTCGTCCGTACCACGCGCCCCACGGGCGATCTCCCGCCACGCGGACGGGCCGGTTCAGCGGATGCGCGGGCCCGCGGCGGTGCCGTCGGGCAGCCGGTCGGCGGGCAGGCGGACCAGGCGGTCGGCCACCGCGCCGGTGACGAAGGAGTAGACGGCCTTGTGGCCCACGTCGACGATCCGGTCGCGGCGGGACCAGGTCCAGGGTGGGGCGCCGACGCCGGTCGCGTTCTCCAGCGTCTGGTCGGTGGCCAGCCGGATCGAGGTGTGCCAGGCCGAGGCGCGCCAGCCGCGCAGGCCGGAGGCGGCCCAGACGCCACGGAGGGCGCCGACCGCGGCACCGGTGCCCCAGTGCATGAGGTGGTTGCGCACCGGCGGACGGGCGGACCCGGGCAGCCGCCGGCCGGTCGTGAGGGCCGTGAGCGTGCGCGCGGGCACGTAGCTGTCCGGCCGGTGCGTGAGGGCCTGCTCGGCCTTCTCGCCCAGGGTCATCACGGCGACGCCGGCGAGACCGGCCAGTGCGCCCCGCAGGGCAGCGCGTCCCAACATGGGAGGCCCCTACCCCGGGAGCGGCGCCGGGCAACGGCCCGGCGAAAACAGCGCCCGGCCCGTGCGTACGCGCACGGGCCGGGCGACCGACGCTCAGCCGGCGAGCGGCTCCTGGACGTCGAGGCCGGCGACGGTCGAGAAGTCCCGCAGGATCGCGGTGAGCTCCTCGGCGGTCCACGGCTCGCAGCAGTCGCAGCCACCCTCGCGGAAGCTGACCAGGCCGATGGCTCCGCCGGCGTGGTCCTCGGCGATCGCGAGGTGCCCGGCGGCCGGGTGACGGTGGCAGGCGCAGGCCGCGGCACAGAGGCCCAGGCCCCAGCCGGAGATGACGACGGTGTGCCCGTCGTCGCGGACCTTGCCCACCTGGAAGACGGACGGCTTGCGACTCCTGCTCACGGAGTCCTCCCCTCGACAGCCCCGTGGGAGCGGGGCCTGCGTGCGGTGTGTGGAAGATGTCGAGCTACGAGAGGTTTCGGCAGAAACGCGTCCGGGGTAAAGCCCTCGATCAGCTCGTCTTCCGATACCGAGCGTAATTCCGTCAGTACGGTTCGTCGCCGTCAGTTTCCGCCAGCGCTGCCGCGTCCCACTTGTGGGAATCACGTGCTTGTCATTCGACTCGCCGGGCTCAGCTGGCCGGGCTCACGCTGCTCATGTTGAAGTCGGGCACCCGCAGCGTCGGCATGGCCGTCCGGGTGAACCAGTCGTTCCACTCCCGCGGCAGGGTGCGCTCCGTGGCGCCGGCCTCCACCGCCCGGCCGAGCAGGTCCACCGGGGACTCGTTGAACCGGTAGTTGTTCACCGCTCCGGTCACCTCGCCGCCCTCCACCAGGAAGACGCCGTCCCGGGTGAGGCCGGTGAGCAGCAGCGTCTGCGGGTCCACCTCGCGGATGTACCAGAGGGTCGTCAGCAGCAGCCCGCGCCCGGTTCCGGCCACCATCTCCGCCTGGGTGGCGGTCGCGCCGGGCTGCTCGAGGACGAGGTTGTCGACGGCGGCGGTGGCCGGCGCCGTCGTCCGCAGGGCCCAGGCCCGCGGGCGGATCAGGTTCGTGAGCACGCCACCGGAGACCCAGTCGACCGCCGGGGCGGCCATGCCGTTGTCGAACACCGACGCCGATCCCGACGACGCACCGACCAGCTGGAACGGCGCCGCCTCGAGCCCGGGGGCGTGCGGGTCGCTGCGCAGGGTCAGCGGCAGGGCCGCCAGCCGCTCGCCGGTGCGGTTGCCCCCGCCCGGCTTGGCGAAGACGTTGCGGCCCTCGTCGGCGTCCCGGGCCTGCATGGTCCAGTACAGGTAGATCATCAGGTCGGCGACCGCCGAGGGCGGCAGCAGCGTCTCGTAGCGACCGGCCGGGAGATCCACCCGGCGGCGCGACCAGGCCAGCTTCCGCTGCACGTCCGCCGCCAGCTCGGCCACCGAGACGTCGGCGAAGTCCCGGGTGCCGGTGCCCGCCCAGACCGAGCTACCGAAGTCCGGCGTCTTGCCGTTGAGCTCCACCCGCCCCGTGGGCTGGTCGTGGCGCAGCCGCAGCCCCGTGGAGCTGCCCAGGTAGGTGGTGCTCAGCGCGTGCTCGGCGTAGCCGAAGAGCAGCTCGTCGCGGTCCCGGGCCTCGCCGAACGCCTCGCCCAGCGCCGGCGCGAACTCGGCGAAGACGTCGATGGAGGTCTCCGCCGGATCGGCCGCCCAGTCGCCGGTGCCCGGGAGCACCTCGCGGTCGGGATCCGGGGCGATCAGCGGCATCGCGTCCTCCGCCGGTCCGGCGGCCCGGGCAGCCTGCTCGCTGGCGGCGACCAGCTCGGCGACGTCCGGCGTCCCCGAGCGGGTGACCGTGCCCACCGCCATGCCGGCGCCGCCGTCGACGAAGGAGATGACGACGACCTGGCGCGAGCGCATGGCGCCGTTGGTGGTGAGGCTGTTGCCCGCCCACCGCAGGTTCGCCTCGGAGCCCTCCACGACGTAGGTGATCTGCCCGTCCGCCGTGGAGGCCGCCAGCGCCTGCTCCACGACGTCCTGCGGACGCTGCTTGCGACTCATCGCTCGACTCCGGTCTCGTTCCGCTCCTCGGTCGCTAGCGCTCCCTGCGATGCTCGCTCGACCGTCGTCTTCGGCCTCATCGCCCGGCCTCCTCGACGGTGTTCAGCACCGACACGTCCTCGAACAGCGCCGTCGGGCAGCCGTGGCTGACCGCCGCCGTCTGGCCGGGCTGGGCCTTGCCGCAGTTGAAGGCGCCGCCGAGGACGTAGGTCTGCGGGCCACCGACGACGCGCATCGAGCCCCAGAAGTCCGTCGTCGTGGCCTGGTAGGCGACGTCGCGCAGCTGCCCGGCCAGGCGGCCGCCCTCGATCTTGTAGAACCGCTGACCGGTGAACTGGAAGTTGTAGCGCTGCATGTCGATCGACCAGCTCTTGTCGCCGACGACGTAGATGCCGCGCTCGACGCCGCCGATGATCTCCTCCGTCGAGGGGCCGTCGGGGCTGGGGCGCAGGGACACGTTGGCCATCCGCTGCACCGGCACGTGGCCCGGGGAGTCGGCGAAGGCGCAGCCGTTGGAGCGGTCCATGCCCTGGCGCCGGGCCATGTTCCGGTCGACCTGGTAGCCCACGAGGACGCCGTCCCGGACGATGTCCCACTGCTGGCCCGCGACCCCCTCGTCGTCCCAGCCCACGGTGGACAGCCCGTGCAGGGCGGTGCGGTCGCCGGTGACGTCCATGAGCTCGGAGCCGTACCGCAGCGTGCCGAGCTGGTCGACGGTGGCGAACGAGGTGCCGGCGTACGCGGCCTCGTACCCCAGCGCCCGGTCGAGCTCGGTGGCGTGGCCGATGGACTCGTGGATGGTCAGCCACAGGTTGGACGGGTCGATCACCAGGTCGTACCGCCCGGCCTGCACCGTCGGCGCCTTCGTCTTCTCCCGCAGCAGCTCGGGGATCTCGGCCAGCTCGGCGCGCCAGTCCCAGCCGGTGCCGGTGAGGTACTCCCAGCCCCGGCCGGCCGGCGGGGCCAGCGTGCGCATGCTCTCGAACGATCCCGTGGCCCGGTCGACGGTCAGCGCGGTCAGGTCGGGGTGGATGCGCACCCGCTGCTGGCGGGTGCGGGTGCCGGCGGTGTCGGCGTAGTACTTCTGCTCCTTGACCAGCATGCAGGTGGCCTGCACGTGCTCCACGCCGTCGGCGGCCAGCAGCTGCTCGGACAGCTCGGTCAGCAGCGCCGCCTTCTCCGCGTCGGGGACGGTGAACGGGTCGACGTCGTAGGCGGAGACGTACGTGGCGTCGGGGTACACCGGCTCCGGGGCGAGCTCGATGCGGTCGGAGTTCAGCGCGGCGGCCACCCGGGCCACCGCCACGGCCTCCTCCGCCAGGCGGACGGCCTCGGCGGCGGTGAGGACGACGCCCGCCGCGAACCCCCACGTGCCCTCGTGCACCACGCGGACGGCCAGGCCGAGGTCCTCGCCGTCGGTGAACGCCTCGGGGCGCGCGTCGCGGAGGCTGATCGTCTGGGTGCGGATGCGCTCGACCCGGATGTCCGCGTGCTCGCAGCCGAGGTCGACGGCCCGGGTGAGCGCGGCATCGGTGAGCGCGGACAGCGGCAGCGCGAGGAACGCCTCGTCGATGGCGCGGGGTGCTGGCACGAACCCCTGTCTACCAGCGTCCGGGCAGGGGTGAGGCGGCACGCCCCGGGTAACCGCCTGCGCATGGCAGACCTGGACCGGCGGCCCGTGGACGACGTGACGATGACCTTCGGCGGCAACGCGACGATGCTGCTGCGGATCGGCGACTTCACCCTGCTGACCGACCCCAGCTTCCTGCACCGGGGCCAGCGCGCGTACCTCGGCAAGGGGCTGTGGACCAAGCGGCTCACCGATCCCGCGCTGCAGCCGGCCCAGCTGCCCCCGCTCGACGCGATCCTGCTCAGCCACCTGCACGGGGACCACTGGGACGACATCGCCACCCGCCACCTGGACAAGGCGACCCCGCTGGTCACCACGCAGGAGGCGGCGAAGGCGCTGGGCCGCAAGGGTTTCGCGGCGACGTCGGACCTGCGCCCCTGGCAGCAGCACGTCCTCGGCGGCCAGGGCGACGACGAGCTCCGGATCACCGCCGTCCCCGGGGTGCACGGCCCCGGGCCGCTGGCGAAGGTGCTGCCCCCGGTGATGGGCAGCGTCCTGGAGCTGGTGCGCGGCGGCGAGGTGAGCTGGCGCGGCTACATCAGCGGCGACACCCTCTACCGGCCGTTCCTCGGCGAGGTGCTGGAGCGGTGCGGCCCGCTCGACGTCGTCATCCCGCACCTCGGCGGCACCAAGGCGCTGGGGCTGACCGTGACCATGGACGGCCGCCAGGGCGCGGACCTGGTGGAGCTGCTGAAGCCCCCGGTCACCGTGCCGGTGCACTACGACGACTACGACCGGTTCGCCTCGCCGCTGGGCGAGTTCGTCGCCGAGGTCGCCCGGCGCGAGCTGCCCGGCACCGTGCGCCCGGCCTACCGCGGCGAGACGATCAGCCTGCGCGCCTGACGGCCCGGCGCCACGGTGGCGCCGGGCCGGGTGGACTCAGCCGGCGAGCAGCGCGTCGAGCTTCTCGTAGCCCTCGGTCACGCCGACCTCCATCCCGCTGGCGACGAAACCGTCCCGGCCCTCGAACGAGTCGACCAGCGACGTCGAGGTGAGCCGGGTGCGCCCGTTCCCGAGGTCCTCGAGGACGAGCCGTTCGAGGGCGACGTCGTCCGGCATCCCCTCGAACGCGAAGGTCTGGACGATGAGCTCGTTCGCGCGCACCTCGTGGAAGACGCCGTTGAAGGCGTAGTCCTCGCCGTCCTGCGACAGCACGTAGCGGTAGGAGCCACCGGTGCGGCACTCGTACCGGTCGATGCGGATCCCCATGCCCTTCGGTCCGGTCCAGCGGGCGAAGAGCTCGGGGTCGACGTGCGCCCGGAACACCTTCCCGGGCGGGGCGTCGAACTCGCGCACGATCCGGACGAGGGGGACGTCGGGGTCGGCGACGATCTGGGTCTCGTGGTGGGTGGTGCTGGTCATGGCGTGGTTCCTTCCTGGGCGGGGGGGCCGGCGTCCGGCATGTCGCGCAGGACGTCGTCGAGACGGCGGTAGCGCTCCTCGGCCTGGCGCCGGTAGCGCTCGATCCACTTCGTCATGAGGTCGAAGACCTCGGCCTCGAGGTGCACCGGGCGGCGCTGCGCCTCCCGGCTCCGGCTCACCAGGCCGGCGTCCTCCAGCACCTTGAGGTGCTTGGAGACGGCCTGGACGGTCACGTCGTAGGGCGCGGCGAGCTCGTTGACCGTGGCGTCGCCGACCGCGAGCCGCGCCACGATGTCCCGCCGGGTGGGGTCGGCCAGCGCCGAGAACACCCGGGAGAGCGGATCCGCCACCACGTTTCTCCTCTTCGTCAACCTTTCGGTTGATCAAAGGCTAGGGCGTCGAGGCTCCGTCGTCAACCGTCTGGTTGAACAGCCGCGTCCACCTGGTAGCGGAGGCCGGGATCATCCCGCCGGCCGACGCGCGAGGACGGCGGGACGACCGACGCTCGTCCCGCCACCGCAGCGGTGGCAGGACGCAGAGGAGCCACACGGTGGTCAGCAGGAAGAAGGCAGTGCTCGGGACGGTCGCCGGGCTCATGGCGGTCGGGGCGGTGGCCGTGGCCGGGCTCGCGGTGACGATGCCGGCCGGCGTCCACGGCGCCGGCGCGATGCTGGCGGAGCTGCAGGGTCACACCGCGACCTCCGACCACGCCGACGCCGACGACGCCCCGCGCGGGGACGTCCCGGACTGGACCCGGGCGGCCGGTTCCGAGGTCACCGTGGTCCGCCCCGGCGAGGCGGCCGGCGACGACTCGGGCAGCGTGCGGGCGGAGATGGCGCTGGAGGAGGGGGTGCGGCTCCCGGCGGACTGCACCGCGCTGCCGCAGGTGGGCATGCCCTTCGACGGGGGCGGGAACTGGCCCGACCTGGGCGGGGAGGCGCAGCTGTGCGAGGGCTGGGTGACCGTCGTGCTCGGCGACCGGCTCTACACCTGGACCGACGACGTCCTGCAGGCCGAGGCCGGCTGAGCTCAGCCCGCGGCGAGCCGGGCGGCCCGGTCGGCGACGTCGGCGCGCAGGGCCGCGACGTCCACCGTCGTGGACGCGCCGTCGCGGACCACGGGGCGGCCACCGACCCACACGTCGCGCACGTGCCGGCCCGCGCCGGACCAGACCAGGTGGGCGAGCACGTCGGCGGGGTCGCCGACCGGCTCGAAGACCAGGTTCCGGGTGTCGACGTGCACCAGGTCGGCCCGCCGGCCGACGGCGAGCTGCCCGAGGTCGGGCCGGCCGATCGCGTCGGCGGCGCCGCCGGTGGCCAGCCAGAACGCCTCGGCGGCGGTCAGCGCGGTCGCCGACCGCTCCCGCAGCCGGGCCATCCCGGCGGCGAGCCGCAGGTCGGCGAAGAGGTCGAGCGAGTCGTTGGACGCCGGGCCGTCGGTGCCCAGGCCCACTCGGATCCCCAGGTCGAGCATCGGTCGCAGCGGCGCCACCCCGCTGGCCAGCTTGGCGTTGCTGGCCGGGCAGTGGGCGACGGCGACGTCGTACTCGCGCCACAGGTCCAGGTCGCCGTCGTCCATGTGCACGCAGTGGGCGGCGAGCACCCGGCCGCCCAGGACGTCGTAGGAGGCGAGCAGCGCGGGAACCGACAGCCCGTGCGCGGTGAGCAGGTCCGCGCCCTCGGTGGCGGTCTCCGCGACGTGCAGGTGCAGCAGCAGGTCGTGCTCGCGGGCGGCGCGGGCCGCGTCGGCCAGCACCGGCAGCGGAACGGTGTAGGCCGCGTGCGGTCCCAGGCCGTACTCGACGACGCCGTCGCGGGGGGCGCCCTCGGCCAGCGCGACGGCGGCGGCGAGCTGCTCGGCCATCGGCGGCATCCCGGGCAGCGGCAGCAGCGGGGTGGCGATGACCGCCCGCGCCCCGGTGGTACCGACCGCGGCGGCGATCCGCTCCGGCTGGAAGTACATCTCGACGCTGGTGGTGATGCCGTTGCCCAGCATCTCCGCCGACGCGGCGGTCATCGCGACCTCGACGTCCTCCGGCGTGAGCCGGCCCTCGCGCGGCCACATGACCTCGCGCAGCCAGCGGTCCAGGGGCAGCCCCTCGCCCTGGCCGCGGAACAGCACCATCGCCGCGTGCGAATGGGCGTTGACCAGGCCGGGCGCGAGGACCCCGGGCAGCGCCACCACGTCGGCGTCGCCGGGCGGCGGCGCCTCGGCAGCCGGGCCGACCCAGGCGATCTCCCCGTCGATCGCGTCGACGACGCCGTCGGGGACGACGGTGCCCGCGCGGTCGCCGACGACGAGGGCCCGGGCGGTGAAGCGCTGCCGCATGGGAAGCGAACCTAGCCGCGCACCGGCCCGGGTGCGCGGCGGCGGGCCGGGGGCGCCGATACCGTGGAGGCCATGTCACTCCTCGCCGCCGCAGCCTCCGACGAGGGTGGCATCACCGGATTCCTGCTCGACCTGGTCGAGACCCTCGGTCCCGTCGGCGTGGGGCTGAGCATCCTGCTGGAGACGGTGATCCCGCCGATCCCCAGCGAGGCGGTGCTGGGCCTCGCCGGCGTGCTGATCCGGCAGGGCGAGATGAACGCCGTGGCCGTGGTCCTCTTCGCGACGCTCGGCTCGATCGTCGGCGCAATCTTCTTCTACTACATGGGCCGGGCGCTGGGGCCCCGCCGGTCGCACCTCTTCCTGGACCGGCTCCCGCTGGTGCAGACCGAGGACGTCGACAAGACCTTCGACTGGTTCGCCCGGCACGGCCGCGCGGCGGTCTTCTTCGGCCGCATGGTGCCCATCGTGCGCAGCTTCATCTCCGTGCCCGCCGGCGTCGTGCGGATGCCGTTCTGGCAGTTCATCGTCTACTCGGCCGCGGGCAGCCTGATCTGGAACACCCTGCTGGTCAGCCTCGGGGTGCTGGCCGGCAACTTCATCCAGGACAACCTCAAGTACGTCGACTACGCCATCCTCGCCGCCGTCGTCCTGGGGGTCGGGTACCTGGTCCTCAAGCGCATCCGCGACGTCCGCCGGCACCGGCGGGCGGGCACGGTCCCGCCCACTCCCGTGACATCGGGCGAGGAGCCCGGCCGCCCGGCAGCATGACGGGATGACCCGCTCCCGGCCCGACGTGGTGGCCTTCGACGTCATGGAGACGCTGCTCGACCTCTCCCCGGTGCGCGCCGCCCTCGAGGAGACCGGCCTACCGGGTTCCCTGCTGGCGACGGTGTTCGCCCGCACCCTGCAGACCGGGTTCGCCGGCGTGGCCGTGGGCTCGTGGGCCCCGTTCCGCGCCACCTTCGACTCCGCGCTCGCCCAGGTCACCGACCTGAGCGAGGCGCAGCGGTCGCAGGTCGCCGACGCCTTCGCCGAGACGTTCCCGCACGCCGACGTCGAACCCGCGCTGCGCCGGCTGGCCTCGGCCGGTGTCCGCGCGGTGACGCTCACCCACGGGACGCCGGGGGTGGCCGAGGCCGCGCTCGAGCGCGGCGGGGTCGGCGCGCTGGTGGAGCGCACGCTGTCCAGCGAGCTGCTGCAGGCGTGGAAGCCGGCGCGCGAGGTGTACCTCTGGGCGGCCGGGGTCTGCGACGTCGAGCCGCAGGGGCTGGCGCTGGTCGCCGCGCACGGCTGGGACGTGCACGGAGCGCAGCGGGCCGGGCTGACCGGCGCCTGGTTCCCGCGCAGCGAGCGCGTCTACCCGGCCGTGTACGACCCGCCGCACGTGTCCGGGGCGACGATCCTCGAGGTCGTCGACGCGCTGCTGGCGCTGCCGCCGCGGTGACCGCGCTGGACATCGGGACCCCGCACGGCCCGGCCCGCGCGCACCTCACCGACGGCGGTGCCCGCGGCACGCTGCTGCTCGGGCACGGCGCCGGTGGGGGCGTCGAGTCGGCCGACCTGCTGGCCGTGGCCCGGGACGCCGCCGAGGCCGGCTGGCGGGTGCTGCGGGTCGAGCAGCCGTGGCGGGTGGCCGGGAAGCGGATCGCGCCCGCTCCCGCGCGGCTCGACGAGGGTTGGCGGGCCGTGCTCGCCCACCTGTCCGGCACCGGGCACCTGGCCGGGCCGCTGGTCGTGGGCGGTCGCAGCGCCGGGGCGCGGGTGGCCTGCCGGACGGCGGCGCAAGTCGGCGCGGACGGCGTCCTGACCCTGGCCTTCCCGCTGCACCCGCCGGGCCGGCCGGAGAAGAGCCGGGCCGCCGAACTCGTGGGCGTGGCCGTGCCCCTGGTCGTGGTGCAGGGCGAGCGCGACGCGTTCGGCGCGCCCCCGGACGTGGCCACCGTCCTCACCGGGGTGCCCGGCGCGTCGGTCTACGCCGTCCCCGGCGACCACTCGCTCAAGCGCAACCCCGACCTCGTCGGCGCGGCCGCCGCCTCCTGGCTGGCCGAGGTCCTGCCCGCCTGAGCCAGCGGACCTCCACCGACCTCACCTGCGGCACGCCGTCCTCGCACTGCAGCGCGAGGACGGCGACCCGGGGCCGAGGACCGCGGCGCGCGACCCCGGTAGCCCGGCCTCAGCGGCGGCGGCGCCGGACGAGCAGCGTGACGAGCAGGACGACGGCGGCCACCCCGGCGGCGGGCGCGGCGTACCGGGACAGCGCGGCGCCGCCGGCCACCTCGAGCAGGTCGATCGGCTCCGGCTCGGTCCGCGCCGGCTTCGAGCGGTCGGCCGACGGTCCGGTGCCCGGCACGCTGCGCAGCGGGGCGCCCGTGGCGGGCCGGTTCGGCGGGGCAGTGGTGCCCTTCGGCGGGGCGCTCGGCGCCTTCCCGGCGGGCGCGGTGTCCCGCGAAGCGGAGGGGGTGTCGGCGTGCTCGGCCTTGGCCGCGGTCACCTTCGCCGCGGTCTCCTTCGCCGGCGTCTCGGTGGTCGCCGACTCCTTGCCGGCAGCCCCCTTGGCGGGAGCGGCCTTCTTGGCCGGCGTGGCCTTGGCCGCGGTCGCCTTCGCCGCCGTCGCCTTCGCCGCCGTCGCCTTCGCCGGGGTGTCGGTGGTCGCCGACTCCTGCTCGGCGGCCTCCTGCCCGGAGACCTTGTCGGTGGCCGAGGCGGCCGCCTTCTTCGTGGCGGCCGCGGCCTTCCTGGCCGCCGTGCCCTCGCCTGCGGCCTGCTCCGCCGACGCGGCGACCTCCTCGACGACGCCGGTGGCCGTCGCGGCCGCCTTCGCCGCCGCGCCCTTCGCCGCCGTGCTCTGCTCCGCCGTGCCCCGTTCCGCCGCGGCGCTCGCCCGGTCGGCGTCGCCCTGCGCGTCGCCCTCGCCGAGCTGGGCGGCCAGCTTGTCGGCGAACTGCCCGAGCAGCTTGTTGCCGACGTCTGTCATCACCCCGCGACCGAACTGCGCCGGCCGGCCGGTGATGTTGAGGTCGGTGAGGACGTCGACCCGGGTGACCTCACCCTCCGCGCGCAGGTTCGCCGTCACCATCGCCGCCGCCGTGCCGTTGCCGCGCTGGTCCTTGCCGCGGGCGTCGATGACCGCCCGGTGCGCCGCCTCGTCCTTCTCGACGAAGGACGCCTTCCCCTGGTAGGTCAGGTTGATCGGACCCAGCTTGACCTTCACCCGGCCGGTGAAGTCGTCGCCGTCGACGGAGTCCAGCGCCGCACCCGGCATGCAGGGGGCGATCCGCTCGATGTCGAGCAGCACCCGCCAGGCCTCGTCGACGGGCACCGGGACGGTGAACGAGTTCTCCAGCTGCACTGCAGGACCTCCTGGAGGGAGCGACCGGGCGACGGGACGCCGGGACGGACGGGTTCTGGCCGGGCGGGAGCCCGACGCTACAGCCCCGCGGCGGTGCTCACCGCCCGGCGCGTCAGCACCGTGGCGAGATGTTGCCGGTAGTCGGCCTGCGCGTTGAGGTCGCTGCTCGGGTCGGTGCCGACGGCGGCGTGCTGGGCCGCGGCGGCCACCGCGTCCGCGGTCGCCTCCGCACCGGCCAGCGCCTCCTCCACCCGCCGGGCGCGCAGCGGGGTCGGCCCCATGTTGGTCAGCCCGATCCGGGCCTCGGCGATCCGCCCGTCCTCCCGGCGCACCGCGGCGGCAACGGCGACGATCGACCACGCCTGGGCCACCCGGTTGAACTTCTCGTAGTGCATGCCCCAGGAGCCGGCGAGCTTGGGCAGCCGCACCTCGACGAGCAGCTCCCCCTCCTGCACCGCGGTGGTCAGGTAGTCGACGAAGAACTCCCCCGCCGGCACCGTCCGGCGCCCCTCCGGGCCGACGACGACGAACTCGGCGTCGAGGGCCAGGGCCACCGCCGGCAGGTCACCGGCCGGGTCGGCGTGCACGAGCGCGCCGCCGAACGTGCCGCGGTGGCGCACCTGGCGGTCGGCCACGGTGGCCGTCGCCTCGGCGACCAGCGGCGCGTACCGCCGGATCAGCGGGTCGGCGAGGACGTCGGAGTGCGTCGTCATCGCACCGACGACGATCGCGTCCTCCTCCTCCCGGACGCCCCGCAGCTCGGCCACCCGGCCGAGGTCGACGACGGTCTCCGGCGCGGCCAGCCGCAGCCGCATCACCGGGATCAGCGACTGGCCGCCGGCGAGGACCTTCACGTCCTCGCCGCCCTCGGCGATGGCCTGCAACGCCTCGTCGACGGTGGTGGGGCGGGCGTAGGCGAACGGTGCGGGGATCACAGGGCACCTCCGGAGGTGGACGGGGCGTCGGAGGAGTCGACGGCCTGGGCGTTGGTCCGTGCGGTCGCGCGGTCGCCGCCGTCGCCGCCGTCGTTGATGGCCCGCCAGACGCGCTCGGGGGTAAGCGGCATGCGGATGTCGGTGACCCCCAGGTGCCGGACGGCGTCCAGCGCGGCGTTCACCACCGCCGGCGTGGAGGCGATGCAGCCGGCCTCCCCCACGCCCTTGGCCCCGATCGGGTTGCCGGGCGCGCTGTGCACGGTGTTGCCGGTGTCGAAGTGCGGCAGGTCGGAGGCCGCCGGCACCAGGTAGTCGACGAAGGTGCCGGTGGTGAGGTTGCCGTCGGCGTCGTAGACGGCCTCCTCGTACAGCGCCTGCGCGATGCCCTGCGCCAGACCGCCGTGCACCTGCCCCTCGACGATCAGCGGGTTCACGATCGTGCCGACGTCGTCGACGCACGCGTACTTGCGGATCTTCACGAACCCGGTCTCGGTGTCGACCTCCATCGCGCACAGGTGCGTGCCGTGCGGGAAGGAGAAGTTCTCCGGGTCGAACGTCGCCTCGGCGTCGATCGACGGCTCGATGCCCTCGGGGTAGTCGTGCGCCGCGAAGATCGCCAGCGCGATCTCCTGGATGCCGAGCCCGGTGCCCGGGGTCCCCCGCACGGAGAACTTCCCGCCCTCGAACTCCAGGTCGTCCTCGCTGGCCTCGAGCAGGTGCGCGGCGATCTTCCGGGCCTTGGCGACCACCTTGTCCGCGGCCTTGACCACGGCCGAGCCGCCGACCACCAGGGAGCGCGAGCCGTAGGTGTCCAGCCCGCGGGAGGAGATCGCGGTGTCACCGTGCAGCACCTCGACGTCCTCGAACGGCACGCCGAGGGAGTCGGCGACCAGCTGGCTCCAGGCCGTCTCGTGGCCCTGGCCGTGCGGCGTCGAGCCGGTGACCACCTCGACCTTGCCGGTGGGCAGCATGCGGATGGCGGCGTGCTCCCACCCGCCGGCGCCGAAGGAGAGCGAGCCGAGCACCCGGGAGGGGGCCAGGCCGCACATCTCGGTGAAGGTGGAGATGCCGATGCCCAGCTGGACCCGGTCGCCGGACTCCCGCCGCCGCCGCTGCTCGGCGCGCAGCTCGTCGTAGCCCAGCAGCTCCAGCGCCTGCTGGGTGGCGGTCTCGTAGTCGCCGCTGTCGTAGGCGAGCCCGGCCACCGTGGTGAACGGGAACTCGTCGGCGTTGATCCAGTTCCTGCGCCGCAGCTCCAGCGGGTCCATGCCCAGCTCGACGGCGAGCTCGTCCATGATCCGCTCGATCGCGAACGTGGCCTCCGGGCGCCCGGCGCCGCGGTAGGCGTCGGTGGGCACCTTGTTGGTGAACACCCCGTCGCACTCGAACCGGTAGGCCGGGAACTTGTAGATGCCCGGGTACATGAAGGCGCCCAAGGCCGGGACGCCGGGCGTGATCAGCCGCAGGTAGGCGCCCATGTCGGCCAGCAGCCGCACGCGCAGGCCCTTGAGGTTGCCCTCGCGGTCGGCGGCGATGTCGACGTACTGGATCTGGTCGCGACCGTGGTGGGCGGTCATCAGCGACTCGCTGCGGGTCTCGGTCCACTTCACCGGCTTGCCGAGCCGCCGGGCGATCAGCAGGCAGAGGATCTCCTCCGGGTTGACCTGCAGCTTCCCGCCGAACCCACCGCCGACGTCGGGGGCGACGACGCGCAGCTTGTGCTCGGGGATGCCGGTGACCATCGCCGCCATCACCCGCAGGATGTGCGGGATCTGGGTCGCCGACCACATCGTGTAGTTGTCGCCCTGCGGCTGGACGACGACCGACCGCGGCTCCATGAACGCGGGGATCAGCCGCTGCTGGATCAACCGCCGGCTGACGACGACGTCGGCGTCGGCGAACGCCTGGTCGGTGTCCGAGCCGGTGCCCATCTCGCCCGCGTCGAAGACGAAGTGGTAGCTGGTGTTGGACTCCAGGTGGTCGTGGACGAGGTCGGCGCCGTCGGCGACCGCCTCCTCCATGTCCAGCACCACCGGCAGCGGCTCGTAGTCGATGTCGGCGAGCTCGACGGCGTCCTGGGCGGCGGTCTTGCTGCGGGCCACGATCACCGCGACCGCCTCGCCGACGTGGTTGACCTGGTCGACGGCGATCGACGGGTGGCCGGGGTTGACCATCTCCGGGGTGACCGGCCAGGCGCAGGGCAGCGAGCCCTGCTCCTCGGCGAGGTCGCTACCGGTGAAGACGGCGATGACACCGGGGGCCTCGCGCACGGCGCTGACGTCGACGTGCGTGATCCGGGCGTGGGCTACGGGTGAGCGGACGACCGCGAGGTGCAGCATCCCCGGCAGGACCATGTTGTCGGTCCAGGTGGTCTTGCCGGTGATCAGCCGCGCGTCCTCCTTGCGGCGGCGCGCCCTGCCGATCTCCTTCTCGGGCCCCGGGGTGCCGGTGCGCTCCTCGACGGCGGTCATGCCTGCCCCACCACGTGCGGCGCGGCGGCGGTGTCGACCTCGGCCGGCGCTACGTGGCCGTTGCCGTCGGCCCCGCGCATCTCGGCGGCCGCCTGCTGCACGGCGCGGACGATGTTCTGGTAGCCGGTGCAGCGGCAGAGGTTGCCCTCGATGCCCTCGCGCACCTCGTCCTCGCTGGGGTCGGGGTTCTCCCTCACCAGGTCGAGCGACGCCATGATCATGCCGGGGGTGCAGTAGCCGCACTGGAGCCCGTGCATCTCGTGGAACGCCTTCTGCATGGGGTGCAGCTGCCCGTTCCCGCTGCCGTTGCCGGCGACGCCCTCGATGGTCGTCACCTCGGCGCCGTCGGCCTGGACGGCCAGCACGGTGCAGCTCTTCACGGCCTCGCCGTCGAGGTGCACGGTGCAGGCGCCGCAGTTGCTGGTGTCGCAGCCGACCACGGTGCCGACCTTGCCGAGCTGCTCGCGCAGGTAGTGCACGAGAAGGGTCCGGGGTTCGACGTCGTCGTCGTACGACGCCCCGTCCACCCGCACGCTGATCCGGGTCATCAGTCCTCCGCCTCGTTGCAGGGGTCCCTCGTTGCAGGGTGACCGCGTCCACGGCGGACCGTGGACCTGCGGCGCAGTCTGACCCGAAAGGAGTGACTTAGGCCACGCTTAACTGCGCGGGAGGCCGCGGACGAGCGT
Source organism: Blastococcus sp. SYSU DS0619 (assembly GCF_054051035.1). Taxonomy (NCBI): domain Bacteria; kingdom Bacillati; phylum Actinomycetota; class Actinomycetes; order Geodermatophilales; family Geodermatophilaceae; genus Blastococcus; species Blastococcus sp. SYSU DS0619. Next base: position 292,643 of record NZ_JBJHAM010000001.1, on the reverse strand, counting down.
GATCAGCGCCGTGCACCGGCCCCCGGCGACGTTGCAGCGGCGTTGCACCGCCCTTCGGGGCGGCGAGGTGTGCGTCCCGCGAGGGGTCAGCGGGCCGCGGCCGGCTCTCCGGGCGCCGGCGCGACGGCCGGGGCGGGCGCGGCGGCCTGCTCCCGGCGCCGCAGGACGGCGGAGAGGACGAGCGGGATCAGCCCGGCGGCCGCCAGCCCGGCGCCGACGACGCTGGGCGCCCGGTAGCCGAGGCCCGCGGCGATGACGAGCCCGCCGGCCCAGGCGCCGAGGGCGTTGGCCAGGTTGAGGGCCGAGTGGTTGAGCGCGGCCCCGAGCATCTGGGCCTCCCCCGCGGTCTCCATCAAGCGCAGCTGCAGCAGGACCGCCAGGGTCGAGCCGCTGACCGAGACCAGGAAGACGCCGACCACCAGGCCGGGCACCCAGGACGCCACTCCGGCGACCACGGCGAGCAGCACCATGAGCGCCACCAGGGCGCCCACCAGCGAGCGGAACAGCGACCAGTCGCCCAGCCGCCCGGCCAGCGCCGTCCCGATGATCCCGCCGATCCCGTACACGAACAGGATGACGGGCAGGGTGCCCCGGGAGAGCTCCGCGACGTCGGTGACGACGGGGGCGATGTAGCTGTAGAGGGCGAACATGCCGCCGAAGCCGACGACGCCGACCGCCAGGGTGAGCAGCACCTGCGGCCGGCGCAGCGCACCCAGCTCGCCCCGGACCGTGGCGTCGGGCCGGCCCGGTGAGGGCGGGACGACGACCAGCACGGCGGCCACGGTCGCCGCCGCCAGGACGACGACCAGCCAGTACGCCGCGCGCCAGCCCACCGCCTGCCCCAGCCAGGTGGCGGCCGGGACGCCGGCGACGAGCGCGACGGCCAGCCCGAGCATCACCGAGCTGACCGCGCGGCCCCGCAGCCGCGGCGCGACCAGCGAGGCGGCGACCAGCGAGGCCACGCCGAAGTAGGCGCCGTGCGGCAGGCCGGCGAGGAAGCGTGCGCCCAGCAGCGTCGGGTAGCCCGGGGCCAGGGCGGTGAGCACGTTGCCGACCAGGAGGGCGCCCATCAGGCCGACCAGCAGGGCGCGCCGGGGCAGGCGGGCGCTCATGGCCGCGATCACCGGGGCGCCGACCACGACGCCGAGGGCGTAGGCGGAGATGACGTGGCCGGCCGAGGGGATGTCGACCCCCACGCCCTCGGCGATGTCCGGCAGCAGGCCCATCGTGACGAACTCGGTGGTGCCGATGGCGAAACCGCCGAGCGCCAGCGCCACGATGGCCACCGCGACCCGGAGGGGGCTCAGGGGTGGTCGGTCGGCGAGCGGAGCGGCGGTCACGCCACCAGCGAAGTCATGGCCCTCCGTCGGCATTCCCGCCGGTGGCACACCTCTCCCGGTTCAGCGCGAACGGCCGGCCAGCCGCAGCCGGTGCAGGTGGGCGGCCACCGCCGTACGGCGTGGTGAGCCGGGCGGGAGGACCTCCAGCAGCGCGTGCCACACGCCGGGGTCGTCGCGGCCCTCGGGGAGCTGGGCGAAGCGGAGCAGCAGCTCGGGACGGTGGCCGGTCAGGACGGCGCGGCGCAGCTGCGCGGTGAGCCGGTCGCGGGCGGAGCGGACGCCGGGCGCGTGCGAGCCGGGGAGGACCGGGCCCGCGTAGCGCTCGAGCGCGGCCGCGACGTCGCCGCGGGCGAGGAGCCGGCGGACCTGGTCGGCGTCGGTACGCAGCCGGCCGACCAGCCGGTACGGGCGGGAGTCGAGCAGGTCGCCGCCCACCAGCCGGCGCAGCCGGGACAGCTCGGCCCGCACGGTGACCGTGGCGGCGGCGCCGGCGTGACACTCCACCGCGAGCTGGGCGGCGTTGCGGCCCTGCCCTGCCGCGGCGGCCTCGGCCAGCAGGAACAGCAGCTCCGAGTGCCGGACGGACAGCTCCAGCGGCCCGGCGGGCAGCGTGAGCCGGGCACGCTCCCGGCCGAGCACCTCCAGCCGGGCCTCGACCGGCGCGGCCGCGTCTCCCGTGGGGCCGGCGGTCAGCCGCTCGCGGTGCAGCCAGCGCAGCTCGGACTCGACGGCGGCGACGGTGGCGCGGACGAGGGTGAGGACGTGCGGGCCGGCCACGGAGTCCCCGCCGGTGACGTCGATCGCCCCCAGCAGCGCCCCGGTGACCGGGTCGTGCACCGGGGCGGCCGAGCAGCTCCAGGGCTGCACCGACCGCCGGAAGTGCTCGCTGCCGTAGATCTGCACCGCGGAGTCGACGGCCAGCGCCGTCCCGGGCGCGTTGGTGCCGGCCACGTCCTCCGACCAGCGGGCGCCCTCGACGAAGTTCACGCCCTCCGCCCGGGCGCGCAGCTGCCGGTCGCCCTCGACCCAGAGCATCCGCCCCGCGGCGTCGGTGACCGCCACGATCATCTGCCCGGCCTCGGCGTCCTGGACCAGCAGCCGGCGGATCACCGGCAGCACCGGGGCGAGGGGGTGGGCCGCCCGGTAGGCCAGCAGCTCGGCGTCGAGCAGCTCCACCGGCGGCAGCCCGCCGTCCGGGTCGACCCCGCTGCCGAGCGAGCGGCGCCAGGAGTCGCGCACGACGGAGCGGACGACGTCGTCGTCGGCGGGCAGCTCGCTGGCGGTGACCAGCAGCTCGTGCGCGGCCCGCAGCCGGCGGGTGCGGGCGGCGGTGGGGACCCCGTCGGGCAGCGCCAGCCACGGGTTGACGGCGGTGGTCACCGGGCGGCCCGCGGGAGGTGGCTCATGGCAGGGCCATCGTGACCGGTCGGCGCGCTTTCCACCAGAGATCGGGCCGCCGGGGCCCGGCGTCAGCGCGCGGGTACGGGCTCCTCCTCGCCGGTGGCCAGCTCCCACGGGCGGACGACGGTGACCAGCACGATGATCGCCAGGATCAGCGCGGTGACGACGACGAGGCCGATCGCGACCGCGTCGTTGCCCAGCAGACCGACGACCGGGGAGACCGCCGCGCCGACGCCGAACTGGATCGCGCCGAGCAGCGCCGCCGCGCTCCCGGCGGCCTCGCCGTGCCGGGAGAGCGCCAGCGCGGGGGCGTTGGGCAGCGCGAGCCCGCAGGCGAAGAGCACCGCCCACAGCGCCCCGGTGACGCCGACCAGGCCACCGGTGCCCGTGCCGGCCAGCACGACCAGCGCGGCACCGGCGAGGGCCCCCGCCACCGTCCCGGCCACGAGCAGCGCCTGGGGGGACCAGCGGCGCAGCAGCAGCGGGTTGAGCTGGGTGGCGGCGATGAGCCAGAAGGCGCCGGCGCCGAAGAGCAGCCCGAACTGCTGCTCGTCCAGGCCGAACTCGCCCTGGTAGACGAAGGAGGAGCCCGACACGTAGCTGAACAGCCCGGCCATGGTGAGCCCGGCGACCAGCACCAGGCCGACGTAGGTGCGGTCCCGCAGCAGCCCGCGGTAGATCCGCAGGGTCCCGCGCACCCCGGCGCTGCGCCGGCGCTCCGGGGGCAGGGTCTCCCGCAGCGTCGCCCACCCGAGCACCAGCAGGAGCAGGCCGTAACCGGCCAGCACGGCGAACACCCCGCGCCAGGTGGTGAACCGCAGGATCTCGCCGCCGATGGTGGGCGCCAGGACCGGCGCCGCCCCCAGCACGAGGAACAGCCGGGAGAGCATCGTCGCCGCGGCCCGGCCGTCGTACAGGTCGCGCACCACGGCGAGGGCGATGACCGCGCCCGAGGCGGCGCCGACGCCCTGGAGCACCCGCAGCGTGCCCAGGACGGCGATGGTCGGCGCGACGAGCACGAGCAGCGAGGCGATCACGTGCAGCGCGGTGCCGGCGAGCAGCGGCCGGCGGCGACCGTACGCGTCGGACAGCGGGCCGAGCACCAACTGACCGAGCGCCAGGCCGATCAGGGTGCCGGTGAGCGTGAGCTGGACGGTCGCCGAGGTGGTGAGCAGGTCACTGGTGATGTTCGGCAGCGCCGGCAGGTACATGTCGATCGTCAGCGGCCCGAGGGCGACGAACGCCCCCAGGGTGAGGGCGGTGCGCGCGGCGCCCGGCCGCGCGGGGGCGTCGGGGCCCGCCTGCGGGGCGAGGCGGTCCTGGGTGGCGGTCACGGTTGTCCCCGTCGATCGAGATGGCGCGGGACCCACGCTGGTCTGACCGCAGTACGGCGACCACAAGGCATCCGGTGGCGCGGGCATTCCGCGCCCCGGCGATCCGCACCCCGGCGGGTGGCGGGGCGGGTCAGCGGGGCGGGCGCACGGGCAGCAGGGCGCGCGCGTCCCGGGCGCGCAGCGCCCCGGCCCAGAGACCCGCGCCGTAGGCGAGGTCGTCCAGTCGCCGGGCCACTCCGTGACGGACCGGTCCGACCCGGTCCCGATGGGGCCACCAGGAGACCAGCGCGTCGGCCGCTGCGGCGGTCAGCAGCCACCGCCGCGCGCGCCTCGACCCGGCGGCGGCCACCGCGGCGACGGGCCAGTGGTGCCGCGTGGCGACACGCGCCAGCGCCTGCCCGGAGGCAGCCAGCCCCCGCACCGCCAGGACCGCGGCGCGCCCGACGGGGACCGGCTCCCCCGGCCGGGCCAGGCGGCGCGCCAGCCGGGCGCCCGTGACCGCCAGGACGGCGACGCCGGCCGGCCGCCCCCATCGGCCGCCGGCGAGCAGCAACGCCCAGGTCAGCGCCGTCTCCGGGGCGATCACCAGCGGCGACACCGCGCCCCCGTGCCGGGCCGCCAGCAGGGCGGCCCCGGTGCCGTAGAAGGCGCGGCGGCGCAGCCAGTCGGCGAGGCGCGCCGGGTGCTCGTGCGCCACCTCGGCGGCCGGCTCGTAGCGCACCCGCCAGCCGGCCGCGGTCAGCCGCCACACGAGGTCGACGTCCTCGGCCACCCGCAGGTCCTCGTCGAAGCCGGCGCCCAGGGCGGCCCGCCGCACGAGCAGCGCCGCGCTCGGCACGTAGGACACCGACGACAGCGGCCGGACCGCCGCCGGCCGCGGCCCCATGTCCAGCGCGCCGGCGACGTCCTCGTACGCGCTGACCGGGCCCCGGGGCCCGCCGGGCAGCGGCACGATCCGCGGGGCGACGACGGCCAGCCGTGGATCGGCCAGGTGCGGGCGCAACCGGGCCAGCCACCCGGGCCGGGGCACGCAGTCGGAGTCGAGGAACGCGACGAACTCGGTGCCGGCGGCGGCCAGGCCGGCGTTGCGGGCGGCGGCGGGCCCCCGCGAGGCGTCGGCGCGCAGCACCCGGACGCCGTCGGCAGCGCGCACCGGGACCGTCGAGCCGTCGTCGACCACCACCACCGGGAGCGCCGTGGTCGCGGGATCGGCGCGCAGCGCCGCGAGCAGCCGGGCCAGGCCCGCCGGGCGGTCCCGCACCGGGACGACGACGGTGACGTCCGCCCCCTCGGGCTCCGGCGGCAGGTCGGGGTGGGCGAGGCCGGCGTCGAGCAGCCGGGCGGCGAGCGCGGCGCCGGTCGCGTCCCGCACCTCGAGGCGGTCGCCGGCCAGCAGCGCGGCCGCACGGGGCGCGAGGCGCAGCAGCCGCAGCGGCGAGCCGCCGAGCAGCCCAGCCCCGCCGCGGCGCCGGACGCGCGGGTCGAGCCGGACGGCGAAACCGTCGGGCAGCCGGTCGCCAGGCGGCGTCACACCCGCGCCAGGACCTCGTCGGTGGTGGTGAGCGACACCAGCGGGGCGTAGCCGGCCATCACCTGCAGCGCCCGCTCGTGCTCCTCGTCGCCGGCTCCGGCGCAGGCATCGGTGACCACCCGCACCGGCAGCCCGGCGTCGGCGGCCGGCAGCACGGTGGAGACCACGCAGCAGTCGGTGGCCACGCCCGCGACGGTGAGCGGCCCCTCGCCGACCACCTCGGCCAGGGCGGGCCCCCACTTGCCGAAGGTGGTGGCGTCCACCACCGGGGCGCCGCCGGGGTCCTCGACGAGCTGGTAGCAGGCCGCGTCCGGCGGCTGGAGCGCGAAGTCGTACTGCTCGTAGTACTCCTTCCACGCGCCCACCGGCTGGGCCGGGGCCAGGAAGCGGGTCCAGACCACCCGGTCGCCGAAGGCCTCGACCAGCCGGCGGATCCGCGGCCGGATCTCCTCGAACCGCGGCGCCGTCCAGGGCGACTCCTCGTCGCCGAAGACGTGCTGCAGGTCGACCACGACGAGCCAGCCCTCCGGGCCGGCCGCTGCCCCGCTCATCCCGTCCGCCCCCGTGTTCGCGTCGACGCCCGGGTCCGGCCCGGTTCCGCCCGGAGACCCTAACCGTGGCGGCCGGAGCGCGCGGACGGCGCCGGGCCGCCCGACCGCTGCATCCACCGGACGATGTGCTTAGGTCAGCCTTACCTGATCGTCGAGGAGAGTTCCATGAACGTCCGCCCCGCCCTCCGCGGCGCCGCCACCCTCGCGGCCGCCGCCCTCGTCGTCACCGGCTGCGGCTCCGGCGACGAGCCCGCCGGTTCCGGCGACGACTCCGCCTCCGGCGGCGGAACGACCGGGAGCAGCTCCTCGGCGTTCCCGGTGACGGTGGAGACCGCCTTCGGCGACGTCACCGTCGAGGAGGAGCCCACCCGCGTGGTCGCGCTCGGCTGGGGCGACGCCGAGACGGCGCTCGCGCTCGACGTGCAGCCGATCGCCGCCAGCGACTGGCTCGGCTTCGGCGGCGAGGGCGTCGGCCCGTGGGCCGAGGGGCTCTACGACGAGACGCCGGAGATCATCGAGACGATCGAGCCCAGCTACGAGGCGATCGCCGCGCTGCAGCCCGACCTGATCCTCGACACCAAGTCGGCCGCCACCCAGGACCGGTACGAGGCGCTGAGCCAGATCGCCCCGACCATCGGCCAGCCCGAGGGCGTGGGTCCGTACCAGACCGGGTGGGAGCAGCAGCTGGAGATGATCGGCGAGGTGCTCGGGAAGAGCGAGGAGGCCGAGGAGATCCAGGCCGAGGTCGACCAGGCCTTCGCCGACGCCGCGGCCGCGCACCCCGAGTTCGAGGGCACCGAGGTCGCCGTCGGCGCCTTCACCGCCGAGGGCTTCGGCGCCTACGTGCGCGGTGACGCCCGCGTCGACTTCATGGAGCAGCTCGGCTTCGAGAACAAGGAGGCGATCCAGGAGCTGGCGACGGAGAACTTCTTCGTCCCGGTCAGCGAGGAGCAGCTCTCGCTGCTCGACGCCGAGCTCACGGTCGCCTTCCCGATCTTCGTCGAGGCGTCGGAGTTCACCTCCAGCCCGCTGTGGCAGACGCTGGGCTCGGTGCAGGACGGCCGCGCCGTCGTCCTGGAGGACCCGGACCTGATCAGCGCCTTCTCCAGCGGGTCGCCGCTGGGCATCCAGTACGCGCTGGAGAACGCCGTCCCGCAGTTCGCCGACGCGCTGGGCTGAGCGACCGGACCCCGCCGGGCGCTCACTCGACGAGCCGCCCGGCGGGGTCCACCCGCCACTCCCGCACCGCCGCGACCAGCCGCCCGGCCAGGTCCGCCACCAGCGCCGCACCCTCCGCGGCCGACGCGCCCGCCGGGTCGCCCAGGACGCCGTTCGGGCTGACCGCCCGCACGCCCTCGGCCTGCATCCGCGGCAGCAGCTCCCGCAGCGGCGCCGTCTCCCCCCGCTCGGCCCGCTCCTCGCGGACCGCAGCCGGTTCCACGTGCAACATCAGCGACGTCTCGGTCCGGCCGGCGTGCGCGTCGCCGCCCGGGACGGCCAGCGGGAACCAGGCGACGTCCCGCCCCTCCGCCCGCAGCTGCGGCACCGCCGCGCGGAGGGCGGAGAAGTTCCCGCCGTGGCCGTTGACCACCAGCAGCCGCCCCGCCCACCGACAGGCCGAGCGCCCGTACTCCACGAGCAGCGTCGTGAGCGCCTCGGTGCCGATCGACACCGTGCCCGGGAAGCCCTCGTGCTCACCGCTGGCGCCGTAGGCGATCGCCGGGGCCAGCAGCGCGCCGTCGAGCCCGGGCATCGCCGCCGCTGCCACCGCCTCGGCCTGCCGGGTGTCGGTGGCCAGCGGCAGGTGGGGGCCGTGCTGCTCGACCGCCCCCAGGGGCACGACGAGCAGCGGCCGCTCGGGCAGCTCCGGCCACACCGAGCCCGCCAGTGAGGTCACCGGCGCGTCACTCCGTCGTCCGGAAGACCCGCGCGGCCAGCGCGACGAGTCCGAGGGTCAGCACCGCGACGGCGCCCAGCTGGACGACGACCGGGACCTCCCAGCCGAACCAGGTGAGCCCCGGCAGCAGCCGCTCCTGCGCCTCCGCGGTCAGGTCGAGGTGCTCCAGGGTGAACTGCCGCATCGGCTGCACCACGTAGGTCAGCGGGTTGAGCCGGGTGAGCAGCGCCAGCCAGTCGGGCAGGCCGGCGATCGGGAAGAGCGCCCCCGACAGGAACATCATCGGCATGATCAGCAGCTGGCTCACCGGCATCGCCGTCTGGATCGTCTTGATGCGGGTGGACAGCAGCACCCCCAGCGCGGTGAGCAGCAGCGCACCGAGGAAGAGGCAGCCGGTCAGCTGGAGCAGGAGCACCGGCGAGTAGGGGATCCCGACCAGCCCGACCAGGGCCAGCAGGACCATGCTCTGCACGGTGGCGACGATCGCGCCGCCCAGGCACTTGCCCCAGATGATCGAGCCCCGGGAGATCGGCGCGACCATCATCTCGCGCAGGAAGCCGAACTCCCGGTCCCAGACCAGCGAGATGCCGGCGAACGCGGCGGTGAACAGCACCGACGTCGCCAGGACACCCGGGAACAGGAAGGTGCGGAAGCTGACGTCGCCGCCGGTGTCCACGATGCTGCCCAGGCCGGTGCCCATCACGAAGACGAACAGCAGCGGCTGCAGCAGCATGGTGAGCATGCGGGCCGGATCGCGCCGGAGCCGGAGCAGCTCCCGGCGGGTGACCACCCAGGTGGCGCGCAGCTGGTGGGACAGGTCGCTGCGGACCTCGTCCGGCGGCTGGCCGACCGGGGCGGCGGGTGCGGCGGTGTCGCGGGTGGTCATTCATCGCCTCCCGGCGAACGGGAACGTGCGGCCCTGCGGGCCGTCGGAGTCGCGGATCGTGCGGCCGGTGTAGGTCAGGAAGACGTCGTCCAGGCTGGGCCGGTTCACCGTCACCGACCGGATGCCCACACCCAGCTCGGTGAAGAGCCGGGGCACGACCGCCGCCCCCTCCGGGACGGCGAGGGTGACCTGACCCTCGTGGACGCCGGCCTCGATGCCCAGCCGCACCCGGATCCGGGCGATGGCCAGCTCGTCGTCGTCGGTGCGCAGCGCGATCCGGTCGGTGCCGACGCTGGACTTCAGCGCCTCGGGGGTGTCCTCGGCGACGATCTCGCCGTGGTCCATGATCGCGATCCGGTCGCAGTGCTCGGCCTCGTCCATGTAGTGCGTGGTGACGAAGACCGTGATGCCGGTGCGCCGTCCCAGGTCGTGCAGGTAGTCCCAGATCGCCGCACGCGTCTGCGGGTCCAGCCCGATCGTCGGCTCGTCCAGGAAGAGCACCTGCGGGGCGTGCACGAGGCCGCGGGCGATCTCCAGCCGCCGCTTCATGCCGCCGGAGAACTTCGTCACGGTGTCGTGCCGCCGGTCCGCCAGGTCGACCATCTCCAGCACCTCGTCGATGCGGCGCGCGCCCTCGGCGCGGGAGAGGCCGTAGAGGTCGGCGTGGAAACGCAGGTTCTGCTCGGCGGAGAGCTGCAGGTCGAGCGTCTGCTGCTGGAAGACCAGGCCGATGCGACGGCGCACCTGGTCACGCTCGCGGACGACGTCGTAGCCGGCCACCCGCGCGGTGCCGGACGTGGGATTCCGGATGGTGCAGAGCATCTCGATGGTGGTCGACTTCCCGGCGCCGTTGGGGCCCAGGAACCCGTAGGTCTGGCCGGCCTCGACGCGCAGGTCGATGCCCTTCACCGCCTCGACCACCCCGCTGCCGGACGGATAGCGCTTGGTGAGCCCGCGGACCTCGATCGCCGGCCCGCTCAGGGTGTCTGACACACCGGACACGATGCTCCACCCGCGATCGGCTCCGCCACCGAGTACCCGGCCGGCAGCCGGGGGCCGCCGACGGGCAGGCGCGGCGGGACACTCGGCGGGTGCCTCCTCGTCGCTGCCCCTGCGGAACCGGACTGCCCTATGCCGAGTGCTGCGGGCCGCGGCACGACGGCTCCGCACCGGCGGCGACCGCCGAGCAGCTGATGCGCTCGCGGTACAGCGCCTTCGCCGTCGGCGACGCCGCGTACCTGCTGGCGTCCTGGCACTCCACCACCCGCCCGTCGTCGGTGGAGCTGGACCCCACCGTGCGCTGGACCGGCCTGGACGTGCTCGGCACCACGGGCGGCGGACTGCTCGCCGCCGAGGGGACGGTGGAGTTCCGCGCCTGGTACGTCGCCGCCGGCGAGCGCGGCAGCCAGCACGAGGTCAGCCGGTTCGCGCGAGAGGGCGGCGCCTGGCGGTATCTCGACGCGGCGTGAGGGTGTCGGGCGGGACCGCGGTGGGCACGAGCCCGGCATGAGTACCGAGGACACCCGCAAGGTCGCCGAGCTGATCAAGGGGGAGCGCTTCGGCTTCCTCACCACGATCGCTCCCGGCGGGAAGCTGACCAGCCGCCCGATGACGCTGCAGGAGGTCGAGTTCGACGGCGACCTCTGGTTCTTCGCCGAGCGCGGCTCCCACCCGGTGACGCACATCGCCGCGTCCCCGCAGGTCAACGTGGGCATCGGCTCCGGTGGCACCTGGGTGTCGCTGACCGGGCACGCCTACCTGGTCGAGGACACCGCCAAGAAGAAGGAACTGTGGAACGGCGGCGTGGAGGCGTGGTTCCCGAACGGACCCGAGGACCCCGACGTCGTCCTGATCAAGGTCGAGGGCGACTCGGCGGAGTACTGGGACAGCCCCGGAGGCCGCCTCGCCACGGCGTTCAGCTTCGTGAAGGCCAAGGCCACCGGCGAGCGGATCGACGCCGGGGACAACAAGAAGGTCGACCTCTAGCCGCCCTCCGGCGCCGGCCCGCGCCCGAGGCGCTCTCCGGCGCGGGCTCAGCCCGCGAAGACCGCGGCCAGGGCGCCGGGGACGTCCCGGTGGTCGCGGACCAGCCGCGCGCGCCCGCGGCCGGCCCGTGCCAGGTCGCGACCGAGCTCGACGTCGTGCTCACCGGAGACGTCCAGCAGGACGTCCAGGCGCGGCAGCCGGGCCGCGGTCGGCCGCGGATCGGGGCCGGCGTTGTGCACGCAGTCGCTGAGCAGCAGCACCCGCGCGTCCCGGGGCGGGACACCGGCCAGCTGCCTCGCCGCCGTCTCGAGCGCGAAGGTCACGTTGGTCAGCCCCTGCGCCGGCACCCGCAGCAGCAGGTCGAGGACAGCCGGCGGGGACACCTGCTCCCCGCACCGCACCAGGACGGCGGCGTCGGACCAGAACGCGACGACGGCGACGGCGTCGCGCGTCAGCTCACCCGCGAGCGCCCCCACGGTCGCGGCCGCGGTGCGCACCCGCTCACCCTTCATGGATCCGGACACGTCGACGACCAGGGCCACCGATCGGCGCTGGCGGACCCGCTCGCGGACGACCACGTCGCTCGCCTCGGGGAACGGGATCCCGGCGATCTGCTCGAGGGTCCGCTCCAGGTCCAGCTCGTCGGAGCCGCCGCGCCACGACAGGCTGACCAGGTCACCGGCACCCCGGCGGGGCCGGCGGTCGCGCGGCGGGCGGGGGACGGCCAGCCGGCGCGCGATCTGCCGGGCCCGCTGACGCGTGAGCTGATCGGCCGTGGAGCCGGCTGCCAGGTCGGTGAGCGCGATGAGCTCGGCCGGCTCGTCCGTCGTCCCGGGAGCACTTCCCCCCGGCGCCTTCGCGCCACCGCGGGTGCGGCGCCGGTCACCGGAGGAGAGCGCGAGCCCCCGGCCGCCGGGCGACGGCTCGTAGAGTGTGGGCTGCTCGGTGAGCTGCTTCGGCGTGCGCCGCAACGGCCGGGCACCCCGCGGGCGACCGGGTCGGTCCCGGCGGGTGACCGGGGAGTCGGCCTCGACCGCCCTTCAACCGGGCTCGGCCGCGGCGGGGGCGAGGAGGAAGTGGTCCTCCCAGATCTCCCGCAGCACCGCCTCCGGAGTGCTCTCGACCGTCTCGTCGAGGAAGATCCGCCCCGACAGCGCCAGCATGAGGGCGTCCAGCACGACCGCCGTGTACGCCTCGGGCAGGCCACGCGGCGGCTCGATCGACGGCTCGCCCGGCAGCGGTGTCCCGCGCATCGCCGCCAGCTGCGCCGCGACCAGGGCGACGTCGATGGCCCCGCGCACGCTGCTGCCCTGGCGGACGTCCTCCCGCTGCCGGGTGGCCCGCGTGAGCGAGACCGCGTCGGCGACCAGCCGCGGCGACCCGACGCCCGTCCGCCGGTCGACGATGCCCCGTTCGGCCTCGGCGTCCTGGTAGCCGATCGCCAGCCGGCACAGCCGGTCGTGCACCGAGGTCGAGAGCCGGGTCGTGCCCACGTTGTCGTACGGGTTCATCGACGCGATCACCCGGAACGACGGCTCGGCGGCCACCGTGCCCACCCGGGGCACGGCGATCCGGCGCTCCGCCATCGCGGTCAGCAGCGTGTTGAGCGTGTCCTCGGGCGCCCGGTTGAACTCCTCGACGTACAGGAAGCCTCCGGAGCGCATGGCCTCGAGCAGGGGACCGGACACGAAGTTGGCGGGGGTGTAGTCCTCGCGCAGCACCCGGGACGGGTCGTGGTGGCCGACCAGCCGGGTGGGCGTGAGGTCGGCGTTGCCCTCGACGAACACCAGCGGGATGCCCCACTCCGCCGTGAGGGCGCGCAGGAGCGTCGACTTCGAGGTGCCCGGCGGCCCCTCCAGCAGCACGTCGCGGCCGGCGGCGACCGCGGCCAGCAGCAGATCGAGCTCGCGCTCGCGGCCCACGAGGTGCCTCGCCACGCGGGCCCGCACGGCCAGGACGGATGCGCCGTCGTCGCCGGTGACCCTGGAGCCGGTCACCACCGGGTCGCCGAGCCTCAGGTCGTCGTCGGAGATGTCGCTCTCCTCTCGGTGGTCGGCGCTCCCCGGTGCCGGTGCCAGGGGTGCCCGACCCCGGGACGGGACCGGGCTCGTGGTGCCCGGCGCCGCATCAGCCGCGCTGCAGCCCGGCCAGCGGCGACTCGTCGCACGGCTTGACCGGGATCGCCGGCATGCCGAGCAGGGTGGGCTGCCCGCGGACCGGGCCCTTGTGCGAGTGGTCGATGTGGCTCTTGGGGGCGACCAGCTCGAGGTCCCGGGCAGCCAGCGCCGTCTCCCCGTAGCCCTGCACGCACTCGGGGTCGGGGCCGTCCAGCGGCAGGCCGGTGAAGAACTTCGCCGCCATGCAGCCGCCTCGGCAGGCGTCGAAGTGCGCGCACTTGGTGCACGCGCCGCCGGTCTGCGGGCTGCGCAGGTCGGCGAACAGCTCCGAGGACTGCCAGACCCGCTGGAAGCCGCCCTCGTCGCGCACGTTGCCGGCGAGGAAGTTCTCGTGGATGGCGAACGGGCAGGCGTAGACGTCGCCCACCGGGTCGATCAGGCAGACGACCCGGCCGGCGCCGCAGAGGTTGAGCCCGGGCAGCGCCTCGCCGAACGCCGACAGGTGGAAGAACGAGTCGCCGGTGAGCACGTCGTCGCCGTTGGCCAGCAGCCACTGGTAGAGGTCGCGCTGCTGGGCCATGGTCGGGTGCAGCTCGTCCCAGACGTCGGCTCCGCGGCCGGAGGGGCGCAGCCGGGTGATCCGCAGCTGCGCGCCGAAGGAGTCGGTGAGCTCCTTGAACGCGTCGAGCTGCCCGGCGTTCTCCCGGGTGACGACGACGGAGACCTTGAAGTCCTTCATCCCGGCCTCGGCCAGGTTCTCCAGCGCCCGGATCGCGGTGGCGTAGGAGCCGGTGCCGCGCACGCGGTCGTTCACCTCGGCCGTGGCGCCGTCCAGGGAGATCTGCACGTCGACGTAGTCGGTCCGGGCCAGCTGCGCCGCGCGGGTCTTGTCGAGCTTGATGCCGTTGGTGGAGAACTTGACGCCGACGTCGTGCCCGATGGCGTAGTCGAGCAGGTGCCAGAAGTCCGGCCGCACGGTGGGCTCGCCGCCGCCGACGTTGACGTAGAAGACCTGCATCCGCTGCAGCTCGTCGATGACCGCCTCGGCCTCGGCGGTGGAGAGCTCGCGCGGGTCGCGCCGTCCCGACGAGGACAGGCAGTGGGCGCACGCCAGGTTGCAGGCGTAGGTGAGCTCCCAGGTCAGGCAGATCGGGGCGTCGAGCCCGTACTCGAACTGGTCGATCAGCCGGCCGCCGGTGGGGCGCTCGGGCGTGGTGGGGCGGGACGGCAGGACGGCGGTCACGGGGTCTCCCGGCGTTCGATCATCTGCGAGCGGGCGAGGTCGGCCAGCGCCTTCACGTAGGCCCCGCGCTGGGCGTCGGGGACGCCGCAGGCGGTCAGCGTGGCGGCCGCGGTCGGGTGCTCCGCGAGCGCCTCGACGACGGCGACCAGCGTCTTCGACTTCAGGAAGGACAGCTTCCGGTTGCCGAAGTGGTAGACGAGCGCGCCGAACGGCTCGGGCCGCAGCGCGACGGAACGGGCCCGGCGCCAGGGCAGCTCCGCGTCGAACGCGGAGTCCCCCGCGGCCGCCGGGCCGGCCCCGTCCGTCATCGGCGCGGCGTCGATCAGTACACCCCGCACATGCCGTCGATGGAGACCTCCTCGACGAGCGACTCCTCGACGAGGGCCTCCTCGGTCGCGGGCGCCTCGGGGACGACGACGTCGGTCTGGGTGGGCTCGGGCATGAGGGCCTCCGTGAACGCGGTCACATGGTCGAGGCGGACGTTAGTGACACCCGGTGCCAGGGGCAACAGCGGGCCCCGCGTGTCCGGCCGACCGCCGCGCGCGGGGCGGCCGGGCAGAATGCGGCGCGTGACCCAGACGAGGACGGCGCCGGTGGGGCGGGCCCGGGTCGAGCGGGCGGCCCTCGACCTGTTCACCGTCCGCGGGTTCGAGGAGGTCACCAGCGACGAGGTGGCCGACTCCGCCGGGATCAGCCGCCGCACCTTCTTCCGCTACTTCCCGACCAAGGCCGACGCCGTCTGGGGCGACTTCGGCGGGCACGTGACCCGGCTCGAGGAGCTGCTCGCCGCGGCGGACCCCGCCCAGCCGGTGCTCACCACGGTGTGCGCCGCCTACGTCGAGGTCAACGACTACCCCGAGGCCGAGCTGCCGCTGCTGCGCGAGCGCATGCGGCTGATCCTCACCGAGCCGGCGCTGCTGGCGCACAGCCAGCTGCGCTTCGCCGAGGTCGACCGCGTGGTCGCGCAGCACGTGGCCGCGCGGACCGGGACGCCCGCGTCCGGCCTGCTCCCCCGGCTGGTCGCCGCGAGCACCCGGGCCGCGGCCACCACCGCGTTCGAGGCCTGGCTGGCCGACGGCGACTCCAGCCTGGCCGCGCACCTGCGCGAGGCCTTCGCCGAGATGGCGGCGGGCTTCCCCAGCCTGCGCGGCTGACCCTCCCGGGGCAGCGGGGCGGCCCCGTGTGGCCGCGGTCTCACCCGCGGCAGTAGCGTGGCACTCAGTGTCACCGGCCGTCGGGCCGGCCCACCAGCCCGGTCGACCGGGCCGACGAGGAGGTTCCGATGGCCAACGCGTGGTTCGAGTCGGTCGCCGAAGCGCAGCGGCGCGCGAAGAAGCGGCTGCCCAAGGGGGTCTACGGAGCACTGGTCGCGGGCTCCGAGCGCGGGCTGACGCTGGAGGACAACCTCGCGGCGTTCGCCGAGATCGGCTTCGCGCCGCACACCGCGGGGCTGGCCAACGAGCGCAACATGGCGGTGACCGTCATGGGCCAGCCCATGTCGATGCCGGTCCTGATCAGCCCCACCGGCGTGCAGGCCGTCCACCCGGACGGCGAGGTCGCCGTCGCCCGGGCCGCGGCCGCCCGTGGCGTCGCGATGGGGCTGTCGTCGTTCGCCAGCAAGCCGATCGAGGAGGTCGTCGCGGCCAACCCGCAGACCTTCTTCCAGATGTACTGGGTGGGCACCCGCGACGAGATGCTCGCCCGCATGGAGCGGGCCCGGAAGGCCGGCGCCGTCGGGATGATCGCCACCCTCGACTGGTCGTTCGCCTACGGCCGTGACTGGGGCAGCCCGTTCATCCCCGAGAAGATCGACTTCCAGGCCGCCCGGAAGTACGCGCCGCAGGTGCTCGTCAAGCCGCGCTGGCTGCTGGACTTCGCGCGGACCGGCAGCATCCCCGACCTGACCGTCCCGAACATGGTCGCGACGCCGGGCGACCCGGCGCCCACGTTCTTCGGCGCGTACGGCATGTGGAACGCCTCCCCGATGCCCACGTGGGAGGACGTCGCCTGGCTGCGCTCGCAGTGGGACGGCCCCTTCATGCTCAAGGGCGTCATGCGGGTCGACGACGCCAGGCGCGCCGTCGACGCCGGTGTCACCGCCATCTCGGTCTCCAACCACGGCGGCAACAACCTCGACGGCACCCCGGCCTCGATCCGCGCGCTCCCGGCCGTCGCCGAGGCGGTGGGCGAGCAGATCGAGGTGCTGCTCGACGGCGGCATCCGCCGCGGCGGCGACGTCGCCAAGGCCCTCGCCCTCGGCGCCAAGGCCGTCATGGTCGGCCGCGCCTACCTGTGGGGCCTCGCCGCCAACGGGCAGGCCGGTGTGGAGAACGTCCTCGACCTGCTGCGCGACGGGCTCGGCTCGGCGATGGTCGGCCTCGGCCGCCCGGAGGTCTCCGACCTGTGCCGCGACGACCTCGTCGTCCCGCCGGGCTTCGAGCGGGCGCTGGGCGACACCGCCGTCGAGAACGCCCTGCTGGCCACCTCCCCCGCCCGCCGGCGCCGCGAGGCCTGACCCCCGCCGCACCTGACCCCTGTCACGCCGGTCGTCCTGCGAGGATGACCGGCGTGACGGACCCGGTGCGCCCCGACGACCTGCGCATCTCCGACGCGGAGCGGAGCGACGTCGCGGCCGGGCTCCAGCGTGCGCACGACGCCGGCCAGCTCGACCTGCAGGAGTTCGACCAGCGGGTGCAGGACGTCTGGGTCGCCCGCACCCGGGGCGACCTGGCCCGCGTCACCGCCGACCTGCCCGCGCTCCCGCCGCCCCCCGGCCCGCGCCGGGCGTTCAGCGACGACGACGCCGGCGGGGCCATGCAGGTGCTCGCCGTCGTCTGGCTCTGCCTGAGCCTGGTGAACCTGCTCGTCTGGGGCATCCTCGAGCTGACCGTGGGCGGGATCCACCCCTGGTGGCTCTACGTGGCGCTGCCCCCGGGCGCCGTCCTCGGCACCCTCTACGCCATCGGCATCGGCCGGCCGGGCCGTAGCTGAGACCCGGCCGCCCGGGTTCAGCGGCCGAGCAGGCCGCCCAGTCCCCCGCCGCCGCCCAGCTTCTTCACCAGGTCCGTCGGGTCGATGCCGAACTTCTGCAGCAGCCCGGCGTCGCGCTCGGTGTCCACCTGGCCGGGGAGCTCCTGGTCGGCCTGCTGGGCCTTGGCGTCGTCGCCCTGGGAGCGCAGCAGCTGCAGGATCTGACCCTTGTCGATGTTCATGGCCGGAGCGGTACCCCGGGCCGGTCGCTCACACCCGGACGGACCGGACGATGCGGTCGGGGCGCACGCGCACCAGTGCGGCCCCGCCCAGCCAGCGCCGGAGCACACCGGACGGGTCCTCGATCCGGAGCGCCGTGCCGTCCGGCCGCCGGATCCGCAGGTCCGCGGTGATCTCGACGTAGCCGTCCCCCAGGACGTCGTCCAGCCGGCGGGGGCGACCGTCGACCAGCACCTCCGGCTGCGGGAGCAGCGTGCCGGCCAGCCGGCGGCCGGCCCGGCCCCGGCGCGCCACGAGCGGACCGCGCGGCAGCGGTGGGGTGCGGCTGTCGGTGGCCAGCCGGGCCACCGCGGGGATCCGCCGGACGGCGGCCAGCACGGCCCGCCGGGCGACGGCGCCACCACGCCCACCGCCGGTCATCAGCGCGCCCAGCAGCAGCGCCACCCGGATCAGCGCCCGGGCGTGCGGCTCCCGCTCGGCCTGGTAGGTGTCCAGCAGCGTGTCCGGCGCCTCCCCCCGCAGCACGGCGGCGAGCTTCCAGGCCAGCTGGTGGACGTCGCGCAGCCCGAGCCCCAGACCCTGACCGACGAACGGCGGGGTGAGGTGGGCGGCGTCGCCGGCCAGCAGCACCCGACCGCTCCGCCAGCGGTCGGCGACCTGCGCCCGGAAGGTGTACTCGACCGCCCGCAGCACCTCGACGTCGGCCGCCTGCGCGACGGGCGCCAGCAGCGATGCCAGCCGGCCCGGGTCGGCCAGCTCCTCGGCCGTCTCCCCCGGTGCCAGCCGGAACTCCCAGCGGTAGCGGTCGCCGGTGACCGGCATGAACGTGGCCGCCCGGCGCGGGTCGCACACCTGGTGCACCCCGGGCCAGACCGGCAGCGGCTGGGCTGATCGCCCGTCGACGACGAGCCAGCGGTCGGCCGGGCCGAGGTCGCGCATGCGGGCCCCGATCAGCTCCCGGACGGTGCTGCCGGCGCCGTCGCAGCCCAGCACCGCCGCCGCCCGGACGGACCGGTCCGCCCCGGTCGCCCGGTCGGTCACCCGCACGGTGACCGCGGCGCCGTACTGCTGCAGCCCGGTCACCTCGCTGCCGCGGTGCACCTCGATCCCGGGCGTCGACGCCACCGCGGCGGCCAGCACCTCCTCCAGGTCGGGCTGGTGGACGAACGACCCCTGCGGCCAGCCGTGCGCGCCGGCGTCCGGGGCCCGGCGGAACTCCGCGAGCACCCGGTGTGCGCCGTCCAGCAGCCGCAACCCGGCCATCGGCCGGCAACGCGCGGCGACGTCGTCGGCCACCCCGGCGGCCTGCAGCGCCCGGAAGACCTCGTCGTCCAGGTGCACCGCACGCGGCAGTGGATAGGGCGCCGCGTGCCGCTCCAGGACGAGGACGTCGAGCCCCCGCCGGGCCAGCAGCAGAGCCGCGGTCAACCCGACCGGGCCGGCCCCGACCACGAGGACGGGGGCGCCGGGCATGCCGCCAGTCTCGCCGACGCCCGCCCCCGTCGCTGCAGCACGTTGCACCACACCTGCCCCGCCTTGACGGGCGGGCGCCCGGCTCCGCAGTCTGTGACGCACTGCACACGCCGCTGCGACGTGTGCCCGGGCACCCGCGACGACGCGGGCCGACGGAAGGAAGACCTGGGTGAAGACCAAGGGCGCGATCCTGTGGGGCGTGGGCGAGGACTGGTCGGTCGAGGAGATCGAGATCGGCGATCCGCGGGAGGGCGAGGTCCAGGTCGAGCTCGCCGCATCGGGCCTGTGCCACAGCGACGAGCACCTGGTCACCGGCGGCACCCCGGTCGCGTTCTACCCGGTGATCGGCGGGCACGAGGGCGCCGGCGTCGTCACCAAGGTGGGGCCGGGGGTCAGCGGGCTCAAGGAGGGCGACCACGTCGTCACCGCGTTCATCCCGGCCTGCGGGCAGTGCCCGCCGTGCTCGCGCGGGCAGCAGAACCTCTGCGACCTGGGCGCCAACCTGCTGGCCGGCACGTCGATCTCCGACGGCAGCTACCGCGTGCAGGCCCGCGGCAAGGACGTCATCCCGATGTGCCTGCTCGGCACGTTCTCCCCGTACATGACCGTGCACCAGGCCTCGGTGGTGAAGATCGAGCCGGACATCCCGCTCGAGGTGGCGGCGCTGGTCGGGTGCGGGGTCACCACCGGCTGGGGTTCGGCCACCAAGGTCGCCGACGTCCGCCCCGGCGAGAACGTCGTGATCATGGGCGTCGGCGGCGTCGGCATGAACGCCGTCCAGGGCGCGGCCGCGGCCGGCGCGAAGCGGGTCATGGTCATCGAGCCGGTGGCGCAGAAGCGGGAGTGGGCGATGGACATGGGCGCGACCCACACCTTCGCGAACATCGAGGAGGCCACCCCGGCGATCAACGAGCTGACCTGGGGCCGGATGGCGGAGAAGACGATCATCACCGTCGGCGACATCCAGGGCGAGGACGTCGCGGCCGCCCTCAGCGTGACCGGCAAGGGCGGCCGCGCCGTCGTCACCGGCATGGGCAACGCCGCCAACGTCGACGTCAAGCTCAGCCTGTTCGAGCTGACCCTGCTGCAGAAGGACCTGCAGGGCGCCATCTTCGGTGGCCTCGCCCCGCGCAACGCCATCCCGGAGCTGCTCTCGCTCTACCAGGAGGGCCAGCTCAAGCTCGACGAGCTGGTGACGACCAAGTACTCCCTCGAGGACGTCAACCAGGGCTACGAGGACATGCGCGACGGCAAGAACATCCGCGGGATGATCGTCTACACCGACGCCGACCGCTGACCCCCGCGGGGCTCGTCCCCCACGGGTCCTGATCCGCGCTGGTCCGTCTCTGCCCACCCTGGGTGGGCAGAGACGGATTGCCCGGAGAACACCCCTCTCGGCGCGCTTCGGACTCTGCCCAGCAGGAGTGGGCAGAGTCCGACCGTCGCGGAGCGACACCTACCGCGGGCGGCGGGCTCGACGCGGGTGCGGCTCAGGCGAGCAGCCTGGTCAGCGCGGGGCCGAGGTCGGTGAGCGACCGGACCGGGGCCACCGACCCGCCGCCGCGCGCGGCCAGCGCCCGGGACGCCGTGAGCGCCTCGGCCTCGGGGCCGCCGTCGGGCAGCGGGCAGAGCACGTCGAGCCGGTCGATGCCGGCCAGCGCGGACTCGGCGGCGTCGCCCGCGGTGGCCAGGCAGTCCGACAGCAGCACGACCACCCGCTCGTCGGCGTGCGCCGCCGTGCGCAGCTGCGCCGCCGCCTCCCGCAGGGCGGCGGCGACGTCGGTCGTCCCGTGCCCGCGCAGCCCCACGAGGGCGAGCACCAGGTCCTCGGCGGAGCGGTGCCGACCGTGCTGCTGCAGCACCTCCACCCGGTCGGCGAAGGCCAGCACGCTGGTCTCCAGCCGCTCACCGGCCGCCAGGACGACGCCGGCGGCGGCCACCGCCGCGATCGCCACCCCCAGCCCGCTCATCGAGCCCGACCGGTCGACCACCAGGCACACGGCCCGGCGCGATCCGGTCCACCGCCGGGTCACCGTGTCCTCGGGCGCGGGCGGCCACGGCCCGCTCCAGCGGTCCAGCGTGCGGTCGAGGTCCAGGTCGCCGTCCCCGCCACGGGTCGGTACCAGGCGCCGGGTCCCCCGGACGCGGGCGCTGCCCACCCGGCCGACCTGCACGAACACCCGCGCCGCCAGCCGGCGCGCGGCCGAGCGGAGCTCCCGGTCGGTGGCCAGGGCCAGATCGGCCAGCAGCGCGGCGGCCGCGTCGGGGTCGGCGCCCATCACCGCGGCGAAGGCGTCCTCGTCCAGCTCCCCCACCTCGGGGCTGACCTCGTCGAACGAGGCGTGCCGCAGCTGCAGCTCCCGCCGCGAGGTCTGCCGCGGGCCGCGCCGGCCCGGCCGCTCGCGCGGGGCGCCCCCTGCATCCGGGCCTGCCGCCTCAGGCGGCAGGCCTCCCGCTTTTCCCGGGCCGTCCCCGGCGAGGGCCGGGGGCGCGCCGGGCGACCCGTCGGGCGGAGCGCCGGCGTCGGCCGGCCACACCCGGTCCAGGATCTCGTCGAGGACGCTCTCCGGTGTCCGCTCGACCCCCTCGGTCACCTTGATCCGGCCGGACAGCGCAGCGTGCAGCGCGTCCCGCGCCGCCTCGCGCGCACCGGCGTCGGCCAGACCGCCGATGCCACGCAGGTCGAGCAGGCCGTCGAGCAGCAGGACGAGGTCGATCGCGCCGCGTACCGACGACCCGGTGCGCAGGTCGCGGTGGTCCCGGGTGGCCCGCACCAACCGCACCGCGAGCGCCACCGGCCGGGGCTCCGCGGCGGTGACCGCCTCGACGATCGCCTGCTCGGCGGGCTCGTCCTGGTAGCCGAGGACCACCCGGCACATCCGGTCGGCGATCGCCTGCCCGACCCGCGCGGTGCCGATCGCGTCGAACGGGTTCATGGCCGCGATGAGCCGGAAGCCGCCGGTCGCCCGCACGGTGCCCAGCCGCGGCACGGCGATCTCGCCCTCGGTCAGCACGGTGATGAGGACGTTGAGGGTCTCCTCGGGGATGCGGTTGAGCTCCTCCAGGTAGAGCAGGCCCGAGCCGCGCATGGCGGTGAGCAGCGGGCCGTCGGTGAAGCTGCCCGGCACGTAGCCCTCGGCCATGACCGCGGCCGGGTCGTAGGTGCCGACCAGCCGTGCCGGGGTCAGCTCCGCGTTGCCCTCGACGAAGACGACGTCCTGGCCGGCCTCGCCGGCGATGGCGCGCAGCAGGGTGGACTTGCCCGTCCCCGGCGGCCCCTCGAGGACGACGTGCCGGTTGGTCCGCAGCGCGACGGTGAGCACCTCGCGCTCCCGCCGCAGCCCGATGACCGGGCCGGGCACCGCAGGTCCGACGCGCACCGGGCTCCCCTCGTCGCAGGTCTCAGCGCGCAGTCTGCCCTGACCGGCCGGCCCGGGCGACGGCCGACCGGTCCAGGGCAGCGGCGGTCAGGCGCCGCCCATCATCGTCATGAGGTCGATGGCGTCGGCGGGGGCGGAGATCTCCTCCTCCTCGCCGAACCGGCTGAACGTGATCGTCCCGGCCGAGTCGCCGTCGGTGGTCATCTGCAGCGGGTAGGCCGGGTCGTCGTTGGCGACGAACAGCCTGCTCCCGTCCTCCTGCTCGACGACGACGACGTCCTCGCCGTCGAGCTCGGCCTCGGTCACCTCCTCCTGGACCTCGCTCTCCGGGTTGCGGAGCTGGTCGACGAAGCCGTCGAGGGAGAACTCGTCGAACTCGGCCATCGCCTCGCCGGGCACGACAACCCACTGGTCCTGGAACGTGCCGGCCATGTCCTCGGGCATGCCGAAGGAGGCCCAGAACTCCGGTGGCGCCTGCATGTACACCGAGCCGCCGACGCTCAGCAGCTGGAGCTCGACGCCCGCGGTCGTGATGGTCCCGGTGAGGTCGTCCCCCTGCACGTGCAGGTCGACCTCACCCTCCTCGCCGTTCGAGGTCATCTCGCCGGAGACGCGGAACGAGCCCGCTTCCTCCAGGGCGCCGGCAGCCGCATCGGCCACCTCGGGGCCGGTCGCGCCGTCGAGCGGACCGCCGCCGCCGCAGGCGGTGAGCAGGAGCGCCGCGGCCGCGGCCACGGTGAGCTGGGGGGTGCGCATGGGGGTTCCTCCGGGGGGTGCTCGATCCCGGAACCCAGGCGTCCGGCCGGAGGAATCCTGCGGCCCTGCGGGCCCCGGGACCGGCAGCCGCCCCGCCCGGCGTGTCGGTGGTCAGCGCAGCCGGCGTGGCGCGGGCCGGACCGGCGCGCCGGCGCGGGCCGGGTCCAGCGGGACGGCGCTGCCCAGCACGGCCGGCCCGAGCCGCAGCACCCCGTCGGACAGGGCGGCGCACCGCACCCCGCCGCGCCCCCGCATGCCGCGGTGCGCGCCGGCCGCCAGCACGGTGTCCATCCAGGCGCACGGGTTCGCCGGCCGGCCACCCCGCAGGAGGACGGCCCCCTCGCCGCAGTCGAGGGAGAACTCCACCCCGCGCAGCGCCTCCACCTCGGCCCCGCGCAGCACGACGGTGCGCCGGGCCAGGAGCGGGTCGAACGGCGCGGTACCCAGCTCCGCGGCCAGCGCCTCGAGCGACTCCACCGCCAGCACGGTCACCTGGGCGTCCCGGTGCGCGGGCTTCCCGGCGTAGCGATCCCCCACGACGCCGATCCCGGCCCGGACCTCCAGGCGGTCCCGCCGGTCCGCCGCCTGCTCCGGCACCGCCGTCCCGGGCCGGCCGTCGTACCGGTGCACCGGCGAGGCGAGCAACCCGACGACCTCGACGTCGTAGCGGTGCGGGAAGGCGGGAGCCGCGCTCACCGATCGGCGGTGCGGTGGATCGGGCCCTGCACCTCGGCCAGCCGCTCGCCCGTGCCGCCCCAGCGCCCGGCGATGATCTCGGCGGCGATCGACACCGCCGTCTCCTCCGGGGTGCGGGCGCCCAGGTCCAGCCCGATCGGCGAGGCGAGCCGGCCGAGCTCCTCGGCGGTCAGCCCCGCCTCGGTCAGCCGCGTCATCCGCTCGTCGTGGGTGCGCCGCGAGCCCATCGCGCCCACGTAGGCGACCGGGGCGCGCAGGGCCACCTCGAGCAGCGGGACGTCGAACTTGGGGTCGTGGGTGAGCACGCACAGCACCGTGCGCTCGTCGATCCGTTCCGCGTCGAGCTCGGCCTGCAGGTAGCGGTGCGGCCACTCGACCACCACCTCGTGCGCCTCGGGGAAGCGCTTGGCCGTGGCGAACACCGGACGGGCGTCGCAGACGGTCACCCGGTAGCCGAGGAACGCCCCGACCCGGGCGACGGCGGCGGCGAAGTCGATCGCGCCGAACACGACCATCCGGGCCGCCGGGGCGAAGGAGTTGACGAACAGGGTCAGGTCGTCACCGCGCCGCTCGCCGTCGTGACCCACGTGCAGCAGGGCGGTGCGCCCGGCGGCCAGCATGCCGCGGGCGTCGTCGGCGACCGCGGCGTCCAGCCGCCCGGAGCCCAGCGTCCCCGAGGCCCGGTCGGGCCAGAGCACCAGGCGGCGGCCCAGCCGGTCGTCCGGGCCGGCCACCACGGTGACGACGGCGACCGGCTCGTGCCGCCCCACCGACGCGGCGACCTCGCCCAGCTCCGGGAACGACTCGCGCGAGACCGACTCCACGAAGACGTCGAGGATCCCGCCGCAGGTCAGGCCCACCGCGAAGGCGTCGTCGTCGCTGACGCCGTAGCGGCGCAGCACCGGCTCGCCGGTCTCGACGGCGTCCTTGGCCTCCTCGTAGACCGCGCCCTCGACGCAGCCGCCGGAGACGCTGCCGACCGCCGTCCCGTCCGGGCCGACCAGCATCGAGGCGCCGGCGGGCCGGGGCGCCGAGCGCCAGGTGCCCACCACGGTGCCCACGCCGACGGTCTCACCCGCCTGCCACCAGCCCACCAGGTCGTCCAGGACATCACGCATGCGCTATCACTCCCGACAGCTCCTCGAACGCGGCCATGCTGTGCCCGGCCACGAAGTGGTCCACCGACGGCAGCGCCGCCTGCATCCCGCCGGTGAGGGGCTCGTACCCCGTCCGGCCCTTGTGCGGATTGACCCAGACCACGGCGTGCGACAGCCGCCGCAGCCGGGCCATCTGCTCGCGCAGCAGCCCGGCGTCCCCACGCTCCCAGCCGTCGCTGCAGACGACGACCACCGCCCCGCGCGCGGTGCCGCGCTGGCCCCACCGGTCGAGGAAGGCCTTGAGCACCTCGCCGAGCCGGGTGCCGCCGGACCAGTCCGGAATCGCCTGCCCGCCCGCGGCCAGCGCCCGGTCGGGGTCGCGCAGCCGCAGCTCGCGGGTGACCCGGGTCAGCCGGGTGCCGATCGTGAACACCTCGGTCGACGCCGGCCGGGCCCGCACCGCGACGTGGGCGAACCGCAGCAGCGCGTCCGCGTACGGGGTCATCGACCCGGAGACGTCGATCAGCAGCACGACCCGGCGGGCGCGCGGCCGTGCGCGGCGGTGCACCAGCCGGCTGATCTCCCCGCCGTCGCGCAGCGCCCGCCGCACCGTCCGGGCCGGGTGCACCCCGCCGTGTGCCGCCGGGCGCCGCCGCCGGGCCGGGCGCATCGGCGCGGCGGGCACGAGCAGCGCGAACAGCCGGCGCAGGTGCGCCCGCTCGGCGTCTGTCAGCCCGGCCACGTCCCGGTGCCGCAGCACCTCGTCGGCGCTCGCCCGCGCGGCCAGGTCCGGCGTGTCGGTGTCGTCGTCACCCTCGCCGCTGCCTGCGTCCAGCGGCGCGCTCGCGGCCAGCCGCGGCGGCACCTGTGCGCTCGGCGGGACCGGTCGCGGCCGGCGCCCGGAGAACCAGGCGAGGAAGGCGGCGTCGTAGCGGTCCAGGTCGTCCGGCCCCGAGCACAGCGTCAGCCGCCCGGCCCAGTAGACGGCGGACGGCGCGAGGACGTCGAGGTGGCCCAGCGCGCCGAGCATCGCCTCGACCCGGTCCGGCGAGGCGGCCACGCCGGCGTGCCGCAGCGTGCGGGCGAAGCCCAGCACGGTGTCGACGACGTCGCGCCCTCCCGCCGTCCCCGGACCGTCAGCCACCGAAGAGGGCCTCCGGCGCCAGCGACCGCACCCGCTCGGTGTCCTCCCGGTACTTCAGCACCGCGCCGAGCGTGCGGGCCGCGAGGTCGGGGTCGAGGTCGCGGGCCCCCAGCGTGTGCAGCGCCGTCGCCCAGTCCATGGCCTCGGCGACCCCCGGCGGCTTGAGCAGGTCGAGAGTCCGCAACGTCGACGTCGCCCGGGCCACCTGCCGGGCCAGCTGCTCGGTCACCTGCGGCAGCCGGCGGCGCAGGATCGCCACCTCGCGGTCGAAGTCCGGGTGAGCCAGCCAGTGGTAGAGGCAGCGGCGCTTGAGCGCGTCGTGCACCTCGCGCGTGCGGTTGGAGGTGAGGACGACCAGCGGGGGCGTCTGCGCGCGCACCGTCCCGAGCTCGGGGATGGAGATGGTGAAGTCGCTCAGCACCTCGAGCAGGAACGCCTCGAACTCGTCGTCGGCGCGGTCCACCTCGTCGACGAGCAGCACGCTCGGTGAGTCCTCGAGCGCCTGCAGCAGCGGCCGGGCCAGGAGGAACCGGCGGTCGTAGAGGGAGGCCTCCAGGCTCGCCGGGTCGTCGGCGGCGTGCGCGGCCTCGGCGGCCCGCAGGTGCAGCAACTGGCGGCCGAAGTCCCAGTCGTAGAGCGCCTGGCTGGCCTCGAGCCCCTCGTAGCACTGCAGCCGGTAGAGCGGCCGGCCGGTGATCTGCGCCAGGGCCTGGGCCAGCGCGGTCTTCCCGACGCCGGCCTCCCCCTCCAGGAACAGCGGGCGGTGCATGGCCAGCGCCAGGTAGGCGGCGGTGGCCAGGCCGTCGTCGGGCAGGTAGCCGGTGCCCTCGAGCGCGGCGGACAGCTCGATGGGACTCCCGGGGACCGTGGGCTGGCTCACCCGGCGAGCATCCCACCTGGGCGCTTCCTCCCGCGCGCCCGCCGCCGCCCGGGCGTCGGGCACCATGGCCGCATGCCGACGACGGATGCCGCCCCGACCGACGAGTTCGCCCTCGGCGACGACCTGCGGGCGTTCGTCGACGCCTCGCCCTCCCCCGCCCACGCGGTCGCCGAGCTGGCGCGCCGGCTGCGCGCCGCCGGGTTCACCGAGCTGTCCGAGGCCGACTCCTGGGCACCGGCGCCCGGGGGCCAGCACTTCGTGGTCCGGCACGGCAGCCTGATCGCCTTCCGGATGGGCAGCGGCCCGCTGGCGGAGACCGGCATGCGGCTGGTCGGCGCGCACACCGACTCGCCGACGTTCAAGGTGCGCCCGCGCACCGACGTCCGGCAGTCCGGGTACCGGCTGGTCGGCGTCGAGCCCTACGGCGGCGGCCTCTGGCACACCTGGCTGGACCGCGAGCTGACCGTGGCGGGGCGGCTCGCCCTGCGCGGCGGGACCACCGCCCTGGTCCGGCTGCCCGGCGCGCCGCTGCGGCTGCCGTCCCTGGCCATCCACCTGGACCGCAGCGTCCGCGAGGGGCTGACCCTCGACCCGCAGCAGCACCTCGTGCCGGTGTGGGACCGCGACCTCGGCACCGGCCCCGGGCTCACCGAGGCGCTCGCCGCCGAGGCCGGGGTGGGCGTCGGCGACGTCGTCGGCACCGACCTGGTGCTGGCCGACACCCAGCCGTCGTCACGGGCCGGAGCGGACGGCTCCTGGGTGGCCGCACCCCGGCTGGACGATCTGGCCTGCTGCCACTCCGGGCTGCTGGCACTGCTCGCCGCGCCGGCGGGGCCGCGCACCCAGCTGCTCGTCTGCAACGACCACGAGGAGGTGGGCAGCGGCTCGATGTCCGGTGCCCGCGGCAGCTTCCTCGAGGACGTCGTCCAGCGGCTGGCCGCGGCGACCGACCCGGCGGATGCGCAGGGGGTGCACCGTGCGCTGGCCCGCTCCGTGCTGGTGTCGGCCGACATGGCCCACGCCGTCCACCCGACCCGGGCCGAGCGGCACGAGCCGGCGCACCGGCCGGAGCTGGGCGGCGGGCCCGTGCTGAAGGTGAACGCCAACCAGGCCTACGCCACCGACGCCGCCTCCGGCGGCTGGTTCACCGAGCGCTGCGACGACGCCGGCGTGCCGGTGCAGACGTTCGTCACCCGGGCCGACCTCCCGTGCGGGAGCACGATCGGCCCGCTGACCGCGACCCGGCTGGGCGTCGCGACGGTCGACATCGGGGCGCCGATGCTCGCGATGCACTCGTGCCGCGAGCTGGCGTCGGCCCGGGACGTCCCGCTGATGGTCGGCGCGCTGACCGCCTGCCTGCGCGACTGACCTGCTGCACGCACGACAACGGCGGCCGACCGGAGTCTGGTCTCGGTCGGCCGCCGTGCGTCAGTGCCCCGGCGCGTGCGCCGGGTGTCGATCACATGCGGCGGTTGTCGTCGCCACCCTCGATCTCGACCTCTTCCTTGCGGAGGGTCTCGTTGACCTGGGCCTGCTCGGTGACCGTCTCCTTGTCCAGGCGGACACGCTCCACCGGGACGGCCTCCTTCTCGACGACCGGGCGCTCGCCGTGGAGCACGACCTCGTGCTCCTCCTCGCTGATCGCGGGCCCGTCCATCGCGTTGCCGACGTTGGCGTCGGTGATGGGCTCGCGCTCGAGGCGGACCTCCTCGTGCGAGGTCGGCACGGTCTCGGTGACGTTCTCGGTGACCACGAACTTGCGCAGGCGGGCCCGGCCGGTCTCCTCGGTACGGGTCCCCACGTTGAGGTGCTCCTCGGACCGCGTCATCGCGTTGTCCGTGGTGGGGCCGGAGGTGTCGTGGCCGACGGTGCCGGCGGTGTCGGTCCGGCCGGTGGTGCCGGCCGTGCCCGCCGTCTCGGTGCGACCCGTCGTCTCGGTCGTGCCGGTGCCCATGCCGTAGTACCGGTACAGCTCCTGCTCCTCCTGCGGGGAGAGGTGACCGTCGGTGTCGATCTTGGGCGCGTCCTTGACGCGGTCCTTGCTGACCGGTACGCGAAGGCCGTCGTCGGTCAGGTTCGCGTCACGGATGGGGACGAAGGACTCCTTCGTCCCGAACATGCCGGTCTTCACGGTGACCCACTCGGGCTGACCGGTCTCGTCGTCGAGGTAGACCTCGGAGGCGGACCCGATCTTGCTGCCGGTCTCGTCGTACACGTCCTGGCCGATCACTCGGCTGATGGTCTCGGTGCCGATCATCGTCTTGTCGCTCCTATCCAGGCTCGGGGATCGTTCGTCGCAGAGATGGGTGACCGGGATGATCGCCGCGAAACGACTCGATCGAGATCGGCTGGGCCCCGGGCCCCGGGGCCGCCTTCCTCGAGGCGACCGGATCCGGGGGTGCGCCCCCCTCGGACGAGGACATCGACGCAGGTCACGCGGGGGGTGGGCGGAGCGCCACCGCACCGCCCGTCTCCCGCGCCGGTGGCCGTAGCGCTCGTGACGCTGCGTGGTTCGACACGACCCGGGCGTGTCGTCCGGGAGCGGTCCGGCACATCGGCCGCGCCCCCGCTCGGCGCGTCGCCCGCACGACCCGGGCGGCGGTGCCCAGCATGGAGGGGTGCCTCCCCGTTCGCCGTACGACAACCTGGTCCACCCGCGCACCGTCAAGAAGCCGGCCCCCGAGGTCGAGGCCCTCAAGGACGTCGTCGTCGAGGACCCCAGCAGCGGGTTCGTCGGCGCCGTGGTGCGCTGCGAGAAGGACGTCGTCCACCTCGAGGACCGGTTCGGGCGCGTCCGCGCCTACCCCCTCGGCCCCGGCTTCTGGGTCGACGGCCGGCCGGTCCGGCTCGTGCGGCCGAAGCAGAGCGCGCCCTCGGGCCCGCAGCGCAGCGCCTCGGGGTCGACGTACGTCGCCGGCGCCCGTGCCCGCGTCGCCCGCGAGGGGCGCATCTACGTCGAGGGCAAGCACGACGCCGAGCTGGTCGAGAAGGTCTGGGGCCACGACCTGCGGATCGAGGGCGTCGTCGTCGAGCCGCTGCACGGCGTCGACGACCTGCCCGGGATCGTGCGCGACTTCAAGCCGTCGTCCGGACGCCGGCTCGGCGTGCTCGTCGACCACCTGGTGACCGGCTCCAAGGAGTCCCGGATCGCCGCGCAGATCACCGGCGACCACGCCTTGGTGGTCGGCCACCCGTTCATCGACATCTGGCAGGCGGTCAAGCCGTCCGTCGTCGGGATCAAGGCCTGGCCGACCGTGCCCAAGGGCGAGGACTGGAAGACCGGCGTCTGCAAGCGGCTGGGCTGGGAGGACGACACCGGCTACGTGTGGGCGCAGCGCATCCTCGCCCGGGTGAAGGTCTGGACCGACCTCGAGCCCACCCTGATCGGCCGGGTCGAGGAGCTCATCGACTTCGTCACCACCGACTGATGATCAGGTGACCTGATCGTTCCGGGTCCTGGCTCACCGTCGACAGTGAGCCAGGACCCCGAACGGTGAGCCAGGACGCCTGTCGGCGTCACCCGTCCAGACGGGACACCATCGGCAGCCGGGAGCGGACCGCCAGGCCGGTGACGACGACGGCGAGCAGCGGCACCGCCACGGCCACGCCGCCGAGCAGCAGCCACGGGACGTCGATCAGCGGCCGTGCGCCCGCGCCGAAGTCGGTGCTGGTGAGCGGGTACGCCACCGCGATCCCCGGTCCGGCGCCCACCAGCAGGCCGAGCAGCGCCCCGCCGACGCCGATGACCGCCGCCGATCCCATCGCGATGGACCGGCGGGTACGGGGCGCGGCCCCGATCGCCGCGAGCGTGGCCAGGTCGGGCCGCGCGTCGGCGAGCGCGAGCCCGGTGGCGGTCAGCGTGGCCACGAGCACCAGCACCCCGCCCACGGCGAACAGCAGCAGCCGGCCGATCGCCAGCCCGTCGGACCATCCCCGCTCCACGTACACGTACGCCTGGGCCGTCACGGCGCGCACCGCCTCGCTCAGTCGCTGCTCCGCGGCCGGGCTGACCGGGGCCTGCGGACCGCCGATCACCAGCGACGTCGTCGTCACCGGCACGGGGAGCCGGTCGGCCAGCACGGGGGGCACCACCACCAGCGACGGCACCTGGAGCTCGGCACCGGGCGAGACCGCGATCTCCGTGGCGGGCAGCGCCGCCCGGCCGAGGATCTCGTCCGAGCTGCCGTTCCACGTGGAACCCAGCAGCGTGACCTCCCCCGCCGGATCCACGGCCCCCCCGCCGAACACCACCACCCGCCCCGCCC
Source organism: Blastococcus sp. SYSU DS0619 (assembly GCF_054051035.1). Classification (NCBI taxonomy): domain Bacteria; kingdom Bacillati; phylum Actinomycetota; class Actinomycetes; order Geodermatophilales; family Geodermatophilaceae; genus Blastococcus; species Blastococcus sp. SYSU DS0619. The sequence goes on along the minus strand of NZ_JBJHAM010000001.1, from coordinate 261,456 downwards.
GCAGGGCCGCGGTCACCTCGTCGCGCCATTGGTCAGGGGTCGCCGCGGCCGCCGTCCCGGCGTCCGCCACCACCACCTCGCCGCCGAAGGTGGGTCGCAGCCAGGCCACGTCCTCGGGGAACCAGTGGCACTCGCCCGGCCCGCCGGTGCAGCCGGCCCGGACCGGCGTCAGCGAGCGGGGCTCGTCCTCGGTGTAGGCGACGGACCCGATCCGGCCGACCGGGGAGCCGGGCAGCTGGTCGGCCACGATCCCCTCGACGGCGGCCCAGCCTTCCTCGCCGGCCTGGAAGAGGGTCACCACGGCCGCACCCATCGGCGCCTGGGCGACGTAGTCGCGGCGGTCCTGCGTGCTGTCGCTCTGGCTGCCGATGGCCATCGCCGTCACCGCGGCGACGGTGGCCATGACGGCGGCGACGGCCGAGGCGGTGCGGGTCCGGTTGCGGGTGGCGTCCCGGACCGCGATCAGCCCCGGGGCCGGCAGCCACCGGGCCAGCGGGGCGAGCAGCCCGACCAGCCACGGCGTCGCCACGACCGCGCCGAGGACGAGCAGCACCGCGCCGGCGGCCACGCCGAACTCGTTCCCCTGCGTGCCGAGCACGGTGAGCACCGCGCCGGCCGCGACGGCGCACAGCCCGAGGACCGGCAGCCGCCAGGAGGTGCGCACCTGACCCCGGCGCCCACCGAGTGCGGGGACGACATCGGTCCGGGCCGCCTGCCGTGCCGGGACGGCGGCGGCGGCGAGGCCCGCGAGCAGCCCGGTGGCGACGACGGCCAGGACGTCGAACGGCGCGACGTCGAACGGGCCGAACCGCACGTCGGCCCGCTCGGCGATCAGCGGGAGCGCCGGCCACGCCAGGCCGATGCCCAGCAGCGCGCCGCCGGCCGCCGCCCCACCGCCGAGCACCATGCCCGACGCCAGCACGGTCCGCCGCAGGTCCGCGGGGCTCCCGCCGGCCGCGGCCAGCAGGGCGAGGTCGCGCCGCTGCCGTCGCAACCCCACGGCGAACGCCGGGCCTGCCAGCAGCACGACCTCGAGCAGGATGCCGACCACGATCAGCGCGAGGACGGCCATCTCGGCGGCATTCGGGCCGCTCGCCGCGGCACCCGACCGGTACTCCTCCTCGGCGGGCGGATCGGCCACCACCGCCCGCGAGACGACGGCGAGGCCCGCGGCATTGAGCTCGCGCACGGCAGACCACTCCAGCTCGCCGGGCACCGAGACGTAGAACTCGCTGCTGGGCGAGCGCAGCAGGTCGGCCGACCCCGGCGCCACCACGAGGAGGTCGTCACGCCCACCGGCGCCCGGAGCCACGAAACCGACGACGGTCAGGGGGACGTCGTCGGCGGTCACCCGGAGCGTGTCCCCCAGCGCGACGCCGGCGCGATCGGCCACCGCGGCGCTCACCGCGACCTCGTCGGTCGTCGCCGGGACGCGCCCCTCGACCACCGCGACGGCGCCGTCCCGGATCGGCCGGCCGAGGTCGTCGGCGAAGGCGATGTCGTCGGCGTAGCCCGCGTCGGTCCGGTAGGCGAGGCGGCCGACGATGCGCTCGGCGACCTCCGCGCCGTCCGGCAGCAGGGCGCGGACCTCGGCGGCGGACCACGGTGGCGCGTCCTCGTCCGGCTCGTAGACCAGCGGCTCGCCGGTGAGCGGATCGGCCTCGATGGGGCTCCGAGCGATCCCCTCGATGCGCGCGTCGGCGGCACCCAGCGTCCACGGCACCGACTCCCCGGGGCTGATCTGCCAGGTGCGCAGCAGCGTGTCGGCACCGACGACGACGAGGACGGGCAGCCCGACCATCACCAGGACGAGGGCGGTGCGGCCACGGTGCCGCCGCGCGTCCCGGCGGGCGATGCGCAGCGCGAGGCGCCAGCGCGTCAGCCAGCCGCTCACCCGACGCCGCCGGCGGGCAGCAGCGACTCTGCCGCCGCGGCCGGCCCGCTCTGGTCGACGACGACGCCGTCCCGCAGGAAGACGACGCGGTCGGCCCACGCGGCGTGCCGGGCCTCGTGGGTGACCAGCACCCCGGCGGCCCCGGCCTCGCAGCGGCCGCGCAGCACCCGCAGCACCTCCTCGCCGGTGGTCGAGTCCAAGGCGCCGGTGGGCTCGTCGGCGAGCAGCAGCCGGCGCGGGCCGACGAGCGCGCGGGCGATGGCCACCCGCTGCTGCTGCCCGCCGGACATCTCGTCGGGGAAGCGCCCGGCCAGCGCGCCCACCCCCACCTCGTCCAGCGCCTCCCGGGCTGCGCGCCGCGCCATCCCGCCCCGGACGCCGTCCAGCTCCAGCGGCAGGGCGACGTTCTCGACGGCCGACAGAGAGGGCAGCAGGTTGAGGGCCTGGAAGACGTAGCCGACGCTGCGGCGGCGGACCGCCGCCACCTGGGCCGGGCCGAGGGTGGCCAGGTCGCGGCCCTCGACGACGACGGCGCCCGTCGTCGGGCTGTCCAGCCCGCCGGCGAGGTGCAGCAGGGTCGACTTGCCCGAACCCGACGGCCCCATGACCGCGACCAGTTCCCCCGGGTGGACGGCGAGGTCCACACCGCGCAGCGCCTGGACGACGACGTCGCCCTGCCGGTGCTCGCGGGTGACCCCGGACAGCCGCAGCACCGCCTCGCTCATCGCCGGCCCCGCTTCCCGGCCGCGACGGTGTCGGCCGCCGGCGCGGGTGGGGCGGCCGCCGGGCTGCGCCGCTCGGCCGCCGCGCGGGCGACCCGCGCCTCGCAGTGGTCGAGCCAGCGGATCTCGGCCTCCGCCCGGAAGACGAGCGAGTCCAGGACCAGGGACCACGCGAGCTCGACGTCGTCGGCCACCCGCGTCTTGAGCCGGGTGAGCTCCTGGAGGCCGGTCATGGTCGCGGTGCGCTGGGTCTGCACCACGTCCAGGACGTCGACCCCCGGCGTGGTGACCGCCAGGGCCAGCTTGATGGCCAGCTCGTCCCGCGGGGCGCCCTTCGGGCTCACCGGGGAGGCGAACCAGCCGCGCAGCTCCGCCTGGCCGACGTCGGTGATCCGGTAGGCGATGCGGCCGTCGGCGTCCGGCGGTCCGTCCTGGGCCACCAGCCCGTCGCGCTCGAGCCGGTCCAGCGTCGAGTAGACCTGCCCGACGTTCAGGGGCCAGGTGGCCCCGGTGGCCGCGTCGAACTCGGCGCGGAGCTGGTAGCCGTGGCTGGGGCCGCGCTCCAGGAGCGCGAGCAGACCGTGTCGGATGGACATGGATACGGAGTATGCATACGCGGTATGCCCCACGCAAGGGACCCGCCGCCGGGCGTCCTTGACAGGCCGCTGCCGACTGAGCCAATGTTCCAATCTCTTGATTCATTGACTGTGTGGAGGTCGACGTGGCCGGTGTACCGCTCCTGCTGCTGGTGGTCCTGGTCGTCACCGTGGTCGTCGGTGCGGGCCTGGCGCGCCGGTCGCCACCCAGCCGTGAGGAGGCCGTCGCCGCCGCGCGCCGGCACGCCACCCGCACCGCGGCCGCCGCCTACGTCCTCGGCGCCGCCGCGGCCCTCGTCGTCCTCGAGGCCGAGGTCGGCGACACCGCGCCGGGTGGGCAGGGCGTCACCGTCCTGCTCACGCTCCTGACGTTCGGGGTCGTGCACGTCGCCGTCCTGGGGCTCGGCGAGCTGACCTGGCCGCGACCGGCCGGGGACGTGCGCCGGGCCCGGCTGGTGCGGCGGGGGCTGCTCCACACCGCGCCGCGGTGGCTGGTGCGCACCGGCGGGATCGCCGCCGCCCTCGCCGTGGTCACCCTCGCGGGCGGGGCGCTCCTCGCCGCCCCTGACGGCCGCAGCGTCACCTACGCGCCCGACGCCTTCTCCTCCGCCAGGGCGAGCCCCTTCCCCGGGCTCTTCTACGGGCGGCCGGGCGCCATCGGCCTGCTGGCGCTGGCGGCCGTCGCGGCGCTGGCCCTCTGGGTGGTCGCCCAGCGCCCCGCGGTGGCCACCGAGGACGAGCGGATCGAGGACGCCCTGCGCCGCGCCTCCGCGCACCGCGTGCTGCGCATCGCCGCCGGCGTCACCCTGGTCGTCGCCGGGGGTCTGCTGCTCGTGGGCGGGACCGCGCTGCACGGCCTGGGCACGAGCTCGGCCGGTTCCGGCCCGTGGCTCGACACCTGGGCCGCGGTGGCGGCCCTGGCCGGCCTCGCGGCGATGCTCGGGGGCGTGGTCGTCACGTGCTGGCGAGCCCCCGGCGTCCCGGCCGACCGCGTGCCCGCCGCGGCATGAGCCCGCAGCCACCGGCACTCACCGTCGACGTCGGCAGCCCGATCCCGCCCTACGAGCAGATCCGCGGCCAGATCGCCGCGCTCGTGCACGGCGGGGTGCTCGCCGAGGGCGCCCGGCTGCCCACCATGCGGGCGCTCGCCGCCGACCTCGGCGTGGCGGTCGGCACGGTGGCGCGCGCCTACGCGGAGCTCGAGACGGCCGGGCTCGTGGCCAGCCGCCGGCGCACCGGCACGGTCGTCACCGGTGGCGTCCCGGTCCGCGGCGTGCAGGACCGGGTGCGCGCCGCCGCGGAGGCGCTGGCCCGGGCGGCCCGGGAGGACGGCGTGGACGACGCCACCGTGGTCGCCGTCGTCCGCGCCGCCCTCCTGCGGACAGCCACCGGCTGAGGCGCCCGCTGTTGATCAGGTGACCTGATCAACAGGGGTCCTGGCTCACGGTCGACGCTGAGCCAGGACCCCATCAGGTGAGCCAGGACGGCGAGGTCAGCCCGGGATGTAGTTGAACGTGTCCGGGTCCGGGCCGGTGCGCTCGCCGCGGTCCAGGCCGGTCAGCGTGGCCAGGTCTCCGGTCTCCAGCTCGAAGTCGAACAGCGCGAAGTTCTCCGCCATCCGCTCGCGCGAGGACGACTTCGGGAAGACGACGTCGCCGCGCTCGATGTGCCAGCGGAGCACGATCTGCGCGGGCGTCCGGCCGAGCCGCTCGGCGATCGCGACGACCGCCTGGTCGTCGAGCACCTTGCCCTGGGCGATCGGCGACCACGCCTCGGTGACGATCTCGTGCTCGGCGTTGAAGGCCCGGACGTCGTCCTGGGCGAGGAACGGGTGCACCTCGATCTGGTTCACCGCCGGCTTGATCTCGGTCTCGCCGAACAGCCGCCGCAGGTGGTGGGGGTTGAAGTTGGAGACGCCGATCGCCTTGCAGCGACCGCTCGCGTAGATCTCCTCCATGGCCTTCCAGGTCTCGACGTAGTCGACGTCGATCCCTGGCAGCGGCCAGTGGATGAGGAACAGGTCCAGGTAGTCGGAGCCGAGATCGGCCAGCGTCTGGTCGAAGGCGCGCAGGGCGTCGTCGCGGCGGTGGAAGCCGTTGTTCAGCTTGCTGGTCACGAAGATCTCGCCGCGGTCGATGCCGGAGCGCGCGACGGCCTCGCCGACGCCCTTCTCGTTGCCGTACATCTCGGCGGTGTCGATGTGCCGGTAGCCGACCTCGAGCGCCGTCGTGACGACGTCGGCGGTCTTCTCGGGCGGGACCTGGTAGGTCCCGAAACCGAGCTGCGGGATCTGCACGCCGTTGTTCAGGTCGATGGCGGGTACTGCTGAAGCCATGGGCTGGTCCTTCCGGTTCGGGGGTGGGCGCCGCGGACCGCGCGATCGGTCGCGCGCAATCGGGCCCTTCGCCGCCTACCCGGTGGTGCGGTCCTCAACCAATCCTGCGGGGACCCGGCGCTCGCCGATCAGCGCCGTTCCGCCCAGCGCGAGCAGCCCCGCGAGGGCGGCGGCCCCGGCCGGGACGGCGAACGCCGCCTCGGCGCCCCAGGCGTCCACGGCCGCCCCCGCGAGCGCCGAGCCCGCGGTGACCCCGAGGGTGAGGCCGGTGATCGTCCAGGCCAGTGACTCGGTGAGCACACCGGGGGCGACGCGGGACTCGACCAGCGACGTCCCGGACACCAGCACCGGTGCGATGGTGAGCCCGGCGAGGAAGCCGCAGCCGATCAGCACCGGCAGCGAGCCGACACCCCAGAGCAGCTGCGCGGCCAGGCCGAAGGCCACGGCCGTGGCGGCGAAGCGGCTCACCAGCGTCCCCGGCAGCCTCGCCAGGCCGTAGACCAGCCCGGCGAACAGGCTGCCGAGGGCGAACACCGCCAGCACCAGGCCGGACAGGGCGTGCGCACCCTCCTCCTCGGCGAACCCGACGACGACGACGTCGATCGCGCCGAACACGGTGCCGACCGCCATGTAGGTGACGACGACGACCAGCAGTGTCGGGGTGAGCACCGACCGGCGCCGCTTCGGGGCGAAGGGGTCGACCGGGTGCAGCGGCGGCTCGGTGCCGCGCTGGGCGGCCAGCCACCAGCCGCCGGCCACGCCGAGCGCGATCCCGGTGAGGAAGCCGACCGGCGGCGCGATCAGGGTCGCCAGCAGCGTCACCAGCGGCGGGCCCAGCACGAAGACCACCTCGTCGACCACCGCCTCGAACGCGTAGGCGGTCTGCCGGCCGACCGGGTCGAGCACCGCCGACCAGCGCGCCCGCACCAGCGAGCCGATGTTGGGGCTGCTGAGGCCGGTGGCCGCAGCGAGCAGGAACCAGCTCCAGCGCGGCGCCCCGCCCACGACGGCGGCGACGAACGCGGTGCCGGTGAGCAGGGTCGCGGTCAGGGCCACGCGCAGGACCACCCCCTGCCCCCGCAGGTCCATCAGCCGCGCCCACTGCGGACCGGCCACCGCGAACGCCAGCGCCAGGGTGCCCGACACCGCGCCGGCCAGGGCGTAGCTGTCCGACTCGCCCTCCACGAGCAGGACCGCGCCCAGGCCGAGCATCGGCGCCGGGAACCGGCCGAGCCAGGCGGCGAGGGAGAAGGAGGAGGCGCCGGGGACGGTGAACAGCTGGCGGTACGGGCCCAAGAGGGTGCGGGGTGACACGGTTCTTCTCGCGCTTCCTGGCCACAGGCGAGTGCGGGACGTCCTCCGCCGGTCTCTCGGGTGGCGGTGCGACGGTAGCAACGCCACGGTCACGTGGTCACCGCGATTACGGGCCCGCATCCGTCGGCGGTCGCGGCTACATTCGGGCCATGACCAGCGCCTCGCTCCCCGACCCCACGGTGCGGCGCGCCGTGGACCCGGGAGCCGCGGGTTCCGGCGGCCTGGTCGACCGGTACGGCCGCACCGCCACCGACCTGCGCGTCTCGCTCACCGACCGCTGCAACCTGCGCTGCACCTACTGCATGCCGCCCGAGGGGCTGGACTGGCTGCCGAAGGTGGAGGTGCTCACCGACGAGGAGATCGTCCGGCTGGTGCGCATCGGCGTCGAGCAGCTGGGCATCCGCGAGGTCCGCTTCACCGGCGGCGAGCCGCTGCTGCGCCCGGGCCTGGTCGGCATCGTCGCGGCGGTCACGGCGCTCCGGCCCCGCCCGGAGGTCAGCCTCACCACCAACGCCATCGGCCTGGCCCGGGTGGCGCCGGCGCTGGCCGCCTCGGGGCTGGACCGGATCAACGTCAGCCTGGACACCGTCGACCGCGACCGGTTCAAGCAGCTCACGCACCGCGACCGGCTCGACGACGTCCTGGCCGGGCTGGCGGCCGCGCAGTCGGCGGGGCTCACGCCGGTCAAGGTCAACGCCGTGCTGCTGCGCGGGATCAACGAGGCCGACGCCGTCCCGCTGCTGGACTTCTGCCTGGAGCGCGGTTACCAGCTGCGCTTCATCGAGCAGATGCCGCTGGATGCCCACCACGCCTGGACCCGCGGCGAGATGGTCACCGCCGAGGACATCCTCGAGCGCCTCTCCACAGCACACGCGCTCACACCCGACACCGAGGCCCGCGGCTCCGCGCCGGCCGAGCGGTGGCTGGTCGACGGCGGCCCGGCGACGGTCGGGGTGATCGCCTCGGTGACCCGCTCGTTCTGCGGCTCCTGCGACCGGACGCGGCTCACCGCCGACGGGCAGATCCGCAACTGCCTGTTCGCCCGCGAGGAGTCCGACCTGCGGGCGGCGCTGCGCGACGGTGCCACCGACGCCGAGATCGCCGACCGCTGGCGGATCGCCACCCTCGGCAAGCTGCCCGGCCACGGCATCGACGACCCGTCGTTCCTCCAGCCCAGCCGGCCGATGTCGGCGATCGGGGGCTGACCCGATGAGCGACGTGACGGTGCGGTACTTCGCCGGGGCCCGGGCGGCCGCCGGCGTGGAGACCGAGGCCCGGCAGGCCGGCAGCCTGGACGAGCTGGTCGGGCAGATCGTCGCCGACCACGGCGAGCGGCTGGAGCGGGTGCTCACCGCCTGCTCGTTCCTGATCGACGGCACGCAGACCCGTGACCGGGCGGCCACGCTGTCGCCCGGCTCGGTGGTCGACGTCCTCCCGCCCTTCGCCGGGGGATGAACGCTCTCGCCGGGGGTTGATCGGTCCGGGAGAATGGCGCGCATGGGCATCTTTGACAAGGCCAAGGTCAAGGCCGAGGAGCTGTTCGGCCGGGCCGAGGAGCTGTACGGCGAGTCGCACGGCGACGCCGCCGCGACGATCGACGGCGCGGCGCACCGGCTCGAGGCCGAGGCCGAGGAGGCCGAACTCGAGCGCGACGGGAAGCCGGACGACGACGGTCTGGCCGGGGCGCGCTGACCCGTGCAGGCGGAACAGGTCACCGGGCCGGTGGCCCATCACGCGGAGGGCCCCGTCTGGTCCGCCCGGTGGGGCGGGCTGCGCTGGGTCGACATGCTCGCCGGTGACGTCCTCGCGCTGGACGCGGACGGAACGGTCCGTCGCGAGCACGTGGGCGACGTCGCCGCGGCGATGCGGCCGCGCCAGGGTGGCGGGGCGGTCGTCGCCGTCGAGCGGGGCTTCGCCCTGCTGGACGCCGACGGCGCGCTGCGCACCCTCGACCCGGTCTGGGCGGACCGCTCGATCCGGATGAACGACGGAGGCTGTGACCCCGACGGCCGGTTCTGGTGCGGGTCGATGGCCTACGACCAGCGGCCGGGCGCGGCGGCGCTCTACCGGCTGGACCCCGACGGCACCGTCTCCCGCGTGCTGGGCGACCTCACCATCTCCAACGGCCTGGACTGGAGCCCGGACGGGTCGCGGGCCTACTACGCCGACACCGCCACCCACCGCATCGACGTCTTCGACTACGACCGGGACACCGGTCTGACCGGCCGCCGCCCGTTCGTGCGCTTCCCGGACGACGGCAACCCGGACGGCCTCACCGTCGACAGCGCGGGCGGCGTCTGGGTGGCCCTGTACGGCAGCGGCACGGTGCACCACTACGACGCCGACGGCCACTGCGACGCGGTGGTGGAGATCCCGACCGCGCAGGTGACGGCCTGCACGCTGGGCGGACCGGAGCTCGACCAGCTCTTCGTCACCACCTCGCGCGAGGGGCTCGGCCCGGACGACGACCCGCTGGCCGGCTCGCTGTTCCGCGTGCCCGTCGCCGTGCCCGGCCTCCCGGCGCGGGAGTTCGCCGGATAGCGGACCGCACCCTCAGGGGCAGGCCACCCACTCCTCCTCGCCGTCGGTGAAGACCTGCCGCTTCCAGATCGGCAACCGCTTCTTCACCTCGTCGACGAGCTCTGCGCAGACGGCGAACGCCTCGCCGCGGTGGGAGGTGCTGACGGCGCAGGCCAGGGCGACGTCGCCGATGCCGAGCAGCCCGACGCGGTGGCTCACGGCGACGGCGTGCACGCCGGGCCGCGCGGCGAACTCCTCCGCCAGCTCCGCGATCACGTCGGGCGCGCTCGGATGGCCGACGTACTCGAGTTCGGTCACCGACCGGCCGCCGTCGTGGTCGCGGACCACGCCGGCGAAGGAGACCACCGCGCCGGCGGCCTTGTCGGCGACGGCGTCCTCGTGCTCGGCGACGGACAGCGGCGCATCGACGACCCGGGCGATCACGGGCCCGAAGGTACCCCGGGCGGAGGCACGTCGAGGTCGGTCGGATCGGCCAACCCGGTGCAGTCCACCTCGACGACGTCCCGGTCGGCCAGGTAGCGCCGGGCCCCCTCGTCGCCGGTCGCCGTCTCCACCACCCCGGCCCAGTGGTCGCGGCCGAGCAGCACCGGGTGGGCGCGGACGCCGCCGTAGGTGGCGACGGCGAGCACGTCCGGCGCCGCGGCGGCGGACACGGCGGCCAGCGCCTCGGCCGTCACCCCCGGCATGTCCACCAGGGTGATCAGCGCCGCGTCCACCCGCCCGGGCCACCCGCGCAGGCCGTCGAGGCCGGTGCGCAGCGAGGACGCCATCCCCGTCTCCCAGTCCTTGTTGGCGAGCACGACGGCGTTCTCCAGCCGGGCACTGCGCCACACGTCGACCGCGCGGGCCCCGAGCACGACCAGCACCGGATCGCAGACGGCGGCCGCGGTCGCCACGGCGCGTTCGACCAGCAGGCTGCCCTCGTACTCGACCAGCGCCTTCGGCATCCCGTAGCGGCGGCCGCCCCCGGCGGCGAGGACGACGGCGGCGACGATCGGTGCACTCACTCCCCCACCCTCCCAGGCCCCCGTCGTGATCAGGTGACCTGATCACAACGGGTCCTGGCTCACGACCGATGGTGAGCCAGGACCCAGAACGATCAGGTCACCTGATCACCGTGCTGTCTCAGCGGGCGTAGACGGCGACCTCGGAGGCCTTCACGCTCGCCCACACGTCCGCGCCCGGGGCCAGCCCCATCTCGGCGAAGGCGGGCGCGGTCACGTCGGCGATCAGCGGCACCTCGCCGGCCAGCTCGCAGCGCACCGTGGCGCCGTGCGGGGTCGCCCCGACCAGCCGGGCCGGCCAGACGTTGCGCGGGCTGCCGTCCGGGCGCGAGGCGTACAGGGACACCGACTCGGGCCGGACCGCCGCGAACACCGGGCCGGCCGCCTCCTCGGCCACCGCCACCGCTCCCCCGTCGTCGAGGCGCACCAGCCGCCCCTCGGCCGTGCCGGGCAGCAGGGACAGGCCGACCAGCCGGGCGACGTAGTCGGTGCGCGGGCGACGGCTCACGTCTGCCGGCGTCCCGGCCTGCACCACCCGCCCCTCCTCGATGACGACGACGCGGTCGGCCAGCGCCATCGCGTCCACCGGGTCGTGCGTGACCAGCACCGTGCTCCCGCCGAACCCGGCGAGGTGCCGGCGCAGCTCGGCGCGGACCACCAGCCGGGTCCGCGCGTCCAGCGCCGAGAGCGGCTCGTCGAGCAGGAGCAGGGCCGGGTCGCCGACCAGCGCGCGGGCCAGCGCGGCCCGCTGCGCCTGGCCGCCGGACAGCTCGGCGGGCCGCCGGCTCCCCAGCCCGTCGAGCCCGACGCGGGTCAGCCACTCCGCCGCGACCGTCCGCGCGGCCGCCCGGCCGGTCCCGCGGGTGCGCAGCCCGAAGGCGACGTTGTCGGCCACGCTCAGGTGCGGGAAGAGCAGCGCGTCCTGGAACACCATGCCCAGACGTCGCCGGTGGGCGGGGACGAACACTCCCCCGCCGTCCCACACCTCGCCGTCGACGACGACCCGGCCGGAGTCGGGGCGCAGCAGCCCGGCCAGGACGCGCACCAGCGTCGACTTCCCGGCCCCGTTGGGGCCCAGGACGGCGAGCACCTCGCCGTCGGCGACCTCCACCGCCACGTCGAGGTGCAGCGTCCCCCGCCGGGTGTCGACCGTCGCGGCCAGGCTCATGCCGCCGCCCGGCCGAGCCAGCGGTCCCGGAGCAGCAGGAGGGTGGCCAGCGAGACCGCCAGCAGCACGACGGAGAGCACGATCGCCGCGTCCGGATCGCGCTGCAGCGCCAGGTACACCGCCAGCGGCATCGTCTGCGTCGTGCCGGGGAAGTTGCCGGCGAAGGTGATCGTCGCGCCGAACTCGCCCAGGGCCCGGGCCCAGCACAGCACCGCGCCGGCGGCGATGCCTGGAGCGACCAGCGGCAGCGTGACGCGGCGGAAGGTCGTCCAGCGGCCGGCTCCGAGCGTGGCGGCGACGTCCTCGAAACGGCCGTCGGCCGCCCGCAGCGCCCCCTCCACGCTGATGACGAGGAACGGCATGGCCACGAACGTCTCGGCGATGACGACGGCGGTCGTGGTGAACGGGATGGTGATGCCGAAGGCGTCGTCGAGCCAGCTGCCGATGATCCCCTGCCGGCCGAGCACCAGGAACAGCGCGACGCCGCCGACGACGGGTGGCAGCACCAGCGGGACGGTGACCAGCGCGCGCAGCACGCTGCGGCCGCGGATGCGGGACCGCGCCAGCACCCACGCCAGCGGGACGCCGAGCAGCAGCGACAGCCCGGTGGCGAGCGTGGCGGAGACCAGCGACAGCCGCAGCGCCTCGCCCACCCCGGGCGCGGCCAGCTGCGCGCCGAGCTCGGACCACGGGGTGCGCACCAGCAGCCCCGCCAGCGGCAGGACCAGGAAGGCGACGGCGAGAGCGGCCGGGACCAGCAGCGGCGCCGGCACCCGGGTCGTCTCGCGGGCGCGGCTCACGACGGCGGCGAGAACCCGGCGTCGGCCAGGGCCTGCTGCCCCACCGGGGAGCGCACCAGGTCGACGAACGCCTCTGCCGCCGCCGGGTTGCCCGACGCCGCCAGGACTGCGATCGGGTAGCGGTTGATCGCGGCCGACGACTCGCGGAAGGCGAACGCACGCACGTCGTCCCCCGCGGCGGAGACGTCGGAGAGGTAGACCAGCCCGGCGTCGACCTCGCCCAGCACCACCTTGGTGAGCACGGCCCGGACGTCGTCCTCGTAGGTGTCCGGGGAGGCCGGGGAGCCCGAGGCGGTGAGCACCTGCTGCGCGGCCGCCCCGCAGGGCACCTCCGGGGCGCAGACGGCGAGCGCGAGGTCCGCCAGGAGCAGGTCGGCCAGGCCCGGGGTCCCGCTCCGATCGTCCGGCTGCTCGATGCCGGCCGGGTTCTCCGCCGGCGTCACCAGCACCAGCGGGTTCTCCGCGAAGACCTCCGGATCGCCGACCAGCCCGGCGTCGGCCACCCGCGCCATCTGCGCCTCGTCCGCGGTGGCGAGCACGTCGGCCGGGGCGCCCTGCAGCACCTGGGCCGCCAGCGCGGAGCTGCCGGCGAAGCTGAACCGCACCTCCAGCTGCGGGTTGGCGCCCTCGAGCCGCTCCTCCAGCACGGTGAAGACGTCGGTGAGCGAGGCCGCCGCGAGCACGGTGAGCGTGCCCGTCAGGCCGGGATCGCCCGGGCCAGCCGGGCCCTCCTCCGCCACGCCCGGTGGCGCGTCGCCCTGCGGCGAACCGCAGCCGGCCAGCCCGAGGAGGCAGCCGACCAGCAGGACCGGCACCCGTCTCACGGCACGTCCACGCTGACCTGGGTGGCCTTGACCGTGGCCACCGCCCGCACCCCCGGCTCCAGGCCCAGCTCGTCGGCCGCCTCGCGGGACATCAGCGAGACCAGCCGGAACGGCCCGGCCTGCAGCTCCACCTGCGCCATCACGGTGTCGCGCACGACCCGGGTGACGATGCCGCTGAGCCGGTTGCGGGCGGACGACGGCGTCGTCCCCGGCTCCGGGGCGTCGCGCAGCTCGGTGGCGACCCGCGCGAGCTCGGCGCCGTCCACGACGGCCGGGCCAGCACCGTCCCGACGGGCGGTCAGCCGGCCGGCATCGATCCACCGGCGGACCGTGTCATCACTCACACCGAGCAGCGCGGCGGCCTCGGCGATGCGGTAGCTGGCAGGCACCGGCGCAGTCTAACTCCGCAGGCGCGGACAACGGCGGCCAATGCGTCCGCGTATGCGGATCGACGGATGTGGAATGACCCTGAGCGATACCCACCGGTCCGGGCGCCGACGCGCGAGCCGCCACATCGTTGCGCACATTGTTTCGTCACCAAGTCGTTACCACCGGATGCCGAATAGGGCGGGCCTGAGCGGACATGGAACAGGACCGACCGCAGATCCACCGCTTTCGAACGAGGGATACGACATGAACAAGCTCACCCGCGGTATCGCCGCTGCTTCCTTCTCCGGCTTCCTGGCCCTGGGCCTCGCGGCCTGCGGCGAGGAGGAGGGCACGGTCGAGGTCACCGAGACCGAGCAGCTCACGGAGACCGAGGAGCTCGAGACCGAGGTCACCGAGACCCTCGAGCCGACCGAGACCGAGACCTCGACCGAGGAAGAGGTCGTCGAGACCGAGACCGAGGTCGACACCGAGACCGAGACCGAGTTCGAGACCGAGACGAACAACTGACTCGGTGAGCACCGCCGCCACGTCGGCGGAGCAGCGGATCGGGGGGGGGGGGCCCCCCCCCCCCCCCCCCGCCGCTGACCGCTATCGTCGCCCCGTGGATCGAACACACGTTCGATCCACGGGGCGACGTGCTGGAGGTGGCCGTGGGGGAGAGTGCGCGTGCGGCCGGCTGCACCGTGCTGCACGTCGACATGGACGCGTTCTTCGCCAGCGTCGAGGTGCGCCGGCACCCGGAGCTGGCCGGCACGCCGGTGATCGTCGGCGGGGCCGGCAACCGGGGCGTGGTCACCTCGGCCACCTACGAGGCCCGGCGCTACGGGGTGCACGCGGCCATGCCCACCGCACGGGCGCTGCGGCTCTGCCCGACGGCGACGGTGCTGCCGGGTGACCTGGCGCTCTACACCGAGGTGTCCCGGGCGGTGATGGCGCTGTTCCGGTCGATCACCCCGCTGGTCGAGCCGCTCTCGCTGGACGAGGCGTTCCTCGACGTCTCGGGTGCCGGTCGCCGGCTGGGCGATGCCGCGGAGATCGGCGAGTACCTCCGCGCCCGGGTCTTCGACGAGCAGGGCATCACCTGCTCGGTCGGCGTCGCCGGCACCAAGTTCGTGGCGAAGCTGGCCTCCACCCGGGCCAAGCCCGACGGGCTGCTGGTCGTCCGGCCCTCCGAGGTCATGGGGTTCCTGCACCCGCTGCCGGTCGGCGCGCTGTGGGGCGTGGGTCCGAAGACGGAGGAGACGCTGCTGCGGCTGGGGCTGCGCACGGTGGGCGATCTGGCGCACGTGCCGGCGAAGACCCTGCAGCGGGCCCTCGGCGTGGCCGCGGGCGCCCACCTGCACGAGCTCGCCTGGGGGCGCGACCCCCGTCGGGTCGTCCCGGACGAACCCGAGCGCTCCACCGGCGCGGAGGAGACCTTCGCCACCGACGTCGACGACCCCGTGGTCGTCCACCGGGAGCTGCTGCGCCTGGCGGAGCGGACGGCGGGGCAGCTGCGCTCGTCCGGCAGCCTCGCCCGCACGGTGAGCATCAAGGTGCGCTTCGCCGACTTCGCGACGATCACCCGCAGCCGGACGCTCGGGGCGCCCACCGACGTGGGGCAGGAGCTCTACGACACCGCCCGCGCCCTCTACGACGCCCTGGGGCTCGACCGGGCCCGCATCCGGCTCGTCGGCGTCCGGGCCGAACGGCTCGTCGAGGCCGGGTCGGCGCCTCGCCAGCTGGAGCTCGGGGCGCGCGAGCACGGGCGCCGGGAGGCCGAGCTGGCCGCCGATCGCGCCGCCCGCCGGTTCGGGGCCGGCGCCGTCCGCCCGGCGACGCTCCTGCACCGGGCGGGGCCGACCGGGGCCACCGGGCGCTGACCAGCGCGTTCGCGCCGGTGCGGCCACCCGGAGGAGTGATCGGCGCGCTCGCCCGGCGGGTCGCGGCGGCGTCGCCTTTCGCGCCTTGCAATCGGCTCGTATCCTCGGATGTACCGTCGGCGGGAGCCTCCGACGGAACTGGCTCCGCCCATTTGGAGGTCGACGTGCCGCTCTCCGAGCACGAGCAGCGTCTGCTTGAGCAGATCGAGCGCGCCCTCGTCGATGACGATCCCAAGTTCGCTTCCTCGGTGCGCACCGGCGATCGCCGTAACAAAGCCCGCCGCAAGCTGCAGCTCGGCGCGCTGCTGGTGCTGGTCGGCCTCGCCGTCCTCGTCGGCGGCGCGGTCGCCGAGTCCGTGCCGCTCGGCGTCGTGGGCTTCCTGATCGCCTTCGGTGGTGCTGCCCTCGGGGTGCTGAACTACCGGGGCGCCACCGGCGCCGTCGACGTCACCGACAGCCCGTCCGGGCCGCGCGGTTCGACGGCCGCCGGCCGCGGTGGCCGCGCCCGCAAGCAGCCGATGAAGAGCCGCCTCGAGGAGCGCTTCCGCCGCCGCTACGACCAGTAGCTCCGGCCGGCAGCCCTCACGCTCCTGCCTCCCCGGCCGTCGTCCTCCTCGGACGGCGGCCGGTGGCGTCGCGCCACCACCGCGGGAGCGCGGTGCGCACGTCCGCGACCAGCGAGGCCGGCCACAGCAGCGCCCGCAGCCGCACCGGCCACGGCCGCGCCGCCGCCAGTCCCCGGCGGGCCGTCCGCAGCGCCGCCCGGAGGCCGGGATCGGGGCGGCCGTCCGTCGGCCGCCCGTAGGTGGCTGCCTCCTCCGCCCGGGCCAGCTCCCGCACCGACGCCACCGACGACGCCACCGACGGGCCGCCCGGCCCGCGGGTCAGGGTCGTGGCCAGCGCGTCGGCCACCCGGCGCGGGGTCCAGGACGGGTGCAGGTGCACCCCCAGGTCGACGGCGCCGGCCGTCAGCTCGTCCCAGAGCCCGTCGGCGCCCTCCCCGGCCAGCCGGCGCCGGCGCTGCAGGACGCGCAGCCCGGCCGGCGATGCCAGCAGCAGCGCGACCAGGGTCACCAGGCCCCCGGTCACCAGCAGCGGCCGCAGCGACGTCCCGGTCTGCTCCGGCGCACCGGCCTGCGGAACCGCCTCGGGCAGGCGGTCCCCGCGGGGCGCGACCGGCGCCGGGGCCGCGCTCGGGGCCGGCACGGCGGGCGCGGCGTCGACCCGGTCCTCGTCGGCGTCCCGCGGTGACCACGGCAGGTCCACCTGCCGGGCGGCACCCAGCGGCGTCGGGTCGAACGGAACCCACCCGTAGCCCTGGAAGAAGACCTCCACCCAGGCGTGGGCGTCGTCGCTGGTGATCAGCCGGCTGCGGTCCCGCTGGACGTCGCCGGGCGTGTACCCCAGCGCCACCCGCGCCGGCAGGCCCGACTGCCGGACCAGCACCGCCATGGCGCCGGCGTACTGCTCGCAGTAGCCGCGCTTGAGGCGGAGGAAGTCCACCAGGTCGTCGCCGCTGGTCCCGGGGGCGGTGGAGAGGCTGTAGGTGAACCCGTTGGACCGGTCGATCAGGTAGGTCTGGATGCGCCGTACCCGCTCGTAGGCCGTCGTCGCGCCGGCGGTCAGCCGGGCGGTCAGCTCCCCGATGGACGGGTCCAGCTCGGGGAGGGCGCCGAAGCGCTCCTGGACCGGTGAGCCCGGCGGCAGCGGTTCGGCACCGGCCAGCTGCTCCGCCGACGGCCGGGGCTCGACGGCGCTCACCCGGTAGGAGAGCCCCGCGCTCGTCACGTCGCGGCCGAAGATCGTGCCGGTCGCCGCGTCGAACCGCCACGCGTCGCCGTCGCCGTCCAGCTGCACCGACTGCGGCACGGAGGGCACGGGCAGGAACCGGTCGTCGTGCTCGAGGACCTCGACCGCGGCGGTCACCGTCCGGACCGGCAGATCCGGTGGTGGGGCGAGGGGCTGGTCGTCGGCGACGGATACCTCGCCGTCGAGATTGCTCAGCGACCAGCCGTCGGCCGGGTCGTACTCGTCGAGGGCCACGGACCTGAGGTACCCGGGGTCGTCCACGGAGGAGGCCACGCGCAGCAGCTCGATCGGTTCCGGCAGGGTCAGCTGCCCGCGCAGCTCCGCCGCCGGGTCGAGCGAGGTGCCGGTGGCCGAGCCGGCGCCACCGCCGAGCCCGGTGGCGAACGAGCCCTCCGGGAGGGTGGGCACCACGGCGCCGAGGACGACGCCGGCGGCCACGGCGGTCACGGCGATGCGCACCGCACCGCCCGTGCCACCGGTGACCGGCTCACCGCCGGGCTCGTCCAGGGTCCGGCGCTGGTCGGCCCACAGCAGGAGCGCGAAGCCGGCGGCAGGTCCCACCAGGGCCGCCAGGCCCACCCCGCCGATCACCGTGCCCACCGGCACGCAGAAGAGGACGAGGAGGCCGACCCCGGCCAGGGTGGCCTGCCGGCCGGCGACCGCGACCAGGTCGACGAGGACGGCGATCAGCCCGACGAACAGCGTGGTCAGCGCCAGGAGGCCGGTGAGCGGCAGAGCCGGCGTCGCCTGCTCCCGGATCTCGGCGGCGCCGTTCCCGAACACCTCGGCGAGGCCGGCCAGGGAGGTGGGGGTGGGCAGCACCCCGGCGACCGCTCCCTCCGGCGCGAAGACCGCGGTGAGCACGCAGGCGACCAGCGCCAGCTGCCCGGCCGGCACGAGCGCGGTGCCGAGCCCTCCGAGGGCCCCCGGGAGGCCCGCCCGCGTGGTCAGCCGGGCGCCGGCGGCACGGAGCAGCAGCCCGCCGGCCAGCACCGCAGCGACCACGAGGACCACCGGCGGGAGCCAGGCCCGGCTGGTGAACACGGGGGTGAGGGCCAACGCGCCGAGCAGGGTGGCGACGGCGGCGGCCACGGGGGTGCGGACGTCGGACGGGCTCATGCCGATGCCCCTGCCGGGACCGCGCCCAGCGCGGCCCACACCTCGGCGACGTCCTGACCGGCGCCCGCGGTGGCCACCCGCCAGCCGGCGCCGGCCAGCACCGCCGCGGCCTGCTCGCGCTGTTCCGCCAGGGCGTCGGGGGCGGCGCCCGCCACACCGCGTCGCCGCCCGGGGACCGGATCGCCCCACCCGGTGATGTCCATCAGCACCGCCAGGCCGGTGGCCGGGCCGGGGCGCAGCCGCACGAGGTCGGCCACGTCGTCGGGGCCCACCGCGCCCAGCAGGCAGACGAGCGGGCCGTCGCCGGCCGCCCGGCACGCCGCCGACACCGCGGCCGACAGGTCGCTCACCCGCGAGGGCCCCACGGCGGCCAGCCGGTCCAGCAGCTCTTCGGCCCCGAGCCCGGCGCGTCCGGGCGCCGGCGGCAGCTCGCCGGTCTCGGTGACCACCCGCAGCTCCGCGCCCCGCTGCACCAGGGCGACCCCGATGCTCGCCGCGGCCTCGACGAGCCACTCCAGGCTGTCCCCGGGCGGGCAGTCGTCGCCGGGCGGCCCGGGGACCTGCCGGGTGGTGTGCCCCGCCGGGGCCACGAGGTGCGCCCGCGCGCGGGTGTCGAGCAGCAGCGTGCCCTGGGCACGCCAGGGGCGTTCCTCGAGCCGGACCATCAGCTCGCCGGTGCGCGCGGTGGCCCGCCAGTGCACCTTGCGCAGGTCGTCACCCCGCCGGTACTCCCGGACGCTGACGTCGTCGTCGCCGTGGACGGCCAGCGCGCGGCGGACCCCGTCGCCCCCGCTGCCGTGCTCCCCGCCCGGTCCTCCGCGGCCGAGCGGGCGCACCCGCGGGACCACGGCCAGCGGTGCGGTGCCGGTGCCGGCGACCGTGCGCTCCACCAGACCGAAGGGATCGAGGATCTGCAGCCGCAGCGGGCCCAGCTGGTAGCGGCCCCGGTGCCGGCCGAGCAGCCGGTACCGGACGGTGGTGGAGGCGCCGGCGGCCAGGCCGGCCACGGAGAAGCGGTGGTGGCGGCCGAGGGCCGCGGGCACCTGCTCGGTGAGCAGCCACAGCCCGCCCCGGCGGGTGTCGTCGTTGCCCAGTTGCAGGACGACCTCGGCCGTCGCGCCACGGGGCACCCGCGGTGGGGTGACGCTGCGCCGGGTGGTCATCCGGAACCGCCCCCGGGCCACGGTGAGCGATGCGAGGAGCGGCAGGGCCAGGACGAAGGCGGCCAGCTGGACCAGTGGCCGCTCGCCCAGCACCGCACCGGTCAGGCCGAGCGCGGCGCCCCCACCCACCAGGCAGCGGCCGCGGAGCGTGAGCGCCGAGCGCGCCCGGCCGGATCCTCCGCCCACGCGTCAGCGCCCGCGGAGGACCGGCACGGAGCCGAGCAGCGAGGCGACCACCTGCTCGGGCGTGCGCCGGCTCACCGAGGCCTCGCTGCTGAGCAGCAGGCGGTGCGCCAGGACCGGCACGGCGAGGGCCTGGACGTCGTCGGGCAGGACGTGGTCCCGGCCGTCCAGGGCGGCGGACGCGCGGGCCGCGCGAAGCAGCTGCAGCCCCGCCCGCGGTGAGGCGCCCAGGCGCAGCTCGGAGGAGCGGCGGGTGGCCTCCACGAGCGCGACGACGTAGCGGCGTACCGCCTCGGAGACGTGCAGCCGGCCCACGGCCGCGACCAGGGAGCGGACCAGGGCGGCGTCGGCGACGGGCCGCAGGGCACCGAGGGGATCGATGGTCGCGCGGTCGTCGAGCATCGCCAGCTCCGCGGCCGGGTCGGGATAGCCCATGGACACCCGGGCGGTGAACCGGTCGCGCTGGGCCTCGGGGAGGGGGTAGGTGCCCTCCATCTCCAGGGGGTTCTGGGTGGCCATCACCATGAACGGGCGGGCCAGCTCGTAGCTGACGCCGTCGACGGTCACCTGCCGCTCCTCCATGCACTCCAGCAGCGCCGACTGCGTCTTGGGGGAGGCCCGGTTGATCTCGTCGGCGACGACGATGTTGGCGAAGATCGCGCCGGGCTTGAACTCGAACGCCCGGGTCTCCTGGTCGTAGACCGCCACGCCGGTCACGTCGCTCGGCAGCAGGTCGGGCGTGAACTGGATGCGCCGCACGCTCGCGTCGACCGACCCGGCCAGCGCCTTGGCCAGCGTGGTCTTGCCGACCCCCGGGACGTCCTCGATGAGCAGGTGCCCCTCGGCCAGCAGCACGATCAGGGCCAGGCGGACGACGCCTTCCTTGCCCTGGACGACGCGGCTCACGCTCGCCGCGATCCGCGCGCTCTCCGCGGCGACGTCGACCGACGCGTCGGCCGTCCCGTCGGCGGCCCGTGTCGCCTCCGTCACCGCCCCACCGTACGTGGCAGGGGGGACCCGGCGCGGGCCGTCGTCCCCGCCTCCGCCCGACCCCGGTCGGCGCGGCCGGGACGCCCGTGGAGCGGGTGGGTCGCGACACGGCGTCGAGTGGTGTCCGGTGGGGGCCAGTGGGTTACTGTGTCGTCCGGTGGGGAGGCAGGGTTCCGCCAGGGGACCTGCAGAGCCATGGGAGGACCGATGCGGGAGGTGATCCGGTGTTCGTCGGCAGCTACCAGTTGCGCCTCGACGAGAAGGGCCGGCTCGCGCTGCCCGTCCGGTTCCGCGACCAGGTGTCCGACGGCATGGTGATCAAGAAGGGCCAGGACCGCTGCATCTACGGGCTCACCATGGCCCGGGTCGCCGAGCAGAGCGCCGCGATGGCCGCCATGGCGCCCTCCGACACCGCCGGGGCGCGGATGCGCGCCCGCATGAGCTTCGGGTCGATGGTCGAGCTGGAGCCGGACAAGACCGGCCGCATCACCATCCCCGCGACGCTCCGCGAGTACGCCCACCTGGACCGCGACGTCGTCGTGGTCGGGGTCGACACGCGGTTCGAGATCTGGGACTCCGCCACCTGGGACGCCTACGTGGCCGAGCAGGAGGCCGCCTTCGCCGACATGGAGAGCGAGGGGATGCCGACGTTGTCGTGATCCCGGGACGCCCCACCCGCCCCCACCGGCCTCCGTGCCGCAACCGTTCGAGCCGCCTTCCCCGCGGCTCGACCGGATCCGGGCCCCAGCCGCCTTCCCCGCGGCTCGGTCCCACAGCGGAGGACCGCACGGACAGCGGTGGGACACCCGGACGGCGGGGTTGCCCCACCGGCCCCGCGAGGCGCCACCTGACGCTCTTCCCCGACGCCAGGCGGACCCCGCGGGGCCGGCGACCACCCCGGTCCGACGTGCCGCTGCCCCACTCCGCCCCACCGCCCCCACCCCGCCCCACCACCGGAACGGCGTCCCACCGCCCCCCTGGGCCCCACCCGCCCGCTCCCGCACTCCGCCCGCCGCCGCGTCCCCCCGCGGCCGAGCGCGGCGCGGCACCATCGCCGCACCATCCCGGACCCTTCGAGAGGCAGCAGACGATGAGCAGCACCGGAGGCGCGGCCGCACCGGGCCGCCCGCAGCCTCCGGTGCACGTGCCCGTCCTCCTCGACCGGGTCGTCGAGCTCCTCGGTCCCGCCTGCGCCGCCGAGGGCGCCGTCCTGGTCGACGCCACCCTCGGCCTGGCCGGGCACACCCTGGCGATGCTCGGCGCCCACCCCGGGCTGCGCGTCGTCGGGCTCGACCGCGACCCGGACGCCCGCGCCGAGGCCACCCGCCGGATCGAGGCCGCCGGCCACGCCGGGCGGGTCACCGTCGTGCCGGCCGTCTTCGACGAGCTCCCCGACGTGCTCGACCGCCTCGGCATCGACGAGGTCCAGGGCGTGCTCTTCGACCTCGGCGTCTCATCGCTCCAGCTCGACCGGCCCGACCGGGGGTTCAGCTACTCCGTCGACGCCCCGCTCGACATGCGCATGGACCCCGGCGCGCCACGGACGGCCGCCGACGTCGTGAACACCTACGCGCACGGTGACCTGGCCCGGGTGCTGCGCGTCTACGGCGAGGAGCGATTCGCCTCCCGCATCGCGTCGGCCATCGAGCGGGAGCGCACGCGCGAGCCGTTCACCGGCACCGCGCGACTGGCGGAGCTGGTCCGCGAGTCGATCCCCGCCGCCACCCGGCGCACCGGGGGGCACCCCGCGAAGCGGACCTTCCAGGCGCTGCGCATCGAGGTCAACGACGAACTGGGTGCGCTGGAGCGCGCCCTCCCCGCCGCGATCGACGCCCTGGCGGTGGGCGGTCGCATCGCGGTCATCACCTTCCACTCCTTGGAGGACCGGATCGTGAAGCAGACGCTCGCCGCGGGTGCCGTGGACCGCACCCCGCCGGAGCTGCCGGTGCCGCTGCCCGAGCACGGGCCGGTCCTGCGGCTGCTCACCCGTGGGGGAGAGGCCCCCACGGGCGAGGAGACCGCCACCAACCCACGCGCGGCCTCGGCCCGGGTGCGGTCGGCCGAGCGCATCCGGCGGGCGGCGTGACCCGCGCCGCAGCGGTGCGCGCCGCCGCCCCGCACACCACGGCGCCGCGGACCGCCGGCCCCCGAACCGGCTCGACGCGGACGACCGGTCCGGCTCCGCGCACCTCCCTGTCGGGGACGCGGAGCGCCGGTCGCGCCACCCCCCGGCCGGAGCTCCGGCTGGTGCCCACCGGCGCCGCCGTCCGGTCCCGTCCCCGCACCCGCGGGGCGCTGCGCTCCCGCAAGGCGCCGTTCGTCCTGCTCGCCGTCGCGCTCCTCGCCCTGACCACGCTGGGGCTGCTGGTGCTCAACACCGCCATCGCGGTCGACTCGCTCAAGGCCACCCAGCTGCGGACGGAGAACGCCGCCCGCGCCCAGGAGGTCCAGCGGCTGGAGCAGCTCGTCGTGTCCGGGAACACGCCGGCCGGCGTCGCGGCCGGCGCGGTCGCCGCCGGCCTGGTGCCCGCGGGCGTGGCCGGCTACCTGGTGCTCGGCCCCGAGGGGACGACGACGATGCGCGGCACCCCTGAGCCCGCGCCCGCACCGCCGGAGCCGGAGCCTGCGCCGGTGGCCCCGTCCGCCCCCGCGGAGGGCGTGGCACCGGCAGAGGGCGTGGCACCCGCGGAGGGCGTGGCACCCGCGGAGGGCGTGGCACCCGCGGACAGCGCGTCGGACGGGAACTGACCCGTGCCGAGCAGCGTCCGTGGACCCGGCGGCGGCCCCCGCAGCGCACGTGCGTCGGCCTCGGGCCGGGCTGAGACCGGCCCGTTCGTCTCCCGCCGGGCCCCCGGCACCCGCCGGAGCGGTGGCGCCGGCCTCTCGGTCGACCAGCGCGGCCGGCGGAACCGGTGGGGCCTGGTCGTCCTGATCACCCTGCTCGTGCTCGTCGTGGGGAAGCTCGTCGTGCTGCAGGGCATCGACGGCGCGGCCTACGCCAGCGCCGCGGAGCAGGACCGGCTGCGCAACTACACGATCGCCGCCCTCCGCGGCCAGATCCTCGACCGGGACGGCAACCCGCTCGCCTACACGGTGGACGCCTCGCGCGTGGTGGCCGACCCCACCGTGGTCCGCGACCCGGCCCGGACGGCGCTGGCGCTGACCACGCTGCTCGGCGTCCCCGTGCCGGAGCTCACCGAGCAGCTCTCCGCCGACGGCCGGTACGTCGTGCTGGCCACCCAGGTCACGCCGGAGACCGCCGACGCCATCGAGGAGCTCGAGCTCGCCGGCGTCTTCCTCGAGGACGACCCGCAGCGGCTGTACCCGGTGGGTTCCGTCGGTGGTCAGGTCGTCGGCTTCGTCGGCAGCGAGGGGAGCGGCCTGGCCGGCATCGAGCAGACCTTCGAGGAGCAGCTGTCGGGCACGCCGGGCAAGCGCACCGTGGAGGTCGGCAGCGGGGGGCACCCGATCCCGTCGGGCATCGACGAGGCCACGCCGGCGACCGACGGCCGGGACGTCACGCTGACCCTCGACCAGGACCTGCAGTTCGTCACCGAGCAGCGGCTGGCCGAGTCGTGCGCGGACGGCGCCACCACCCGCGCCTCCGCGGTGGTGATGGAGGTCGCGACCGGCGAGGTGGTCGCCATGGGCTCCTGCCCGGGCTACGACCCCGGCAACTACTCCGAGACCGACCCCGCCCGGCTGGGCAACCCGCTCGTGTCCGACGTCTTCGAGCCCGGGTCGGTCATGAAGGCGGTGACGCTCGCGGCCGCCGTCGAGGAGGGCGTCGCGACGCCGGATCGGGTGCTCTCGGTCGACGGCCACATCCAGGCCGGCGACCGCGTGGTCACCGACGCCCACGACCACGAGCCGGTCGACTGGACGGTCACCGGGATCCTCGCCAAGTCCAGCAACGTCGGCACGATCATGCTGGCCCGCGAGGTCGGTGACGCGAAGCTCGAGGAGTACCTGGGGGCGTTCGGCATCGGCGCGAAGACCGGCATCGAGCTGCCCGGGGAGAGCCGCGGCATCCTCCAGGAGTCCGCGGAGTGGAGCGGGGTGCGGGCCGCCAACGTGGCCATCGGCCAGGGTGTCTCGGTCACCACGCTGCAGATGGCCTCGGTCTACCAGGCGATCGCCAACGGGGGCATGCGGATCGAGCCCCGGATCGTGTCGTCGGTGACCGGCGCCGACGGCCGGCCCGAGCCCGCCGCCGAGCCGGCCAGCACCCGGGTCATCAGCGAGTCGACCGCCGATCAGCTGGCCTACATGCTCGAGGCCGTCGTCGGCCCCGGCGGCACCGCGCCGCTGGCCCAGGTCGAGGGCTTCCGCGTGGCGGGCAAGACCGGCACCGCGCAGCGGGCCAACCCCGAGTGCAACTGCTACGCCGGCGGTGGCTACGTGACCACCTTCGTGGGGTTCGCCCCGGCGGACGACCCGCAGTACGTCGTCGCCGTCGACCTGGAGCGCCCCACCAGCTCCGCGGAGGGCGGCCAGGTCGCCGCGCCGGTGTTCGCCGACATCATGCGGGCCGCGCTGACCGCCGACGGCGTGGTGCCCTCGGGCACCCCGCGCCCCGAGTTCGAGCTGACCGGCACCCCCTGAACCGCGCCCCGGCCGCGTCGCCCCGCACGAGGGAGCGACGCGCCCGGCGGTGCCCCGTGCACGTGCGCTGGTCGGGTGGGTCCGCGCCGGTAGATTGGAGCCTCGTGACCCCGACCGACCCCGGGACGAGCCCCCGGCCCGCGGGGAACCGCTCGTTGCCCCTCGCCGCGCTGGCCGACCTGATCGGCGTCCCGGAGGGGAACGGCAGCGACGTCGCGCTCGCCGGCGTCACCCTGGCGTCCACCGAGGTCGCCCCCGGTTTCCTGTACGCCGCGCTGCCCGGCGCCCGGACGCATGGCGCCCACTACGCGGCCGACGCCGCCGACCGGGGTGCCGTGGCGCTCCTGACCGACCCCACCGGCCGTGACCGGGCCCGGGCGACCGGCCTGCCGGTGTGCGTCGTCGACGACCCGCGGTCCGTGCTCGGCACGGTCGCCGACCGCGTCTACGGGGAGCCGAGCCGCCGGCTCTCGATCCTGGGCATCACGGGCACCAACGGGAAGACGACGACGAGCTACCTGGTCGAGGCCGGCCTGGCCGCGGCCGGGCGGTCCAGCGGGCTGATCGGCACCGTGCAGGCCCGCACCCGCGGGCGGGCCGCCGACGGCAGCCCGACGGTCACCGAGCTGCCCAGCATCCGCACCACGCCGGAGGCGCCGGCGCTGCACGCCCTGCTGGCCGGCATGGCCGACGCGGGCGTCTCCACCGTGGTCATGGAGGTCTCCAGCCACGCGCTGATCCAGGGGCGGGTCGGCGGCGTGCGGTTCGCCGCCGCCGGCTTCACCAACCTCGGCCGCGACCACCTCGACTTCCACCGCGACATGGAGGAGTACTTCCAGGCCAAGGCCCTGCTGTTCGACGGCCGCGCCGCGGTGGAGGTGGTCGACGTCGACGACCCGTACGGCCGGCGGCTCGTGGCGCGCCCCGGCCGCCCGCGCCCGGTGACGGTCGCCAGCAGCGAGGGCGCAGCCGCCGACTGGACCGCGTCCGGCGTCACGACGGCGCCCGGCGGCGGCTCGGCGTTCACCCTGCACGGGCCCGGTGGCCGCACCTGGCCGGCCCGGCTGCGTCTGCCCGGCCGGTTCAACGTGGCCAACGCGGTGCTGGCGGTCGCGCTGCTGGAGGGCATCGGCGTCGCCGTCGAGGACGCGCTGGCGGGTCTGGCCGAGACCGTCGTCCCCGGGCGCATGGAGCCGGTCGACGCCGGCCAGCCCTTCGTCGCCGTCGTGGACTACGCGCACACCCCGGACGCCGTGCGCACCGCCCTGGGCGCCCTGCGCGGCGCCACCTCGGGTCGGCTGATCACCGTGCTGGGCTGCGGCGGCGACCGGGATCCGGGCAAGCGCCCCGAGATGGGCCGGGCGGCCGCGGAGGGCAGCGACGTCCTGGTGGTCACCGACGACAACCCCCGCTCCGAGGAGCCCGCCGCCATCCGCGCCGCGGTGCTCGCCGGTGCCGGCGAGGTCCCCGCAGGCCGGGGCGCCGAGGTGCTCGAGGTGGGGGACCGGCGGGCCGCCCTGGCCGCCGCCGTGCGGTTGGCCCGGCCGGGGGACACGCTGCTGGTGGCCGGCAAGGGCCACGAGACGGGGCAGGAGATCGCGGGCACGGTGCACCCCTTCGACGACCGCACGGCGTTGCGCGAGGTCCTGAGCGGAGGGGCGTCGTGATCGAGCTGTCGCTGACCGAGCTCGCCGAGCTCGCCGGTGGGCGCCTGGTGGGCGCACCGGAGGGTGCCGTCACCGGCACGGTCACCCTCGACTCGCGCGCGGTCGCGACCGGCGACCTGTTCGTCGCGGTGGCGGGGGAGCGGGCCGACGGTCACGACTTCCTGCCCGCGGCCGCGGCGGCGGGCGCGGTGGCCGCGCTGGCCGCCCGGCCGGACCCGGCGCTGCCGTGCGTCGTGGTCGACGACCCGGTGGTCGCGCTGGGCCGACTGGCCGCCGGGGTCCACGAGCGGCTGACCGCCGCGGGCGTGCGCACGCTCGCCATCACCGGCTCGTCGGGCAAGACCTCGACCAAGGACCTGCTCGGCCAGGTGCTCGCGGCGGCCGGGCCCACGGTCAGCCCGCCCGGCTCCTACAACAACGACATCGGCCTGCCCCTCACGGTGCTCTCGGCCGACCGGGACACCCGGTTCCTCGTGCTCGAGATGGGCGCGCGCGGCCCCGGGCACATCGCCCGTCTGTGCCGGGTGGCCCCGCCGCAGGTCGGTGTCGTGCTGAACGTGGGCTCCGCCCACCTCGGGGAGTTCGGCAGCGCCGACGGCATCGCGCAGGCAAAGGGGGAGCTCGTCGAGGCGCTGACCGCCGACTGCACCGCGGTGCTCAACGCCGACGACCCGCGCGTGCTGGGCATGGCCCCCCGGACCAGCGCCCGCGTGGTCACTACCGGCCGGTCCGCGGCGGCCGACGTCCGCGCGGTCGACGTCGCCCTGGACGACTCGGCCCGCGCCCGGTTCACCCTGGTCGCCGGCGGCGAGCGGCACCCGGTGGCGCTGCGCGTGGTCGGGGAGCACCAGGTCGCGAACGCGCTGTCGGCCGCGGGCGCGGCCCTGGCGGCCGGACTGCGCCCCGCCGACGTCGCCGCCGCGCTGTCGGCGGCGGAGACCCGGAGCCGCTGGCGCATGGAGGTCGACCGGCGGGCCGACGGCGTCGTCGTGGTCAACGACGCCTACAACGCCAACCCCGAGTCGATGCGGGCCGCGCTGGCGGCGCTCGCCGGGCTGCCGGGGGAGCGGCGCATCGCCGTCCTCGGCGGCATGGCCGAGCTGGGCCCCGACGCCGCCGCCGAGCACGAGCGGCTGGGCCGGGACGCGGTCGCGGCCGGGGCCGACCTGGTCGTTGCGGTCGGTGCCGATGCGGTAGGCATAGCGGAGGGCGCGGTCGCCGGTGGGCGGCGCGCAGGAGAGGAGTCGGTGCACGTGCCGGACCGGGGCGCTGCCCTTGCGTGGCTGACGGAGGTGCTGCGCCCGGGGGACGTCGTCCTCGTCAAGGCCAGTCGCTCCTACGGCCTGGAGCTGCTCGCGGCCGACCTGCTGGGCGGTGCCGGGCAGTGAGGAGCGTCCTCATCGCGGCGGCCGTCGGCCTGATCGTCTCGATCCTGCTGACACCGCTGGCCATCCGCGCGTTCCGGCGGCAGGGGCTGGGGCAGGAGATCCGCGACGACGGCCCCGAGAGCCACCTGTCGAAGAAGGGCACGCCCACCATGGGTGGCACCGTCATCGTCGGTGCCACCGTGGTCGGCTACCTCGCCGCCCACCTGGCGTTCGTCGGGGAGTCCGGCTGGGGGTTCAGCGCCACCGGCCTGCTGCTGCTGTTCCTCATGGTCGGCATGGGCACCGTCGGCTTCCTCGACGACTACCTGAAGATCCGTCACCGGCGCAGTCTGGGGCTGAACAAGACGGCCAAGCTGGTGGGCCAGCTCGTCGTCGGCGTCACCTTCGCCGTGCTGGCGATCAACTTCCCGTCCAACGGGATCACCCCGGCCTCGACGGTGGTGTCCTACGTCCGCGACATCGCGCCGCTGGCCCTCGGCCCGATCGCGTTCGTGATCCTGGCCTACCTGTTCATCGCCGGGTTCTCCAACGCCGTCAACCTCACCGACGGGCTGGACGGGCTCGCCGCCGGCTCCTCGGCGATGGTCTTCGCGGCCTACATCTTCATCTCCTTCTGGCAGTTCACCCACGACTGCGCCAACGAGCTCATCGAGGGCTGCTACACGGTGCGCGACCCGCTGGACGTCACCCTGGTGGCCGCCGCCGGCATGGGCGCCTGCCTGGGCTTCCTGTGGTGGAACACCAGCCCGGCGCGCATCTTCATGGGCGACACCGGCTCGCTGGCCCTCGGTGGCCTGCTCTCGGGCCTGGCGATCGTGACCCGCACCGAGCTGCTGCTCGTCGTCCTCGGCGGGTTGTTCGTGGCGGTGACGCTCTCGGTGATCATCCAGGTGGCCTTCTTCCGCGCCACCCGCCGGCGGGTGTTCCGCATGGCGCCGCTGCACCACCACTTCGAGCTGGCCGGCTGGACCGAGAACACCGTGATCGTGCGGTTCTGGCTGGTCACGGGCATGGCGGTCGCGTTCGGCCTCGGGCTGTTCTACGCCGACTGGCTGAACTTCGTGGGCCTGTGAGCGGAGGGGAGCACGCCGTGCGCGCGACGGGATCCGTGGTCGCCGGACGCGCCGTCCTGGTCGCCGGGCTGGGCGTCTCCGGCGCCGCCGCCGCGCGGGTGCTGCTCGACTCCGGGGCCCGCGTGCTGCTCACCGATGCCACCCGGCCCCCGGCCGTCGACGAGCTGACCGGCCGGGGCGCCGAGTGGCTGGGCGCTCCCGAGGCCCTGCCCGAGGGCCTCGACCTGGTGGTCACCTCGCCGGGCTGGCGGCCCGACGCGCCGCTGCTGGCCGGTGCCGCGGCCGCCGGGGTCGAGGTCATCGGCGAGCCCGAGCTGGCCTGGCGGCTGCGCATCCCCGGCCCGGACGGCACGCCGGCGCCCTGGCTGGCCGTCACCGGCACCAACGGCAAGACGACGACGGTCACCATGCTCGAGGCGATCCTCACCGCCGCCGGGCACCGCGCGGTGGCCGCCGGCAACGTCGGCCGGCCCCTCGTCGAGGTGGTCACCGCCCGGGACGGCGACGGCGCCCCGGCCCACGACGTGGTGGCGGTGGAGCTCTCCAGCTTCCAGCTGCACTGGTCCTCGTCGCTGGCCCCGGCCGCCGCGGCGGTGCTGAACGTCGCCGACGACCACACCGACTGGCACGGCTCCTTCGCCGCCTACCGGGACGCCAAGGCCCGCATCCTCGAGCGCGCGCCGATCGCCGTGGCGGACGCCGGCGACCCGGTCGCCTCGGCTCTCGTCGCCGGCCATCCCCGTCCGGTCACCGTGACCCTCGACGAGCCCGCCCCCGGGCAGCTGGGCGTGCGGGCCGGGACGCTGGTGGACCGCGCGTTCGCCGCCGACCCGGCGGGCGAGCTGATCATGGCGCGCGCGGAGCTGCCCGTGCCCGGGCCGCACAACACCGTCAACGCCCTCGTCGCCGCGGCGCTCGCCCGCGCGGCCGGCGTGCCCGTGGCGGCGGTCGCCCGCGGGCTGGCCGGCTTCCGCGGCGGAGCCCACCGCAACGTGCTCGTCGCCACCGTCGACGGGGTGGACTACGTCGACGACAGCAAGGCGACCAACCCGCACGCCGCGGGCGCCTCGCTGGCCGCCTACCCGCGGGTCGTCTGGATCGCCGGTGGCCTGCTCAAGGGCGCCGACGTCGACCCGCTCGTCGCCGCCGTCGCCCACCGGCTGGCCGGGGTCGTGCTGCTCGGCCGGGACCGCGCGGTGGTGGCGCAGTCCCTGGCGCGACACGCCCCGTCGGTGCCGGTCGTCGAGGTGGCCAGCGGGAACGATGGACCGATGGACGCCGACCGGACCGACGCCGAGACGACGATGGCCCGCGTGGTCGCCGCCGCCGCGGGCCTGGCCCGGCCCGGGGACACGGTGCTGCTCGCGCCGGCCGCGGCGTCCATGGACGTCTTCCGGGACTACGGGCACCGCGGGCAGGCCTTCGCCGACGCGGTGCGGGCGCTGGGGTGACGCGATGACCACCACCGAACGACCGCTGCGCGAGGCCCGCCGCGACCGGGTCCGCATGCCGTCTCCCCGGCCCCCGGCCCGCCGCTGGCCGGCCCCGGCGTGGCTGGACGGCCCGATGACCAGCTGCCACCTGGTGCTGGGCGCCGCCGGGCTGCTGCTGCTCATCGGCCTGGTCATGGTCTTCTCCGCCTCCTCCATCGAGGCGGCGCTGGCCGACGAGCCGGCGTGGGCGCCGGGCGTGAAGCAGCTGGTGCTGGCCTGCATCGGGCTGGGGGCCATGGTCGTCGCCATGCGGCTCCCGGTGGGCCTGGTGCGCCGCTGGTCGCCGATCGCGCTGATCGTGGTCGTCGTCCTGCTGCTCCTGGTGCTCATCCCCGGCATCGGCCAGGAGCGCAACGGTGCCCGGCAGTGGATCTCGCTGGGCGTCACCGACTTCCAGCCGTCCGAGCTGGGCAAGCTGGTGTTCGCGCTGTGGGGCGCGCACGTGCTCGCCCTGCGCGAGCGGTACCTGACGACGACGTCGCTGCTGGTGCCGGTGCTGCCCGTCTTCGGCATCCTGTCGCTGCTGCTCATCGCCGAGCCCGACTTCGGCGGCGTGGTCAGCCTGGGCCTGGTGCTGGTGGGGTTGCTCTGGGCCGGTGGGATGCCGATGCGCTGGTTCGCGGCCTTCGCCGGCGTGGCCGCCGTCGCCGTCGTGGCCATGGTGACGGCGGCGCCGTACCGCATGGAGCGGATCACCGCGTTCCTCGACCCGTTCGCCGACCCCACCAACACCGGCTTCCAAGCCATCCGCGGCATGTACGCGCTGGCCACCGGGGGCCTGTGGGGCGTGGGTCTCGGCAACAGCGCGATGAAGTGGAACATCCTCCCGGAGGCCGAGTCCGACTACATCTTCGCGATCATCGGCGAGGAGCTGGGCTTCCTCGGCTGCCTGGTCGTCGTCACCCTCTACGGGGTGCTCGCCTACGCCGGCTTCCGCATCGCCCGCCGCTCGGCCGACCGCTTCGTCCAGCTCGCCTGCGTCGCGATCACCGTGTGGCTCATCGGCCAGGCGACCATGAACATGGGGTACGTGGTCGGACTGCTGCCGGTGACCGGGGTGACGCTGCCGCTGATCTCGGCGGGCGGCACCTCCCTGATCCTCACCCTCTTCATCGTCGGGCTCCTGGCCCGTTTCGCCCGCTCCGAGCCGGCGGCGGTCGAGCACCTGCGCACCGCCGAGCGCGGCCGGCTGGCCCGGCTGCTCATGCCGGCGCCGACGACGGCCGTCGACCAGGTGCGTCCCCGCCGGGTCCCCGCGACCGGCGTCCCCGAGCGGCCGGTGGTCGGCAGCGCCCGCACCCTGCTGCACGCCCGTGGTGCCGCGGTCCGCCGCTCGCCCGCGCGCACCGAGGCCCCGTCACGGGCCACCGGCACGGCCCGGCCCGGGACCCGGGGCGGCGCGCCCCTGCGCACCCCCGCCGGTACCCCGGCGCCGCGGCAGCGCCCGGTCGCCCCGCGCGGCCGGCCCGGGGGGAACCGGTGAGCGCCGTGCGGTCGGTCGTCCTCGCCGGCGGCGGCACCGGCGGGCACATCGAGCCGATGCTGGCCCTCGCCGACGCCCTCCGCCGGCGCGACGGCGAGCTGCGCATCACCTGCCTGGGCACCGCGCGCGGCATGGAGACCCGGCTGGTCCCGGCCCGCGGGTACGACCTGCGGCTGATCCCGCCGGTCCCACTGCCGCGCAAGCCGACGCCGGAGCTGCTGCGCGTGCCCGGTCGGGTGCGCCGGTCGGTCGCCGAGACCCGGGCGCTGCTCGACGAGCTGGCCGCCGACGTGGTGGTGGGCTTCGGCGGCTACGTCGCGCTGCCGGCCTACCTCGCCGCCCGCCGCGCCCGCGTGCCGGTGGTCGTGCACGAGCAGAACGCCCTGCCGGGGCTGGCCAACCGCGTCGGTGCGCGGGTCGCCGCGCGCGTCGCGGTCACCGTGCCCGGCACGCGGTTGCACCGGGGCGAGCACGTCGGCATGCCGCTGCGCCGGGCGATCTCCTCGCTCGACCGCGCCGCGCGGCGGGCCGAGGCCCGCGCCGAGTTCGGTCTGGACGCCGACCGGCCGACCCTGCTGGTGTTCGGCGGGTCGCAGGGGGCGACGTCGCTCAACCTCGCCGCCGTCGCCGCGGCCGACGCCCTCACCGCCGCGGGGGTGCAGGTGCTGCACGCCCGGGGTCCGAAGAACACCGGCGTCGTCGTCCCCGAGCGGCCGGCGGGCAGCGCGCCCTACGTCGTCGTCGACTACCTGGAGCGGATGGACCTCGCCTACGCCGCGGCCGACCTCGCGCTGTGCCGCTCCGGCGCGGTCACCGTCGCCGAGCTCTCCGCCGTCGGCCTGCCCGCGGCGTTCGTGCCGCTGCCGATCGGCAACGGCGAGCAGCGGCGCAACGCGCTGCCGGTGATCGAGGCCGGTGGCGGGCTGCTGGTCGAGGACGCCGACCTGGACCCGGCGTGGATCACC
Organism: Blastococcus sp. SYSU DS0619; assembly: GCF_054051035.1. Taxonomy (NCBI): domain Bacteria; kingdom Bacillati; phylum Actinomycetota; class Actinomycetes; order Geodermatophilales; family Geodermatophilaceae; genus Blastococcus; species Blastococcus sp. SYSU DS0619. The sequence continues at coordinate 228,068 of NZ_JBJHAM010000001.1, read as the reverse complement.
GCCACCCTGGTCCCGCTGCTCACCGACCCGGCCGCGCTGGCCGCGCTCGCCGAGCACGCCGCTGCGGCCGGGGTCCCCGACGCCGACGAGCGGCTGGCCGACATCGTCTGCGAGGTCGCAGGAAAGTGAGCGCGGAGCGATGAGTGCCGACGACGTGGCGGCCTGGACCGGCCCCGTGCCGTCCCTGCCCGAGCTGGGGGCGGTGCACTTCGTCGGGATCGGCGGTGCCGGGATGAGCGGGATCGCCCGGATCCTGCTCGCCCGGGGCGTCCGCGTCTCGGGCACCGACCGGCGGGACAGCCCGACGCTGCTGGCGCTGCGGGCCCTCGGCGCCCGCGTCGAGCTCGGTCACGACGGCGCGCACCTGGGCGACGCCGACACCGTGGTCGTCTCGACCGCGATCCGGGCGGACAACCCCGAGCTCGTGGCCGCCCGCGACCGGGGCCTCCGGGTGCTGCCCCGCGCGGTGGCCCTGGCCGCGGTCATGGCGGGTCGGCGCAGCGTCGCCGTCGCCGGCACGCACGGCAAGACCTCGACGACGTCGATGCTCACCGTCGCCGTGCAGGCCTGCGGCGTCGACGCGTCCTTCGCGATCGGCGGCAACCTCAACGAGTCCGGCAGCAACGCGCACGCGGGGGAGGGCGACGTCTTCGTCGCCGAGGCCGACGAGAGCGACCGCTCGTTCCTCCTGCTGGCCCCCTTCGCCGGGATCGTGACCAACGTCGAGGCCGACCACCTGGACAACTACGGCGACCTGGCGGCCGTGGAGCACGCCTTCGACCGGTTCCTGCAGACCGTGCACCCCGACGGCTTCGTGGTGCTCTGCGCCGACGATCCGGGCGCCGCCCGGTTGCAGACGGTCCCCGGGCCCGCTCGCGTGCGGACCTACGGCACCGCCGACGACGCCGACCTCCGACTGGTCGACCTCGTCGTCGGCCGGGAGCACACCAGCTACACCGCGATCCTGGACGGCGCCGAGCTGGGCCGGGTGCAGATCCAGCTGCCGGGGGAGCACATGGCGCGCAACAGCGCTGCGGCGCTGCTCGCCGGTCTGGAGCTGGGGCTGCCCGCCGCCGGCCTGATCGAGGGGCTGGGCCGGTTCGGCGGCGTGCACCGGCGCTTCGAGCTCAAGGGCGTCGCCGGGGGCGTGCGGGTCTACGACGACTACGCCCACCACCCGACCGAGGTCGAGGCCCAGCTGCGGGCCGCCCGCGCGGTCGCGGGGGAGGGGCGCCTCGTCGTCGCCTTCCAGCCGCACCTGTACAGCCGTACCCGGGAGTTCGCCGAGGGCTTCGGCGCCGCGCTCGGCCTGGCCGACGAGGTCGTGGTCATGGACGTCTACGGCGCGCGGGAGGACCCGGTCCCGGGGGTCACCGGCGCGATGGTCGCCGACGCCGTGCCGCTGCCGGCCGATCGGGTGCTCTTCGAGCCGTCCTGGTCGGCGACCGGGCCGGCGCTGGCCGCGCGGGCCCGCTCCGGCGACCTGGTCATGACCATGGGCGCCGGTGACGTCTCCATGGTCGGGCCGGAGGTGCTCGACGCGCTGCGCGCCGCGGAGGGGCCGGCCGGGAAGGACGACCCGCCGGACGCCGGCCGGTGAACAGGACCGGCAGCACCACCCGCGACCGCACGCGGGGCGGGCGCCGGACCGCAGCCCGCCGCCGGGCCCGGGTCACCCCGCTGCCCGACCGGCGTCCGGCCCGGCGCCGGACCCCGCACCGGCGGATGATCCAGGCCGCCGCGGCGCTGTCCGTCGTGGCGGTGGTCTGCTGGCTGCTGTGGCTCGGCCCGGTGCTGGCGGTCCGCGCGGTGCAGGTGGACGGGACGACGACGCTGTCGGCCGATCAGGTGCGCGAGGCCGCGCAGGTGCCCGACGGCGTGCCGCTGCTGCGGATCGACCTCGGTGCGGTGGAGGACCGGGTCGCGCGGCTCCCGCAGGTCCGCGACGTGCAGGCCGCGCGTGGCTGGCCGGACCGGATCGTGGTGACCGTGGCCGAGCGGGTGCCGGTGGTCGTGGTCGGCGAGCCGGGGCGGCGGTCGCTGGTGGACGCCGACGGGGTCCTCTTCGACACCGTCACCGGCGCCCCGCCGCCTGGTGTGGTGCCTCTCGAGGTGGACGACCCGGCGCCGGGGGATCCCGAGATGGCGGCCGGGATCGCCGCGATCCGCGCCATCCCGCAGGAGCTCCGGGAGGAGGTGGCCGAGGTCACCGTCCCCGGTGTCGAGGACATCGGCCTGACCATGACCGACGGCACGGTCGTGACCTGGGGGGACGCCGCCGGGTCCGACACCAAGGCGCAGGTGCTCGTCGCCCTGCTCGACCGGATCGCCGCCGGCGAGCTCGACCCGGCGGCCGAGATCGACGTCAGCGCACCGGACGCGGTCGTCCTGCGCTGACCGCCGCGCGGGCCGGTCGCAGACGGTCGCCGCGCGGCTGCGCACCGGTGGCACCCGGCAGCCGGGCCGACACGCCGAGCGGTGCGACACGCCCGACACGCGAATTCGGGCCGGATCTTTCTGGTCGCGTGCGGCGGCCGTCCCTGGATCACGGGATGAGACATTTCCGGGGCGAGTCGTCACAGCTAGTGGTGCGAATGTGACCAAAGTGCCTTACGGGTCTGGTGCGATCCCGGTCCACCGACACGCCGACCTGATGGGGGTGCTTGTAGCGCCTCTCGGCACGCACCTAACTTCATCCACGTCGACCAAGTTGACATAACTGTAAGGCTGAACTTGAGGATGAGGGTCCAGTTGGGGAGCGCCGCATGACACCTCCGCACAACTATCTAGCGGTCATCAAGGTCGTCGGCATCGGCGGCGGCGGGGTGAACGCGGTCAACCGCATGATCGAAGTCGGCCTCAAGGGGGTCGAGTTCATCGCGATCAACACCGATGCCCAGGCGCTGCTGATGAGCGACGCCGACGTCAAGCTCGACGTCGGTCGCGAGCTCACCCGCGGGCTCGGGGCCGGTGCGCAGCCCGACGTCGGCCGGCAGGCCGCCGAGGACCACCGCGAGGAGATCGAGGAGGTGCTCAAGGGCGCCGACATGGTCTTCGTGACCGCGGGTGAGGGCGGTGGCACCGGTACCGGTGGCGCCCCCGTCGTCGCCTCGATCGCCCGGAAGCTCGGCGCGCTGACCATCGGTGTCGTCACCCGCCCGTTCGCCTTTGAGGGCAAGCGGCGCGCGGTGCAGGCCGAGTCGGGCATCGAGGAGCTGCGCAACGAGTGCGACACGCTCATCGTCATCCCGAACGACCGGCTGCTGCAGCTGGGCGACCGGAACGTGAGCGTCATGGACGCCTTCCGCACCGCCGACCAGGTGCTGCTGTCCGGCGTCCAGGGCATCACCGACCTGATCACCACCCCCGGGCTGATCAACCTGGACTTCGCCGACGTCAAGTCGGTCATGTCCGGAGCCGGGTCGGCGCTGATGGGCATCGGCAGCGCGCGCGGCGACAACCGGGCGCTGCTGGCGGCCGAGCAGGCCATCGCCTCACCGCTGCTCGAGGCCTCGATGGAGGGCGCGCACGGCGTGCTGCTGTCGATCTCGGGTGGCTCGGACCTGGGCCTGTTCGAGATCAACGAGGCCGCGTCGCTGGTCTCCGACGCGGCGCACGCCGACGCCAACATCATCTTCGGTGCGGTGATCGACGACGCCCTCGGTGACGAGGTGCGGGTGACGGTCATCGCCGCCGGGTTCGACGGCGGCCGGCCCAGCTCGCGCAAGGAGACCTCGGCGGCGACGCCGGGTGCGGTCCCCGGTGGGCTGTCCACCGGGAATGCCTCGCCGTTCGCGCCGCACCGTCGTCCGGTCGCCGCCCCGCCGGTCGCGGCTGCGCCCCCGGCCCCAGCGCCGGCTCAGGCCGCCCCGCCGGTCACGGGGGAGCGGCTCGCCCAGCCGGCGCCGAGCGCCGCGGCCGGCCGGCCGGCCGCCGGTGGCGGGCTGACCGTCCCCCCGCTGCCGCCCATCCCGGGTCCCGCGGCCAACGGACGTCGGCCGCTGTCCAACGAGGACTTCGAGGAGGAGCTGGACATCCCGGAGTTCCTCAAGGGCTGACCGGCTCCCTCGCCGGGCCCCTCCGCCCGCCCCCGCAGGACCGGGGCGTGCGCTAGGAGGAGGCCGTAGGGTGGTCTGCGATGAGCACGAATGCGGCCGCCTCGTCGGCGGTGCGACCCCGCCGGGTCGTCACCGACCGGCGGGGCGGCCGTTCTCGTGCCCCCTACGACTCCTTCAACCTGGGGTCGCACGTCGGTGACGACCCGGCCGACGTCGCGGCCAACCGGTTCCGCGTCGCGCGGGAGCTCGGCGTGGCCGAGGACCGCCTGGTCTGGATGGACCAGGTCCACGGCACGGGCGTGGTGGTCGTCGACGGCCCGCAGGCCGGGCCGGTGGCCGCCACCGACGGTCTGGTGACCGCGACCCCGGGCCTGGTGCTGGCGGTCCTGGCCGCCGACTGCGTCCCGGTCCTGCTGGCCGACTCCGAGACCGGCGTCGTCGCCGCCGTGCACGCCGGACGCGAAGGGGTGCGCCAGGGCGTCCTCCCCGCCGCGCTGTCGGCCATGGCGAGCCTGGGCGCCCGCGCCCGCCACGTGTCCGCGCTGCTCGGCCCCGCGGTGTGCGGCGCCTGCTACGAGGTGCCCGAGGCGATGCAGGCCGACGTCGCGCGGGTCGCACCCGCCGCGGCCGTGCGCACCCGCGCCGGCACGCCGGGGCTGGACCTGCGGGCCGGGGTCGAGGAGATCCTCCGCCGCGCCGGCATCCCCGAGGTGGTCCAGGACGCGCGCTGCACCGTCGAGGACCCGCTCCTCTTCTCGCACCGCCGCGACGGCGTGACCGGCCGCCAGGCCGGCCTCGTCTGGCTCGGCTGACCGGCGGCCCGCACCCCGACCGCCCGTCCGCCCGACTGCCCGCCCCCGTCCACCCGTCGTCGGCCCCGGGAGAGGATCGGGTCATGAACCCGCTCGCCGAGAACCTCAGGGCCGTGCGCGCCCGGATCGACACGGCGGCCCGGGCCGCCGGGCGGGAGCCGGCCGACGTCACGCTCCTCGCCATCAGCAAGACCTGGCCCGTCGACGACGTGCGGGCGCTGGCCGGGCTCGGGCAGCGGGACTTTGGCGAGAACCGCGTGCAGGAGCTCCTGGGGAAGGCTGCCGAACTGGGCGGAGCGGACGTGCGGTGGCACTTCGTCGGCCAGCTGCAGCGGAACAAGGCCGCTGCGGTGGCCCGGACCGGCGCGGTGGTCCACTCCGTCGACCGGGCATCCCTGGCCACCACCCTCGACCGGGCCGGCCAGGAGGCGGGCCGCCCGGTGGACGTGCTCGTCCAGGTGGACCTCGGGGGCCCGGAGGGGCGGGCCGCCGCGCGAGGCGGAGCGCAGCCGCCGGACGTGCCCGCGCTCGCCGACGCCATCGCCGCCGCACCGGGTCTGCGGCTACGGGGCCTCATGGCCGTCGCTCCCCGCGGCGAGCACCCGGCGCCCGCGTTCGCCCGCCTGGCCGCCCTCGCGGAGCGGGTGCGGGCGGACCACCCCGGTGCCGTCGAGATCTCCGCGGGCATGAGCGGCGACCTCGAGGACGCCGTGGCGGCCGGCGCCACCATCGTGCGTGTCGGAACCGCGTTGTTCGGCGCGCGGCCCCTACCCTGCGGTGAGTTCGAGGAACACCAGCCACGCGAGTCACAGCAGTAACACGAGCCGCACGCTCACCGGACTCCCGGGGACGATGTGACGACGACCGTGCAGACGCGACGATGAGCACACCGGCAGAGGGGGAGGTTCGATGGCTGGAGCCATGCGGAGGATGGGGATGTACCTGGGGCTCGTCGAGGACGACGACCCCCGCGGCTACGGCCGGTACGACTCCCGCGGTTCCGACGAGCTGGAGCGCGACCGCCGCTACGGCGGGTACGCCGAGGACCGCTACGGCGACGAGTTCGCCGACCGGCCCTACGCCGACGACGACTACGCCGACGGGTACGCCGACGAGGAGCCGGCGATCGCCGCGGTGCCCGCCGCCCGCGACCCCGAGCCGCTGTCCGTGCGCCGGGTCCAGGCCCGCCCGCTCGGCCTCGCGCCGGCCGGGGCGAGTGCGTCCGGCATCGGCTCCGGCCCGGTCGGCGCACGGCTCGGCGGGATGAACAGCGGTCCCGTCGCTGCGGCGGGTCTCGCTGTCCGCGAGCCCGTGGTGGCCCCCGAGCCCGAGCCCGAGGCGGCACCTGCTCCTGTGTCCAAGACCTACCGGATCACCACGCTGCACCCGCGCACCTACAACGAGGCGCGCACCATCGGCGAGCGGTTCCGCGACGGCATGCCGGTCATCATGAACCTCACCGAGATGGACGACGCCGACGCGAAGCGGCTCGTCGACTTCGCTGCCGGACTCAGCTTCGGGCTGCGCGGTAGTATCGAGCGCGTCACGGCGAAGGTGTTCCTGCTCAGCCCGCAGGACGTCGCTGTCACCGCTGAGGACAAGGCGAAGATCCGCGAGGGCGGGTTCTCCGACAAGTCCTGAGTGGCGTAGTGGAGTCGGCACCAGGGGGTGCCCTGAACGAGCGGGGCCCGTGTCTCTTTTCTGGCAGATACTCTCATCGGTGCTGCTCGTCTTCCTCGTGCTGCTCTTCGCGCGGTTCGTCGTCGACTGGGTGATGGTGCTGGCGCGCAGCTGGCGCCCCACGGGCCTGGTCGCGGCCGGCCTCGAGGTCGTCTACTCGACCACCGACCCGCCGTTGAAGGCGGTGCGCAAGGTCATCCCGCCGTTGAACCTGGGGTCCATCCGACTGGACCTCGGGTTTATGGTGCTGCTGATCGCCGTGGTGGTCCTCCGGAACGTCACGCAAGCACTCGCATGACCACTGAATCCCCTGGGATCAGAGCCGCAGGACGGTCGCGCTCCGCCGCCCGTCCCCGCACGACCCTGTTCCCGCCGTCCGACCCGAGGTGACCTGCGATGCCACTCACGCCTGCCGACGTGCACAACGTCGTGTTCAAGAAGCCGCCCATCGGCAAGCGGGGCTACGACGAGGACGAGGTCGACGCCTTCCTCGACGTCGTGGAGGCCGAGCTGGCCCGCTTGATCGAGGAGAACAACGAGCTGCGCTCCACCGCGAGCCGCGCCGGTGCGCGGGCCGAGGAGCGCCCGGAGCCGCCCGCCCCCGCCCCGGTCGCCCCGCCGGTGGCGCCGCCGCCGCCGGTCCAGCAGCCGCGCGAGGACGACAGCGCGCGCGCCTCGCGCATGCTGGCGCTGGCCACCGAGACCGCTGACCGCTACGTCAACGAGGCCAAGACGCAGGCCGAGCAGATGCTGACCGGCGCCAAGACAAACAGCGAGCGCCTCATGACCGAGGCGCGGTCCAAGAGCGAGCAGATGGTCACCGAGGCCAAGCATCGCGCGGACTCGATGATCGGCGACGCCCGCACCCGCGCCGAGACCATGGAGCGCGAGGCCCGCGCCAAGGCCGCCGCCCTCGACCAGGACGCCGAGCGCCGGCACGTCGAGGTCATGGGTGGCCTCGAGGAGAAGCGCAGCAGCCTGGAGCGGAAGATCGAGGAGCTGCGCACCTTCGAGCGCGAGTACCGGACCCGGCTGCGGTCCTACCTCGAGTCGCACCTGCGCGACCTGGACAGCCGCGGCTCGGCCGAGCCCGCGACGGCGGGCCGGCAGAACCAGCACGCCTCCGCCTGACGACAGCCGCGGGAGCATCGCAGCGAGGAGCGGACCGCGGCGCGGAGTCAGGCCGGGTGATTCCGCCTGACGACAGCCGCGGGAGCATCGCTGCGCGGGACGCACGACTGAGCAGGGCCCCCGGACTCCGGTCCGGGGGCCCTGCTGCGTTCCCGGCTGGTCCCGGTCTGCGTGCGGGGAGGCGCGCCGCCGCTGCGAGGTGTGGGGGGCGGGAGGGCCTTCTAGAGTCCAGGCGTGATCGCGATCGCCGGACTGCTCGTGCTCCTGGGCGCCGGGCTCTTCGTGGGCGGGCTGCTGACCGGCATCACCGCGCTGTACTGGGGCTGTGTGGCTGCCTGCCTCGTCGCCGCGGGTGTGCTGGTCGCCGCGCGCCGGGCGCTGGCGGCCCGATCAGCCTCCGCGGCGTCCACGCCTGCCCCCACGGCGGACGCCCCGGCCTCGACGTCGACCGGTGATGCGCCGGCTCCCGCGCTCCCGGCGGCGACCGGGCCGGACCTGGCGACCGGCGCCACCGGCGCGTCACCGGCCGTCGAGCCACCCAGCACGGATCCGCGCGCCGCGGAGCCGTCCGGCGCGGAGCCGTCCGGCGCGGAGCCGTCCGGCGCGGAGCCGTCCGACACCGCGCCGCCCGCCGTCGAGCCGGCCACGGCCCAGCCCGCCGGCCGGGCGGCGCAGCCGGTGGACACCGCCGCCCGAGCGCCGGCGACGGGGGCGACCGCGGCGTCCCTCGGCGCCAGGGAGCTGCCCGACCCGCCGGTCGAGGAGGTCGAGGTGACCGACCTGCTGATCATCGTCGACCTCACCGACGAGGTGCTCGTCGTCGACGAGCGCCCGCGGTACCACGTGCCCGGGTGCGTGCACCTCCAGGGGCACGACGCGATCCCGCTGCCGCTGGACGAGGCGCGCACCGACGGGTTCACCCCGTGCGCGGTGTGCCGCCCCGATCGCACGCTCGCCGAGCGCGCCCGGGCCCGCCGGGCCGGCTGAACCGGCCCGGCCGGACCCTCGCGGCGTCGTCCCCGGTCAGCCGGCCTTGACCACCCAGAACCGCGAGCCCTCCGGGCCCTCGACGCCCTCGCCCGGACCCGCCGTCCCCGCGTGCACGGCGGTGGCCAGCACCTCGCCGGCGAGCTGCGTGGCGTGCTCGGTCAGGGCCTGGGCCATGGCGCCGTCCGCGGTCCAGGACAGCTCGATGCGGTCGCTGACATCCAGGCCGCTGGTCTTGCGCGCCTCCTGCACGAGCCGGACCACCTCGCGGACCAGCCCCGCCCGCTCCAGCTCGGGGGTCAAGGTGAGGTCGAGGGCGACGGTCAGGCCGCCGGCGCTGGCCACGGTCCAGCCCTCGCGCGGCGTCTCGGTGACCACCAGGTCGCCCTCCTCGAGCGCCACGGGGGAGCCCTCGACGTCCACGCTGGCCGTGCCCGCGCGGTAGGCGGCGACGAGGGCCGGGGCGTCGGCCGCGGCGACCGCCTTCGCCACCGCCTGCACCTGCTTGCCCAGCCGGCGGCCCACCGCGCGGAAGTCGACCTTGACGCTGACGTCGACCAGGTCGCCACCGACCGCGGCCAGCTCCAGCAGCTCGGCGACGTTCAGCTCGTCGGCCACCTCGGCGACCAGGTCGCGGGGGAGGGCGGACCAGCCGGGCGCGGCCACGACGGCGCGGGCCAGCGGCTGCCGGGTGCGCATCTTGGCGGCCGTGCGCGCCGACCGGCCCAGCTCGACGAGCCGGCGCACCAGCGCCATCTGCTCGACCAGCCGGTCGTCCAGCGCCGCCTCGTCGACCTGCGGCCAGGAGGCCAGGTGCACCGAGTCGACGGCCGTGCCCTCGGCCAGGCCGGGCACGACGGCCCGCGCCCACACCTCGTCGGTGACGAACGGCGTGAACGGCGCCATGAGCCGGGTGAGCCCGTCGAGGACCTCGTGCAGGGTGCCCAGCGCCGACGGGTCGCCGTCCCAGAAGCGGCGCCGCGAGCGCCGGACGTACCAGTTGGACAGGTCGTCCACGAACTGGGCCAGGAGCCGGCCGGCGCCCTGGGTGTCGAAGTCCTCCAGCGCCGCGGTGACGTCCCGGGTGACGGCGGCGAGCTCGGCGAGCGCGTAGCGGTCCAGCAGCGGCCGCTCCGCACGGGCCGGGGCGGGGGAGGTCGCGGGGTCCCACCCGTTGGTCTCGGCGTACAGGGTGAAGAAGCTGGCGGTGTTCCAGTAGGTGAGCAGGACCTTCCGGACCACCTCGGAGAGCGTCTCGTGCCCGACCCGCCGGGCCGACCACGGTGAACCGCCGGCGAGCATGAACCAGCGGACGGCGTCGGCGCCGTGCCGGTCCATCAGCGGGATCGGCTCGAGGATGTTGCCCAGGTGCTTGCTCATCTTCCGGCCGTCCTCGGCCAGGATGTGCCCGAGGCAGAGCACGTTCTCGTACGAGCTCCGCTCGAACACCAGCGTGCCGACGGCCATCAGCGTGTAGAACCAGCCGCGGGTCTGGTCGATCGCCTCGCAGATGAACTGCGCCGGGTAGGCCGCCTCGAACTGCTCCTGGTTGCGGTGCGGCGCGCCCCACTGCGCGAACGGCATGGAGCCCGAGTCGTACCAGGCGTCGATGACCTGGCGGACCCGCCGGTAGGTGCCCTCCTCGCCGGCCACCGTGAAGGTGATGTCGTCGATGAACGGGCGGTGCGGGTCGAGGTCGGCGAGGTCGCGGCCGGTGAGCTGCGAGAGCTCGGCCAGCGAGCCGACGGCGACCATCCGGCTCGGGTCGGCGTCGTTGCGCCAGATGGGCAGCGGCGTGCCCCAGTAGCGGTCGCGGGACAGCGCCCAGTCGACGTTGTTGTTCAGCCAGTCGCCGTAGCGGCCGGTCTTGATGCTCTCGGGGTACCAGTTCGTCTTCTCGTTCTCCGCGAGCAACTGGTCCTTGATCTGGCTGGTGCGGATGTACCAGGAGGGCTGCGCGTAGTACATGAGCGGCGTGTGGCAGCGCCAGCAGTGCGGATAGCTGTGCTCGTACCGGATCTCGCGGAACAGCACGCCGCGCGCCGTCAGGTCCTCGACGAGCGCGGGGTCGGCGGCCTTGAAGAAGTGCCCGCCGACGAGCGGGATCTCGGGCAGGAAGTGCCCGGTCGCGTCGATCGGGTTGACCACCGGCAGCCCGTAACCGCGGCAGACGGCGAGGTCGTCGGCGCCGAAGGCGGGGGACTGGTGGACCAGCCCGGTGCCGTCGTCGGTGGTGACGTACTCGGCCAGCACGACGAAGTGCGCGTCCTCGCCGGCCGGGAACTCGACCAGCTCGAACGGCCGCCGGTAGTGGGTGCGCTCCCAGTCGCGTCCGGGCGCGCGGCCGAGCACCTCGGCGTCCTCCCCGAGGACGGCGGCCAGCAGCGGCTCGGCGACCACGACCGGCACGTCGTCCGAGCCGGCGGCCCGGGCGACGACGTAGGCGACGTCGGGGTGCACGGCGACGGCGGTGTTGCTCGGCAGCGTCCACGGCGTCGTCGTCCAGACGAGCAGGTCGGCCCGGCCGGCCCACTCGCCGTCGGTGATCGGCAGCCGCACGTAGACCGACGGGTCGGTGATCGTCTCGTACCCCTGGGCGACCTCGTGGTCGGAGAGCCCGGTGCCGCAGCGCGGGCAGTAGGGGGCCACCCGGTGGTCCTCGACCAGCAGGCCCTTCTCGAAGACCTGCTTGAGCGACCACCAGACGCTCTCGATGTAGCTGGGGTCCATCGTCCAGTAGGCGGTGGACATGTCCACCCAGTAGCCCATCCGGTGGGTGAGCTCGGTGAAGGCGCCGACGTGCCGCTCCACCGACGCCCGGCAGCGGGCGTTGAACTCCGCGATGCCGAACCGCTCGATGTCGGGCTTGCCGGCGAAGCCCAGCTCCTGCTCCACGGCGATCTCCACCGGCAGGCCGTGGCAGTCCCAGCCCGCGCGCCGCGGCACGGAGTAGCCCTGCATGGTCTTGAACCGGGGGAAGACGTCCTTGAACGCGCGCGCCTCGATGTGGTGCGTCCCGGGCCGGCCGTTGGCGGTGGGCGGCCCCTCGTAGAAGTTCCACTGCGGCCGGCCGGCGGACTCCTGCAGCGACCGGTCGAAGACCTTGTCGGACTCCCAGCGCTCGAGGATCCGGTGCTCCAGGGCGGGCAGGTCGACCTGCGGGGGCAGCGCGGCGAAGGGGCCGGTGGGAGCACTCACGCCGCCATTCTCCCCGAACCGGCAAACCGGTTCACGCGCCACCTCCCACCGCCGACCCGCCGGGTGCCCGCGGCCGGGACGGGCCCGGGGGAGCGGTGCGGAAGACTGTCTCCATGAGGGGGAGCGGGTGAACACCGACGTCACCCTCGCGCTGGCGATCGGCGCCGCGGTCGTCCTCCTGGCGGCGGTCGCGCTCCGGCTGGCCGACCGGCTCGGGCTGCCGAGCCTCCTGCTCTACCTGGCGATCGGTGTTGTCCTGGGCGAGAGCGGCCTCGGGGTCGAGTTCGAGGACTACTCGCTCACCCAGACCCTGGGCGTCGCCGCGCTGCTGGTGATCCTGGCCGAGGGCGGTCTGACCACCCGCTGGACCGACGTCCGGCGGGCGCTGGGGCCGGGGTTGACCCTGGCCACCGTCGGGGTGGCGGTGAGCATCGGGGTCACCGCGGCGGTCAGCGTGTGGCTGCTCGGCTGGACGTGGGGGTTCGCCCTGCTGGCGGCCGCCGTCATCAGCTCCACGGATGCCGCGGCCGTCTTCGCGACGCTCCGCCGGCTCCCGCTGCCGCGCCGGGTGGCCGCCTCCCTGGAGACCGAGAGCGGGCTCAACGACGCCCCGGTGATCCTGCTGGTGGTCGTGCTCTCCGAGGTGCTCACCGACGGCGCGTCCGGCCCCTGGTGGCTGGTGCCGGTGGAGGTGGCCGCCGAGCTGGCCGGTGGCGCGGCGCTCGGGCTGGCCGTCGGGTTCGGCGGCGCGGAGCTGCTGCGGCGGGTGGCGCTCCCGCTCTCGGGCTTCTACCCGCTGGCCACGCTGGCGCTCTGCGTCCTCGCCTTCGCCGGCGCCTCGCTGGCGCACACCTCGGGCTTCGTCGCCGTCTACCTGTGCGGGCTGGTGCTGGGCAACGCCGCGCTGCCGCACCGCGCGGCCAGCATCGGCTTCGCGGAGGGGATGGCCTCGCTGGCGCAGATCGGGCTGTTCGTGATGCTCGGGCTGCTGGTGTCGCCGGCCCGGCTGCCCGAGGCCGTCGGCCCGGCCCTGGTGGTCGGCGGCGCGCTGCTGCTCCTGGCGCGGCCGCTGTCGGTGGTGCTGAGCCTGGTCTGGTTCCGCTTCCCCTTCCGGCAGCAGGTCTTCATGTCGTGGGCGGGGCTGCGCGGCGCCGTCCCGATCGTGGTGGCCACCTTCCCGCTGACCGCCCGGGTGCCGCAGGCGCAGGTCGTCTTCGACACCGTCTTCGTGCTCGTCGTCGTCTTCACCCTGGTGCAGGGCTGGTCGCTGCCCTGGGTCGCCCGGCGGCTCGGGATCGCGGCGCCGGTGACCCCGCGGGAGATCCAGGTCGAGGCCGCACCGCTGGAGGAGCTGGACGCCGAGCTGATGCAGATGACCGTGCCCGAGGGGTCCCGGCTGCACGGCGTCTACCTGCCGGAGCTGCGGCTGCCCGAGGACGCGGCGGTGGTCCTCATCGTCCGCGACGGCCGCTCCTTCGTGCCCGACGAGAACACCCGGCTGATGCGCGGGGACCAGGCGCTGCTGGTGTCGGCGCGACGCTCCCGGCCGGAAGCCGAGCGCCGGCTGCGCGCGGTCAGCCGCGCCGGGCGGCTGGCCACCTGGCGGGGCGAGACCGGCCGCCCCGACGACACCGACTAGGTTCCCGCCGAGCCCGCGGGCCAACTCGACGAGGTCCGCCGGCTACCGGAAGTGGGGAGGCCGTTCTACGTCTTCGGACCCATAGCGTTCCTCGCCTCGGTCCCGTACTGAGGGGCCGCCCTGAGCGTTGTCCCGTGACCGGACAATTCCCGGCGGTGGATGTCCGGTGGGGGGACAACGCCTCATCCCCGGCGGCGGTTGGGCCCGTGACCCGGCCCGCGGCGCCCCGAACGCGGCCTGCGGAAGGCCTGCTCCCGTGGCATCGTGATCGCACCGGCACCGGGCGGCGGTCGCCGTGCCCGGACCCCACGGAGCAACGCCATGCGGTTCCTCTTCCGGCCACCCGCCGCCGAGGCGACGGGCCTGCTCAGCCTGCCCTGGAACCAGCCGCTCGAGGAGTGGGACGACGAGCTGCTGCTCGACGTCCCCCAGCGCGGCATCTCCCGGCACGTCGTCCGGTTCGTCGCCGTCGACGGCCACGTCTTCGCGCTGAAGGAGATCTCCGAGCGGCTGGCGCGGCACGAGTACGCGCTGCTGGCCCAGTTCGAGGGGGAGGGGCTCCCGTCGGTCTCGGTGCTCGGCATCTGCGTCGACCGGGCGGAGGACCAGCCGGCGATCCTGGTGACCCGCTACCTCGAGTACTCGATGTCCTACCGCTGGCTGTTCTCCCGGCCGCAGGGCGAGCACTCGGCCGAGCAGCTGCTCGACACGATGGTGGTGCTGCTGGTCCGGCTGCACCTGGCCGGCGTCTTCTGGGGCGACTGCTCGCTGTCCAACACCCTCTTCCGGCTGGACGCCGGCACCTTCTCCGCCTACCTGGTCGACGCCGAGACCGTGGACCGGCACCCGCGGCTGTCCCCGGGGCAGCGCGCCTACGACGTCGACCTCGCCCGGGAGCGGGTCGGCGCCGAGCTGCTGGACCTGCGCTTCGGCGGGCTGCTCCCCGACGGCATCGACCCCATCGAGGTGGCCGACGGGCTGCCGAGGCGCTACGAGACGTTGTGGGAGGAGGTCACCCGGGAGGAGGTCTTCCGCACCGACGAGCAGCGCTACCGGGTCGCCGAGCGGCTCCGGCGGCTCAACGACCTGGGCTTCGACGTCGGCGAGGTGGAGCTGCTGACCACCGACGAGGGCACCCGGCTGCGGGTGGAGACCCGCGTCGCCGAGCCCGGGCAGAACCGGCGCGAGCTGTTCCGGCTGACCGGCCTGGAGGTGCAGGAGCGCCAGGCCCAGCGGCTGCTCAACGACGTGCGCGCCTTCCGCGCCTACCTGGAGCAGAAGTCGGGGCAGCCGGTGCCGGAGACGATCGCCGGGCATCGCTGGCTGGCGGAGGTGTACCAGCCGGTCGTCGACGCGATCCCGCGGCACCTGGCCGGCCGGCTGGCGCCGGCGGAGATCTTCCACGAGGTGCTGGAGCACCGGTGGTTCCTGTCCGAGCGCGCCGGCCGCGACGTCGGGACGACCGAGGCCGCGCGGTCCTACCTCGAGACGGTGCTGCCGCGGACGCCGCCCGAGGTCACCACGCCGTCGGTGATCGCCGGGCAGCGGCCCGACGCCCGGGCCGGGGACCGTTCCGCGGACTCCCCGGAGCGGGGAACGTCACGGTCAGGACGCGATGAGTGGCCGGGCACACGTTCGAATTGACACCATAAGTGACCTGCACCACGCTCCGAAGATCACGGCGACCAACCGTCGCCGTCGCGCCAACGGAGGCGATGACCGATGCCACGAGCTGCTGGCCACGGACGACTCGGAAGCGGGTCGCCCACTCTCTCCCGATCAGGGCGGCGACGGCGGCGTGGTGGTGCCGGTGCGGTCGCCGCGCTCGTCACCGCCGGCACGCTGGCCGCGTGCGGGAGCGACGGCGGCGGGGCGAACACCCTCACCTGGTACACCAACCCGGACTCGGGCGGTCAGGCGGAGATCGCCGCGCGCTGCACCGAGGCGGCGGACGGTGCGTACACCATCGAGACGGCGCAGCTGCCCCGAGAGTCGTCGCAGCAGCGGGAGCAGCTGATCCGGCGGCTGGCGGCGGAGGACGACTCGATCGACATCATGAGCCTGGACCCGCCGTACATCCCCGAGTTCGCCCAGGCCGGCTTCCTCGCCCCTGTGCCCGAGGACGTCGCCGAGCGGGTGACGGAGGACGTCGTCCAGAGCGCGATCGACGGGTCCACCTGGGACGACGAGCTGGTGGCCGTGCCGTTCTGGGCCAACACCCAGCTGCTCTGGTACAAGCAGTCCGCGGCCGAGGCCGCCGGTCTGGACATGGACGAGCCGGTCACCTGGGCGCAACTCGTCGCCGCGGCCGAGGAGCAGGACACGCAGATCGCCGCGCAGGGCATCCGCGCCGAGGCGCTCACCGTCTGGACCAACGCGCTCATCGAAGGGGCGGGCGGCTCGATCATCGAGGAGACCGCCGCGGACCCCGAGGACATCGAGCTCGGCCTCCGGTCCGAGGCCGCCGTGGCGGCGGCCGAGGCCATGCAGTCCGTGGCGACCGTCGGTGGCCCCGCCTTCTCCACCGCCGGCGAGGACGCCAACGTGACGGACTTCGAGGAGGGCGACGCGGCCTTCATGGTCAACTGGCCGTTCGTCTGGCCCCGGGCCCTGTCCGCCGTCGAGGCGGGCACCCTCGACGCGTCGGTGCCCGAGGACTACGGCTGGGCGCGCTACCCGCGGACCGTCGAAGGGGAGGAGAGCAGGCCTCCCTACGGCGGCATCAACCTCGGCATCGGCGCCTTCAGCCAGGACACCGACCTGGCCTACGAG
This sequence comes from Blastococcus sp. SYSU DS0619, assembly GCF_054051035.1. Taxonomy (NCBI): domain Bacteria; kingdom Bacillati; phylum Actinomycetota; class Actinomycetes; order Geodermatophilales; family Geodermatophilaceae; genus Blastococcus; species Blastococcus sp. SYSU DS0619. Next base: position 211,791 of record NZ_JBJHAM010000001.1, on the reverse strand, counting down.
GCCGCGGAGTGCATCGTCTCCGAGGAGAACCAGACCTACTACTTCCTCACCAACGGCAACCCGGCGGCCAAGGCGTCGGTCTACGACGACCCCGAGGTCCTCGAGGAGTTCCCGCAGGCACCGCTCATCCGGGAGTCGCTGGAGGCGGCCGCGCCCCGGCCGCAGACCGTCTACTACAGCGAGGTCTCCGGAGCGCTGCAGCGGGTCTACCACCCGGCGAGCTCGGTCGAACCGGGCGAGACCGGCGCCACGGCCGCCGAACTCATCAACGCCGTCCTGGCAGGGGAGGAACTGCTGTGAGCACCACGACCCTGCCGCCTGGCGAGAAGACCGATCCGAAATCGGCGCCGGAGAAGAAGAGCGGCATCAGCGACCGGTCGCGCAGCGAGCGGAAGCTCGGTTGGCTGCTGGCCGGCCCGGCGTTCATCGTGATGCTCGCCGTCACCGCGTACCCGATCCTGCAGGCGGTATACGAGTCGCTGTTCTCCTACCGGCTCACCGACCCGGCCAACCGTTCGTTCAACGGGCTGAACAACTACTGGGTGATCCTCACCGATCCCATCTGGTGGCAGGCCATCTGGGTCACCGTGTTCATCACGGTGGTCACGGTGGCGGTGGAACTCGTGCTGGGTTTCGGCCTCGCCATGGTGATGGCCAAGGCGCTCAGCTCCATCCGCCCCGTCGTTCGGGCGGCGATCCTCATCCCGTACGCGGTCATCACGGTGGTGTCGGCCTTCGCCTGGCAGTTCGCCTTCGACATCAACACCGGGTTCGTCAACTCCTGGTTCGCCTGGATACCCGGGGTCACCGCGGACACCGACTGGTTCGGTGACAGGTGGCAGTCCCTGCTGGTCATCTGCCTGGCGGAGATCTGGAAGACCACCCCGTTCATCTCGCTCCTGCTGCTGGCCGGTCTGGCGCAGGTGCCCGAGGTGCTGCAGGAGGCGGCGAAGGTCGACGGCGCCACGTGGTGGCAGCGGCTGTGGCGGGTGACGATCCCGAACATGAAGGCGGCGATCATGGTCGCCCTGCTGTTCCGCAGCCTGGACGCGTTCCGGGTCTTCGACAGCATCTTCATCATGACCGGCGGCGCCAACGGCACCGAATCGGTGTCGTTCCTCGCCTACCGGCAGACGATCGCCCGATTGGAGATCGGGCTCGGGTCGGCGGTGTCGGTGCTGCTGTTCCTCGTGGTGGTGCTGATCGCGTTCACCTTCATCAAGGCATTCAAGGTCGATCTGGCCTCGACGCGGGGGGAGTGACGATGTCCACTCGGAAAAAGGTCATGTGGTGGATCGGCGGAGCGATCATCGTCGTCTACGCGCTGTTCCCGATCGCCTGGATCATCTCCATCTCGCTGAAGGCCCCGTCGGACATCGCCAACGGCCAGTTCCTGCCGAGCAGCATCTCCTGGGGCAACTACGAGACGGTCCTGACCGGGAGCGCCAGCGAGCTGTTCCTGCCCGCCCTGCGCAACTCGTTCGGCATCTGCCTGATCGCCACGGCGATCTCCTGCCTGCTGGCGATGTTCGCCGCGTACGCCATCGCCCGGCTGGACTTCCCGGGCAAGAAGGTGATCCTCTCCACGGCGCTGGCGGTGGCGATCTTCCCGGTCATCTCGATCGTGACGCCGCTATTCAACGTGTGGCGGCAGATCGGCCTCTACGACACCTGGCCCGGGCTGATCCTCCCGTACCTCTCCCTGACCCTGCCGATCTCGATCTGGACCATGTCGGCGTTCTTCCGGGAGATCCCGTGGGAGATGGAGCAGGCGGCCCAGGTCGACGGCGCGACCACCTGGCAGGCGTTCCGCAAGGTGATCGTCCCGCTGGCCGCTCCCGGTGTGTTCACCACGGCGATCATCGCCTTCTTCATCGCCTGGAACGACTTCGTCTACGGCATCGTCCTGACGTCCACCGAGGCGGCCCGGCCGGTTCCCGCGGCGCTCGGCCTGTTCAGCGGCGCCTCCCAGTTCGAGGACCCGACGGGCGCCATCGCGGCGGCCGCCCTGATCGTGACGATCCCGGTCGTCGTCCTGGTCCTGCTGTTCCAGCGGCGGATCGTCGCCGGGCTGACCAACGGCGCGGTCAAGGGCTGACCGCCATGACTCCCACCTGCTCCACCGCATCGACCTCCCGAGGGGACGAACACTGATGGCCTCCATCGAGATGAACAACATCGTCAAGAAGTACGGCGACGGGTTCCCGGCGGTCAACGACGTCAGCCTGGACATCGCCGACGGGGAGTTCATGATCCTCGTCGGACCGTCCGGCTGCGGGAAGTCGACGCTGCTGCGGATGATCGTCGGCCTCGAGGACATCACCAGCGGCGACATGATGATCGGCGGCAAGCGGGTCAACGACCTGGCGCCCCGGGACCGGAACCTGTCGATGGTGTTCCAGAACTACGCGCTGTACCCGCACATGACGGTGTACGAGAACATCGCCTTCCCGCTCCGGCTGGCCAAGACCTCGGACGACGAGGTGCGCCGCCGGGTGAACGAGGCCTCGGACGTGCTCGAGCTCAAGGAGCACCTCGAGCGCAAGCCGGCCAACCTGTCCGGTGGTCAGCGGCAGCGCGTCGCGATGGGCCGCGCCATCGTCCGGCAGGCCGAGGCGTTCCTCTTCGACGAGCCGCTGTCGAACCTGGACGCCAAGCTCCGCGGTCAGATGCGCACCGAGATCTCACGGCTGCAGCGCCGGCTGGGGATCACCACCGTCTACGTCACCCACGACCAGACCGAGGCCATGACCCTCGGCGACCGGGTCTGCGTGCTGCGGAAGGGCAAGATCCAGCAGGTGGCGTCGCCGCGCGAGCTGTACGAGCAGCCGGTCAACCTCTTCGTCGCCGGGTTCATCGGGTCGCCCCCGATGAACTTCCTGCCGGCGACGCCCGAGGGCAACGCGCTCAAGACACCGTTCGGGACGATCGAGCTGGACGCCGACCGCGTCGCCAAGATCGCCGGCCACGAGCTGCTGCTGGTCGGCATCCGGCCGGAGTACTTCGAGGACGCCTCGCTGGTCGACGAGGCCAAGCGCCCGCTCGGCTCGACGTTCCGGGCGCGGGTCGACGTCACCGAGTGGCTGGGCGACTCGCAGTACGCCTACATCCCCTACGAGGCCCCCGACTCGATCAAGGCCCAGCTGCGCGACCTGTCCAAGGAGCTGGACTCCGAGGAGCTGCGGACCCAGGCGATCGTGTCGATCGACGCGACCAGCCGCATCCGCGAGGGCCGCGACGCGGAGTTCTGGCTCGACAGCCGCAAGGTGCACGTGTTCGACCCGGAGTCCGGGGAGAACCTCACCCGCGACCCCGAGGCCGGCGCCGAGCTCACCCGGATGGCGACCCAGGACCGGGTCGAGCAGCTCGAGGACTCGCAGGCGCGGGCGGACGGTGCGCCCACGGGCGGGGCACCCGCGGGCGGCGCCCAGGTGGGTGGGGCCACGGCGGCCTCGGCCTGACGCGGCAGGAGGAGCATCCCGTCGCCCCCGCCCCGCACGCTCGGCGCGGAGCGGTGGAGGGCGGCCGTACCAGCACGTCACCAGGCTCGGAGTTGGCAACGATGGCGCGGGACACGTGGTGGCGGCACGCCGTCGTCTACGAGGTGTACCTGCGGAGCTTCGCCGACTCCGACGGGGACGGGGTCGGCGACCTCGGGGGCCTGCGCCGTCGGCTGCCCTACCTCGCCGAACTCGGCGTCGACGCGCTGTGGATCACTCCCTGGTACCCCTCGCCCATGGCCGACGGCGGGTACGACGTCGCGGACTACTGCGACATCGATCCGCGGTTCGGCACGCTCGCGGACGCCGACGCGCTCCTCGCCGAGGCCCACGGCCTCGGACTCCGCGTCATCACCGACATGGTCGCCAACCACACCTCCGACCGGCACCCGTGGTTCCGGGCGGCCCTGGCGGCCGGGCCGGGGGCCCCCGAGCGGAGCCGGTACTTCTTCCGCGACGGCCGGGCGGGCGGCTCGGCGCCGCCCAACGACTGGATCAGCGCCTTCGGCGGGCCGGCCTGGACCCGGGTGCGCGAGCCCGACGGCTCGCCGGGGCAGTGGTACCTCCACCTGTTCGCCCCGGAGCAGCCCGACCTCGACTGGGACCACCCGGGCGTCCGGGACGACTTCGACGCCGTGCTGCGCTTCTGGTTCGACCGCGGGATCGACGGGATCCGGGTCGACGCCGCCCCCGCGATGGCGAAGGTGACCGGGCTCCCCGACGCCGGCCACGGACCCGGCGCCCTGTTCGAGTCCCGCACCTGGGTGGGCAATCCGCACTGGGACGTCGACGGGGTGCACGACATCCTCCGTCGGTGGCGGCGGATCGGGGACAGCTACGAGGGTGATCGGCTGTTCGTCACCGAGGCGGTGGTGAACGGCCCCGAACGGCTCAGCCGCTACGTCCGGCCGGACGAGATGCACACCAGCTTCAACTTCGACTACCTGGCCTCGCCCTGGGACGCCGCGCACCTCCGCGCCGTGATCGATGCCAGCCTGGCCGCGCTCGAACCGGTCGGGGCGCCGGCCACCTGGGTGCTGTCCAGCCACGACGAGACCCGGCACGTGACCCGGTTCGGGCGGGCCCGGAGCGCGGCCGCCACGATGGGCTTCGACACCGGCGCAACGGCCGCCGACCCGGAGCTCGGGCTCCGCCGGGCCCGGGCGGCCGCGCTGCTCACCCTCGCCCTGCCCGGCTCGGCCTACGTCTACCAGGGCGAGGAGCTCGGGCTCCCCGAGGTGGAGGACCTGCCGGAGGAGGTGCTGCAGGACCCCACGTGGGAACGGTCGGGCCGCACCGCCCGGGGCCGTGACGGGTGCCGCGTGCCCCTCCCGTGGTCGGGCGACCGCCCGCCGTTCGGGTTCACCGACGACGGCGTCGAGCCGTGGTTGCCGCAGCCCGTGGACTGGGCGGGCCGCACCGCCGCCGCACAACTGGCGGACCCGGCGTCGACCCTGTCCCTCTACCGCACGGCGCTCCGCATCCGCAGGGAGGTGTCCGCCCTGCGTCGTGAACCCCTCGCGTGGCGCGACCTGGGTCCCGACGTCCTCGCCTTCGACCGGGGCGGGTCCTTCCGGTGCGTCGTCAACTTCGCCCGGCACCCGGTCCGGGTCGGCGGAGCCGGGCGGGTGCTGGTCGCCAGCCGACCCGTGGGGGAGCTGATACCGCCCGACTGCGCCGTCTGGCTGACGCGCTGACCGCCGCGCCGCGTGGTCCCGGGTCGCCGCGGGCGCCGGACGCCGGCGAGCCCCCCGCTATCGTCGGAGCGAGCCGCACGGTCCCCGCGCGACCGCCGAGCCGAGGAGCCTGACCTGTCCGAGCACGTCGACCCGGCGGACGACGCGGCCGGGGGCTCCTCAGCCGCCGCACCGCCGCACCCGCTCCGCACCCGGCTGCTGCTGTCGCTGGCGGCCACCGTCCTGGTGCTCGACCTGGTCACCAAGCTGGTCGTCGTCGCGACGATCGAGCCGGGGGAGGACATCCGCACCCTCGGCGGGGCGCTGTACCTGACCCAGCTGCGCAACACCGGGGCGGCCTTCTCCTTCGCCGAGGGCTTCACCGTGCTGTTCACCCTGGTGGCCGTCGTGGTGACGGTGGTGATCGTGCGCACCGCGCGCCGGCTGCGGTCGACCGGCTGGGCGGTGGCGCTGGGCCTCGTGCTCGGCGGGGCGCTGGGCAACCTGATCGACCGGATCTTCCGCGACCCGGGCTTCCTGCGCGGCGGCGTCGTCGACTTCCTCTCGGTGTTCGGCCCGGACGGGCGGGTGTTCCCGGTGTTCAACGTCGCCGACTCGGCGATCGTCTGCGGCGGCATCCTGGGCGTGCTGCTCGCCCTCCGCGGCATCGAGTTCGACGGCACCCGCGGCGGGGTGGACGAGCAGGCCGACCCCGCCTGAGCGGCAGGAGCACCTGCGGCCCACCACCCGTGCGCCCGTGACGGGACCCGGCAGGCGGGCCGTTCCCTCCCCTCGCGCGACCCGACCCGCACAATGGAGCCCGTGACCAGCTCTCCCGGCCTCTCGCGGGCTCTCCCGGTGCCCGACGGGCTGGAGGGCCAGCGGGTCGACCAGGCCCTGTCCCGGCTGTTCGGCCTCTCCCGCTCCGCCGCCGCCGAGGTGGCCGACGCCGGCCACGTGGTCGTCGACGGCCGCGTCCGCGGCAAGGGGGACCGGCTGACCGGCGGCAGCTGGCTCGAGGTCGAGCTGCCGCCTCCGCCGGGAGAGCCCGCGCCGCCCCGCCCGGTCGAGGGAATGGGGATCCTGCACGACGACGACGACCTGGTCGTGGTGGACAAGCCGGTCGGCGTCGCGGCCCACCCGAGCCCGGGCTGGGACGGGCCCACGGTGATCGGTGGACTGGCGGCGGCCGGCTACCGCGTCTCCACGTCGGGAGCGGCCGAGCGGCAGGGCGTGGTGCACCGGCTGGACGCCGCCACCACCGGCGTGATGGTCGTCGCGAAGAGCGAGCGGGCCTACACCGCGCTCAAGGCCGCGTTCAAGGAGCGCACGGTGGAGAAGGGTTACCACGCCCTCGTGCAGGGCCACCCCGATCCCTCGCGCGGCACCATCGACGCACCGATCGACCGGCACCCGCGGCACGACTGGCGGTTCGCCGTGGTCAGCGGCGGCCGCCCGTCGGTGACCCACTACGAGGTCACGGAGGCCTTCGCCGCCGCCAGCCTGGTCGACATCCGGCTGGAGACCGGCCGCACCCACCAGATCCGAGTGCACTTCTCCGCCCTGCGCCACCCCTGCGTCGGCGACACCACCTACGGCGCCGACCCCACCCTCGCCGCGAGGCTCGGTGTCTCCCGCCAGTGGCTGCACGCGGTGCGGCTGGGCTTCCCGCACCCGGCCGACGGGCAGTGGGTCGAGTTCACCAGCGAGTACCCGCCCGACCTCGCCGGCGCGCTGGCCGTCCTGCGCGCCGAGGCCTGACGCCCCTCCGGTGACGGCGCTGCCGGCCTCCCTCGCCGACTTCGGACCCGCCGCGCTGGCCGCGGTCGTGGTGGCCGTCTACCTGGTGGTGGGGGAGCCCGTGGTCGGGCACGTGCTGCACCGCCGGTTCGAGGGCCGGCTGCGCACCGACGCGGGGGCCCGGCGCTCGTTCTACCGGCGGCTGCTGGTGCTCGAGTGGGGGCTCGCGGTCGTCGCGTTCGTCGTCTGGCTGGCCGCCCCCGGGGTCGACGCCGCGGCCGTCGGGCTGGTCTGGCCGCGGGAATGGCCCGGACCCGGATCCGCCGCCGTCGTGGTGCTGGTGCTGCTGTTCGTCGTCGCCTCGACCCGCCAGCTGCGTTCCGGCGTCCTGCTGGAGATGGCCCGGCCGGCGCGCCGCCCGGGTGAGGGCCGGCACGCCGAGCCGCCGGGACAGTCGACGCTGGCGCTGCTCCCGCGCACGGCCGACGAGCGGCGGCTCTTCACCGTCGTCGGGATCACCGCCGGTGTCTGCGAGGAGTGGCTGTACCGCGGCTTCTTCCTCGCCGTGGTGGCGGCCGTGGCCGGGGGTGCGCCGTCGCTCGTGCTGGTCGTCGTCGCCGCGGTGGCCTTCGGGCTGGCGCACGCCTACCAGGGCCGCGCGGGCATCGTCCTCACCGGCGTCCTCGGCGGGGTGATGGCGGCGCTCTACCTGGACACCGGCTCGCTGCTGCTGCCGGTGCTGCTGCACGCGCTCATCGATCTCCGGTTCCTGCTCGTGCCGGCCAGCGCCCTGCCCGTTCCAGGTGCCGGACCGCAGGCGGACGCGACCGGCTGAGCCGCGGTCGGCAGGATGGACGCCGTGCCGAGCCCCACCGCGCAGGTCGCCACCGCCGCCGACTGGTCCGAGGTCGCCGCCCTGCGCACCCGCGTGTTCGTGGACGAGCAGGGCGTTCCGCCGGAGATCGAGCGGGACGCCGCCGACGCGACGGCGGTGCACGTGCTCAGCCGCGACGACGCCGGGCGGGTGGTGGCCACCGGGCGGCTGCTGGTCGACGGCGGCACGGCCCGGATCGGCCGGATGGCCGCCGCCGCGGAGGTGCGGGGGAGGGGGCACGGGGCCGCGGTCCTCGACGAGCTGCACCGCGAGGCGGCGCGGCGCGGCGCGACCGCGGTCGAGCTGCACGCCCAGCTGCCCGCCCGGCGGTTCTACGAGCGCGCCGGGTACGCGGCCGTGGGCGAGGTCTACGAGGAGGCCGGGATCGCCCACGTCACCATGCGGCGGCAGCTCGGCCGGGGGCCTGCGGGAACCGTGTGACGGAGTGGTCCGGATCGCGGAGACACGAACTGTCGGTGGTCGCCGGTAGACCTGTCGAGGTGCGAGGATCGGAGCCACCGGTCACCGCTGGAGCGTCACCGCCGAACGGCCTTCCCCGCCGGTCATGAGAACCACCCCGTCGACCCTGCCCGCCTCGCGCCGGCGGGGCCGGCGAGACCCGTGAGGAGCACCCCGCACCGTGAGCAACCCGTCCCGCGAAGAGAACTTCGTGCACCTGCACGTGCACACCGAGTACTCGATGCTGGACGGCGCGGCGAAGCTGCCGGAGGTCACCGCCGCGGCGGCCGCCCAGGGCATGCCGGCGCTGGCGATGACCGACCACGGCAACGTCTTCGGCGCCTACGACTTCTACAAGCAGGCCACCGGCGCCGGGGTGAAGCCGATCATCGGCATGGAGGGCTACTACACGCCCGGCTCCCGGTTCGACCGCGCGCCTTTCGACTTCGGCGACAAGCTGCTCGACGAGGAGGGTGACGGCGGGTCCAACCGGGGCAAGGCCGCCTACACCCACATGACGCTGCTGGCCCGCACCACCGAGGGCATGCACAACCTGTTCCGCATCTCCTCGCTGGCCAGCCTCGAGGGGCAGTACCGCAAGCCGCGCTTCGACCGCGACCTGCTCGAGCGCTACGGCAAGGGCCTCATCGCCACGACCGGCTGCCCCTCAGGCGAGGTCAACATGTGGTTGCGCGCGGGCAAGGAGGACAAGGCCAAGCAGGCGGCGGCGGACTTCCAGGACATCTTCGGGCGGGAGAACTTCTACGCCGAGCTGATGGACCACGGGCTGTCCATCGAGAAGAAGACCCGCCCGGCGCTGCTGGCCATCGCCAAGGACCTCGGCATCCCGCTGCTGGCCACCAACGACCTGCACTACACGCACAAGGAGGACGCCGACGCCCACGACGCCCTGCTGTGCATCCAGACCGGCTCCCGGCTCAACGAGCCCAACCGCTTCAAGTTCAACGGCGACGGCTACTACCTGAAGTCCGCGGCCGAGATGCGGGCGCTGTTCTCCGGTGACCTGCGCGAGGCCTGCGACAACACGCTGCTGGTCGCCGAGCAGTGCGAGGTGTCCTTCACCGAGGGCGCCGACCTGATGCCGCGCTTCCCGCTGCCGCCGGGGGAGGACGAGACCTCCTGGTTCGTCAAGGAGGTCGAGCGGGGGCTGCACAAGCGCTGGCCGGGCGGCATCCCCGACCACGTGCGCAAGCAGGCCGACTACGAGGTCGGGATCATCTGCCAGATGGGCTTCCCGGGGTACTTCCTCGTGGTCGCCGACTTCATCAACTGGGCCAAGGACAACGGGATCCGCGTCGGCCCGGGCCGTGGGTCGGCCGCGGGCTCCCTGGCCGCCTACGCCATGGGGATCACCGACCTCGACCCCCTGGCGCACGGGCTGATCTTCGAGCGGTTCCTCAACCCCGAGCGCGTCTCCATGCCCGACGTCGACATCGACTTCGACGACCGCCGCCGCGGCGAGGTCATCCAGTACGTCTCGCAAAAGTACGGCGAGGAGCGGGTCAGCCAGATCGTCACCTACGGCACCATCAAGGCCAAGGCCGCGATCAAGGACGCCGCCCGCGTGCTCGACCGGCCCTACTCGGTGGGCGACGAGCTGACCAAGCTCATGCCGCCGGACGTGATGGGCAAGGGCATCCCGCTGTCGGGGGTCTTCGACCCGGCCCACCCGCGCTACAAGGAGGCCGCGGAGTTCCGCGCCCGCTACGAGTCCGACCCGGGCGCGGCCGAGGTCGTCGACCAGGCCCGCAAGCTCGAGGGCCTCAAGCGCCAGTGGGGCGTGCACGCCGCCGGCGTGATCATCGGCCGCTACCCGTTGATCGACAGCATCCCGATCATGCGGCGCGAGGCCGACGGCGCGGTCATCACGCAGTTCGACTACCCGACCTGCGAGACGCTCGGCCTGCTGAAGATGGACTTCCTGGGCCTGCGCAACCTCACCGTCATCGACGACGCGCTGCGCAACATCGTGCTGAACGGCAAGGAGCCGATCGACCTCGACGAGCTCAGCAAGGACCTCACCGACAAGGCGACGTACGAGCTGCTCGGCCGCGGTGACACCCTCGGCGTCTTCCAGTTCGACGGCGGCCCGATGCGCTCGCTGCTGCGGCTCATGCGGCCGGACAACTTCGAGGACATCTCCGCGGTCGGCGCGCTCTACCGGCCCGGGCCGATGGGCGCGAACTCGCACACCAACTACGCGCTGCGCAAGAACGGCCAGCAGGAGATCACGCCGATCCACCCCGAGCTGGCCGAGCCGCTCGAGGAGATCCTCGGCCAGACCTACGGCCTGATCGTCTACCAGGAGCAGGTCATGGCGATCGCGCAGAAGGTCGCCGGGTACTCGCTCGGCAAGGCCGACCTGCTGCGCCGCGCGATGGGCAAGAAGAAGAAGTCGGTCCTGGACGCGGAGTTCGTCGGGTTCGAGGCCGGCATGAAGGCCAACGGCTTCTCCGCCGCGGCCATCAAGACCCTCTGGGACATCCTCGTCCCGTTCGCCGACTACGCGTTCAACAAGGCCCACTCGGCCGCCTACGGCCTGGTCTCGTACTGGACGGCGTACCTCAAGGCGAACTACCCGGCCGAGTACATGGCGGGGCTGCTCACCAGCGTCGGCGACGACAAGGACCGCCGGCCGATCTACCTGGCCGAGTGCCGGCGGATGGGCATCAAGGTGCTCCCGCCGGACGTCAACGAGTCGTCCTGGGACTTCACCGCCGTCGGCACCGACGTGCGCTTCGGTCTCGCCTCGGTGCGCAACGTCGGGACGAACGTCGTGGAGTCGATCGTCCGGGCCCGCGAGGAGAAGGGCGCGTTCAAGGACTTCGCCGACTTCATGCGCAAGATCGACACGGTGGCCTGCAACAAGAAGGTCATCGAGTCCCTCGCCAAGGCCGGCGCCTTCGACTCGCTGGGCCACTCGCGGCAGGGCATCGTCGCGGTCCACGCGCAGGCGGTCGACTCGGCCATGGGGCTCAAGCGCAAGGAGGCCGAGGGCCAGTTCGACCTCTTCGGCAGCTTCGGCGCCGAGGACGCCGCGGACGACCCGTTCGCCGGGGCGCTCGACATCACCATCCCCACCGCCGACTGGTCGAAGAGCGAGCGGCTGATGTTCGAGCGGGACATGCTCGGCCTCTACGTCTCCGACCACCCGCTGCACGGCGTCGAGCACGTGCTCACCTCGCACGCCGACACCCCGATCGCCGAGATCAACGCCGGGGGGGTCGAGGACGGCGCCAACGTCACGATCGCCGGCATCCTCACCGCGGTCTCGCCGCGCACCAACAAGCAGGGTGCGCCGTGGGCGATCGCCACGCTGGAGGACCTCGAGTCCGGCATCGAGGTGCTGTTCTTCCCCAAGACCTGGGCCGAGGTGTCGGAGAAGATCGTCCGCGACCAGATCGTCGTGGTGAAGGGCCGGATCAGCCGCCGCGACGACCAGCCCTCGCTGTTCGGCTCCGAGGTCACCGTCCCCGAGCTCACCGAGGGCCCGCGCGGCCCGGTGCTGGTCTCCATGGCGGCCGCTCGCTGCACCCCGCCGGTGGTCGAGCGCCTGCGCGAGGTCCTGGGCAGCCACCCCGGTACCACCGAGGTGCAGCTCAAGCTGGTCAACGGCAGCCGGGAGACCGTGCTGCGCCTGGACCAGGGGCTCCGGGTGCGGCCCAGCACGGCGCTGATGGGGGACATCAAGGCTCTCCTGGGGCCCACCAGCGTGGCGATCCTCTGAGCCGGCCGGCCACCGGTCCCCCGGGGGTGCGGACCACGGACGCCGGTCCCCGTTGTTCACTGGACCGGTGAGCACCCCACCGCCGTCGTTCCGACCGGTCCCCGGGGTGCCGCCCCACGCCTACTGGCGCGGGTGGCCGGAGGTCCGGCAGGACCTGCACGCGGGGCGGCGGCTGCTGCTCGCGCTCGTGCTGGCCGGCATCCCCGCCGGGTTGCTCTGGTGGGCGCTGGCGCCGCGTGCGGAGTTCGAGGTCACCGAGGCCGGACCGGTCGCCGTCGGCATGCCGTCGGGGGAGCTGCGGATCGGCGACGACGCCGTGCTGGTGCTCGTGCTGATCGGCCTGGGACTGTTCGCCGGCGCGGCCGCGTGGCGGCTGCGGCGCGCGCGCGGCGTCGGCATGCTGGTGGTGCTCGCACTGGGGACGTCGCTGGCGGCCCTCATCGCCTGGCAGACCGGTGAGCTGCTGGCTCCCTCGCCGAGCGAGGCCGAGCTCGCCGTCGTCGGCGCCCGGGTGAGCACCGGCCTGGTGCTGGGTTCCCTGCCCGGCCTGGCCGGCGCGCCGTTCGCCGCGCTGCTGGTCTACCTGGGCTGCGCGCTGGTGGCCGCCGACGACGGCCTCGGCCGGCACGGCCGCGACGACGCCGTCCCCGGCGGGCACGCCGCCGTCCCGCCGGTGGTCTGACCCGCGCTCAGTTCACCGTCATCGGGCTGGCGAACTGCTGCAGCGGTGCGGGGACCGCGCCGAGGGCCTGCAGCAGCGTCAGCTCCCGGCGCAGCAGGCGTGACTCCGCCGCCAGCCGCCGGCGGGTGGCCGACTCCGCCAGCAGCGCCTGCCGGTCCTCCGTCGTCAGCAGTGCGGAGGACGCGACGAGCCACGACAGCGCCTCCGGGTCGTCCGCGGCGGCGGCGAGGCGCACCGCCGCCTCCGCGCCGTCCCCGGAGGCCCCGGCGCCCAGCGCCGACACCTCCGACACGTAGCGGGTGAACAGACCGCCCACCCCGTGGGCCAGCACGTCCAGCGAACCACGGGCCACCGAGGTGGCCACCTCGTCGGCGGGCGGGGCCAGCAGGCCGGAGCCGTCGGTGACCGCCTCGGCGTCGCCGGCCGCCTCCTCGGCGGCCTCCTCCTCGGCGAGCCACTCGACCTCGGCCTGCAGGTAGGGCGGGTCGTCGCCGACGACGACGTCGAGCAGGCGGAACCGCTCGCCACCGACGGTCAGGATCCGGAAACCGCCGTCCGGCTGGGGCTGCACCCGCTGCAGCCGCGCGGTGCAGCCGATGTCGTAGAGGGCCGCGGCCGGCGAGACGTGCTCGACCTCCCAGCCCTGCCGGATGGCCACGACGCCGAAGAAGCGCCGGTCCCCGTGCTCGGGCAGGTCCATGAGGTCGCGCATCAGCCGGCGGTACCGGGGTTCGAAGATCTGCAAGGGCAGCACGACCCCGGGGAACAGTGGCCGTCCCAGCGGGAACAGCGGGATCAGCTCACCCATCCGGGCAAGCGTACGGGTCGTGGGCCCGCCGCCCGCCCGGGCGCTCCGGGCCGGGCGAGGGCCGCTGGCTACGCTGGAGGCCGCGTCGGCCCACACCAGCGACTTGTTCCCGCCCACCCCCGGAGGCACCCGTGCTCGCCCGCATCGACCTGCGCGGATCCGCGCTGCCCGGCGTCCGCGAGCTCGCCGGCCTGCTGCCGCGGGCCGCCACCGACATCGACTCGGTGATGGCCACCGTCCGGCCGCTCTGCGAGGACGTGCGGATCCGCGGCGGGCAGGCGGTGCGGGAGATCACCGCCCGGCTCGACGGGGTGGACGCCGAGGACTTCGCCGTACCGCAGCAGGCGCTGGACCGGGCGCTCGCCGAGTGCGACCCGACGCTGCGCGAGGCCCTCGAGGAGGCGATCTCCCGGGTCCGGAAGGTGCACACCGACCAGCGCCGCACCGACGTGACCACGCAGGTCGTCGGCGGCGGCAGCGTGACCGAGCGCTGGCTGCCGGTCCGCCGCGTGGGTCTGTACGTGCCCGGTGGGCTGGCGCCGCTGCTGTCCAGCGTGGTCATGAACGTGGTGCCGGCGCAGATCGCCGGGGTCGAGTCGATCGCCGTGGCGTCCCCGCCGCAGCGGGACAACGGCGGGCTGCCCGACCCGGGCGTGCTCGCCGCCTGCGCCCTGCTCGGGGTCACCGAGGTGTATGCCGTCGGCGGCGCACAGGCCATCGCCGTCTTCGGCTACGGCGCGGGCTCCTGCGAGCCGGTCGACATGGTCACCGGCCCCGGCAACGTCTACGTGACCGCCGCCAAGCGGCTGCTGCGCGGGCTGATCGGCATCGACTCCGAGGCGGGCCCCACCGAGGTGGCGATCCTCGCCGACGACACCGCCGACCCGGCGCACGTGGCGGCCGACCTGATCAGCCAGGCCGAGCACGACCCCCTCGCCGGCGCGGTGCTCGTCACCCCCAGCGAGGAGCTGGCCGACGCCGTCCTCGCGCTGGTCCCTGCCCAGGTGGCGGCCACCAAGCACTCCGACCGGATCACCACCGCGCTGGACGGCAGCCAGTCCGGCGTCGTGCTGGTCGACGACCTGGACGCCGGCCTGCGCGTGGTGGACGCCTACGCCGCCGAGCACCTGGAGATCCAGACCCGGGACGCCCGCGAGGTCGCGCTGCGGGTGCGCAACGCGGGCGCGATCTTCATCGGCGCCTGGTCGCCGGTCTCGCTCGGCGACTACATCGCCGGCTCCAACCACGTGCTGCCGACCGGAGGCTGCGCCCGCCACTCCAGCGGGCTGTCCGTGCAGTCGTTCCTGCGCGGCATCCACCTGGTCGAGTACGACGAGCAGGCGCTGGCCGACGTCGCCCGGCACGTCGACGCCCTCGCGGGCGCCGAGGACCTGCCGGCGCACGCCGCCGCCGTCCGCATCCGGCAGACCGCGCGGCAGAGCGGCTGATGGCCGGCCTCGACGAGCTCCCGCTGCGGCCGGAGCTGCGCGGACGCACGCCCTACGGCGCCCCGCAGCTCCCGGCCACGCACCGGCTCAACACCAACGAGAACCCGCACCCGCTGCCGGCCGAGCTGCTCGCCGACCTCGGTGCGGCGCTCGGCTCCGCGGCGCTGGAGCTCAACCGCTACCCCGATCGGGACGCGGTGGCGCTACGCACCGACCTCGCCGCCTACCTGACCCGCACCGGCGGGCAGCCGGTGGGCCCGGAGCAGGTGTGGGCGGCCAACGGCTCGAACGAGGTGCTCCAGCAGATCCTGCAGGCCTTCGGGGGAGCGGAGCGCACCGCGCTGGGGTTCACGCCCTCCTACTCGATGCACCCGATCATCGCCGCGGGCACCGGGACGGCGTGGGTCGACGGCCACCGGGCGGCGGACTTCACCATCGACGTCGCGGCCGCGGTGGCGCAGGTGCGGGAGATCCGGCCCGACGTCACCTTCGTGACGAGCCCGAACAACCCCACCGGCACCGCCGTCGACCTGGACACGGTGGCCGCGCTGTACGAGGCGACCGAGGGGGTCCTCGTCGTGGACGAGGCGTACGCGGAGTTCGCCCGCACCGGCACTCCCTCGGCGCTCACCCTGCTGCCCGGCCGGCCGCGACTGATCGTCAGCCGGACGATGAGCAAGGCCTTCGGCATGGCCGGCCTGCGGCTGGGCTACCTGGCCGCCGACACCGCCGTCGTCGACGCGCTGCAGCTGGTCCGGCTGCCGTACCACCTCAGCTCGCTGACCCAGGCCGCCGCGCGGACCGCGCTGGCGCACACCGATGCCCTGCTGGCCACCGTCGACGCCGTCAAGGCGCAGCGGGACCGGATCGTCGCCGCCCTGCCGGGCCTCGGGCTGGCCAGCGTGGCCAGCGACGCAAACTTCGTCCTCTTCGGCCACTTCGCCGATGCGCCCGCCGCGTGGCAGGCGCTGCTCGACCGGGGCGTGCTGGTCCGCGACGTGGGGCTGCCCGGCTGGCTCCGCGTCACCGCCGGCACCTCGGCCGAGACCGATGCGTTCCTCACTGCGCTGGGTGAGGTCGCGCCGGACCACCGCACGACTCTGGGAGACTGACCGCATGACCCGCACCGCACGCGTCGAGCGCCAGACCAACGAGACCAAGCTCGTGGTCGAGCTCGACCTCGACGGCACCGGCACGAGCTCGATCAGCACCGGCGTGGGCTTCTACGACCACATGCTGACGGCGCTGTCCAAGCACAGCGGCATCGACCTGACCGTGCGCGCCGACGGCGACCTGCACATCGACGCGCACCACACGGTGGAGGACGTCGCCATCGCCCTGGGCCAGGCGTTCGCCGAGGCGATGGGCGACAAGAAGGGCGTTACCCGCTACGGCGACGCCACGATCCCCATGGACGAGGTGCTGGTGCAGGCCGCGGTGGACCTCTCCGGCCGGCCGTACTTCGTGCACGCCGAGCCCGAGAACATGACCCCGATGATCGGGCCGGACTACCCGACCAGCCTGACCAAGCACGTGCTGGAGTCCTTCGCGTTCAACGCCCGGATCAGCCTGCACGTCCGGGTGCTGTACGCCGGCCGCGACGCCCACCACATCGTCGAGGGGCAGTTCAAGGCGCTGGCGCGGGCGCTGCGCACGGCGGTCGCCCTGGACCCCCGCGTCACCGACGTGCCCTCGACCAAGGGCGCCCTGTAGCCCGGTGGACTTCGGCCTGATCCTCGTCGTGCTCGGCGGGTTCCTCCTGGGCGGCGCCTGGAGCATCTGGCGCTCGGACTCCGAGACCGCCGGGCGTACGGGGCCGCAGGTCGTCTTCGCCGTGATCCTGCTGCTCGCCGCGCTGCTGGCCACCGCGTCGGGCATCCTCCGGCTGGTGTGAGCCGCACGGACGAGGAGCGCTTCCTCGGGCTGGTCACCGCCGACCCCACGGTGCGGGCGGTGCTCGAGCGGGCCCCCGCCCTGGGCCTGTCCGACTGGTGGCTGACCGCCGGCGTGCTGTTCCAGACGGTGTGGAACGGCCTGACCGGCCGTCCGCCGGGCACCGGCATCCGCGACGCCGACTTCTTCTACTTCGACCCCGACACCTCGTGGGCGGCCGAGGACGCGGTGATCCGCGCGGGCGCGGACCTGTTCGCCGATCTACCGGTGCCGGTCGAGATCCGGAACGAGGCCCGGGTGCACCTCTGGTACGAGCAGAAGTTCGGCGTACCGGCCGCGCCGCTCCGCGACTGCCCGGACGCCATCGACCACTTCGCCGCCGTCTGCTGCTGCTACGGCATCCGGGTGGACGACGCCGGCGCGGTCGAGGTGTACGCGCCGCACGGCTACGACGACCTCTTCGCCCTGGTCGTGCGGCCCAACCCGCGGCTGGCGCCCCGGCACGTCTACGAGGCCAAGGTTGCTCGCTGGGTGGGGGAGTGGCCCGAGCTCACGGCCCTGCCCTGGCCCGATCAGCTGTCTCCCTGACACCCCCCGTCCCGGTCCGTCCCCTCGCGGGCGGTCGGCGCGGGCGGGAGCTCAGCCGGTGCGGGGTGTTCGGGTTCTCCGGTGATGCGGTCGAGGCGGTCCTGCAGCGCCTCGACGGCCGCGGTGGTGCGCGCGTGCAACGGCACCTACACGTCGTCGACGACAAGCACGCGCTGGGTGACGCCGAGGCCGTCCAACAGCCCCTTGTGCGACTGCCGCTCTTCGTCGGCCAGGTAGGACTCGAAGCCGTCCTGCGACGCGAAGGAGACGATGTGGACCTCCGTGAGCGCGTCGCCAGTTCGTAGGCGTCGTTCGAGGCGACCGCCGTGACGCGTGAGCAAGGGCAAAACTGCGGACTCGTACGCCTGGAAGCCCGCGTCGGCTCCACTCGGAATGTCCGCGACCATGACGATGGTCAGGCTCATCAGAGGGACGGTAGCGCCTGGCCGGGCGCTGTCGCCCGGGAGAGGGTGTCCTGAGCCGCCCGCCCGTGGTGGCTGAGTGCAGCCCCGGCGGCTGCCCTCGGCCGGCTCGGCTGCCGGCCGCGGCCGGGAACACTTCGGGTCGCTCCTGTGCTGGTCGGTAGCGTGGCAGGGGTGAAGAAGGTGGCGGTTCTCGACTACGGCTCGGGCAACCTGCGGTCGGCCGAGCGCGCGCTGCAGCGGGTCGGGGCCGAGGTGACGGTGACCGACGACTTCCAGACGGCGCTGGACGCCGACGGGCTCGTCGTCCCCGGCGTGGGCGCGTTCGCCGCGTGCATGACCGGGCTGGACGCCGTCCAGGGGCGCCGGATCATCGGCCGTCGCCTCGCCGGTGGCCGCCCGGTGCTCGGCATCTGCGTCGGCATGCAGATCCTCTTCGAGCGCGGTGTCGAGCACGGCGTGGACGCCGAGGGCTGCGGCGAGTGGCCGGGGGTCGTCGAGCCGCTGCAGGCGCCGGTGCTGCCGCACATGGGCTGGAACACCGTCCAGGCGCCCCGGGAGAGCGTGCTCTTCGACGGTCTCGAGGACGAGCGCTTCTACTTCGTGCACAGCTACGGCGTCCGGAACTTCCCCCTCGCCCAGGACGGCGCACCCTCGCGGCTCACGCCCCCGACCGTCACCTGGGCCGAGCACGGCGACCGGTTCGTCGCCGGCGTGGAGAACGGGCCGCTCTCGGCGACGCAGTTCCACCCGGAGAAGAGCGGCGACGCGGGCGCCCAGCTGCTGACCAACTGGCTCGGCGCCCTCGACTGAGGGCGGCGGCTCAGCTGCGCAGATAGCTGGCCCCGTTGACGTCGATGATCGTGCCGGTGGCGAAGCGGGCCCCCGGCGACGCGAGCCACAGCACGGCCGAGGCCACCTCCGCGGGCGCCGCCACCCGGCCGTAGGGCGACTGCGCCCGGACGGCGTCGCCGCTCGGGCCGTCGAGGATCTCCCGCGCCATCTCCGTCTGCACGAAACCCGGTGCGACGCTGCCCACGGTGATGCCGTGCGGCGCCAGCGCCTGGGCCATCGACTGCCCGAAGGCGTTCAGGCCGGCCTTCGCCGCGCCGTAGGCGGGGGTGGTCGGCTCGCCGCGGAAGGCGCCCCGGCTGGTCACGTTGACCACCGCGCCGCCGCCGGCCGTGACCAGGTGCGGCACCGCGCGGAACGTGGCGTGCATGGCGCCGACCAGGTTCACCTGCAGGGTGCGCGACACGACCGCCTGCCAGTCGGCCCAGGAGGTCTCCATCGGCGGGTGCGCCGTGTAGACGCCGGCGTTGTTCACCAGTACCTGCAGCCCGCCCAGCGCAGCCGCCGCCTCGTCCACCATCGCCCCGACGGCGTCGGCGTCGGCCACGTCGGCCTGCACCACCACGTGGCCGCGGCCGGGGAGCTCGGCGGCCACCCGCTCGGCCGCGTCCCGGGAGCTGCCGGAGTGGACGGCCACCCGGTCGCCCTGGGCCGCGAAGGCGTGCGCGATCGCCCGCCCGATGCCGCGGGATGCGCCGGTAACGAGAACGGCGCGGGAGTCAATGGTGTCGGCCACGCGGGCAGTCAACCAGCCGGCACCGACGAGCCGGGGCCGCGCCTGCCCGCCCAGGTCGTGATCGCCGCCTAGGGTTCCCGCGTCCCGTCCCGGTCCTGCTCAGGAGGTCGGCGTGCCCGCCACGCGTCTGTCCCGACCCGGCCGTCGACCCGGCCGTCTCGCCGGACTCGCCGTCGTCGGGCTGCTGCTGGCCCTGGCTGCCTGGACGGTGGCCGGCCTGAGCCCGCCGGACCCGCGGCCGGCCGACGCCCCGGCGACGGAGTTCAGCGCGGCCCGCGCGTTCGCGCACGTCGAGGAGATCGCGGCCGGCGTGCACGTGGCGGGCAGCCCGGAGAACGACCGGGTCGTCGAGCGGCTGGTGGCCACGCTCAGCGGGCTCGGCCTCGACACCCGGGTGCAGAACGCCGTCGGGGCGCGCAGCGGGGGACCGGGGCAGGCCGGCATGGCCCGCGTCCGCAACGTCGTGGCGGTGCTGCCGGGCACCGACCCGACCGGCCGGCTCTACCTGGTGGCCCACCACGACTCGGCCGAGGCGGCCCCCGGCGCCGCCGACGACGCGGCCGGGGTCGCGGCGGTGCTGGAGTCGGTCCGGGCCCTGGCGGAGGGGCAGCCGCTGCGCAACGACGTCGTCGTGGTGCTCACCGACGCCGAGGAGGCCTGCCTCTGCGGCGCCGAGGCGTTCGCCGCCTCGCACCCGCTGGCCGGCGGGGGAGTCGTGCTCAACCTGGAGGCCCGCGGCACCACCGGCCCGCCGATCATGTTCGAGACCTCGCTGGGCAACGCCGGCCTCGCCGAGGTCTTCGCCGACGCCGCGGTGCACCCGGTCGCCAGCAGCTTCGCCGTCGAGGTCTACCGGGCGCTGCCCAACGACACCGACTTCAGCGTCCTGCTCGCGGACGGCGACTTCACCGGCATGAACACCGCCTTCATCGACGGCGCCGCCGCCTACCACTCGCCGCAGGACGCCCCGGAACGGCTGGACCGCGGCTCCCTGCAGGCGCTGGGCGACAACACGCTGGCGCTGACCCGGGAGCTGGGGGACCGGGACCTGGGCTCGCTGGGCCGCCCGGCGGACGACGACGCGACCTACTTCCCGCTGCCCGGCCTCCTGGTGCGGTACCCCGGCTGGCTGGTGTGGCCGCTGGCCGGTGCGGCGCTGGTCGCCGTCGCGGGCCTCGTGGCGGTGCTGCGGCGACGCGGGACGAGCTCGCTGCGCCGGACCGCGACCGCGACGGCCCTCGCCCTCCTCCCGCTGGGGCTGGCGCCGCTCGCGGTCCAGGGCCTCTGGACGGCCCTGGTCGCGGTGCGCCCGGAGTACGCCTCGATGATCGATCCCTGGCGGCCGGGCTGGTTCCGGCTGGCCGCCGTCGCGGTGGTGCTGGCCGTGGTGCTGCTCTGGTACGGACTGCTGCGCCGCCGGGTGGGCCCCGCCCCGCTGGCGGCCGGGGCGCTGGTCTGGACAGCGGTGCTCTCGGCGGTGCTCGCCGCGGTGGCGCCCGGCGGGTCCTACCTGGCTGCGTTGCCGGCGCTGGCCGGTGCGCTGGCCGGCACGGTCGCCGTCCTGGCGCCCGGCCGGGCGGTGCGCATCGGTGCCGCGCTCGTCGCCGGAGCCGTCGCGGTGCTGCTGCTGGCGCCCACCGCCGCGCTGTTCTTCCCGGCGCTGGGGATGTCGTCGGCGGTCGCGCCGGCGCTGGTGGTGGCGCTGGCGGCCGCCGTCCTGCTCCCGGCCCTGGAGCTGATCTTCCCCGATCCCGAGCCCGGCCGGGGCCGGCCGCTGGCATCGGCGGCGGTGCCGGTCACCGCGCTGGTGGTGGCCGGGGCGTGCGTCGCGGCGGGGCTCGCCGTCGACCGGTTCGACGCCGAGCACCCGGTGCCGACCCGGCTGGCCTACGTGCTCGACACCGACGCGGGCCGGGCCCGCTGGGTGAGCACGGAGACGGCGCCGACCGGGTACACCGACCGCTTCGTGGACGGGCCGGGCGACCTGGGCGCCGACTACCCCTACCTCGCCGGGCGGCCGGTGCTCACCGGCGCGGCCGAGGCCGCCGACCTGCCGGCGCCCGAGGTCTCCGTCGTCTCCGACGAGGTGCTGGGCGACCGGCGGGAGCTCACGGTGCGCGTGACGCCGCAGCGGGACGACGTCCGGCTGGTCGACCTCGACCTGACCGTCGACGGCGGCTCGGTGGTCCGCGCCCGGGTGGCCGGCCGGGCGGTCCCCGAGGCGGCGCTGGGGGGCGACCGCCTGCGGGTCACCTTCCACGCGCCGCCGGCCGACGGGCTGCTGGTGAGCGTCACCGTGACCGGGGACGCCGGGGTGCGCCTGCGAGCCACCGACGGCAGCGATGGCCTCGCGGACCTGCCCGGGTACGAGCCCCGTCCCGAGGGCGTGGACGTGGCCGGCGCGCACGGCTCCGACCTGCTCCTGGTCACGGCGGTCACCGAGCTGGGCTGACCGCCGGGATGCGCCGGCCGGCCGGTCGGCATGAGAGTGCTCTCATGTCCCTCTCACCCACCTGCCACCGGGACGGCGCAGGCTGGCGGACGTGCGCCCGCGTCCCGTGCTCGCCGTGCTGGCCGGGCTGATCGCCGTCCTGCTCGCCGGTGGCGTGGCGTGGGCGCTGCTGGGCTCGGCAGGCGCAGGGGAACGTGGCGTGCCTGCTCCCATCGAGGTGCCGGCTCCTGTCGGGACGCCGGCGCCGGGCCAGACGCCTGCCCCGGGCCAGATCCCGGCGCCGGGAGATGTGCCGGCCCCCGAGGTCCCCGCCGGGCCGGGAGCGCCCGCACCGGGCAGTCCGCCGCCGGCGCCCGCGCCGGCTCCCGACGTCGTTCCTCCGCCGCCCCTGCCCGACGACGATGACGACGACGGTCCCGGGGACGACGAGGATGACGACGACGACGATGATGACGACGACTGACCGGTGAGCGACGAGCAGCGCACGACGGCCGGGTGGCCCGACCGCATCCGGCGCCGGCTCGTGCCCCGGGCCGCCCGGACCCGGATCATCGGCTGGGTCCTCCTGCTCGTGCTGCTCGCCCTGGCTCTGGTCACGCTGGTCACCTGGCGGCTCCTGATCCGGTCCATCGACGAGCGGATGGACCTGGCGTTGCGGGCCGAGGTCGAGGAGTTCTCGCAGATCGTCGAGCGCAACGTCGACCCGGGGACGGGGGAGCCGTTCGCCTCGGTCGACGACGTGCTGCGGACGGTCATCACCTACAACCTGGCCCGGCCCAACGAGAAGTTCCTCGGCTACGTCGACGGCGAGTACCGCTTCCAGAGCCGGATCGAGGCGCCGGTCCTGCTCAGCGAGGACGCCGCGTTCACCGACCTCGTCGGCTCGGTGACCGACACCCGGGCCGGCCGCTACGAGAGCGGTGCCGGTGAGGTCCGCTACCTGGCCGTCCCGGTCACGCTGGAGGGCGATCCGACGCCCGGCGTCGTCCTCGTCGCCTACTTCGCCGACCAGGAACGGCAGGCCGCCGACGACACCGCCCAGCTGATGCTCGGCGTCGGCTCGGTCACCGTGCTGCTGGCCGCCGCGGGCGCCTGGGTGGTCGCCGGCCGGATCCTCGCCCCGGTGCGCGCGGTGGCGGCCACCGCCCAGGGCATCACCGAGACCGACCTCTCCGGCCGGATCCCGGTGGACGGGCGTCCGGCCGACGAGCTGGCCGACCTCGCCGTCGCCGTCAACGCGATGCTCGACCGGGTGGAGGGCGGCGTCGCCGCGCAGCGCCGCTTCCTCGACGACGCCGGCCACGAGCTGCGCACCCCGATCACCATCGTGCGCGGCCACCTCGAGGTGCTCGATCCGGCCGATCCCGACGACGTCCGGCAGACCGTCGCCCTCGTCGACGACGAACTCGAGCGGATGAACCGCATGGTGTCCGAGCTGCTGCTGCTCGCCCGCGCCGAGCAGCCGGAGTTCGTCCGGGTGCAGCCGGCCGACGTCGCGGAGCTGACCGCCGAGGTGTTCGGCAAGGTGCAGCGGCTCGGCGACCGGGACTGGCAGCTCGGTGCCGTCGCCCGGGCCGACCTGCTGCTGGACCCGCAGCGGCTCACCCAGGCCGTCGTCGCCCTCGCCGACAACGCCGTCCAGCACACCGGGCCCGGGGACCGCATCGTGCTCGGCAGCCGGCTCAGCGGCGACCAGCTGCTGGTGTGGGTGGACGACACCGGACCCGGGGTGCCGCTCGCCGACCAGCAACGGGTGTTCGAGCGGTTCGCCCGGGGCAGCTCCGGTGCCCGGCGCAGCGACGGCGCGGGCCTCGGCCTCTCCATCGTCCAGGCCATCGCGGCGGCCCACGGCGGGCACGTCGAGCTGCACAGCCGCCCGGGCGAGGGGGCGACCTTCACCCTCGCGCTGCCCGCGCGCCCGGCGCCGCCGCGCGACGCCGGGCCCGCCGACCGGACCGCCGGTGCCGACGACCCCGTCGACGACTGGCCCGCGACGCCGCCCCTGGGCGCCGGCGTCGCGTCCGCACCGACCGAGGGAGGACCCCGGTGAGCCGGGTGCTGATCGCCGAGGACGAGCCGCGGATCGCCGCGTTCGTCGAGAAGGGCCTGCGGGCCAACGGGTTCGTCACGGCCGTCGTCGGTGACGGGTTGAGCGCCCTGGACCGCGCCCGCAGCGGCGAGTTCGACCTCGTGGTCCTCGACATCGGGCTGCCGGTGCTGGACGGGTTCGCCGTGCTGCGCGCACTGCGTGCCGAGCGCTGCGCGGTCCCGGTGATCGTCCTGACCGCGCGGGACAGCGTGCAGGACACCGTGGCCGGGCTCGAGGGCGGCGCGGACGACTACATGCCCAAGCCCTTCCGCTTCGAGGAGTTGCTCGCCCGGGTCCGGCTGCGCCTGGCCGGCGCCCGCGAGGGGGAGGGCGAGGTCACGGTGCTGACCGTCGGCGGGCTCTCGCTGGACCTGCGCACCCGCCGGGCGAGCGTGGACGGGCGCACCGTCGACCTCTCCGCCCGGGAGTTCGCCCTCGCCGAGACGTTCCTGCGCCACCCGGGACAGGTGCTGGCCCGCGAGCAGCTGCTCAGCCACGTGTGGGGGTACGACTTCGACCCCGGCTCCAACGTCGTCGACGTCTACGTCCGGTACCTCCGGAAGAAGCTCGGCGCCGACCGCATCGAGACGGTGCGCGGCATGGGCTACCGGCTGCCCGCCGCCTGATCCCGGCAGCCGACGGGCCCCGGCCCCCTCGGGGGACCGGGGCCCGTCGGCGGCCTGCGGATCAGTCGTCGGAGTCAGGGGTGTCGACGTCGGGGCTGTCGGCGTCCGGCGTGTGCACGTCCGGGCTGTCGACGTCGGGGCTGTCGACGTCCGGGCTGTCGGTGTCCGGCGTGTGGACGTCGGGGCTGTCCGCGGTCTCGGCGGAGGCGTCGACGGCGGTGCCGGGGGAGGCGTCGGGGCTGTCGTCCGCGGCGACGGACACGGCCGCCGGCGGCTGGGTCGAGGACCCGCCGTCGTCCGCGGCGGCCAGGCCGACGCCGACGACGCCGAGCCCGGTGAGCGCGGTGCCGAAGGTGACGACCTTCCAGGTGGCGGGGGTGCTGGTCATGGTGAGGACCTCCTCGGGAACGGTGGTGGTGCGCTGACGGGTTCCACCCTCCCCACCGCCGGTGAGGCCTCCGGGAGACCGCGGTGAGGCGGCTCTCATCCGGATGAGAACCGCCTCATCGAGGACTCGGCCCACTCCTCGGCGAAGGCCACCCGGGCTTCGGTCGCCTCGGCCCAGTCCGGCTGCTGCACCCGGAACGGACCGGTGGCCAGCCCCACGAGCACCCCGGCCACCCTCGCCTCGAGCTGGCCGTCGGGCCAGCGCCCCGCGAGCAGGCCGGTCACCCGCTGCCGGTAGGCAGCGATCGGCGCGGGGCCGTCGCCGAGGCGTTCGAGCAGGACCAGGTGGCCCAGGAGGGTGGCCCAGTCGTCGATCCGGGCGCCCGGGCCGGCGGTGTCCACGTCGAGCAGCCCGACCACGGCCCCCGCGTCCACGAGCAGCTGCGCCTCGTAGAAGTCCCCGTGCACGGGGACCACGGGGTGCTCGCCCGCGGCCGTACCCACCGCGGCGGTGAGCCGGTCCAGCCGGGGGACCAGGGACGGGCTGAGCATCCCGAGGACCCTCGCGTGCGCCCGCAGCGGGGAGAGCGGGTCACCGGGGGCGGCGCGTCGCGCCCGGGCGGGCACCGCCGGGAGCCGGTCGAGCAGGGCGTCGAGGGCCGACGGGTCGGGCAGCCGGGCCGGATCGCCGGTCAGGGCCGTCCGCATCGGCGTGCCGGGCAGGCCGGGCAGCACGACGACGCCGTCGCCGGTGCTCGCCAGCACCGGCGGCACCGGCACCGCTGCCCCGAGCGCGGCGTGCCGGGTCACGAGGTCCGCGACCGCGGCCGGCCGGACGACCTTGAGGAACCAGCGGCCGGCCGGCGAGGTCACCTCCACGACCGCCCGCCGGCCGGGCCGGTAGGCGCGCAGCCGCAGCCGGGGGCTGCCGACGTCGACGCCGAGCGGGCCCAGCCGCTCGGCGACGCCGGCCGCCGAGGTCGCCCAGGCCAGCCCGGGTAGCGCCGGGTCCAGCGGCCAGCGCCAGAGCCCCACGGCAACCGGCCGGCCTCCGGCGTCGCCCTCGACGACGGCGGCTCCCGGCGGGACCGCCGTCCCCGTCGTCGCGGCGAGGTGCTCCCGGGTGGCCCGCCCGTCCGCCCAGTCGACGACGGCGGTGTGGCGGACGGTCGCCGCGCCGTCCGGGCGCAGCGTCACCGCGGCCGCCGTGAGGCTGCGGAGCCGGCCGGACAGCGGGCCGAGCACCGCGGTCCAGAGCTCCGCCGCCGGCTCGCCGAGCAGGAGCTGCAGGGCGGGCGGCCACGAGGGCGGCACCGGGGCCGGGCGGCGCAGGGCGGTGTCCACCCGGCGAGCCTGCGCGGCGGGGGTGAGCGGCGGGTGAGAGCCCGATGAGAGGTCTCTCACCGATCGGACCGCCTCACCACCGGCCGCGGTGCACGACCTCGTCGACGCCCCGCCGGCCCCGCCGCAGCGACGGTGAGCGGCGGTCCTCGCCGCCGGGGTAGCCGACGGAGACGCAGCCCACCGGGCGGTACTCCCCGGGCACGCCGAACGCCGTCCGGAACGCGTCGACCCGCTCGGCCGGGACGCCGAAGAAGCAGGCGCCCAGCCCCTCGTCGACGGCGGTGAGCAGCACCAGCAGGCTCGCCATCCCGGCGTCGACGTCCCAGTACGGCACCGGCCAGCGGGCCTCGTCCCGGTCGGTCCAGCCCTTGTCCGGCTCGGCGTACCGGTCGAGGTAGGCGCTCTTGTTGGCCAGCGGGACGATGAGCAGCGGTGCGCGCCGCATGCGGGTGAGCCACCGGTCGGGCGCGCCGTCGGTGGTGGTGGCCGACCAGAAGCGGTCCCGCTCCTCGGCGGTCTCGAGCACCAGGAACGCCCAGCCCTGGCTGAACCCCGCCGACGGCGCCCGGATCGCGTGCTCGAGCAGCTTCTCCCGCACCTCGGGCGGCACCGGGCGGTCGGGGTCGTAGTCGCGCACCATGCGGCGACGGCGGACGACGTCAGCGAACTCCACGGCGGCACTCCACGGCACCAGCCTGCCGCACGGTCGCCGGGGTCGGTCAGGCGCTCCGGCCGAGCCGGGCCAGCGCGCGCCTCGCCCGGTCGGCGTCCGCGGGGACGTCCAGGGCCGGGCGGCAGATGCCGTCCATGTGCAGGGCGGGACCGAAGCTGTCCGCGCCGGCGTCGATCCGGTCCAGCTCCGCGTCGGTGAGGCCGGGGTCGGCGCCGACGGCGCGGGCGACGTCCCAGCGGTGCACGACCATGTCCCAGACGTAGAACTGCTCGAAGGCGGCGCCGACCGTGGTGGGGCCGAAGAAGCCGTCGAACTCCCGGGCGGGCACGGCGTCGTCGGTCATGGCCTCGGCCACCCGCGCGGCGTGCTCCCGCCAGGCGGCGGCCGGGTCGGCGGCCACGTCGGGGGCCTCGCCCAGGTCCACTCCGTGCGTGGTGAGGAACTGCCGCTGCGTCTCGACCAGGTGGCCGACGACGTCGGCGGCGGTCCACCCCTCGCACGGCGAGGGGCGGGCCCAGCCGGCCGCGGGCACGGCGTCGAGGAGCGCGGTGAGGGGACGGTCGGCGGACTCGAACGCGGTGGCGGGAGAAGTCATGCCCCGGACCGTAGGAGCGTGCGGCAGGCTCGGTCTTGATGAAACCCGACAGGCCCGGTGGGGCGATGGACCACATCGAGCGCGCCCACCTCAAGGACCCCGACGACGCCTCGCACGTCATCCACCGGTACGCCGCCGGGCCCGAGTTCGACGGGCTGCTGCAGCGGTTCTGGATCCCGGTGTGGTCGGTGCCGCCCGGGCGCGAGGCGCCGCAGCGGGTGCTGCAGTACCCGGTCGCGCTGGTCGTCGTCGCCGCCGACTACGCCCGGTTCTACGGCGTCGTCTCCGGACTGTCGACGACGACGCTGACCGGCACCGGCTGGGCGGTCGGGGTGATGTGCGCCCCGGCGGCGGGAGCGCTGGTCGCCGGCGGCCCGATGAGCGGGTACACCGACCGGCACGTCGACGTCACCGACGTCCTCGGCCGCGCGGGCGAGGAGCTGACCGCACGGGTCCGCGCCGCCATGACCGGGGACCCGCACGCGCCGGACGCGCACGGCGCGGCGATGGCCGCCTTCGGCGACGCGCTGAATCCGTTCCTGCCGGTCGACGACGACGGGCGCCTGGTCAACGAGGTGGTCGCCTTCGTGGAGGGGGACCGCGAGGTCGTCCGGGTCGCGCAGGTGTGCGCGCGGTTCGGGCTGTCGGAGCGGGCGCTGCAGCGGCTGGTGCACCGCCGGCTGGGGCTGACGCCGAAGTGGCTGATCCAGCGCCGCCGGCTGCAGGAGGCGGCCGAGCGGCTGCGCCAGAACCCGGCGAACATCGGTGACGTGGCCGCGGTGCTCGGCTACGCGGACCAGGCCCACTTCACCCGCGACTTCGTCCGCGTGACCGCCATGACCCCCGGCCGGTTCGCCGCCCGGCACGCGGGCGGGAGCTGACGCCGGGCGCCGCGGAGCCGGTCCCTAGGCTGTCCGGCGTGCCGAAGCTGCAGCTGCTCCCCGCCGTCGACGTCGCCGACGGCCAGGCCGTCCGTCTCGTGCAGGGGGAGGCCGGGAGCGAGACCTCCTACGGCGACCCCCTCGACGCCGCGATGCAGTGGCAGCGCGACGGCGCCGAGTGGGTGCACCTGGTCGACCTCGACGCCGCCTTCGGCCGCGGATCGAACCGCGAGCTGCTCGCCCGGGTGGTGGGGGAGCTCGACGTCGACGTGGAGCTCTCCGGCGGCATCCGGGACGACGAGTCGCTGGCCGCGGCCCTGGCCACCGGCTGCCGCCGGGTGAACCTGGGCACCGCCGCACTGGAGTCGCCGGAGTGGTGCGCGCGGGCCATCGCCGAGCACGGCGACCGGATCGCCGTCGGCCTCGACGTGCGCGGCACCCGGCTGGCCGCCCGCGGCTGGACCCAGGAGGGCGGCGAGCTCTACGAGACCCTCGCCCGCCTGGACGCCGAGGGCTGCGCCCGCTACGTGGTCACCGACATCACCAAGGACGGCACGCTGCGCGGGCCCAACCTCGAGCTGCTGCGCGAGGTCTGCGCCGCCACGCCGCGCCCGGTCGTCGCCTCCGGCGGGGTGAGCTCGCTGGGCGACATCCGCGCCCTGGCCGGCCTGGCCGCCATCGGCGTCGAGGGCGCCATCGTCGGCAAGGCCCTCTACGCCGGCCAGT
This sequence comes from Blastococcus sp. SYSU DS0619, assembly GCF_054051035.1. Classification (NCBI taxonomy): domain Bacteria; kingdom Bacillati; phylum Actinomycetota; class Actinomycetes; order Geodermatophilales; family Geodermatophilaceae; genus Blastococcus; species Blastococcus sp. SYSU DS0619. The sequence continues at coordinate 182,592 of NZ_JBJHAM010000001.1, read as the reverse complement.
TCACGCTGCCGGAGGCGCTGGCGGTCACCCAGGAGATGGCGTGACGGTGATCCGGCTCGGCTCCGGGGCGCCGTGGGAGGCGGTCGTCGGCTACAGCCGGGTCGTGGTCCGCGGTGACACGGCCTGGGTGAGCGGGACGACGTCGACCGTCGACGGCGCCGTCGCCCACCCCGGGGACGCCGCCGCGCAGACCCGCCAGGCGCTGGCCACGATCGGGCAGTCGCTGGAGCGCGCCGGGTTCACCCTCGCCGACGTCGTCCGCACCCGGATGTTCGTCACCGACATCTCCCGGTGGGAAGAGGTCGGCCGGGCGCACGGCGAGGTGTTCGGCGACATCCGGCCCGCCACCACCATGGTCCAGGTGGCCGCCCTCATCGATCCCGCGATGCTGGTCGAGATCGAGGCCGACGCGGTGCGGGGGGTGCCGGCATGAGCCTGTCGGTCCGCGTGATCCCGTGCCTGGACGTCGACGCCGGGCGCGTGGTGAAGGGCGTCAACTTCGTCGACCTGCGCGACGCCGGCGATCCGGTGGAGATGGCCCGCGTGTACGACGCCGAGGGCGCCGACGAGCTCACCTTCCTCGACATCACCGCGAGCTCCGGCGACCGCGCGACGACCTACGACGTGGTCAGCCGGACGGCGGAGAGCGTCTTCATCCCGCTGACCGTCGGTGGCGGGGTGCGCACCCCCGAGGACGTGAACCGGCTGCTGCGTGCCGGTGCGGACAAGGTCGCGGTGAACACCGCCGCGGTGGCCCGGCCCGAGCTGATCGCCGAGATCGCCGACCGGTTCGGCAACCAGGTGCTGGTGCTGTCCCTGGACGCCCGCCGCTGCCGGGACGGCGCGCAGACCGAGAGCGGGTTCGAGATCACCACGCACGGCGGGCGCCGCGGCACCGGTCAGGACGCCGTCGAGTGGTGCATCCGCGCCGCGCAGCTGGGCGCCGGCGAGATCCTGCTCAACTCGATGGACGCAGACGGCACCCGGGCAGGGTTCGACACCGACCTGATCTCCCAGGTGCGGCGCGAGGTGGCCGTGCCGCTGATCGCCAGCGGGGGCGCGGGTGCTCCCGAGCACTTCCCGCCCGCCGTCGCGGCCGGCGCCGACGCGGTCCTGGCCGCGAGCGTCTTCCACTTCGGGATGATGCGGATCGGCGACGTCAAGGGCGCCCTCGCCGCCGCCGGCGTGCCGGTGCGGCACGAGGTCGACCACCCGCTCGCCGATCAGGACTGAGGGCCCCGGAACCAGGCGGCCGTGCCGCTGCCGGGGTCGGGCACGTAGGCCACCACGTGCAGGTCGGGGTGGTCGGCCGGGGCCAGCCGGTGCTGCTCGAACTCCAGGCGCCCGGCGGTGGGGTGCACGAACGTGCGCCGGCGGGAGGTGAACCCCTCGACCGTGAGGTCGCGCCACAGTGCGCGGAAGTCCGGGCTGGCCTCGGCGAGACGAGCGATGACGGCCGAGTGGCCCGGGGAGCCGAGCCGTCGACCGGACTCGGCGCGGAACTCGGCGACGAAGTGCCGGCTGTCCTCGGCCCAGTCGGGGAGCATCTCGCGCAGGTGCGGGTCGGTGAACACCACCCACAGCAGGTTCCGGTCCGCCGGCGCGAGGTCGGCGATCCGCGAGTAGAGGGCGGCGTAGGCCGCGTTCCAGCCGACGATCGTCCAGTCGGTGGCCACGGCGAAGGCGGGGAACCAGAGGCTGTCCAGCAACCGCTGGGTGGACGGGGGAGCGGCGTCCGGGACGGGCATCTCACCGTCGGGCGCACCGGGCGCGAAACCGCCGAGCGAGAGCAGGTAGTGCAGCTCCGAGGTGGTCAGCCGCAGCACCCGGCCGAGGGCCTCGAGCACCTGCCGGGAGGGGTTGATGTCGCGCCCCTGCTCCAGCCACGTGTACCAGGTGACGCTCACCCCGGCGAACGCCGAGACCTCCTCGCGCCGCAGGCCGCTGCTGCGCCGGCGGGGCGGGTCCGGCAGGCCGAAGTCCAGCCGGGACAGCGCCTGCCGCCGGCTGCGCAGGAAGGTGCCGAGCTCGCGGCGCCGGGCCTCCTGGGTCACACCGCGAACGTAGTACCGCCACTACTAGCACCGGCAGCGTCTACCCGGCCCACGCGACCGCGTGGCTGACTACCGCCATGGCAGACCTGCGATCCCGGACCGTCACCCACGGGCGCAACATGGCCGGCGCGCGGGCGCTGCTGCGCGCGGCCGGCGTCGACCGCGACGACATCGGCAAGCCGATCGTCGCCGTCGCGAACAGCTTCACGGAGTTCGTCCCCGGCCACACGCACCTGCAGCCGGTCGGGCGGATCGTCTCGGACGCGATCTCCGCGGCCGGCGGGGTGGCGCGGGAGTTCCACACCATCGCCGTCGACGACGGCATCGCGATGGGGCACGGCGGGATGCTCTACTCCCTGCCCTCCCGTGACCTGATCGCCGACTCGGTCGAGTACATGGTCCAGGCGCACTGCGCCGATGCGCTGGTCTGCATCTCCAACTGCGACAAGATCACCCCGGGCATGCTCATGGCCGCCCTGCGGCTCGACATCCCCACCGTCTTCGTCTCCGGCGGTCCGATGGAGGGCGGTACGGCGACGCTCGTCGACGGCACGGTGCGCACCGGGCTGAACCTGGTCTCGGCCATCGCCGACTCGGTCAGCCCGGCGGTCTCCGACGAGGACCTCGGCCGCATCGAGGAGGCCGCCTGCCCCACCTGCGGCTCCTGCTCGGGCATGTTCACCGCCAACTCGATGAACTGCCTGACCGAGGCGCTCGGTCTCGCGCTCCCCGGCAACGGGACGACGCTGGCCACCCACACCGCCCGCCGCGACCTGTACGAGGCGGCCGGGGCCACGGTCATGGAGCTCGTCCGGGCCCGCTACGACCACGACGACCCCACGGTGCTGCCGCGCGCCATCGCCGGCCGGGCGGCGTTCGAGAACGCGATGGCCCTGGACATCGCCATGGGCGGTTCGTCGAACACCGTCCTGCACCTGCTCGCGGCCGCGCACGAGGCCGGCCTGGACTTCACCCTCGACGACGTCGACCGGATCTCCCGCAGCACGCCCTGCCTGGCGAAGGTGGCACCCAACGGGGTCCACCTGGTCGAGGACGTGCACCGCGCCGGTGGCGTCCCGGCCCTCCTCGGCGAGCTCGACCGGGCGGGGCTGCTGCGCAGCGACGTCCGCACCGTGCACTCCCCGGACCTGCGCAGCTGGCTGGACGACTGGGATGTCCGCGGTGGACGGGCGACCCACGAGGCCGTGGAGCTGTTCCACGCGGCGCCGGGCTGCCGCCGCTCGGCCACGGCCTTCTCCCAGTCGGAGCGCTGGGAGAGCCTCGACCTCGACGCCGAGGCCGGCTGCATCCGCTCGGCGGCCGCGGCCTACAGCACCGACGGCGGCCTGGCGGTCCTGCGCGGCAACCTGGCGCCCGACGGGTGCGTGGTGAAGACCGCTGGGGTGGACCCGTCGATCCTGCGCTTCCGCGGCCCGGCGGTGGTCGTCGAGTCGCAGGAGGAGGCCGTCGACGCCGTGCTCACCGGCCGCGTGCGGGCGGGAGACGTCGTGGTCGTCCGCTACGAGGGGCCCAGGGGCGGACCGGGCATGCAGGAGATGCTCTACCCGACCTCGTTCCTCAAGGGCCGGGGCCTGGGTGCGGCCTGCGCGCTGGTGACCGACGGCCGGTTCTCGGGCGGTACGTCCGGGCTGTCGATCGGGCACGTCTCACCGGAGGCGGCGGCGGGCGGGGTCATCGCCCTGGTGCGGGACGGCGACGCAGTGAGCATCGACATCCCGGCACGGAGCATCCGGCTGGAGGTCGGCGAGGAGGAGCTCGCGTCCCGGCGGTCGGCGCTGGAGGCCGCCGGGGGCTACCGCCCGCGGGACCGGCACCGGCCTGTGTCCACCGCGCTACGCGCCTACGCCGCCTTCGCCCAGTCCGCCGACAAGGGCGCTGTCCGCCTCCTGCCGTGACCCCGCGGGCCGGAGCTGTGCCGCGCCCGGCAACGGTGGCCCTGAAGGCGGCCTATGGGATACCGCTGGCGACGGCTCGGGCGCTTAGCCTGTCAGCGTGACCGGGGCCGTTCAGTTCGTGTGCTCCCGTTGTGGGACGCCGTTGACGCGCCCCGTGAAGGCCCTGTCAGCCTTACCCGAGCGGCAGCAGCCGGCCGAGGAGTTCCTGCCTACGGTCGGTGTCGGTGAATGGGTGATCGACCCTGAGCCCTACACGCGCGGCGCAGATGGGGAACCAAGCGGCCCACTCAACTGCGTGATCGCGAACTTGGACGACCTCCTCGAGCTTCCTCCGCACCCAGACCGCCTTCGGAGCAGTGGCTGCTGCAGGAGAGACGGTCTGGACGGGCCAAATCTGATCTGTCCAACGTGCGGATCTGAGGTCGCTACGGCCGTCGATGACTGCTGGACCTACCGTGAGGCCCGCCTGCAGCCGCAGCGCGTGGCGGCTGTCCCGCTGCCATAGCACCTCTGTGTCCCATAGCGGCCCACCATGGGACACCCTCGGTGGAGGCCGCCCGCCAATCACCCGGCCCAGCATCACGTCACCGGGACCCTCCTCACCGACGGGCGGTAGGCCAGGGGCATCGCTCGCCTGATGAACAGGCCGAGCCGTCAGGCCCCGGCGTCCTTTCGCGACGCCCGCGCCAGTCGCTCGACCAGGTCGTCCGAGATCGGTCTGCGCGGCGAGAAGGTGATGCCAGTCTTGGTTGCCTTCAGGCCAGCACCCGCGATCTCTCCGGCATGTTCGGAGATGGCTCCTGGAAGGAGATACAGCCCGCACTGCTTGCTGAACGCCGCATAGCTCGCGACGACCGAGCCGCCGATCCTGAACCCCGGCATGTTGTAGGCCACGATCTCCTCCGCGTCTGGCAGGACGCGGGCCAATATCGCGCGCAACCGCTTCAGCGAGGGCTGGAAGGGCTCGGGCGCCGCGGCAATGTAGGCGTCGTGGTCGGCTGTCGTCGTCATGGCTGTCTCGCCCTTCCGAATCGGCTGAGAGCTTCCTGCGCAGACTCCCCGACAAACGGCATCGGCGAAGCGTAGGGGCGGCGGGGCGACTCACCGACAGGTGCGTGTCCCTAGAGCCGCCCGAGGGACAGGCAGAATGTCGCCCGAGCTGGGTCGGCAGGGCGAGTGCGGTGCCGCGCGCGGCTACCCGACCGTCACCCGGGCGACGTCGCGGCGGCCGGAGACCCACAGCATCAGCTCGAGCGGCTCACCGGTGACCGTGCGGCCGCCGGCGCCCACTCGCTTCTCCGTGCCGGGGTCGTCGCTGCGCCGGAGCACCAACCCGCGGCGACCCGCGGCGCGCCGGGCGTAGAGACCCAATCCCGACCACAGCTGGTCCTGCTCCTCGCGGGGCAGCTCGCGCGGCTCCCAGCCGGGCTGGGCGCGGCGCACGTCCTCGTGGTGGATGGCGAACTCCGAGACGTTGAACGCCTTCGAGGCGGCCGGCAGCGTCATCGGCGACCACGACGGCGGCCCGCTGCGCACCTGGTCGACCACCTCGGCGTAGGGCGTGGAGTCGCGCAGCCGGTCCTCCAGCCGGTGCGACCACCAGGCCAGCCGCGCACCGCCGGGCAGCATCTCCAGGCCGTAGCCGGGCAGGGCGTCGGGGCGCCGGTCGCGCACGGCCAGGTGCGCGGCGAGGTGCGCGGTGGTCCACCCCTCGCAGCAGGTCGGGGCGTCGGGACCGAGCTCGGCCAGCAGGTCGGCGAGCGCCGACCGCTCGCGGTCCGGGAGGGGCAGGGAAGAGGCGCTCACCTCGCGTAGTTACCGAGGAGGCCCGGGCGGCGAAACCCGGTCGGGCGACCCGGCCGCGATTCGCTTAGCCCACCTAACGACCGCGTGGCATGCTGGTCGCAGCTACGAACCCCGAGGAGCTCCGTGTCCCGCCGCCGAGACGCCGTCGTGCGCCGCGGGCTCCGCCACATCGGCCGGGCCGTCCGCGAGCAGCCGCGCATGTTCACCCTGGCGCTGCTCGCCAGCAGCCTCTACGGCGCGATGACGGTGGCCAGCGCGTACGTCATCGGTGAGATCACCGACCGGGTGCTGCTGCCCTCCTTCGAGGACGGCGTCACCACCGCGACCGCGCTCACCCTCGCCGCCGTCGCCATCCTCGGCGTCGCACTGCTGAAGATCATCGGCATCCTCGGCCGCCGGCTGTTCGCCGGCGTGATGAGCTACCGGCTGCAGGCCGAGTACCGCCGCCGGGTCACCGGTCAGTACCTGCGGCTCCCGCTGTCGTGGCACCAGCGCCACCCCACCGGGCAGCTGCTCTCCAACGCCAACTCCGACGTCGAGTCAGCCTGGTTCTTCGTCGCGCCGCTGCCCTTCGCCTGCGGCGCGCTGGTGATGATCGCGATCACCAGCGTGGCGCTCGTGCTCACCGACCCGCTGCTCGCCGTCGTCGGCCTGGTCGTCTTCCCGCTGGTATTCGCCGCCAACGTCGTCTACTCGCAGGTGATGAGCCCCCGGATGCAGCGGGCGCAGCAGCTGCGGGCCGAGGTCAGCGAGATCGCGCACGAGAGCTTCGACGCCGCCCTGGTCGTGAAGACGCTCGGCCGCGAGGACACCGAGACCGAGCGCTTCACCGCCCGGGCCGACGAGCTGCGCGACGGGCTGATCGCCGTCGGCCGGGTGCGCGGGATGTTCGACCCGCTGATGGAGGCGCTGCCCAACCTGGGCACCCTCGCCGTCCTGCTCATCGGGGCGGGCCGGGTCGCCGACGGCGCCACCGACGCCGGCGACCTGGTGTTCATCGCCTACCTGTTCACCGTGCTCGCCCTGCCGATCCGCGCCATCGGGTGGGTGCTGGCCGATCTGCCGCGCGCCCTGGCCGGCTTCGACCGGGTCACCCCGGTGCTCGAGGCGACCGGCGAGACCCCGTACGGGCCGGACGCCGCCGTCCCCGCTCCCGGCGGCGCCGGGATCGGGGTGCGCGACGTCGGCTTCACCTTCGACGGGGTGGCCCGCCCGACCCTGCGGGACGTCACCTTCGACGTCGCCGCCGGCAGCACCGTGGCCGTGGTCGGGCCGACCGGCTCGGGCAAGTCCACGCTGGCCGGTCTGCTGGTGCGCCTGGTGGACCCGGTCGGGGGCGGCGTGCTGCTCGACGGCGTCGACCTGCGCCGGCTGCGCGAGGGCGAGCTGAGCGGCCAGGCGGCGTTCGTCGCGCAGAGCGCGTTCCTCTTCGACGACACCGTCCGCGGCAACGTCACCCTGGGCGCCCCGTTCTCCGACGACGAGGTGACGGCGGCGCTGCGCGTGGCCGCCGCCGACGAGTTCGTCGCGGCGCTGCCCGAGGGCCTGGACACCCGCGTGGGGGAGCGCGGCGCTTCGCTCTCCGGCGGTCAGCGGCAGCGGCTGGCGCTGGCCCGCGCCGTGGTCCGCCGTCCCCGGCTGCTGGTCCTCGACGACGCCACGAGCGCCGTCGACCCCGCCGTCGAGGCCCGCATCCTCGACGCCCTGCGCGGCAGCGAGACGCCGACGACGGTCGTGGTCGTGGCCTACCGGCAGGCGACCATCGCGCTCGCCGACGAGGTGGTGTGGCTGGCCGACGGGCGCGCGGTCGCCCGGGGCACGCACGACGAGCTGATCGACCAGGTGCCCGGCTACGCGGCCCTGGTCCGCGCCTACTCGCAGGCGGAGGTGCCCGCGTGAGCGAGCCGGTGGAGCGCACCGAGGGAGCGATGGCGACCCTCCGCCGCGGACTGCGGATGATGCCCGAGTTCCGGCGCGGGCTGCCGGTCACCTTCGCCCTCGCGCTGGTCGCCACCGCGGGCCGGGTGGTCGTGCCGATCGCCGTGCAGCAGGTCATCGACCGGGGGCTGGAGGCTCCCGCCGGCCCCGACCTCGGGCTGGTCACCTGGGTGATCGCCGGCTGTGCGGTGGTCGTGGTGCTCACCGCCGTCGCGGTCTACCGGATGAACGTCCGGCTGTTCCGGACGACGGAGACGGCGCTGGCCAACCTGCGCGCCCGCGCCTTCCGGCACGTGCACGACCTGTCGGTGCTGCACCAGCAGGGCGAGCGCCGCGGCTCGCTGGTCTCCCGGGTGACCAGCGACGTCGACCAGCTGTCGGTGTTCATGCAGTGGGGCGGCGTGCTCGGCCTGGTCAGCGTGGGGCAGCTGCTCGTCGCCACCGTGGTCATGGCCGTCTACTCCTGGCAGCTGACCCTGCTGGTCCTGATCTGCTTCGTGCCGCTGGTCTTCGCCGTCCGCTGGTTCGCCCAGCGCCTGGTGCGGGTCTACGGCGTGGTCCGCGAGCGCGTCGGGGACGTGCTGGCCGCCGTCGCCGAGTCGGTGGTCGGGGCGCCGACGGTGCGCGCCTACGGCGTGCGCGGCCGCACCGCCGCCCGGCTGGACGCCGCGATCGACCGGCACTACCGCGCCCAGGTGGACGCGCAGAAGGTGACCGCCGCGGTCTTCGTCAGCGGCGAGTTCGTCGCGGCGCTGGCCAACGCCGCCGTGGTGGTCGTCGGGGTGCTGCTGGGCCTGGCCGGCGACATCAGCGCCGGCACCCTGGTCGCCTTCCTGTTCCTGGTCACCCTGTTCGTCGCCCCCGTGCAGACCGCCAGCGAGGTGCTCAACGAGGCGCAGAACGCCGTCGCGGGGTTCCGGCGGGTGCTCGACGTGGTGGACACCGAGCCCGACGTCCGCGACCCCGCCGTCGCTGCGCCCGAGCGGGTCCGGGCCCTGCCCGACGGGCCGCTCGGCGTCCGCTTCGACGCCGTCACCTTCCGCTACGCGTCGGGCGCGCGGGCCGCGCTGGACGACGTCGACCTCACCATCGCCCCGCGCACGCGGGTGGCGATCGTGGGGGAGACCGGCTCCGGGAAGACCACCTTCGCCAAGCTGGTCACCCGGCTCATGGACCCGGTCGCCGGCCGGGTGCTGCTCGGCTCCGACGCGGGCAGCTGGGTGCCGCTGGCCGACGTCGCGTTCGCCTCGCTGCGCGTGCGGGTGGTGATGGTGCCGCAGGACGGCTTCCTGTTCGACGCGACCGTCGCCGAGAACGTTCGCTACGGCCGGCCCGGCATGACCGACGCCCAGGTCGTCGCCGCCTTCGACGACCTGGGGCTCGGCGACTGGCTCGCCGGGCTGCCCGACGGCGTCACGACGGCGGTGGGCCAGCGCGGGGAGTCGCTGTCGGCCGGTGAGCGGCAGCTGGTCGCCGTCGCCCGGGCCTACGTCGCCGACCCCGACCTGCTCGTCCTGGACGAGGCGACCAGCGCCGTCGACCCCGCCACCGAGCAGCGGCTGACCCGGGCGCTGGACACCCTCACCGAGGGCCGCACCACGCTCACCATCGCGCACCGGCTCTCGACCGCCGAGCGCGCCGACGAGGTGCTGGTCGTCGACGCCGGCCACGTCGTGCAGCGCGGCACGCACGCGGAGCTCGTCGACGCCGAGGGCCCCTACGCCCGGCTGCACGCCTCCTGGCGGCGCTCGTCGGCCGGGGAGCCCGAGCCGGTCGCCTGAGTTCCCGCCCGACGGGGAGGACGCGGCATGCCCGGGGCGCGCTTCGGGCCCGTCCTGCGGGCCGGGTGACGAGGCCGGGACCAGCCACGGCGACGAACCCGAGTACGGCCGGCGTCGGCGGCACGCGGCGCCTCGTCGACCGGTGCACTGTTGGGGTCGCAAGGACGGTCTGACGGCGCGCACGATGAGGCCGCCGTGGCGAGGTGCGCTGACGGGTGGCAACAGCCCGGCCGCCGTACCGGGAAGCCTCCCGTCACCGGGAATGTCTGCGGGCCGGGCATACGGGACGTTCCAGTCGGCGCCCCACCTTTGGTCGGAGCTTCCCGGTCGACGTTCGGCTTACGGGACGTCACGCTCGTGCCTGACCGCCGGCACTGCGCTGTCGAGGCTATCGCTGATCAAAAGCACGAGAAGTGCGGTGAGGAGGAGCAGGTCCGCTTCGGTGAACAGTGCCGCACTCGGACTTGAGCCGTTCGATGATGGAACCTGCGACGGCCCGACCCGCGTGGCGTGGTTGTCGTAGCTGTAGCGGTCGGGGTACAGGCACAGCCCGGCGGCGGCGCCGACCTCGATGAGGGCCAGCGGTTCGGCGATTCCGGCCAACAGCGGCAGCAGCGCCGCGCAGCGCGCGGGTTCGTCGGTCTGGGTGGCGTGTGCGAGGACGGTGGCGCGGAGCCGGAGCCGATCCTCGAGAGTCCAATCGCGCAGCTGGGCGTCGTAAGCCGCTGTGCCATGCAGGTACTGCACGGCACAGCGGGCAGCAGGTTGGCCTGCCGCTTGTCGTCCTGCAGGCCAGCGATGAACGCCAGGACCTCGCCGTCCTCGGCGATCGCCCGGGCGAACTCCGCGTAGTGCGGGGAGACGCCGTCGACCTCGATCCGCGCAAAGCGGCATGGCCGTCTACGACACGATGCAGTTCATCGACTGCGACGTCGCCACCTACGGCATGGGCATGGCCGCCTCCATGGGACAGTTCCTGCTCACCGCTGGCACCGCCGGCAAGCGATACTCGCTGCCCCGCACGCGGATCCTTTGCGGGACGGCGGCCGGCTGGGCGCCAAGAAGTCCTCCGGTGCGCCGGTAGCCGTTCCTCTCGCGAGACGACCGGGCGCGCGCGATGAGTTTTCGGGCGGGGTGGCGTCTGAGGCGGTATGACGATCGCGACGAGAGCGTTGAGTGTCTCCGTTCCGGTGGCTGATCAGGACGCCGCGCTGAGGTTCTACACCGAGGTGCTGGGCTGCGTGCTGCGCACCGATGTGGAGGTGTGGCCGGGCGCACGGATGATCGAGGTCGTCCCGCCGGGTCGAGTGTCGCCCTGGTGCTCCTACCCCCCGACAGCAAGATCCCGATCGCGATCCTCTTGGGCACCTCCGATGCTCAACAGGCCCACGACAACGTCCGCGAGGCCGGCGTGACCCTGCACAACGAGGAGCTGGCGCGGATGGAGGGGGTCCTGGCGATGTCCTCCTTCAGCGACCCCGACGGCAACGGTCTGGTCTACCTGGAGGACTCCGACCAGAGCGAGCCTCGTAAGCCCGACAGCCCCCTCCCACCAGAGCGAAGGAGCACGACCATGGCGAATCCCGGCCCACTGGACATCACGTTCACCGCCCGGCTGGGCAAGGTCCGACCGGCAGACACCTGGACCTGTGTCCAGCTGCCGGGATCAGCACAGATCTTCGGAACTCGTGGCCTGGTCAAGGTTGCCGGCACCGTCGACGGGCACCCGTTCACCGGAGCGTTCATGGCCCTGGGAGACGGCACCCACAAGCTCCCGGTAGCTGCTCCGATCCGCACGGCCATTGGCAAGGACGACGGAGACGACGTCGAGGTCCACCTGACCGTCCGGCTCAACTGAACTCAGCGGGTTCTGGATGTCCGGGGAGGATCCGCTTTCGAACATCGCTGTATGGCGTGATCAGTCGGCGGGCCGTTCCGGTACCGACCGTGTTGCGACGGAGTTGCCGGCGGGCGCACATGCCTGGCTGCGGTGGTCGGTCCCACCGAGCCGCACCGCGGTGATCGGCGACGCCGGCCACTCAGGCGGCGGCATGACCTCGGTGCCGATCGAGTACCGGGACCGGGTCGCCCTCGACTCCTGACCCACAGTGGCCGATCCACGACCGCAGGGGGGATGGGCGCCCGATCAGTCACCCCGTCCGAACACGATCGGACCGGGACGGCCCACAGACTGATCGGGCCCCACAGCTACGCCCGAGAGGATCGTCGAGGCGGCCGGCCGCAGCCGTGCAGGGCTACCTGACCGGCCCCTCGAGCTGTCGGAGCGCTGAGCGAAGGCGTCAGCGCGCGTCGAGGACCTCGCGCAGCCGCTCGGCGAACGCCTCCGGCTGGCCGTGCTGGCCGAACTCACCGCCGAGGAACCCACCGTGGTCGCTCGGGAAGACGGTGATCTCCTGGCCCAGCGCCTGGGCGGTCGAGACCGCGGTGCGCCAGGTGAGGGCGTCCTTCGACTCGATGCCGGCAGCGACGACGATCCGGGTCGGTGCCGCCGTCAGCGCCGGGACGTCGGGCCGGAAGGTGGCGATCGCGTCGGAGTCGTGCGACAGCAGCGGATCGCTGCGCGAACCGTCGTCCACGGCCGGGAGGCCGAAGGCCGCCGGGTCCGCGGCGGTGGCCGAGAAGTCGTCGGTGAACTCGCCCTGCCATGAGGTGAGCGCGATGAAGGCCGCCATGCCGTGCCCCCAGCCCTTGGCCTCGTAGACGGCCTGCACCGCGCGGGTGGCGGCGATCGCGCGGGCGGCGTCCGGGAGCCCATGCAGCAGCGGAGGTTCGTGGGCGACGAGCGTCGTCACGTCGTCCGGATGCGCCGCCACCAGGGCCAGCGCGGTGACCGCACCCCCGCTGCTGGCGAACATGTCCACCGGCCCCCCGACCACCTCGATGATGCGGTGGACGTCGTCGGCGTGCTGCTGGGGCGTGTGCGTGGTCCGCCCATCGGTCCGCGTGCTTCGGCCCAGGCCTCGCGGGTCGTAGGTGATCACCGTGCGGTCGGCCAGGTGCCCCGCGAGCGTGCAGAAGCCGCTGGCGTCCATCGGTGCCCCGATGAGGAACAGCGGCGGCCGTCCGTCCGCCGTCGGCAGCGGACCGCGGACGTCATAGACGAGCGATGCCTCAGGTGTGTCGAGCCTGCGGGTGGCGACCATCGTGCTCATGGCGGTGCAGACCCCACCCGCCCGCTGAACTCTCGCCCGATCAGCGGGGCGCGCCGGCTGCCGGCTCGGCGAGACCGCGCCCGTGGGCGCTCTGCGAGCCTCGATCGTGCCGCCGATGGCCTTCGACTGCCCCGTGAGACCTCCGCTAGGGACGAGGGGCGCGGGCCGGCTCGGCGCCCGCGGCGGAGCTGATGCCCTGGATTGCCTGGCGCAGTCGAGCGGCGGCCCTGTCCGGCTCGGGTTGGCCCGCCTCCAGCCAGGTCAGCACGGCGGCGACCGTGACCGTCGGGGTCAGCCGTGCAGCCCACCGGGCCCACGCCGGATCGGGGATGAAGTGGGCGAGGTGGTCGTGTGCGATGGCGGTCATCTCGGCGGTGAACACGTCGACCTCAGCGCGGAAGGCCGGCTCCCGCGCGGTGTGCTGGAAGAGCAGCCGGAACCCGTCGGGATCGGCGGCCGCGGCGGCGAGCAGGTCGTCGATGATCCGCTCGGTGTAGGGCGGGTCGCCCACCTCCGCGTGCAGCCGTGCCCGCGCGCGTCCGAGCACCGCCCGGTAGAGATCGGCCTTGGAGTCGAAGTGCCGGTAGAGGATCGCCCGGCTGACTGCTGCCGCGGCGGCCACGTCGTCCAGGCCGGTGTCCTCGAAACCGGCCGCACTGAACGCACTCGTGGCCGCCGCGAGGATCTGCTCTCGCCGCTCGGCACGCGGAAGTCTGCGCCCCGGGGCAGTGCTGGCCGCGTCGCTCACCCCTCCACCGTAGACGCGGACATGTATACCCTCGCATCTACAATCGGTCGAGGACGGGAGCGGGCATGGCTACGACCGCGGGCGACCGTGTCGTGCAGACCGTGGTCGTCGGCGCGGGTCAGGCCGGCCTGGCCGTGGGTCACCACCTGACCCGTCGTGGCCACGACGTCGTCCTCCTCGACGCCGCCGCCGCGGTGGGCGACAGCTGGCGCGAGCGGTGGGACTCGCTGCGCCTGTTCACCCCTGTCGGCTTCGACTCGCTGCCCGGTCTGCCCTTTCCCGGCCGACGCTCGGACCACCCGACCAAGGACGCCGTGGCCGACTACCTGGACCGCTACGCCGCGCACTTCGCACTACCGGTGCGGCTCGGCACCCGAGTGCAGGCGGTCACCCGCGAGAGTGCGGACTTCGTGGTCGTCACCGACCGTGGGCGCTGGCGGGCCGACAACGTCGTCATCGCCACCGGCGCCCACCACAGACCGTTCGTTCCACCCTTCGCCGCGTGGCTGGACCCGGGGCTGGTCCAGGTCCACGCGGCGCACTACCGGCGTCCCGCTCAGCTGCCGGCCGGGGCGGTCCTTGTGGTGGGAGCGGGCAACTCCGGGGCGGAGATCGCCCTCGACGTAGCCACCGACCCCGCTGAGCGCCGCACCGTACATCTGGCCGGACGCGACGTCGGGCACATTCCTCACCTGGGGCCGTGGACGTTCCAGGTCCTGCAACGCCTCGGCCGTCTCGGCGCCGTCCTCGCCCGACGCGGACTGGGTGGACACGGCGATCCCCTCGGTCGCATCCGGCCCGAGCAGCTGGCCACCGCTGAGGTGCAGCGCCACCCTCGGGTCACCGGCACCTGTGACGGGATGCCTCTGCTCGCGAACGGTCGCACCCTCGCCGTCACCGCGGTCGTCTGGGCCACCGGCTTCCGCCCGGACTACAGCTGGCTGCACCTCGACGTCCTCGACCCGGCGGGCCGGCTGCGTCAGCGCGGCGGGGTCGTCGACGACTGTCCCGGCCTCTACGCGGTCGGGCTGCCCTACCAGCGCTCGATCACCTCCCACCTGCTCGGGGGTGTCGGCGCCGACGCCCGCCGCGTCGTCGACCACCTGCTCGCACGAGACAGGCGCGGTCAGCGCGCCCTGTTGCGCTGACCGATCGGCTACTGGTCAAGCCGGCGCTGAACCGAAGTCGCACCGCGCCGGTGGGTGTTCGAGTCGTCCGGGCCGCCGGCGATGGAGGCCATTGGCCACCGTCGGGGTGAGGCAGGCGAACCGAGGAGCTACTGCAGGGCGTCCGGACGGCGCGTCGCTCACCGGGGGGACGGCGCAGGCCCGGCCGAGCCCGCTAGCGTCGCCGGTGTGAGCGCGCACACGGACAGCTTCGAGGCCGACGTCGTCGTGGTGGGGGCGGGGCTGGCCGGACTGGTCGCCACCGCCGAGCTGGCCGACGCCGGCAAGCGGGTGATCCTGGTCGACCAGGAGCCCGAGGCGTCCCTGGGCGGGCAGGCGTGGTGGTCCTTCGGCGGGCTGTTCCTCGTCGACTCGCCCGAGCAGCGCCGGCTGCGGGTGCACGACTCGCTGGAGCTGGCCCGGCAGGACTGGTTCGGCACCGCCGGGTTCGACCGCGACACCGACCACTGGCCGCGCCAGTGGGCCGAGGCCTACCTGCAGTTCGCCGCCGGGGAGAAGCGCGCCTGGCTCAAGGAACAGGGCATCGGGTTCTTCCCGGTGGTCGGCTGGGCCGAGCGCGGCGGCTACACCGCGACCGGCCACGGCAACTCGGTGCCCCGGTTCCACATCGTGTGGGGCACCGGGCCGGGGATCGTCGCGCCGTTCGAGCGCCGGGTGCGGGCCGCGGCCGAGGCCGGCCTGGTGCAGCTGCGGTTCCGGCACCGGGTGTCGGAGCTGGTGGTCAGCGGCGGAGCCGTGACCGGCGTCCGCGGCGCGGTCCTCGAGCCCAGCGACGTCGCCCGCGGCGAGGCGAGCTCCCGTACCGAGGTCGGGGAGTTCGAGTTCGCCGCGCAGGCCGTCGTCGTCACCTCCGGGGGGATCGGCGGCAACCACGACCTGGTCCGCAAGAACTGGCCGGCCCGCCTCGGTCCCGCGCCGCAGCGGTTGCTCTCCGGCGTCCCGGCGCACGTCGACGGGCTGATGCAGGAGGCCACCGTCGCCGCCGGCGCCAGCATGGTGAACGGCGACCGGATGTGGCACTACACCGAGGGGATCGCCAACCACTCGCCGGTGTGGGCCCGGCACGGCATCCGGATCCTGCCCGGGCCGTCGTCGCTCTGGCTCGACGCCACCGGGCAGCGCCTGCCGGTCCCGCTCTTCCCCGGGTTCGACACCCTCGGCACCCTGGCCCACATCGGGACCACGGGCCACGAGCACACCTGGTTCGTCGCGACGCACAAGATCGTGGAGAAGGAGTTCGCCCTCTCCGGCTCGGAGCAGAACCCCGACCTCACCGGCAAGGACATGAAGCTCCTGCTCACCCGGGTCAAGGCGGGCGTCTCCGGTCCGGTCCAGGCGTTCCTGGACAAGGGGGAGGACTTCGTCGTCGCCGACACCCTGCCCGAGCTCGTCGCGGGGATGAACCGGGTCACCGGCGGCACGCCGGAGCTCGACCTGGCCCAGGTGGAGCGGGAGATCGTGGCCCGGGACCGGGAGATCGCCCACCCGTTCACCAAGGACCTGCAGATCACCGCCATCCGGGGTGCCCGCAACTACCTCGGCGACAAGCTCATCCGCGTCGCGCCGCCGCACCGCATCCTCGACCCCGAGGCCGGGCCGCTCATCGCCGTCCGGCTCAACCTGATCACCCGGAAGAGCCTCGGCGGCCTGGAGACCGACCTGTCCGGCCGCGTGCTGCGACCCGGCGGCGAGGTCTTCCCCGGGCTGTACGCCGCCGGTGAGGTCGCCGGTTTCGGCGGCGGCGGTGTGCACGGCTACCGCTCGCTGGAGGGCACGTTCCTCGGTGGCTGCCTCTTCTCCGGCCGGACCGCGGGCCGTGCGCTCGCGGCCGCCCTGTGAGCGGACGGGTGACGCTGTGAGCGCACCGCGCGACCCCTGGTCGGACCCGTCGACGCCGACCGAGCAGGGACCGGCCTACACCGGGCCGCCACCCACCACGCCGCCCTACGGCTACGGGGCGCCGGGCCCCTACGGTCCGCCGCCGTGGGGGTACGGCCCGCCGCCGCCCTACGGCTACCCGGCGCCCTACCCGGGCGCGCCCTACGCCGGTGCCCCGTACCCGGGCGGGCCCCGGCCGGACCGCCGGCCGGGCCAGGTGATCGGGGCGGCGGTGCTGACCTTCGTCCAGGCGCTGCTGGTGCTGATCGCCTCGCTGTACGTCTGGTTCTTCGCCTCCCTCGCGGAGCTTGCGATCGAGGAGAGCCCGACCGCCGCGCCCACCCAGGCGTACGAGTTCGCCCGCGAGGGCAACCTGCTGTCGATCGTCCAGCTGGTGTCGGTGGTGCTGCTCGTGGCCGCCGGCATCCTGGCGCTCGCCCGGCGCACCCGCGTCGCCTGGCTGGTGCTGCTCGCCGCGCACGCGGGGCAGCTCCTGCTGACCGTCTACTGGTGGGCCAAGCTGGGCGACCTGATGGGGCCCGCCGCGGCCGGCCAGGACCTCGGCGGGGTGGTCGCGGCGTTCAGCCTCTTCTTTGCGGCGGCTCCGCTGGTCGCCCTCGGCCTGGTCCTGCTCGGCCCCGGGCGGCACTGGTTCACCGGCCCGCAGGGCTGACCTGCGCGCACGGCACACTTGCGGGCATGTCCGCCAGGAACCCGTCTCCTCCGGCGTTGGCCCCCGAGGTCGCCGCGCTGCTGCGCCGCGACCCGGCCGGGCTGGTCGCCGCCGTCGTCCAGCAGCACGACACCCGCGAGGTGCTCATGCTGGCCTGGATGGACGACGAGGCGCTGCACCGCACGCTGACCTCCGGCCGGGCCACGTACTGGTCGCGCAGCCGGGAGGAGTACTGGGTCAAGGGTGAGACCTCCGGTCACCGCCAGTGGGTCCGCGACGTCCGCGTCGACTGCGACGGCGACGCGCTGCTGGTGCTGGTCGACCAGGAGGGCGCCGCCTGCCACACCGGCGAGCGCAGCTGCTTCCACCGGGGGCTGCCCGTCACGCAGGGGGCCGGCTCGTGAGGTTCGGCGGGACCTCGCCCTCGCGGGAGGAGTTCGCGGCGCTGGACGCGGCGGTCGTCCCGGTCACCCGCCGGCTGCTGGCCGACGGCGAGACCGCCGTCGGGGTCTACCGGAAGCTGGCCGGCAACCGTCCCGGGACGGTGCTCCTGGAGTCGGCCGAGCAGGGCAAGCGGTGGGCGCGGTACAGCTTCGTGGGGGTCCGCAGCGCAGGCGTGCTCACCGAGCGGGACGGCCGCACGCAGTGGCTGGGGGAGGACGTCCCCGGGCTCACCGACGACCTCCCGGGCGACCCGCTGGAGGCCGTCCGGGTCCTGGCGCGGCGGCTGCGGTCCCCCCGCACCCCCGGGCTGCCCCCGCTGACCGGTGGCCTGGTCGGCTACCTCGGCTACGACGTGGTGCGCCGCCTGGAGCGGCTACCGCAGACCAGCGTCGACGACCTGGGCATGCCGGAGCTGGCGATGATGCTGGTCACCGACCTGGCCGTGCTCGACCACAGCGACGGATCGGTGCTGCTGATCGCCAACGCCCTGCGCGGCGCCGGCGGGGGAGCGAGCGGGTACGACGACGCGGTCGCCCGGCTGGACGAGATGGCCGACGCGCTGGTGCGGCCGGCCGCACCGGCGGTGGCCGTGTTCGAGCCGGCGGACGTGCCGTCGTCGGTAGGCAGCAACCTGGCGCCCGGCGTGTTCCAGGACGGCGTGGAGCGGGTGCGCGAGCACATCCGGGCCGGCGACGCCTTCCAGGTGGTGCTGGCGCAGCGGTTCGAGCTGGCGACCGAGGTCGACGCCCTGGACCTGTACCGGGTGCTGCGCGCGACCAACCCGTCGCCGTACATGTACCTGCTGCGCTTCGCCGGCCGGGAGACCCCGTTCGACGTCGTCGGGTCCTCGCCGGAGGCGCTGGTGACGGTGACCGGCTCCTCGGCGGTCGTACACCCGCCGGCGGGCACCCGGCCGCGCGGCGCGACCCCGGAGGAGGACGTCCGCCTGGCCGAGGGGCTGCTGGCCGACCCCAAGGAGCGGGCCGAGCACGTCATGCTCGTCGACCTCGCCCGCAACGACCTGGGGCGCGTCTGCGTCCCCGGCAGCGTGGAGGTGCCCGACTTCATGCGCGTGGAGCACTACAGCCACGTCATGCACCTGGTGTCGACCGTCGCCGGTGAGGTGACGCCCGGGTGCGACGCCCTCGACGTCTTCGACGCCACGTTCCCCGCGGGCACCGTCTCCGGCGCCCCCAAGCCGAGCGCGATGACGATCATCGAGACCCTGGAGCCGACCCGGCGGGCGCTGTACGCGGGCACCGTCGGCTACGTCGACGCCGGCGGCGACATGGACATGGCGATCGCCATCCGCACCGCCGTCCTGCACCAGGGGCGGGCCTACGTGCAGGCCGGGGCCGGGATCGTCGCCGACAGCGACGCCGCGACCGAGGAGGCGGAGACCCGGCACAAGGCCCGCGCGGTGCTCTCGGCCATCGCGACGGCGGAGGGGCTGCGGGAGCTGACCGCGGAGGCCGGGTGAGCGCTGCCGCGGAGGCTCCCGCGGCCGGCCGGGCCCGCCGTGAGCTCGCCTCCGCCGTCGCGGGAGGGGTCCTGGCCGGCGCGCTCGCGCTGTCGGCGGCCGGCCAGCGCTGGGCCGCCGTGACCGCGGAGCGCCGTGCGCCCCTGCCGCCGGTGTCGGGGACGCTCACCGGCGGCGACGCCGCACCGCTGGTCACCGCCGCCGGCCTGGTGCTCCTCGCCGCGGCGCTGGCGCTGCTGGCGGTGCGCGGCGCGGGCCGGGCGGTCGTCGGGCTGCTGATGGCGGCGGCGGGCGGCGCCCTGCTGTGGTCGGGCGTCCGGGTCCTCACCGGCGGCGTGGCCGACGCCGCCGCGGACCTGCCCGGCGTGGGCGGCGCCAGCGTGACCCGCACGACCGTGGACGTCTCCGCCGCCTGGCCGGTGCTGGCGGTCGTCGCCGGCGTGCTGGCGGTCGCCGCCGGGCTGCTGGCCGCGCTGCGCGGCAGCTCGTGGCCGGCGATGGGACGGCGCTACGAGCGCACCCCCGGCACGGCGCCGGCGCGGTCCAGCGAGCAGCGCGCCGACGACGCCTGGAAGGCGCTCGACCGCGGGGAGGACCCCACCGAGCCGCCGCCGGCACCCCGGTCCGGTCCGGCCGCATAGCGGAACCGGCCGGACCGGTCCGCCCGACCCCGGGCCGGAACGCGCCCGGCCCGCCTCTACAGTGGGTCCACCCATCCGCCCGGGATCGACGTAGGAGGCAGTGGCGCCCATGCGCAACCACCTGACCTCGGCCGAGGCTGCGACCACGCCGTGAACGTGCTCGACGAGATCGTTGCCGGTGTCCGCGCCGACCTCGCCGTCCGCGAGGCGGCCACGCCGCTGGACGAGGTGAAGGCCGCCGCGCAGGCGGCCCGCCCCGCGCTCGACGCGCTGGCGGCGCTGAAGGCTCCCGGTGTGGGTGTCATCGCCGAGGTGAAGCGGCGCAGCCCGAGCAAGGGCGACCTGGCCGACATCGCCGACCCGGCCCGGCTGGCCCAGCAGTACGCCGCCGGCGGCGCGCGGGTGATCTCCGTGCTCACCGAGCGGCGCAAGTTCCTCGGCTCGCAGGCCGACCTGGACGCCGTGCGCGCCGTGGTCGACGTCCCGGTGCTGTGCAAGGACTTCGTCGTGAGCAGCTACCAGGTGCACGAGGCCCGGGCCCACGGTGCCGACGTCGTCCTGCTGATCGTGGCGGCGCTGGAGCAGAACGTCCTCGTCGGGCTGCTCGAGCGGGTGGAGTCGCTCGGCATGACGGCGCTGGTCGAGGTGCACACCGAGGCCGAGGCCGACCGCGCGATGGCGGCCGGCGCATCGGTCATCGGGGTCAACGCCCGCGACCTGACGACGCTGCAGGTGGACCGGTCCACGTTCGAGAAGATCGCCCCGGGACTGCCGTCGGAGGTGGTCAAGGTCGCCGAGTCCGGCGTCCGCGGCCCGCACGACCTGATCGGCTACGCCGCCGCCGGGGCCGACGCCGTCCTCGTGGGAGAAGGCCTGGTCACCGCGGGCGACCCCCGTCAGGCGGTCGCCGACCTGGTCACGGCCGGCTCGCACCCGGCCACCCCGCGCACCTCGCGCTGACCACGGGGGACCCCTCCGCCACCGTCCGGTCCTCGCGCGGGACACTGGGCGCATGACGACGACCAGCCCGCCGCAGCCCGGAGAACTCTCCCTCCCGGCGCGCCCGGGCTGGCCCGACGCGACGGGGCACTTCGGGGTCTTCGGCGGACGCTTCGTCCCCGAGGCGCTCATCGCCGCGCTCGACGAGCTGACCGAGGCCTACGAGGCCATGCGGGTCGACCCGGCGTTCCTCGCCGAGTTCGCCCGGCTGCAGCGGGACTACACCGGCCGGCCCAGCCCGGTCACCGAGGTCCCCAAGTTTGCCGAGCACTGCGGCGGCGCGCGGGTGCTGCTCAAGCGGGAGGACCTCAACCACACCGGGTCGCACAAGATCAACAACGTGCTGGGCCAGGCGCTGCTGACCAAGCGGATCGGCAAGCAGCGGGTCATCGCCGAGACCGGTGCCGGTCAGCACGGCGTGGCGACGGCGACCGCCGCGGCGCTCATGGGGCTGTCCTGCACGGTCTACATGGGCGAGGAGGACACTCGGCGGCAGGCGCTGAACGTGGCCCGCATGCGACTGCTCGGCGCCGAGGTGATCCCGGTGACCACCGGCTCCCGGACCCTCAAGGACGCCATCAACGAGGCCTTCCGCGACTGGGTGACCAACGTCGAGACGACCAACTACGTGTTCGGCACCGTCGCCGGTCCGCATCCCTTCCCGGCGATGGTCCGCGACTTCCAGCGCGTCATCGGTGACGAGGCGCGCAGCCAGGTGCTCGAGCGGGAGGGGCGGCTGCCCGACGCCGTCCTGGCCTGCGTGGGCGGTGGCTCCAACGCGATCGGCATCTTCACCGCGTTCGTCCCCGACGACGGTGTCCGGCTGATCGGCCTGGAGGCCGGCGGCGACGGCGTGGACACCGGCCGGCACGCGGCCACCATCACCGGGGGCACCCCCGGAGTCCTGCACGGCGCCCGCTCGTACCTGCTGCAGGACGACAACGGCCAGACGGTCGAGTCGCACTCGATCAGCGCCGGCCTGGACTACCCGGGCGTCGGCCCGGAGCACTCCTACCTGCACGACATCGGGCGGGCCGAGTACCGCCCGGTCACCGACGCCGAGGCCATGGAGGCGTTCGCCCTGCTCTGCCGCACCGAGGGCATCATCCCGGCGATCGAGTCGGCGCACGCCCTGGCCGGGGTGATGAAGCTGGGCCGGGAGGTGGGGCCGGACGCGCTGCTGCTGGTCAACCTCTCCGGGCGCGGTGACAAGGACGTGGAGACCGCGTCGCGGTGGTTCGGGCTGGGCGACCGCGAGGAGGTCGACCCCGGCCCCGGGCTCGACACCGACCAGCAGCCCACCGAGGGCGCGGTCAGCAACGACACGGCCGTCGCCGGCCCGGACGCAGGGGAGACGGCGTGAGCAGTCTGCTGGCACAGCGCATCGGCTCGGCGCGGGCGGAGGGGCGCGCGGCGCTGATCGCCTACGTCCCCGTCGGCTTCCCGTCGGTCGACGGGTCGATCGCGGCGATGGTGTCCGCCGTCCGAAACGGCGCCGACGTCGTGGAGATCGGCGTGCCGTACAGCGACCCGGGCATGGACGGGCCGGTGATCCAGCAGGCCGTGGACGTCGCCGTCCGCGCCGGCGTCGGGATGCCGGACGTGCTCCGTGCCGCCGAGGCGGTGGCCGCGGCCGGCGCGGTGCCCGTGGTGATGAGCTACTGGAACCCGATCGAGCGCTACGGCGTCGAGCGGTTCGCCACCGACCTGGCCGCGGCCGGGGGAGCGGGTGCCATCACCCCCGACCTCATCCCCGAGGAGGCCGGGGCCTGGCTCGCCGCCGCCGAGCGGGCGGACCTGGACCGGGTGTTCCTCGTCGCGCCGTCGTCGACCGATGCCCGGCTGCGGTCCACCACCGCCGCCTGCCGCGGGTTCGTCTACGCCGCCTCGACCATGGGGGTCACCGGCACCCGCGCCACCGTCGGCGACGCGGCCGAGCGCCTCGTGGCACGCACCCGGCAGGCGGCACCCGACCTCGCCGTCTGCGTCGGCCTCGGCGTCTCGAACGGCGAGCAGGCGGCGGAGGTCGCCGGGTTCGCCGACGGCGTCATCGTCGGCTCGGCGTTCGTCCGCGCCCTGCTCGACGCACCCGACGAGCAGACCGGCGCGGACGCGGTCGGTCGGCTCGCCGCCGACCTGGCCCACGGTGTCCGTGCGAAGGTGCCGGCATGACCGTGCTCGCCGCCATCCCGAGCCCGACCCAGGGGGTCTGGGAGCTGGGCCCACTACCGATCCGCGCCTACGCGCTGTGCATCGTCGCCGGCATCGTCGCCGCCGTCGTCATCACGCAGAAGCGCTGGGTCGCCCGAGGGGGCGCCGCCGAGGACGTCCTCGACGTCGCGGTCTGGGCGGTGCCCTTCGGCATCGTCGGCGGCCGGCTGTACCACGTGATCTCCAGCCCACGGCCGTACTTCGGCGAGGGCGGCGATCCGTTGCGGGCGTTCGCGATCTGGGAGGGCGGCCTGGGGATCTGGGGCGCGATCGCCCTCGGCGCCGTGGGCGCCTGGATCGCCTGCCGGCGCCGGGGCATCCCGCTGCCCGCGTTCGGTGACGCGCTGGCCCCCGGACTGCTGGTCGCCCAGGCGATCGGCCGGCTGGGCAACTGGTTCAACAACGAGCTCTACGGCGGGCCCACCGACCTGCCGTGGGCGCTGACGATCTACGAGTGGAGCGGCGGGCAGGCGGTCACCGGGCCCGATGGCGAGCCGTTGGTGCTGGGCACCTTCCACCCGACGTTCCTCTACGAGATGCTGTGGAACCTGGCCGCGGCCGGGCTGGTCATCTGGGCCGACCGGCGGTTCCGGCTGGGGCACGGCCGCGCCTTCGCGCTGTACGTGGCCGCCTACTGCGCCGGCCGGCTGTGGATCGAGCTGCTGCGCACCGACCCGGCCGAGACGCTCTTCGGCGTCCGGATCAACGTCTTCACCTCGATCATCGTCGGGCTGCTGGCAGTGGCCTATTTCATCTGGCAGCGCGGCCGGCCACGCGAGGTCATCACGCGTGGTGAGGAGATGGCTACGGCCAGCTCGAATCGGTCCGCGAGGGAGCCGGAGGAGGTCCGGGAGGCGTCCGGCGACCGCGTACGTGAGGACGATCACCAGCCGCCGGCCACCGGCTGAGGACGGGAAACCGCGCAGGTCCGGCCAGGGTTCACCGGTATCTCGCCGTACCGTCACGGATCGGCTTCGGCCGTGTCAGATCGACGTTACGGCTGTGTACCCTTCGGGCTGACCCGCCAGCGATCCTGGCCGGGTCGTAGTGTCGGAACCGGGCCAGCGCTGCCCCGCGGACGACGGCTCACCGGCACCACCCGGTGGGCTCGCGCGCCACCGCTGGTCGGGGCACCTGTGTCCGTCCCGCACCGCGCGCTCCGCACGTGCCGCCAGCTCCGCCGCCCTTGACCTCCGGCCCGGGCCCCAGCCCCCGTCCACCCTCGCCCGAGGGAACGACGGTGCGCCGACGACGGGAGTGACATGACCGACCTTCCCGCCCGCGCCACGACGGCGATCCCCTTCTCGGCCGTGCCCCCGGCCCAGGGGTTGTACGACCCGGCGAACGACAAGGACGCCTGTGGCGTCGCCTTCGTCGCCGATGCCCGCGGCCGGCGCAGCCGCCGCATCGTGCAGGCCGGTCTCACCGCGCTGCACAACCTCGACCACCGGGGTGCCGCGGGCTCCGAGCCGAACTCCGGCGACGGCGCCGGCATCCTCACCCAGATCCCCGACGCCCTGCTGCGCGCCGGCGTCGACTTCGACCTGCCGCCGCTGGGCGAGTACTCGGTCGGCATCGCCTTCATGCCGGCCGACGGGGCCGAGCGGGCCGCCCGCGTCGAGGACGTCGCCCGGCTCGCCGAGGAGGAGGGCCTGACGGTCCTCGGCTGGCGCGAGGTGCCCGTCGACCCCGACGGTGCCGACCTCGGACCCACCGCGCGCGCGGTCATGCCGCACTTCGCCCAGCTGTTCGTCGCCGAGACGATGGCCGGCCGCGCCGACGCCACCGCCTTCGGCGGGAATGTGGAGTGCAACGGCGTCACCCGGCTCGAGCGGCGCTCCTTCGTGCTGCGCAAGCGGGCGGAGCGCGCCGCCGTGGACGCGGGCAGCTCGCTGTACATCGCCTCGCTGTCCTCGCGGACGATCACCTACAAGGGCATGCTGACCACCGACCAGCTGCCGCTGTTCTTCCCCGACCTGCGCGACGAGCGCTACGAGTCGGCGATCGCCCTGGTGCACAGCCGGTTCTCGACCAACACCTTCCCGAGCTGGCCGCTGGCCCACCCGTTCCGCTTCATCGCGCACAACGGCGAGATCAACACCATCAAGGGCAACCGCAACCGCATGCGGGCCCGCGAGGCCAAGCTGGCCACCGAGCTGTTCGACGGCCCCGCCGGCCCGGCGTCCGAGCTCGGCCTGGAGCGGATCTTCCCGGTCACCGCCAGCGACTTCAGCGACTCGGCGACCTTCGACGAGGTGCTCGAGCTGCTGCACCTGTCCGGCCGCTCGCTGCCGCACGCGGTGCTGATGATGATCCCGGAGGCGTGGGAGAACCACGACGAGATGGACCCCGCCCGCCGGGCCTTCTACCGGTTCCACTCCTCGATCATGGAGCCGTGGGACGGGCCGGCCGCGGTCTGCTTCACCGACGGCACGCTCATCGGCGCCGTCCTCGACCGCAACGGCCTGCGCCCGGGCCGCTGGTGGCACACCAAGGACGACCTCGTCGTCATGGCCAGCGAGGTCGGCGTGCTCGACATCCCGGCCGCCGACGTCGTCGCGAAGGGCCGGCTGCAGCCGGGCCGGATGTTCCTCGTCGACACCGCCTCCGGGCGGATCGTCTCCGACGAGGAGGTCAAGGGTGCCCTGGCCGCCGCCCAGCCGTACGACGACTGGCTGCACGCCGGACTGGTCCACCTGCCCGCGCTGCCCGAGCGGCGCCGGTCGCGCCCCAGCCACGAGTCGGTCGTCCGCCGGCAGATGCTGTTCGGCTACACCGAGGAGGACCTGCGCCTGCTGGTCACGCCGATGGCGGCCAGCGGCGCCGAGCCGATCGGGTCCATGGGCACCGACACCCCGATCGCCTCGCTCTCGGACCGCTCCCGGCTGCTCTACGACTACTTCGGTCAGCTGTTCGCGCAGGTGACCAACCCGCCGCTGGACGCCATCCGCGAGGAGCTGGTGACCAGCCTGGGCCGGACCTTCGGGCCCGAGCAGAACCTGCTCGCCGCCTCGCCGGCGTCCTGCCGGCAGGTGCACCTGCCGTTCCCGGTCATCGACAACGACGAGCTGGCCAAGATCCTGCACATCGACGACGACGGCGACCTGCCCGGCTACGCCGCCGTCCGGATCACCGGGCACTTCGACGTCGACGGCGGCGGGACGGCGCTGGCCGAGGCTGTCGAGCAGCTGCGCACGAAGGTGAGCAAGGCGATCTCCGCCGGGGCCCGCATCATCGTGCTGTCCGACCGGGACTGCGACGAGAAGCGCGCGCCGATCCCGTCGCTGCTGATGACCGCGGCCGTGCACCACCACCTGGTGCGGGAGAAGACCCGCATGGAGGTCGGCCTCGTCGTCGAGTCCGGCGACTGCCGCGAGGTCCACCACGTGGCCCTGCTGCTCGGCTACGGCGCCGCCGCGGTCAACCCGTACCTGGCGTTCGAGTCGATCGAGGACCTCATCCGGGACGGCGTCCTCACCGGCGTCGAGCCGGCCCAGGCGGTGCGCAACGTGGTCAAGGCGCTCGGCAAGGGCGTCCTGAAGGTCATGAGCAAGATGGGCATCAGCACCGTCGGCTCGTACACGATGGCGCAGATCTTCGAGGCCGTCGGGCTCTCCCAGGACCTGGTCGACGAGTACTTCACCGGCACCTCCGCCCCGCTGGGCGGCGTCGGCATCGACGTGCTCGCCGAGGAGGTGGCCATGCGCCACCGCCGGGCCTACCCGGAGAACCCGACCGAGCGGGCGCACCGCCGGCTGGAGACCGGCGGCGAGTACCAGTGGCGTCGCGAGGGGGAGGTGCACCTGTTCAACCCCGAGACGGTGTTCCTGCTGCAGCACGCCACCCGCTCCCGGCAGTTCGACGTCTTCGAGAAGTACACGGAGACCGTCGACAAGCTGTCGGAGGAGGCCGCCACCCTGCGCGGGCTCTTCACGCTGCGGACCGGGGTCCGCCCGCCCGTGCCGCTCGACGAGGTGGAGCCCGCCAGCGAGATCGTGAAGCGGTTCAACACCGGCGCGATGAGCTACGGCTCCATCTCGCAGGAGGCGCACCAGACCCTCGCCATCGCGATGAACCGTCTCGGCGGCCGCTCGAACACAGGTGAGGGCGGCGAGGACCCCGACCGCTTCACGCCCGACCCGAACGGCGACCTGCGCCGCTCGGCGATCAAGCAGGTCGCCTCGGGCCGGTTCGGCGTCACCAGCGAGTACCTGGTCAACGCCGACGACATCCAGATCAAGATGGCGCAGGGCGCCAAGCCCGGCGAGGGCGGCCAGCTGCCCGGCAGCAAGGTCTACCCGTGGGTGGCGCGGACCCGGCACTCGACGCCGGGTGTCGGGCTGATCAGCCCCCCGCCGCACCACGACATCTACTCGATCGAGGACCTCAAGCAGCTCATCCACGACCTCAAGAACGCCAACAACGACGCGCGCGTGCACGTCAAGCTGGTGTCCGAGGTCGGGGTGGGCACGGTCGCGGCGGGGGTGAGCAAGGCCCACGCCGACGTCGTCCTGATCTCCGGGCACGACGGTGGTACCGGTGCCGCGCCGCTCACCTCGCTCAAGCACGCCGGCTCGCCCTGGGAGCTGGGCCTGGCCGAGACGCAGCAGACGCTGCTGGCCAACGGCCTGCGCGACCGCATCACCGTCCAGGTGGACGGGCAGATGAAGACCGGGCGGGACGTGGTAGTCGCGGCTCTGCTGGGCGCCGAGGAGTTCGGCTTCGCGACCGCACCGCTGGTGGTCTCCGGTTGCGTGATGATGCGGGTCTGCCACCTGGACACCTGCCCGGTCGGCGTCGCAACCCAGAACCCGGAGCTGCGCAAGCGGTTCACCGGGCAGCCGGAGTTCGTGGTCACCTTCTTCGAGTTCCTGGCCGAGCAGGTGCGCAGCTACCTGGCCGAGCTGGGCTTCCGCTCGATCGACGAGGCCGTCGGCCACGCGGAGCTGCTCGACACCCGTCAGGCCGTGGGCCACTGGAAGGCGCAGGGCCTGGACCTCTCGCCGATGCTGGTCGTCCCCGAGCTGCCGGAGGGCGCCCCGCTGCGCCGGGTGAAGGCGCAGGACCACGGTCTCGACGTCGCCCTGGACCAGACGCTGATCCAGCTGTGCGAGGGGGCGCTGCTCGACGCGCGGCCGGTCAGCCTCGAGCTGCCGGTGCGCAACGTCAACCGCACCGTCGGCACGATGCTGGGGTCGATGGTCACCCGCCGGTTCGGCGGCGAGGGCCTGCCCGACGGCACAATCGACCTCACCTTCGGCGGGTCGGCCGGGCAGTCGTTCGGCGCCTTCGTGCCGCGCGGCATCACCATGCGCCTGTTCGGTGACGCGAACGACTACGTCGGCAAGGGCCTGTCGGGCGGGCGGATCATCGTCCGGCCCTCCCGCGAGGCGTCCTTCGCCGCCGAGGACAACGTCATCGCCGGCAACGTGATCGGCTACGGCGCCACCAGCGGGGAGATCTTCCTGCGCGGCCGGGTCGGCGAGCGGTTCTGCGTCCGCAACTCCGGTGCGCTCGCCGTCGTCGAGGGCGTGGGCGACCACGCGCTGGAGTACATGACCGGCGGCCGCGCGGTGATCCTCGGGCCGACCGGCCGCAACATCGCGGCCGGCATGTCCGGCGGCATCGGCTACGTCCTCGACCTCGCCCGGCACCGGGTGAACAGCGAGATGGTCGACGTCGAGCCGCTGGACGGCGAGGCCGCGCAGTGGTTGCGCGACGTGCTGGTGCGCTACGCCGCCGACACCGAGTCGCCCGTGGCCGCGGCGCTGCTGGCCGACTGGGGACGCTGGTCGGAGCAGTTCAGCGTGATCATGCCGCGCGACTACCGGCGGGCCCTGGAGGCCCGGCGTGCCGCCGAGGCCGCCGGCGTCGACGTCGACCGCGCGGTGATGGAGGCGGCTCGTGGCTGAGGTGTGCGTCCGCGGATCGAACGAGCAGCAGAGGGAGGCAGCACGTGGCTGACCAGACCGGTTTCCTGAAGTACGAGCGCGGCCTCCCGCCGCGCCGTCCCGTCGAGCTCCGGATCATGGACTGGCAGGACGTCTACACCCGGCGGCAGAACGGGGAGGACCCGCTCTTCCCGACGGCGGAGGTGCGCAAGCAGGCGGCCCGCTGCATGGACTGCGGCATCCCGTTCTGCCACCACGCCTGCCCGGTGGCGAACCTGATCCCGGAGTGGAACGACCTGGCCCGCCGCGACGACTGGCAGGACGCCATCGAGCGGCTGCACGCGACCAACAATTTCCCGGAGTTCACCGGGAAGCTCTGCCCGGCGCCGTGCGAGGGCTCCTGCGTGCTGAACCTGCAGGAGTCGCCGGTCACCATCAAGCAGATCGAGTGGGAGATCATCGACCGGGCGTGGGACGAGGGCTGGGTCAGCCCCCAGACCCCGGCCGAGCGGACCGGCAAGAAGGTCGCCGTCATCGGGTCCGGCCCCGCCGGGCTGGCCGCCGCCCAGCAGCTCACCCGGGCCGGGCACGACGTGACCGTCTACGAGCGGGCCGACCGCGTCGGCGGGCTGCTCCGCTACGGCATCCCCGAGTTCAAGATGGAGAAGTCGGTCCTGGACCGGCGGCTGGACCAGATGCGCGCCGAGGGCACCCGGTTCGTCACCGGGGTCGAGGTGGGCGGCAGTGGCGAGGGCGACCTGTCGGTCGAGCAGCTGCGCGCGGACTTCGAGGCCGTGGTCCTGGCCGGTGGCGCGACCATCGGCCGTGACCTGCCCGCCCCCGGGCGCGAGCTGGCCGGCATCCACCTGGCCATGGAGTACCTGCCCTACGGCAACCGGCAGGCGCTCGGGGAGCTCGACGACCCGCCCATCAACGCGCACGGCAAGCACGTCGTGATCATCGGTGGCGGTGACACCGGGGCCGACTGCCTCGGCACCGCCCACCGGCAGGGGGCGGCCTCGGTCGCCCAGCTGGAGATCATGCCGGCGCCGCCGGACCGCCGGGACATGGGCGCCAACCCGTGGCCGACCTACCCGATGGTCATGCGCGTCTCCAGCGCCCACGAGGAGGGCGGCGAGCGGCTCTACTCGGTCAACACCGAGCGGTTCGTGGGGAACGAGGAGGGCAACGTCCGCGCGCTGCTGATCCACGAGGTCGAGCGGGTCGACGGCCGGTTCCAGAAGGTCGAGGGCACCGAACGCGAGCTCCCGGCCGACCTGGTGTTCCTCGCGATGGGCTTCACCGGGGCGCAGCGCGAGGGCCTGGTCGACACCCTCGGCGTGGAGGTCGACGGGCGCGGCAACGTGGTCCGCGACGACGCGTTCATGTCCACCGTGCCCGGCGTCTTCGTGGCCGGCGACATGGGTCGCGGCCAGTCGCTCATCGTCTGGGCGATCGCGGAGGGCCGCGCCGCGGCGGCCGCCGCCGACACCTGGCTGACCGGTGAGTCGATGCTGCCCCGTCCGGTCACCCCGACGGCGGTCGCGCTCCGCTAGGACCCAGCGCCCCGCTGAGATATCGCGCTCCTCCGGACCGCACCGCGGCCGACGGCCGTCCCCGGTCCGGAGGAGCGTCTCCGTCCCGCCTGCGCGGAGCCCTCCGGGGCTCCGCGCAGGGGAGCGGGCGACACGCGGCGGTGGCCCGCGGGCGCCATCAGTTCGGTGGAGCACTAGCGTTATCGCCATGTCCCGCCGCGCCAAGATCGTCTGTACCCTGGGTCCGGCCACGAGCTCCGCCGAACAGGTCACCGCCCTGGTCGAGTCGGGGATGGACGTGGCCCGCCTCAACTTCAGCCACGGGTCGCACGAGGACCACGCATCGGCCTACGCGCTGGTGCGCGAGGCCTCCGACCGCGTCGGCCACGCGGTGGCCATCCTCGCCGACCTGCAGGGCCCCAAGATCCGCCTCGGCACGTTCGCCGACGGACCGGTGCGCTGGGAGACCGGCAGCCAGATCTGCATCACCGTCGAGGACGTCGCCGGCACCGCCGAGCGGGTGTCGACCACCTACAAGAACCTGGCCAACGACGTCCGCGTCGGTGACCGGCTCCTGGTCGACGACGGCAACCTCTCGCTCAGCGTGGTCGGCGTCGAGGGCCCGGACGTCTTCTGCCTCGTCGTCGAGGGCGGTCAGGTCTCCAACAACAAGGGCCTCTCGCTGCCCGGCGTCGCGGTGAGCGTGCCCGCCCTGTCGGACAAGGACGAGCGCGACCTGCGCTTCGCCCTGCACCTGGGCGTGGACTTCATCGCCCTGTCCTTCGTGCGCTCGCCGACGGACAGCGCCCTGGTCCGCGACATCATGCGCCAGGAGGACATCTACGTCCCCGTCATCGCCAAGCTGGAGAAGCCGGAGGCGGTGCGGAACCTCGACGCCATCGTCGAGGCGTTCGACGGGATCATGGTCGCCCGCGGCGACCTGGGCGTGGAGCTGGCCCTCGAGCAGGTGCCGCTGGTGCAGAAGCGGGCCATCCAGGCCGCCCGCGAGCGGAACAAGCCCGTCATCGTCGCCACCCAGATGCTCGAGTCGATGATCACCAACTCACGGCCGACCCGGGCCGAGGCCTCCGACGTGGCCAACGCCGTGCTCGACGGCGCCGACGCGGTGATGCTGTCGGGCGAGACGTCCGTCGGTGCCTATCCGATCGGTGCCGTGCGCACGATGGAGCGGATCATCGCCGCCGTCGAGGGCGACCACATGCCCGTGCCCGAGATCCTCCGGCGTTCGCGGTCGCGCTCGGGCGCGATCGTGCGGGCGGCCAAGGACATCGGTGAGTCGCTCGACGTGAAGGCGCTGGCGACCTTCACGCAGACGGGGGAGACCACCCGCCGGCTGGCGGCGCTGCACCCGCGGATGCCCCTGCTGGCCTTCACCGTCGACCCCCGCGTCCGAAGCCGGCTCGCGCTCTCGTGGGGCGTCGAGACGTTCCTGGTGCCCACGGTCGAGCACACCGACGACATGGTCGCCCAGGTGGACTTCTCGCTGCTGTCGATCGGCCGGCTCGAGGTCGGCGACCGGGTGGTCGTGGTCGCCGGCAGCCCGCCCAACACCGTCGGCTCCACCAACCTCATCCGGGTGCACGAGGTGGGTACCGACTCGTGAGCGAAGCGGCCGCCGGCAGCCAGGCCGCGTCGCTCATGACGGTGCTGGACCTGGAACAGCGCGACACCGACCTCTACGTCGGGCAGACGCCGCGCAGCCCGCTCCAGCGGATCTTCGGCGGGCAGGTGGCCGGCCAGGCGCTCATGGCGGCCACCCGGACGCTGCCGGAGGACCGTGCGGTGCACTCGCTGCACTCGTACTTCCTGCGGCCCGGCGACCCGCACGAGGAGATCCGCTTCTCCGTCGACCGGATCCGGGACGGGCGCAGCTTCACCACCCGCCGGGTCGTCGCGTGGCAGCGGCGCAACGGCGAGGACGTGGCGATCTTCTCCCTCACCGCCGACGCCTCGGCGCCCCAGCCGGTGGTGGCCGAGCACGCCCGGCCGATGCCCGAGGTGCCGGCGCCGGAGGAGCTGCCGACCCTCGCCGAGCTGGTGGCCCCCTACGGCGAGCACGCCTCCGCGGCGCTGGCGATCAGCCGGGCGGTCGACCAGCGGCTGATGGAGGACCCCTTCGCGCGGACCCCCAAGCTGCCGCCGCACACGAAGACCTACGCCTGGATGCGGGTGGCCGGCCGGCTGCCCGAGGACGCCTCCGTGCACGCCGCCGCGCTGACCTTCGTCAGCGACCTCACCCTGCTGTCCGCGGGGCTGGCCCGCCTCGGTGGCGGGTGGGGCGGCCGCTACGTGGGGGCGAGCCTGGACCACGCCGTCTGGTTCCACCAGCCGGTCCAGGCCGACGAGTGGTTCCTCTACGAGACCGACAGCCCTGCGGCCTCGGCCGGCCGGGCGCTGTGCTTCGGCGAGATCTGGGCCGCGGACGGCACGCACGTCGCCACGGTGGCCCAGCAGGGCCTCATCCGCTCCCTGGAGCGCTGAGGCCCCGCTCCGCCGGTCAGGCGGGGCGCCCGGCGTCCTCGGTGTCGTCGGCGGGGAGCTCGTCGGCCGGGACGGCGGGCTCGTCCGCGGGCTGCTGCGCCGTGGACTCGCCCAGCTCGGCCTGCTCGCGCTCGGCCCGGTCAAGCTCGGCCTGCTCGCGCTCGGCCTGCTCGCGCTCGGCCTGCCCCCGCTGGGCCCGCTCGCGCTCGGCCCGTTCCTGCTCGGCCCGCTGACGTTCGGCGGCCCGCGCGGCTGCCTGCTCGGCGGCCTGGGCGGCGAAGTCGGCGGCGAGCCAGTCGTGGCCCTCGGTCAGCAGCGCCCACACCCGCTCGACGTGCGCCCGCGTCGTCGCCGGGGAACCGATCGCCACGCGGAGGACCGGCTCCCGCTGCACCGTGGTGTGGGTGAGGAAGACCTCGCCGCCGTCGTTGAGCCGGTCCAGCAGCGTCATCGTCGCGACATCGGCGTCCACGCCTTCCGGCCACCGCGGCTTCAGGCAGACCAGCGAGAGCGGGTGCGGCGCGACGACGTCGAACCGCTCGTCGGCCGCTGCCCACCCGGCCAGCTCCTGGGCGAGGGCGACGTGCCCGCGGATGTGGGCCCGCAGCCCCTCCGCCCCGTACCAGCGCACCACGAACCACAGCTTGAGCGCCCGGAACCGCCGGCCCAGCGGGATCTGCCAGTCACGGAGGTCGGCCACGGCACCGGCTTCGGTGGCGGCGTTGCGCAGGTACTCGGGGAGGATCGACAGCGCGCCCGTGAGGGCGGCGCGGTCGGCGACCCAGAAGAGGGTGGCGTCGAAGCCGGTGAGCAGCCACTTGTGGGCGTCGGTCGTGTAGCTGTCGGCCCACTCGACGCCGGCCTGCAGGTGGCGCAGTTCCGGCGCGACGGCGCTCACCCCGGCGTAGGCGGCGTCGACGTGCAACCAGACGCCGTGCTTCTGGCAGATCGGCCCGATCGCGGCCAGCGGGTCCACGGCGGTGGTCGAGGTGGTGCCGACGGTGGCGCAGACCAGCACCGGGCGGTAGCCGCGGTCGACGTCGCGCTGCAGCCGGGCGGCGAGCGCGCCGGGGTTCATAGCGAGGTCGCCGTCGACCTCGACGATGCGGATGGCGTCGGTGCCCAGGCCCGCGATGCGCACCGCCTTCTCCATCGAGGAGTGCGTCTCGCTGGAGACGTAGACGGTGGCGCGCTCCGGCTGGACCCCCTGGCGCAGGGTGGCCCCGCCGCTCGCGCGGTGCAGGGCGGCGAGCAGCGCGACCAGGTTGGCGCCGGAGCTGGAGTCCTGGACGACGCCGCCGCCGGTGCCGGTGGAGCGGAAGGACTCCGGGAGGCCGAGGAGCTCGGCGAACCAGTCCATGACGTGCTGCTCGAGCTCGGTGGCGGCCGGGCTGGCCACCCAGGACATGCCCTGCACGCCCAGGCCGGCCGAGACGAGGTCGCCGAGCACCGACGGGCCGGAGGTGTTGGCCGGGAAGTAGCCGAAGAAGCCGGGGTGCTGCCAGTGCGTGAGGCCGGGCACGACGACCCGGTCGAGGTCGGCCAGGACGGCGGAGAACGGCTCGCCCTGGTCGGGGGCGGAGGCCGGCAGCTCGGCGCGGACGTCGCCGGGGGTGACCTGCGAGCGCACCGGGAAGGAGCCGATCCGCGTCCAGTAGTCCGCGATCCAGTCGACGACCTCGTGGCCGTGGCGCCGGAACTCGTCGGGGGTCATGTGCGGTGCGGGCTCGGTCACGCCGCCCACCGTATTGCGTCCGGTCGCCGCCACCGCGGACGGCACCTGGCCGTGGCGGTGGCCGTGGAGCAGGACCGCCCACCGTCCCGCTCAGCGGATCAGCGCACCTCCGGCACCCGCGACGAGGCGGTCGCCGAGATCCGAGCGGCGGTAGAGCACCGAGCGTCCGTGCCGGGCGGAGACGAGCAGGCCGGCGGCCCGCAGCGCCCGCAGGTGCTGGTTCACCGCGGGTGTGGTCACGCCGAGCCGGACGGCCAGCTCGGTCGATGACGACGGGGTGATCAGCTGGGCGAGCAATCCCGCGCGGACTGCGCCCACCAACGCCGCGAGTGCTGAGGACGACGACGGCTGCTGGGTCTCCCACAGCGTGCCCGCCCCGCGGGCGGCATACATGACCAGCGGCGGCTCATCGGGCGAGATCGGGGCGGACGCGGTGCGCCCGAAGAGGGTGGGCACCAGCGTCAGACCGTCCCCGGTCGTCGACCGGGTGTAGCTGACCGGCGACTTCAACCGTACGGACACGACGCCGTCGGCGAAGCTCACCGTCTCGGCGAGGTTGGCGAACATGTGGGCCAACCCGCGCTGGGCCAGCTCCCGGCCGCGGTGGACCACGTCGGCCTCGAGCACCGCACGCATCCGCGGCCACGCATCCCTGGCGAACGACCTCTCCCAGTACGCGTGCAGGGCGTCGACGATCCGGGCGCGGACCGCCTGCGGGCTCCCCCGCAGGGGAGCGGGCAGGACGTCGTGCAGCGCACGCAGGTCGCGGGCGACCGTGTCGGCGTCGACGTCCCCGAGCGCTTCCAGCTCCTCCTCGATCCGGGTGAGCGGGGAGCGCGGCCGCGGGGTGAGGAAGTCCGGTGTCCACAGCTGGTCGTTCGTCAGGGCGAGCAGCACGGTCTCGTCGAGGTCCGCGCGTGCCGCCGCGACGTGGTGCAACCAGGGCAGCTGCAGCGGATAGCGACCGGGATCGCGCCAGGCGCGGAGGGAGAAGACCAGTTCGTTGAGCGGCGAGATGGCGAAGCGCACGTCCGCCAGGTCCATGCCGGCCAGCTCGTATCTGATCATGAAGCAGGACGCTACATCGATGGTGATGGCTCACTCGTGGCTGGCACAACTGGCCCGTGTCCTCCGCGATCGCGGCAGCGCCGGCGAGATGGCTGGTGGCCGCTTCCTCCACGTTGCGCCCGTCCGACCCGCTGGCCCGGGTGCTCACCTGGTCGACGATGGTCGCGGCATTGAGCAGCGGGCTGTTCTACAGCGTCAGTGCGCTGTTCTTCACCCGGGTCATCGGGCTGGCGGCCACCACGGTCGGCCTCGGGCTCACCGTCGCCGGAGCTGCCGGGGTGGCCGGCAGCTTCGGAGCCGGCTATCTCGCCGACCGCATCGGGGCCGAGCGCGTGCTGCTGGCCGCCACAGCCGCCCAGGGCCTCGCACTCCTGGCCTACAGCGTCGCGACGAGCGCGTCCGCGTTCGTCGTCACCGCCTGCTGCGCGGTCGGGTTCCGTGCGGTGCAGGGCACCGCCCGCTCCGCTTTGCTCGCCCGGTGCTTCACCGGCGCGGACCGGGTGGCCGTGCGGGCGCGGCTGCGGGTGGTCACCAACGTCTTCATCGGCCTGGGAACCTGTCTGGCCGCCCTCGCGCTCCTGCGCGACACCGCCGGTGCCTACAGCGCCACGGTGGTCGTCGTCGGCGCCCTCGTGCTCCTGTCCTGCGCGCCGCTGCTCGGCCTCCCCGCGCTCGTGCGGGAGCGTCGCGGGGACACCCCGGTCGTCGCCGCCCTCGGGGCGGACGCGGGGCGCTCGCCGCTGCGGGACGGCCGTTACCTCGCCGTCGCCGGCCTCAATGCGGTCCTCGCGATGCACTTCGGGTTGCAGACCGTCGGCGTCCCGCTCTGGGTGGCCGGCGGTACGGCGGCGCCGCCGGTGACGGTCTCGGTGCTGCTGGTGCTGAACACCGTGCTGATCGCCCTCTTCCAGGTCCGGGCGGCGCGGGGTACCCACGACATCCCCACCGCGGGGCGCGCCGTGGCACTGGCCGGCGGCCTGCTGGCGGTGGCCTGCGCGCTGTATGCGGCGGCCGGCCTCGGCGACGTGGTGGTGGCCGTCGCGGTGCTGGTGCTCGCCGCCCTCGCGCACACGGCCGGGGAGATGTGGGGAGAGGCCGGCAGCTGGGGGCTCGCCTTCGAGCTCGCCGACGAACGCCGCGCCGGCGCCTACCAGGGCGTGAGCCAGACCGGCTACGCCATCGGTGCCATGCTCGCGCCGCTGGTCGTCACGGCCACGGCCATCGATCACGGCGCGGCGGGCTGGGCGGTGCTGGGCGGGTGCTTCCTCGTCGCCGGGCTGCTCACCTTCGCCATCGCCCGCCGGGCGACCTCCGGCACCCGCACCGGCGAGGCGTGACGGCGGGGTCCGGCCCAAGGGTGGCTCCGTGGCGGCGGTGTCGTCCGAAGGACGACGAGGAAGAAGGAGTGCCCCCGGTGCGACTCGAACGCACACTGCGCGGGTTTTGAATCCGCTCCCTCTGCCGATTGGGGTACGGGGGCGCGCCGGGGTGGCCCGGGCCGCCCGAGCAGCCTAGCCGGGCGGTGTCTCACAGCTGACGTCGCTAGGCTCTGCCGCCGTGACCAGCGAGCCGATCCGTGTCCTGATCGCCGAGGACGAGGCGCTGATCCGCCTCGATCTCAAGGAGATGCTGGAGGAGGAGGGGTACAGCGTCGTCGCCGAGGTCGGTGACGGGCAGCAGGCGGTCGACCGAGCCGAGGAGCTGCGCCCCGACCTGGTCATCCTGGACATCCAGATGCCGGTGCTCGACGGCCTGTCCGCTGCCGAGCGGATCGCCTCGGCGCGGATCGCGCCGGTCATCGTGCTCACCGCCTTCAGCCAGCGGGAGCTGGTGGAGCGGGCCCGGGACGCCGGGGCGATGGCCTACCTGGTGAAGCCGTTCTCCAAGAACGACCTCGTGCCGGCCATCGAGGTCGCCCGCGGCCGGTTCGCCGAGATGACCGCCCTGGACGGCGAGGTGAAGGACCTCGAGGAGCGGCTGCAGACCCGCAAGGTCGTCGAGCAGGCGAAGGGTCGGCTGATGGCCGACCAGGGGATGACCGAGGCGGAGGCGTTCCGGTGGATCCAGCGCACCGCGATGAACCAGCGGACGAGCATGAAGGCGCTCGCCGAGTCGATCCTCGCGAGCGGTGCGGCCGGGGGAGAGGCGTCCGCCTGACGACCGGTCGAGGCCCCGCAGCGCGTCTGTCGCGGCGTTGTGTTTCCTCCCGGTGACGTTCCGTACCTCGGCGTCCACGCTGCGGACGCCGAGGTCACGACCTCATCACGGTCGTTCCGCGGCCGGGTGCATCGCACCGGCAGGCGGCTAGGTTCTGCGCACTGATCGGCGTCCGGTCGGCGGGCGCGCTCGGCGCGCCGACGCCGGACGCACTGATGACACTGGGAGTTGCTTGATGCGCACTGGCTCTACTGCCCGCGGCATCGCCGTCACCGGTGCCGCCCTGCTCGCGCTGACCGCCTGCGGTGGCGGCGACGAGGGTGGCGGCACGTCGGCCGAAGGCGGCGGCGGCGACGGCGAGAAGCAGGTCAACGTCTACGGCACCGACGGCAACATGGGTAACGCCCTGGGTGAGTCCTTCTCCGAGGAGGGCGCTCTCGCCGGCATGCGGGGCACCACGCCGCTGACCGACCTCGGCGACGACTTCACCAACCGGCTCCTGGAGGTCGACCCCGACCTGCAGGACTTCAACTACGCCGGCGAGACCTACGACGCGATCCTCATCTCGGCGATCGCCGCGCAGCTGGCCGGCAGCACCGACCCGGCCGTCTTCGCGCCCTACATCAACGGCGTGACCTTCGGCGGCGACGTCTGCACGGACTTCGCCTCGTGCAAGGAGATCGTCGACGGCGGCGGCAACCCCGACTACGACGGCGTCTCCGGCCCGCTGGCCTTCGCCGAACCGGGTGAGCCGTCGGTCGCCAGCTTCGGCATCCTGCAGTTCGGCCCGGACAACACCATCGCCTCCGACGAGACGGACTTCGTCCTCGCCGGGGACGAGGCCAACGCCGCCTCGGACGAGGGCCCGGCGCCCGCCGCGCCCGGCGCCACCTCCGACGACCCGCTGGTCGTCGGCACCCTCCTCCCGCAGACCGGTGACCTCGCGTTCCTCGGCCCCCCGGAGATCGCCGGCGCCGACCTGGCCGTGCAGGAGATCAACGAGGCCGGCGGTGTGCTCGGCCAGCCGGCGCAGCTGATCCAGCGCGACTCCGGTGACACCTCGACCGACATCGCGACCCAGTCGGTGGACGCCCTCCTGCAGCAGAACGTCGACGTGATCGTCGGTGCGGCCTCCTCGGCCGTCACGCGGACGGTCATCGACAAGGTCACCGGCGCCGGTGTCGTGCAGATCTCGCCGGCGAACACGTCCGACGAGTTCACCACGTACAACGACAACGGGCTGTACTTCCGGACCGCGCCGCCGGACACCCTGCAGTCCCGCGCCCTCGCCGACCTCATCATCGAGGACGGCGCGAACACGGTCGGCATCCTCGCCCGCAACGACTCCTACGGCACCGGCCTGGCGGAGAACACGGTCGAGAATCTGGTGTCCAGCGGTCTGTCGGAGGACAGCATCGAGCTGGTCATCTACGACCCCACGGCGTCCAACTACGACGCCGAGGTGCAGGACATGGTCGACCTGAACCCCGACGGCATCGTCGTGATCGGTTTCGACGAGTCGGCTCGCATCATCGAGGGTCTCAACGCGCAGGGCATCGGCCCGGCGCGCGGCTGACCCGGCGGGCGGATCGCTGATCCGCTGACGGCCACCAGGGGCCCGGCACCGCACGGTGCCGGGCCCCTGTGCGTCCGCACCGGGCGCCTCATCTCGCGCGCCGAGCCCCGGGGAGCCGCCCCACGCCGCGCCCCGGGCGCGGGAGCGGGAGCGGCCACGCGGGATGCCCCCCACACCGCACCCCGGGCGCCGGCGGAGCGGCGACGCGTCCGCCCGGCCCACCGCCGCAGCCGTGCGGTCGCCGCCCCAGCGGCACGGGCCCGGGGCGGCGACCACGGGCCGGGGTCACACCGGGCACCAGGCGGGACGACGACGGCGCCGGCACCCCTGTGCGGGGTGCCGGCGCCGTCGTGGTGCGGGCGGGGCTCAGTGCGCCTTGGCCAGCGTCCCGAGGTAGAGCTCGATGACCTTGGGGTCGTGCATCAGCGACTCGCCGGTCGCGGTGTAGGCGTTGCGCCCCTGGTCGAGCACGTAGCCGCGGTCGCAGATCTGCAGACAGCGCCGGGCGTTCTGCTCCACCATGATGATCGAGACGCCGGTGGCGTTGATCCGGCGGCAGCGGATGAAGACCTCGTCCTGGTACGCGGGGGAGAGGCCGGCGGACGGCTCGTCGAGCAGCAGCACCGACGGCTCCATCATCAGCGCCCGGCCCATCGCCACCATCTGGCGCTCGCCACCCGACAGCGACCCGGCCTTGATCCGTCGCCGCTCCCCGAGCATCGGGAAGAGCTCGGCGACGTAGTCGAACCGGTCCTTGAAGGTCTTCGGCCGCAGGTAGACGCCCATCTGCATGTTCTCCTCGATGGTGAGCGAGGGGAACACGTTGTTGTTCTGCGGCACGTAGCCGACGCCCTGGGACACCAGCTGGTGGGCCGGGGCGGAGGTGATCTCCTCGCCGCGGAGGGTCACCGTGCCGGAGCGGACCGGGATGAGGCCGAAGAGCGTCTTGAGCAGCGTCGACTTGCCGGCCCCGTTGGGGCCGATGATGCCGACCAGCTCGCCCTCCTGCAGGTAGAAGTCGCACCCGTTGAGGATGTTCACCCCGGGGACGTAGCCGGCGACGAGCTCGTCGGCGCGCACCAGGGCGCCCTCCGCCAGCCGCACGTGCTCCGACCGGCTGGCGGCAAGCTCTGCCGCCGTGAGACCGGGGACCTCGGCCGCCGGATCGGCTGCCGGGGTGTCGGCGGGCTGCCCGACCTCGCGGTCGAACTCGTACTCGGGATCGGTGCTCTCCCGCGGGTCCTTGCCCTGTCCCGGATCGATGGTCATCGCGCGCCGCCCTTCCGGTGCGTCGAGTCGGAGTCGAGGACCTCGCCGGCCGGCCGCTTCTCCCGCGCGATGGCCGCATCGGCCTCGGCCAGCTGCCGGTCCTCGTCCTCCATCGTGAGCGGGGCGTCGTGGTGGGCGCCGAGGTAGGCGTCGACCACGGCCTGGTTCTGGCTGATCGACTCCGGCGGACCCTCGGCGATCACCTCGCCGGCGGCCATCACGACCACCCAGTCGCTGATGTCCCGGACGACGTCCATGTCGTGCTCGACGAAGATGACCGTCATGCCCTCCTCGCGGAGGTCCTTGACGTGCCCGAGCAGGCTCTGCGTGAGCGCCGGGTTCACCCCCGCCATCGGCTCGTCGAGCATGACGACCTTGGGGTCGCTCATGAGGGCCCGGGCCATCTCGAGCAGCTTGCGCTGGCCGCCGGACAGGGTGCCGGCGAAGTCGTCCTTCTTGGCGTCGAGCTTGAAGCGGCGGAGCAGCTCCAGCGCCTTCTCCGTGTTCGCCCGCTCCTGGCCGCGCCACAGCGCGGGCAGGAGGGCGGGCAGGAACCGCTCGCCCTTCTGCCCCTGGGCCCCGAGCAGCATGTTCTGCAGCACCGTGAGCCGGGAGAGGGCCTTGGTCAGCTGGAAGGTGCGGACCACACCCAGCCGGGCGACCTGGTGCGACGCCAGTTTGCCGAGCGGGCGGCCGTCGAACGACCAGGTGCCGCTGTCGGGCTGGTCGAAGCCGGTGAGCAGGTTGAACAGCGTGGTCTTGCCGGCGCCGTTGGGCCCGATCAGACCGGTGATGCCGCCCCGCTGGATCTCGAGGTGGTCGACCGAGACGGCGGTCAGGCCGCCGAAGGTGCGGGTCACGCCGTCGACGACGACGACCGGGTCGGGCTTGGCGACGCCGACCTCCCAGGCGACGTCGCGCAGGGCCGCCTGAGCAGCGCGGGCCGGCATCCGGGCGCCGGACGCGGTTGCGCCGGTGGGCTGGGGCTCAGCGGGCATCGAGCATCACCTCTCGTCGGTCGCCGAAGATGCCCTGCGGCCGGAAGACGAGCAGCAGGATCAGCCCCAGGCCGATGATGACGAAACGGATCTGCGCGACATCGGTCGTCGTGAGCAGACCGTCGGGGATGACGCCGGTCTCGATCAGGCTCCGCAGCCCGGAGTCGGCGAACTGGATGATGAAGTACATGAGCATGGCCCCGACGACGGGTCCGAGGACCCGGGCCGCCCCGCCCAGGATGAGGGCCGCATAGGCGAGGAACGTGTTGGCGTTCTGGTACTGGTCGGGTGTCGCGGACCCGGTGCCCACGGCGTAGATCATGCCGCCGATCGCACCGAACACACCGCCGAGGACCAGCGCCTGCATCTTGTAGACGTAGACGTTCTTGCCCAGGGCGCGGACGGCGTCCTCGTCCTCCCGGATCGACTTGACCACCC
Source organism: Blastococcus sp. SYSU DS0619 (assembly GCF_054051035.1). Taxonomy (NCBI): domain Bacteria; kingdom Bacillati; phylum Actinomycetota; class Actinomycetes; order Geodermatophilales; family Geodermatophilaceae; genus Blastococcus; species Blastococcus sp. SYSU DS0619. Next base: position 140,494 of record NZ_JBJHAM010000001.1, on the reverse strand, counting down.
GCCCCCAGGGGCTGCGGACCAGCGCCCACATCAGGAGGCAGGCGAGCCCGACGAGGGTCCAGCCGACGGCGGCCACCCACAGGTCCGCGCCGCTCCAGAAGGTGCCGAGCAGCCGGTACCGGCGCCCGGTGTCCCACGGCGCCAGCTCGACGAACTGGTTGTTGAAGCCGGAGATGCCGCGGGAGCCGTTGGTGACCGGCGTCGCGGAGACCGACCGGAACAGCAGCCGCAGGCCTTCGGCCGTCGCGATGGTGGCGATCGCCAGGTAGTCCGCCCGCAGCCGCAGCGTGGGCAGGCCCAGCAGGAGGGCCAGGACGACCGCTCCGGCGATCCCGACCGCGACGCCGACCCAGAAGTTCAGCCCCCACTGGCTGACCGACACCGCGATGCCGTAGGCGCCGACCAGGGCGAAGGCGATCTGGCCGAAGTTGAGCAGCCCGGTGTAGCCGAACTGCATGTTGATGCCGAGCGCCAGGAGGGCCAGGAAGACGGCCTGGAAGCCGATCCCGGCCTTGACGGCGATCGCCAGTGCGTCGATGAACTCACCCATTGCTCAACCCACCCGAACCCGGCTGCCGAGGATGCCCTGCGGGCGGACCATGAGGATCACGATCAGCAGCAGGAGCCCGCCCACGTACTTGATGTCGTTCGGGATGACGAGCGTGGACATCTGCACGAAGACGCCGACGACGATGCTCCCGACCAGGGCGCCGTACGCCGTGCCCAGCCCGCCCAGGGTGACCCCGGCGAACATCAGCAGCAGCAGCCGGAAGCCCATGTCCCACTGCACCTCGTCGGACAGGCCGAGCAGCACGCCGCCCAGCGCGGCCAGGGCGCCACCCATCATCCAGACGACGAGGATGACCCGGTTGACGTCGATGCCCGAGGAGGCCGCCAGGTCGCGGTTGTCGGACACCGCCCGCATCGCCTTGCCGATCGTGGTGCGCTGCAGCATGAGCGCGACGAGCACCAGCACGACCAGCGCGATGATGATCGAGTACAGGTCCTTGTCGGTGAGGTTGAACGGGCCGTAGTCGACCGCGCGCTGGCCGCGGTAGTCCGCATAGGCCTCCGAGCTGCCGCCGAAGAAGATCTGGTAGCCGTAGCGCAGCAGCAGCGACAGGCCGATCGAGATGACCAGCGCGGCCACCAGCCCGGTGCCCCGTCGGCGCAGCGGGCGCCACAGCAGCCGCTCGTTCAGGGCGCCGACGCCGGCACCGATGAGCATCGCCAGCAGGGCCGCCGGGATGAGCGGCACCCCGCCGTCGACGTTGATGAACCAGGCGACGATCGCGCCGATGGTGACCAGCTCGCCGTGCGCGAAGTTGGTCAGCCCGGTGGTGCCGAAGATGAGCGAGAGCCCGACGGCCGCCATCGCGATCAGCAGGCCGAAGCGGAAGCCGTCGACGAGGAGCTGCACCCACTGGACGGTCCCGCCGCCGGAGTTCCGGCTGCCGTCGTCCAGGCCGATGATGACGCCCTGGTTGCGGCCGGTGTCCACGGTGACCGTGCGGCTGTTGCCCGAGTTGAACTCCACCCCCTCGGGGAGGGAGTCCTCGGGGATGGTGACGGTGTACTCGCCGGGGCCCGGCAGGTCGACGACGAACCGGCCGTTGGCGTCGGTCTCGTCCGTACCGACCTCGTCGCCGTCGGGGGTGGTGACGACGACCTCGACACCCTCGATGGGACCGCTGAGGCTGGTGCGCAGCGTGCCGGAGACCTGCTCGCCCCCGCCCTCCGCCTGGGCCACACCCGGGGACAGTGCGGCGAGGCCTGCCGTGAAGAGGGCCACGAGCAGCAGCCGCAGCGCGATGACGCCGCTGAGTGGTGGTCCACCGGCCGGCTTCCGAGCCCCCGCGGGTGCGGGCCTGCTTCGTCGACCGTGCCGGCGGACACGGTCCGTCGGGTGCGTCACTCGACCTCCTCGGCGGATGAGTTGAGGCAGGACCCTAACCCGCGCGGATGTCTTCGCCGTCTCCGTGCCATGAGCTGTGACCTTTCCGCGACACGCCGCAACGACCACGCAGCGTGCGCGCCCGCTGCGTCGTCGTGATCTTCCCTGTTCAGCGGCGTATGCCCCGCTCGGCTCCCGGACCCGCAGGCCCGGAAGCCGAGGTCAGGCCTTCGGCGACGCCGCGAGGGTCATGCAGGTCAGCCGTGCGGTGGCGGTCGGCCGGCCCCGGTCGTCGGTGACCTCGATGAGGAAGGTCGACAGCGTGCGGCCACGGCGGACCGGGGTGCAGACGGCGGTGACGGTGCCAGAGGTCGCCGCCCGCAGGTAGCTCGCGTTGAGCTCGATGCCGACGACCTGCTTGTCCGGTCCGGCCCCGAGCGCCGCGGCGACCGAGCCGATCGTCTCCACGAGGGCGCAGGTGGCGCCGCCGTGCAGCAGCCCGAACGGCTGCTCGTTGCCGGCGACCGGCATCGTGGCGACCAGCCGGTCGGGGTCGTAGTCGGTGATCCGCACACCGAGCTTGTCGTCGAGCGGGCTGCTCATGCCGTCGGGGAGCCAGGCCGGGGGAGGGGTGCTCACGCAGGCACCGTAGCCGCGCGGTCGCCCGCGCCGTCGTGTCGGTGAGCGCCCCTAGGATCGACGGCGATGTCCGCTCCGGTGAGTACCCCCAGCGCCCCGCCGTCCGCCGACCCCACCAGCACGGCGCCGCGTCCACGGCTGCTCCTGCTCGACGGGCACTCCCTCGCCTACCGCGCCTTCTTCGCGCTGCCGGTGGAGAACTTCTCCACGACCACGGGGCAGCCGACCAACGCCGTCTACGGCTTCACGTCGATGCTGATCAACATCCTGCGCGACGAGCAGCCCACGCACCTCGCCGTGGCCTTCGACGTCGGCCGCAAGACCTTCCGCAGCGAGATCTACGCCGAGTACAAGGCGAACCGGGCCGAGAGCCCGACCGACTTCCGCGGGCAGGTCAGCCTCGTGCAGGAGGTGCTGGGGGCCCTGCGGGTCCCGGTCATCACCGCCGAGGGCTACGAGGCCGACGACGTGATCGCCACCCTCACCGTGCAGGCGGTCGAGCAGGGCATGGACGTGCTGATCGCCACCGGCGACCGCGATGCGCTCCAGCTGGTGAACGAGCACGTCACCGTCCTCTACCCGCGCAAGGGCGTCTCGGACATGACCCGGTTCACCCCGGAGGAGGTCGAGGCCAAGTACGGGCTGACGCCGGCCCAGTACCCCGACTTCGCCGCGCTGCGGGGCGACCCGAGCGACAACCTGCCCAGCATCCCGAGCGTCGGTGAGAAGACCGCCGCCAAGTGGGTGCGGGAGTACGGCTCGCTCGACGCGCTCGTCGACCAGGTCGACACGGTGAAGGGCAAGGTCGGCGAGAAGCTGCGCGAGCACCTGTCCGCGGTGCTGCAGAACCGGCGGCTGACCGAGCTCGACCGCGCGGTCTCCCTCGACCTCGGCCCGCAGGACCTGGCCGTCCAGTCGTGGGACCGCAACGAGGTGCACACGCTCTTCGACAACCTGCAGTTCCGCGTGCTGCGCGACCGGCTCTTCGCCACGCTCACCAGCGCCGAGCCGGAGGTCGAGGGCGGCTTCGACGTCGAGGTCGACGAGGTGCCGGCGGGCGGGCTCGGGGACTGGTTGCAGGCGCACACCCGGACGGGGAGCACCGGCGTCATCTTCCGCGGGTCCTGGGGCCGCGGCGCCGGTGAGCTCGCCGGCATCGGGCTCGCGGCCGCTGACGGGCACGCCACGTTCGTCGACGTCGGCCCCGGCCTCGACGTCGCCGACGAGCAGGCGCTGGCCGCCTGGCTCGCCGACCCGGCGGCGGCGAAGGTCGTGCACGAGGTCAAGGGCCCGCTGCTGGCGATCTGGGCGCGCGGCTGGGAGCTCGACGGGATCGTCAGCGACACGGCGCTGGCCGCCTACCTGGCGCTGCCGGGGCAGCGGTCGTTCGACCTGGGGGATCTCGCCGTCCGCTACCTGCGGCGCGAGCTCAGGGACGCCGCCGAGCCCGAGGGGCAGCTCACCCTCGACGGGCTGGGCCCCAGCGAGGACGACGTCGCCCGCGAGGCGGCGCACGCCGACGTGCTCAAGGCCGTCGCGGTCAACGACCTCTCCGAAGCGCTGGAGACCGTCCTCGGCCAGCGCGGGGGAGCCCACCTGCTGGGCGAGATCGAGCTGCCGCTCACCCGGGTGCTGGCCGCCATGGAGTACCGCGGCATCGCCGCCGACCTGGACTTCCTGCGCGAGCTGCAGCGGGAGTTCGCCGACGGCGTCGCCGCGGCGGCGGCCGAGTGCTACGCGGTGATCGGGCGCGAGGTGAACCTCGGCTCGCCCAAGCAGCTGCAGATCGTCCTGTTCGACGAGCTGGGCCTGCCCAAGACGAAGAAGAACAAGACCGGCTACACCACCGACGCCGAGGCGTTGACGAACCTCCTCGCGCAGACCGGGCACCCGTTCCTCGAGCACCTGATGCGCCACCGCGACGTCACCCGGCTGCGCACGGTCATCGACGGCCTGATCCCGATGGTCGACGACGGCGGCCGCATCCACACGACCTTCCAGCAGACGATCGCCGCCACAGGCCGGCTGTCGTCGACCGACCCGAACCTGCAGAACATCCCGATCCGGACCGCCGAGGGGCGCCGGATCCGGCAGGCCTTCGTGGTCGGCGCCGGCTACGAGTCCCTGATGACGGCGGACTACAGCCAGATCGAGATGCGGATCATGGCCCACCTCTCCGGCGACGAAGGTCTCATCGAGGCGTTCACGTCGGGGGAGGACCTGCACTCCTTCGTCGCCTCGAAGGCGTTCGACATCCCGATCTCCGACGTCGACCCGGAGATGCGCCGCCGGATCAAGGCGATGAGCTACGGGCTGGCGTACGGGCTCTCCGCCTACGGGCTGTCCGGGCAGCTGCGCATCTCCGTCGAGGAGGCGCGCGAGCAGATGCACGCCTACTTCGAGCGCTTCGGCGGCATCCGCGACTACCTGGACGGCGTCGTGGACGACGCCCGGCAGACCGGCTACACCGAGACCACGCTGGGGCGACGGCGCTACCTGCCCGACCTCACCAGCGACAACGGGCAGCGCCGGCAGATGGCCGAACGGATGGCGCTCAACGCGCCGATCCAGGGGTCCGCCGCCGACGTCATCAAGGTCGCGATGCTCAACGTGGAGAAGGCCATCGCCACGGAGGGTCTGCGGTCGCGGATGCTGCTGCAGGTCCACGACGAACTCGTGCTCGAGGTGGCGCCGGGGGAGCGGGAGGCCCTCGAGGCGCTGGTCCGCCGGGAGATGGCCGGAGCGGCGGACCTGTCGGTGGCGCTCGAGGTGTCGGTCGGCTTCGGCCGCACCTGGGACGAGGCCGCACACTGAACCTCACCCTCCGGTCGAGGGTGAGGGTGTGCCCCGACCATGTGTCAGCGCGGTCCCGCTGGTCAACACCCTTCAGGTGACTGCTGAGCCACGTCCCGACCGGCCGACCACGCAGGCGCCCGACTGGCTGGTGCGGAGCGCCGCGGTGGGTGGGCGGCTGCTGGTGCTCGCCGTCCTGCTGTGGCTGCTCGCCGGGTTCGCCGTCAAGCTGACCGTCCTGCTCGTCGCCGTGCTGGTGGGCCTGCTGGTCGCCGGGGTCTTCGCACCGGCGGTCGCGTGGGCCGGGCGGAGAGGCGTGCCCCGCTGGGTGGCCGCCGGCGGCGCCGTGCTGCTGCTGCTCGGCGCGCTGGTCGGCGCCGTCGTCGGGCTCGGCGTCCGGATCGCCGAGCAGCTGCCGCGCCTACGGGACCAGTTCGAGCAGGCGGCGTCCGACCTCTCCGAGAGGTTCGGCGTCTCGCTGCCCTGGACGGGATCGGCCTCCGGGTCCGGCGGGGGGACGGGCTCGGGCACGGGCGCCGGCCAGCTCCTCGGGCCGGCGCAGACCGCGGCCGAGGTGCTGGTCGCCTCGTTCCTCGCTCTCGCCCTGGCCTTCCTCTTCCTCGTCAGCGGCCCCGACATGTGGCGCTGGGTGCTCGGCAAGTTCGGCGGCCGGGTCCGGGAGGACGTCGACGCCGGCGGTCGCGCCGCGTGGACGACGGTCGGTGGTTACGTGCGCGGTCTGACGATCGTCGCGGCGTTCGACGCGATCGGCATCGGGCTCGGCCTGGTCCTCCTGGGGATCCCGCTGGCGCTCACCCTGGCCGCGATGCAGTTCCTGGCGTCCTACATCCCGACCGTCGGTGCCGTGGTCGCCGGGCTGGCCGCGGTGGTCGTCGCGTACGCCTCCGACGGCCTGGGCACAGCGGCCCTGGTGCTCGGGCTGGTCGTGGTCGTGCAGCAGATCGGCAACGACGTCGTCGAGCCGTACGTGATGAAGAACCGGCTGCCGATCAACGCGGCGATGGTGCTCATCGCGGTCACCGCCGGCGGCCTGCTCTGGGGGATCCCCGGTGCCCTGCTGTTCGTGCCCCTCGCGGCGGCGGTCACGGCCGGGGCGCACGAGGTGTGGGTCCGGCACGGCTCCCCACCCGTGGCCGGCGGCTGAGTCCGGCTCCCTCAGGCGGAGCAGACCAGGACCAGGGTCCCGGGCACCAGGGCGCCGCGCTCGGGGGACCACTGACCCCAGTTCTGGGTCCGGCCGGGGGTCCACTCCGGCTCGAGCAGGTCCTGCAGCACCAGCCCGGAACCGACGACGGCCCGCACCCAGTCACCGACCGTGCGGTGGTGCTCGACGTAGACGGTGCCGCCGGCGGCGTCGGTCTCCACGTACGGCGTGCGGTCGAAGTACGAGGAGACGATCCGCAGGTCCTCCGGATCGGGGGAGTCCGGGAACGGCCAGCGCATCGGGTGGTTCACCGAGGCGACGAACCGGCCCCCGGGGCGCAGCACCCGGGACACCTCGCGCAGCGCACCCTCGATGTCGGCCACGAACGGCAACCCGCCGAAGGCGGAGCAGGCGAGGTCGACGCTGGCGTCGGCCAGGGGCAGCGCGCCGGCGTCGGCCTGCAGGAGCGGGACCGGGATGCCGGTGGACCGGTTGAGCTCGGCGGCCCGGGCGAGCATCCCGGCCGAGAGGTCGAGCGCCACGACCTCGGCGCCCGCCGTCCGCAGCCAGCGGGCGCAGGGGGCGGAGCCGCAGCCGATCTCGAGCACCCGCCGTCCGGCGACGTCGCCGAGCAGGTGGGCGTCGGCCTCCCGCAGCCCCTCGGGGCACCACAGGAAGTCGGCGTCCCCGAGGTCGGAGCCGTGCTCGGCCAGGTAGGCGGGCGCCGCCGCATCCCACCAGCGCCGGTTGGCGCGCGCCGACTCCTCGGCGCCCGCGGAGCGGCGGGCCACCCCGCCGGCGGCGGGGTAGCCGTCGCTGCCGAGGGGGAGGGCCGGGCCGGGAGGGGGTGCGCTCATGACACGCCGATCGTGACACGCCGCCGGTCGGGGAAGACCGGTCGCACCCAGGTGGACCGGACGCGGCCGCCGTCCGTACGATGGAGAGGCGCCAGAGGTCTGTCGTGCACTTCCCCTCCGGGAATGCCCGCGCCGGTTCTCCCTGCTGCACCTCCCCGCGGTCCGACGGCCGCGGGTCGTCCTGTCCCTACGCATAAACCGTCCGGAGCAACCAACCACATGACCTCCACTCAGGTCCGTCCTTCCAGCACCCCCCAGGTCGCCATCAACGACATCGGTACCGCCGAGGACTTCCTCGCGGCGATCGACCAGACGATCAAGTACTTCAACGATGGCGACATCGTCGAGGGCGTCATCGTCAAGGTGGACCGGGACGAGGTGCTGCTGGACATCGGCTACAAGACCGAGGGCGTCATCCCCTCGCGCGAGCTGTCCATCAAGCACGACGTCGACCCGAACGAGGTCGTCAGCGTCGGCGACGAGGTGGAAGCCCTGGTCCTCCAGAAGGAGGACAAGGAAGGGCGGCTGATCCTCTCCAAGAAGCGCGCGCAGTACGAGCGCGCCTGGGGCACGATCGAGGCCAAGAAGGAAGCCGACGAGGTCGTCACCGGCACCGTCATCGAGGTCGTCAAGGGTGGTCTCATCCTGGACATCGGCCTGCGCGGGTTCCTCCCGGCGTCGCTGGTCGAGATGCGTCGCGTGCGCGACCTGCAGCCCTACGTGGGCCGCGAGCTCGAGGCGAAGATCATCGAGCTCGACAAGAACCGCAACAACGTGGTCCTGTCCCGTCGCCAGTGGCTGGAGCAGACCCAGTCCGAGGTCCGCAGCGAGTTCCTCAACAAGCTCGCCAAGGGTCAGGTCCGTTCGGGTGTCGTCTCCTCGATCGTCAACTTCGGTGCGTTCGTGGACCTCGGCGGCGTGGACGGCCTCGTGCACGTCTCCGAGCTGTCGTGGAAGCACATCGACCACCCGTCCGAGGTCGTCGAGGTGGGCCAGGAGGTCACCGTCGAGGTCCTCGACGTCGACCTGGACCGCGAGCGGGTCTCCCTGTCGCTGAAGGCGACGCAGGAGGACCCGTGGCGTCAGTTCGCCCGCACCCACCAGATCGGGCAGGTCGTCCCCGGCAAGGTCACCAAGCTGGTTCCCTTCGGTGCGTTCGTGCGCGTCGACGAGGGCATCGAGGGCCTGGTGCACATCTCCGAGCTGGCCGAGCGCCACGTGGAGATCCCGGAGCAGGTCGTGCAGGTGGGCGACGAGATCCTGGTCAAGGTCATCGACATCGACCTGGACCGCCGCCGCATCTCGCTCTCGCTCAAGCAGGCCAACGAGGGCGTCGTCGGCGACGAGGAGCAGTTCGACCCCGCCGCCTACGGCATGGCCGCTGCCTACGACGAGCAGGGCAACTACATCTACCCCGAGGGCTTCGACCCGGACACCGGCGAGTGGCTCGAGGGCTACGACGAGGCCCGCGAGACGTGGGAGCGGCAGTACGCCGAGGCCCAGGCCCGCTTCGAGGCGCACCGCAAGCAGATCGCGGCCGCCAAGGAGGCCGACGCCGAGGCGGCGGCCGGTGGCAGCTACTCCAGCGACGACGTCGCCGGCCCGGATGCCCCGGCCACCAGTGGTGGCGGCGGCACGCTGGCCAGCGACGAGGCGCTCGCGGCGCTGCGTGCCAAGCTGGCCGGCGGGGAGTGACCTGAGGGTCTGACCCGCTAGCTCTGCACGTCGGAGGCCCAGGACCGATCCGGTCCTGGGCCTCTGGCGTTCCCGGGGCCGGAGCTGCGGCGTCCCGGGTGCTGCGTGGAAATGCGCGGAGCGCGCTCCGGCAGGAGGAGCCCTGCGCGCGCGCCCACCTGCGACCCCGAGCCATCGTCTCCGCACCGGGCGCGGCGGCGAGCGCCGCTGTACCGGCGACGGGCAGCGGGAACGACGAAGGGCCCGTGGACGAGGTCCACGGGCCCTTCCGTCAGTGCTCAGCGGTCGCCCTCGTAGGGCGGCACCTCCGTGCCGGCTGTTCGCCGCCCCAGCGACGCCGTGGATCCACCGGCGGGGGAGTGGGGAGTCCTGTGCAGCAGGCGCCGGTCGCCACCACGTCAGGGCAGGACCGGCGCTCGGCTCACAGGCTGAGGATGATGGCGAACGCCGTGCGGGGGCGGCCGCCGGAGCCGGCGAGGAAGCTCCACGTGTGGCGGCCGGTGGTCGGCGTCTGGAACATCCAGCGCAGCAGCGAGCTGCGGTGGGCGACGGCGGGCCGCTGGAACTGCATCCGCTCACGGACGGCAGGGATGTCGGCGCAGCGCACGCCCGTGGCAGAGCCGAGCCGGTGCCGGCCGGCGGCGCGGGACGACGGGGATGCGGCGGGCGTGTGTCGGGACATGTTCTCGGTCTGCCTCTCTGGGCGGGGAAGATCGCCGGGGCAGACGTTAGCGGTGGGGCGCGTGTGACTACTGCGACGCGCCGGGTGTGCCGGGTCCGTGTTACCTCTCCGTGATGTCGGCTCCGGGTGGTCGCTACTGTCCGTGCATGCTGAGGATCGGACTGACGGGTGGGATCGGCTCGGGCAAGAGCACCGTCTCCAGGATGCTCGCCGAGCGGGGCGCCCTGGTCGTGGACGCCGACCGGATCGCCCGTGCGGTGCTGGAGACCGGCACACCGGGGCTCGCCGCGGTCGCGGCCGAGTTCGGCGACGGCGTGCTCGCCCACGACGGATCTCTCGACCGGGCGGCGCTGGCCGCGATCGTCTTCTCCGACGAGAGCGCCCGCCGACGACTCGATGCACTGGTGCACCCCCTGGTCCGGGAGCGCTCGACAGAGCTGGTCGCGGCTGCGCCGGCCGATGCCGTCGTGGTCAACGACGTGCCGCTGCTCGTGGAGACCGGTCAGGCCGGTGCCTACGACCTGGTGCTGGTGGTGGACACCGACGCCGAGACGCGGGTGGCGCGACTGGTCGAACGGGGTCTGGCCGAGAGCGACGCCCGCGCCCGGATCGCCGCGCAGGCGACCGACGAGCAGCGCCGCGCGGCCGCGGACGTCGTGCTCGACAACAACGGCACGCTCGAGCAGCTGGCCGAGCAGGTCGACCGGTTCTGGGCGGAGCGGGTAGCCCGCCGGTGACCGAGGGGGCTACCCACTCTGCCGGCGCCGGGTGGCCGACGACCGGCCCGGTGAACGAGAGAACCCCAGGCGCCCGGTCGGCGTCCTGGGGTTCCGTGTGGTGGGCGATACTGGGATCGAACCAGTGACCTCTTCCGTGTCAGGGAAGCGCGCTACCGCTGCGCCAATCGCCCGTTCCGGCCTCACGACCGGACCCTCCTCCGCGCTCGTGCTCCGCAGAGGAGACGAGGTGGAGACGGGATTTGAACCCGTGTAGACGGCTTTGCAGGCCGTTGCCTCGCCTCTCGGCCACTCCACCGCACGCGGGCACCAGTCTCTCGACCGGTGCCCGAGGTTCCGAGCGGACGACGGGATTCGAACCCGCGACCCTCACCTTGGCAAGGTGATGCTCTACCACTGAGCCACGTCCGCGTTACGAGAAGAACTTTAGCGGACGCCCTGAGGGGGTTTGAAGGGGGGGTCCCCCCGCCCCCTCCCAGGGGTGCCGCGCCGGCATCTTCCCAGGTCAGCGCCCTGGCGAGTCCGGTCCGCCGTTGGACAGCAGGGCGTCGAGCTCCTGGTCCAGGCGGAGCAGCTCGCTCTCCGAGCCCGGCGGCACCAGGGCCTCCGTGTGCCGCAGGAAGGCGGCGACCGTCGCGCGGGAGAGCTCGAAGAGCGCCTCGCCGGACGGGGCCCGCAGGTGCAGGAAGAGCAGGTCGGCCGTCGCGTGGGCCGGCCAGACGCGGACATCGCCGTCGCCGGCCGGGTGTTCCAGGCCGGCCTGCAGCAGCTCGCGGCTCACCAGCCACGCGATGCCTTCCTCGCCCTCGGTCGCGCCGTCGGGCTCGCCGGCGTCACCGAAGGCGATCCGGACCGCGAACGGGTCGGTGGGGTCGTAGCAGAGCAGCGCCGGGACCTCGGTCCACGACTGCGGCCCGACAAGCTGAAGAGTGATGGGGGAGATGTGGCCGGGCATCCATCGGCTCGTCATGTCAGGTCAACGACCGGGAGGACGAGGAGTGACGCGGCTCAGAGGGTGAGGTCACACCCGCATCATGCGTCACGGGCGGGTGGTTCGAACCGGATGGGCGTGTCGCGACGAACGCCCCGTGTGACGATGGGCGCCGTGAGCCGACCGGTACTCCGGCCGGAGGACGGCGTCGGGGATGCCGAGATCCTCCGGCGCATCCGCGCCGGAGACCGCAGCGCCGTCGACGACCTGTACGACCGCTTCCGGCGCCCCGCGTTCGCGCTGGCCCGCCGGATCCTGGCCGACGACGGGCTGGCCGAGGACGTCCTCCAGGACGTGTTCCTGATGGTCTGGCGGGACCCGAGCGCCTACGACGGCGCCCGCGGGAGCTTCGCCTCCTGGTTGCTCGCGGTGGTGCACCACAAGGCGGTCGACGCGGTGCGGCGCGAGGAGTCGCAGCGGCGTCGGCAGGCGCGGGCCGAGGACGAGGCCGTGCTGGCTGCGCCCGGCGCTACCCGCGACGTGGAGGACGACGCGTGGTCCCGGGTGGTCGCCGAGCAGGTGCGCTCCGCCCTGGGCGAGCTGCCCGGTCCGCAGAAGGAGGCCCTCACGCTCGCGTACTACGGGGGCTACACCCAGCGGGAGGTGGCCGCGCTGACCGGGACACCGCTCGGCACCGTCAAGACCCGGATGCTGGCCGGTATGCGGCGGCTGAGGTCGGAGCTCGGCGGCACGACGGGCGGGGGAGCGCTGGACGGCGGCACGCCGATGGACGGGACGGCGCGATGAACGGCGAGCACGAGTACGACGAGCTGGCGGTGGGCTGGGCGCTGCACGCGCTGGAGCCGGAGGACGAGGCGGCCTTCGGTCGGCACCTGGCCACCTGCGAGCGCTGCGCCCGGACGGTCGCCGAGACGTCGGAGGTCATGGCCGCCATGGCGCACGACCTGCCCCAGGCCGAGCCCTCACCGGACCTGCGGTCTCGGCTCCGGGCCGCGGTGGAGGAGACCGAGCAGCTGCCCCCGGCAGCGACGCCACCCGCGGGCCCGCCGGCCGCCGTCCCGGTCAGCGCCGCCGAGCGCACCGGCCCCCGGCCGGTGCCGCGCCGCGCGCGCCCGGCGAAGCGGAGCCTTCTTCCCCGGGCACTCGTCGCCGCCGCGGTCGCGGCGGTGGTCGGGCTCGGCCTGTGGGTCGTGGCCCTGGACCGGGCGCAGGAGGAGCTCCGCTCGACCGTGGCCGCCCAGGAGCAGGTCGTGGCCGAGCTGCTGCGTCCGGGCCGGGCCGCCGTCGCGCCCCTCGCCGCCGGCGAGCAGCAGGTGGCGACCGTGGTGGTCCGGGACGACGCGCTGCAGGTGGTCACCGACGGGCTGGACCCCAACGACCAGGCGTCGACGACGTACGTGGTGTGGGGGCTCGGCGAGGGCGATCCCGTGGCGCTCGGCGAGTTCGACGTCGCACGGTCACAGATCGAGATCCATTCCGTAGGCTCCGGGGAGACCGGGGTCGACGCGTTCCCCGAGTACGGCATCAGCCTCGAGCCCGGTCGCCAGGCTCCGTCGGCTCCGACGGAGGTCGTCGCGACCGGGCAGGTGACCAGCTGAGCGGACCGAGGACCACAGCAGCAGCCATGGACCACACGCACCCGGAGACCGCCGACGAGCGGCGTGAGCGGTACGACGCCGACGAGGTGTACAGCCTCCGCGAGCGGGTCGCTGTGCTGCGCTGGCGCCGGCGGCTCGCGGTCCGCCGGAGCGTCAACCACGGCTACCGGGTCGGTGTCGGGGTCGTCGGCGGGGTGATCGTCGCCATCGGGCTGCTCACCATCCCGCTGCCCGGCCCCGGCTGGCTCACCGTCATCGCCGGCCTCTTCGTCCTCGCCACCGAGTTCACCTGGGCCGAGCGCCTGCTCGAGTTCACCAAGCGGCACGTCACGCGCTGGACCGACTGGGTCACCGCCCAGCCGGTGTGGGTGCGGCTGGTGCTGGGGCTGGCGACCGCGGTGTTCGTCTACGGCATCCTGGTCGTCAGCCTGCACCTCGTGGGCGTGCCCGACTGGGTACCGGGGTGGGTACCGCTCTGGCGGTGAGCGTCTGGCACAATCGGACGCGTACCGGGCGATTGGCTCAGTGGTAGAGCGCTTCGTTCACACCGAAGAGGTCACTGGTTCGAACCCAGTATCGCCCACCGGTACGAGAGGCCCGGCCCGCAGCAGCGGGCCGGGCCTTCGTCGTCCTGCGGCGCGATGCGCGCGGACGCGGGACCATGGCAGAGGTGAGCGCCCAGCCCGATCGCGCGGCCCGGCTGCAGCTGATCCTCGACCGGGACGGCGCCAGCTGCGTCTGGTGCGGGCGGCCGTTCTCCGCACAGGTCCGGCCCACCACCGAGCACGTGGTGCCCCGGGTCAAGGGCGGCCCGTCCTGGCTGGAGAACGAGGTCGCCGCCTGCGGTCGCTGCAACGGCCAGCGCGGGCACCGCACCCCGGTGGAGTGGCTGGAGGAGTGCCGGCGCCGTGGCTGGCCGGCCGACGGGGACCGCCTGGCCCGGACGCTGGAGGCGCTGGCGCAGGCGATCGTCCGCACCGGGGGCCAGCGGCGGGCGCGGCCCTACCTGGACGCCCAGCTCCGCCGCCTGCGACGGGCTCGGGACGCGGCCTAGGGTCGGTGCCGTGACGACGGCCGGGCGCGTGGCGCAGATCTGGATCTACCCGGTGAAGTCCCTCGGCGGGACGGCGCGAGACCGGGTGCGGCTGGCCGCCACCGGGCCCGAGGGCGACCGCGCCGCCACCGTCGTCGACGCCGCCACCGGCGAGGTGCTCCGGGGCCGGCACGCACCCGGGCTCGCCGCGCTCACGCCCACCGGCGACCCGGCCGCCGACGAGCGGACGGTGGCGCAGGCCCTCGGCCGGGAGGTCCGCGTCCGGCCCGCGGAGGGCGGGTCGGGGGCCGACGCGGCCGCCGTGCACCTGGTCTCCCGCCAGGCGATCGAGCGGGCCGCCGGGGGCGACGTCCCCGAGGGGTGCTCCGCCGACGACCCGCGGGCCAACGTGCTGCTCGACCTGCCCGACGACGACGAGCGCGGCTGGGTCGGCCGGACCGTGCGCATCGGGGACGCGGAGCTGGCGATCACCCGGACGCCGAAGCACTGCCTGGGCGTCTACGCGGAGGTGCGACGGCCCGGGCAGGTCTCCGTCGGCGACGTCGTCCTGCTCCAGCCGCGGCCGTGACGTACCGCCGCTCCGCAGTCCTCCTCGCCCTGACGGTGCTGTTGGCCGGCTGCGGCGGGGAGTCGCAGCCGGACGCACCGCAGGCGACGACGACGTCACCGCGGGCGAGCGAGGCTCCGCGGCCGACCGAACCGCCCCCGCCGGACAGCGTCACGCTGCTGGCCACCGGTGACGTCCTGGTCCACCAGGGCCGCGCGCTCACCGCCGGCGCGCTCCAGGACGACGGCGGTTACGACTTCTCCGCGGTCCTGGCCCCGGTCGCGGACCTGATCGGCGCCGCGGACCTGGCCATCTGCCACCTGGAGACGCCGGTCGCCCCCGACGGCGGCCCCTACCGCGGCTACCCGAGCTTCGCCGTGCAGCCGGAGATCGTCGACGCGCTCGCCGGGGCCGGCTACGACCTGTGCTCGACGGCGTCCAACCACTCGCTCGACGCCGGGACCGACGGCCTGGTGCGCACGCTGGACGTCCTCGACGCGGCCGGCGTCGCGCACACCGGCACCTACCGCTCCGCGGCCGAGAGCACCGAGCCGCTCGTCCTCGACGTCGACGGCGTGCGGGTCGGGCACGTGGCCGGCACCTTCGGCCTCAACGGCGTCCCGCTGCCGACCGGACGGGAGTGGTCGGTCGACGTCGTCGCCGTGCCCGACGTCAGCCCGATGCTTGCGGCCGCCGCCCGCGCCCGCGCCGCCGGGGCGGAGATCGTCGTCGCCAGCCTGCACTGCTGCCAGGAGTACCGGCACGAGCCGACGGCGCAGCAGGAGGCCGCGGTGCGCACGTTGCTCGCCTCGCCGGACGTCGACCTCGTGCTCGGCCACCACGCGCACGTGGTGCAGCCCGTCGAGCGGATCGACGGGGAGTGGGCCGCCTACGGCCTCGGCAACCACATCGCCGAGCACGCCACCCGCGGCTACCCGACCGAGGACTCGGTGGCGGTGCGGTTCACCTTCACCCGCGGCGCGGACGGTCGGTTCACGGTCACGGCCGCGGAGGCGGTACCGCTGGCCATCGAGGTGGCCGCGGACGCGGTGACGGTGCGCCCCGCCGACCCGGCGACCTACCAGCGGGTCGCCGAGGTGCTGGACATGCGGGGCGCCGTCGCCGACGGGCTGGTGCTCGCCGCGCGGTGAAAGGGCTGCGGGTCCGACCGGGCCCGCGCACTAGGCTCGGGGCCGGTGACCGGGCTGCCCGGTCCGCCGACGACGCCGCACACGACCCCCTGGAGCCCCTGTGTCGACCCCGCCCTCGCCAACCGCAGTCGGACCGATCCGGGTGCCGGCCGGGACGACGGCGCAGCAGGCGCTGAAGGACGCCGGCGTGCCCCTCAAGGGCCCCGACGGCGCCGTCGTCGTCCGTGACCTGGCCACCGGCGACCTCAAGGACCTCGCCTGGACCCCGGACGCCGATGCCGAGGTGGACCCGGTGCCGGCCGCCAGTGCGGACGGCCGCGCGGTCATCCGGCACTCGGCCGCCCACGTGCTCGCGCAGGCGGTGCAGGACCTGTTCCCCGGCACCCGGCTCGGCATCGGCCCGCCCGTGGAGAACGGCTTCTACTACGACTTCGACCCCGAGCGGCCGTTCACCCCCGAGGACCTCAAGGCCCTCGAGAAGCGGATGCAGGAGATCGTCAAGGCGGGTCAGCACTTCAGCCGCCGGGAGATCAGCGACGCCGACGCCCAGGCCGAGCTCGCGCACGAGCCGTACAAGCTCGAGCTGATCGGCCTCAAGGGGGGCGCCGGCGAGGCGCCGTCCGAGGACGACGGCGCCTCCGTCGAGGTGGGCGGCGCGCAGCTGACCATGTACGACAACCTCGACCCGCGGACCGGTGACCTGGTCTGGACCGACCTGTGCCGCGGCCCGCACCTGCCGCGCACCAGCACCATCCCGGCGTTCTCCCTCACCCGCAGCGCCGCCGCGTACTGGCGCGGCAGCGAGAAGAACCCGCAGCTGCAGCGGGTGTACGGCACCGCGTGGGAGAGCAAGGACGCGCACAAGGCCTACCTGGAACACCTGGCCGAGGCCGAGCGCCGCGACCACCGCCGGCTCGGCGTGGAGCTGGACCTGTTCAGCTTCCCCGACGAGATCGGCTCCGGCTTGCCCGTCTTCCACCCCAAGGGCGGGGTGATCAAGCGGGAGATGGAGGACTACGTCCGCCGCCGGCACCTGGAGGAGGGGTTCGACTACGTCGGCACGCCGCACATCAGCAAGAGCGGGCTGTTCGAGACCTCCGGTCACCTCCCGTACTACGAGGAGACCATGTTCCCGGGCATGGACCTGGACAACGCGAAGTACTACCTCAAGGCCATGAACTGCCCGATGCACAACCTGATCTTCCGGTCGCGCGGGCGGTCCTACCGCGAGCTGCCGCTGCGGTTGTTCGAGTTCGGGTCGGTCTACCGGTACGAGCAGTCCGGCGTCGTCCACGGCCTGACCCGGGTGCGGGGCTTCGCCCAGGACGACTCGCACAGCTACGTCACCCCCGAGCAGGCGCCGGGGGAGATCCGGCACCTGCTGTCCTTCGTGCTGGGCCTGCTGCGCGACTTCGGCCTCGACGACTACTACCTGGAGCTCTCCACCCGCGACGACTCGGACAAGTTCATCGGGTCCGACGAGGAGTGGGCGGTCGCGACCGCCGTCCTCGAGGAGGCGGCGAAGGAGACCGGCCTCGAGCTGGTGCCCGATCCCGGCGGCGCGGCCTACTACGGCCCGAAGATCTCCGTCCAGGCCCGTGACGCGATCGGCCGCACCTGGCAGATGTCGACGATCCAGTACGACTTCAACCAGCCGGCCCGCTTCGGCCTGGAGTTCAGCGCCTCCGACGGCAGCCGCCAGCAGCCGGTGATGATCCACTCGGCGAAGTTCGGCTCGATCGAGCGCTTCTTCGGCGTCCTCACCGAGCACTACGCCGGTGCCTTCCCGGCGTGGCTGGCCCCGGTGCAGGTCGTGGGCATCCCGGTCACCGACGAGCAGGTGCCGTACCTGACCGACGTCGCCCTGAAGCTGCGCGCCCGCGGGATCCGGGTGGAGATCGACGACTCCGACGACCGGATGCAGAAGAAGATCCGCACCGCGTCGAAGCAGAAGGTGCCCTTCGTGCTCATCGCCGGCGCCACCGACGCGGAGGCGGGGGCGGTCTCCTTCCGGTTCCGCGACGGGAGCCAGGACAACGGGGTGGCCGTCGACCACGCCGTCGAGCGGATCGCGGCCTGGATCGCCACCCGGAGCAACGCCGATCCGGCGGCGGAGACCACGGCGGTCCCCGGATGAGCGAGGACAACCTGCCCTACCGGGTGCCGGTCTCCTCCGACGACGGCGGTCCGGCGACGGTGTTCGAGCACCTCTGGACGCCGTACCGGATGGCCTACATCCGGGGTGAGGGCAAGCCCACCGGGACGCACGACTGCCCGTTCTGCGTCATCCCCACCCTCGGCGACGAGGAGGGGCTGGTCGTCGCCCGGGGCGCGTCGGTGTTCGCCGTGCTGAACCTGTACCCGTACAACGCCGGGCACCTGATGCTGGTCCCGTACCGGCACGTGCCCGACTACACCGACCTCACCGCCGACGAGGTGGCCGAGCTGGGGTCCTTCACCCAGACGGCGATGCGGGTGGTGCGCGCGGTCACCGGTGCGCACGGGTTCAACATCGGCATGAACCAGGGGTCGGTGGCCGGGGCGGGCATCGCCGACCACCTGCACCAGCACGCCGTGCCGCGCTGGGGCGGGGACACCAACTTCATGCCGGTCATCGGCCTCACCCGGGTGCTGCCGCAGGTGCTCCGGGAGACCCGGGAACTGCTGGCCGCCGCTTGGGCCGGGCACGTCGCGCCCCCGGGTCCGTCCGCCCACCCCACCACCCCGGCGGAGGCCTGAGTGCTCGGCGTCAACGCCCGGCCCGTCGTGGCCAAGGTGGTCAACCCGCTCGCGACCCGGCTGGCCCGCGTGGGGATCACCCCCGACATGGTGACCGTCACCGGCACCGTCGGCGCGATCGCCGGGGCCGCCGGCCTGATCGCCACCGGCCACCTCTTCTGGGGCGCCTTCACCGTCACGGTCTTCGTGCTGCTCGACATGCTCGACGGCGCCCTCGCGCGGCTGCGCGGTGGCGGCTCGGTGTTCGGCGCGGTGCTGGACTCCGTCGGCGACCGCGCCGCCGATGCCGCCATCTTCGGCGCGCTGGTCTGGTGGTTCTCGGGGGCCGGGGACAACCGGCTGCTGGTCCTGCTCGCCCTGCTCTGCCTGGTGCTGGGCGTGCTCACCTCCTACATCAAGGCGCGCGCCGAGGGCGTGGGCCTGGCCTGCGACGTCGGGGTGGTCGAGCGCACCGAGCGGCTGATCCTGGTCCTGGTGGGCACCGGGTTCACCGGCCTCGGGATCCCGTACGCCGTGCACGTGGCGCTCTGGGTGCTGCTGGTCGGGAGTGCGATCACGGTGGGTCAGCGCGTGCTCGCCGTGAAGCGCGCCGCCGGTGGACGGCGGATCGAGCCGTGAGCGGCGCCCGCGCCCGGGTGGCGGAGCGGCTGGCCGACGCCGGCTACGCGGCCGGCTGGCGGGCGGTGCGGATGCTGCCCGAGCCGGTCGCCCGGGGCGCGTTCGACCGCGTCGGCCGGTGGACGGCGGAGCGGGACGGGCGCGGCGTGCGGCAGCTCCGGGCGAACCTGCGCGTGGCCACCGGGGACCGGCTGGCCGAGGCGGAGCTCCAGGACCTGACCGTCCGGGCGATGCGCTCCTACGCGCGCTACTGGCAGGAGGCCTTCCGGCTGCCGACGCTCGGCACCCAGCGGATCCTCGACGGCAGCGTGATCGAGGGCGCCGAGCACCTGGCGGCCGCCCGCGACCAGGGCCGTGGCCTGGTGGTCGCCCTGCCGCACAGCGGCAACTGGGACGCCGCCGGTGTCTGGTTCGTCGACTGGCTGGACGGACCGTTCATGACGGTGGCCGAGCGGCTGCGTCCCGAGTCGCTCTACCGCCGGTTCCTCGACTACCGCGAGACGCTCGGCATGCGCGTGGTCCCCCTCACCGGCGGGCCCCGGCCGAGCTCCGAGGTGCTCCGCGACTGGCTGAAGGACGGCGGAGCCAGCTGCCTCCTCGTCGACCGCAACCTGGGCACCGGCGGCGTCCCGGTCAGCTTCTTCGGGCGACCGGCCACCATGCCCGGTGGTCCCGCGCTCCTCGCCGACCAGACCGGCGCCGCGCTGCACCCGGCCGTCTGCCGGTTCAGCGACGACGGCTGGCGGATGCACGTCTACCCGGAGGTGCCGGTGCGGGGTCCGGGCCGGCTCCGGGACCGGGTGGCCGGTGCGATGCAGGGCGTCGCCGACGCGTTCACCGAGGGGATCGCCGAGCGGCCCGAGGACTGGCACATGCTCGGCCGCATCTGGCCCGACGTGCCGCCGGACCCGCCGCGTCGCGGTCGGGAGGAGACGCGCTGATGCGCATCGGCCTGGTGTGCCCGTACCGGTGGGACGTCCCCGGGGGCGTGCAATACCACGTGCGCGACCTGGCCGAGACGCTGCGCGGCATGGGGCACCACGTGGAGGTGCTGACCCCCGCCGAACGCGAGGAGTCGGTCAGCGACCCGTACCTGACCTTCGCCGGCCGGACCGTCCCGGTGCCCTACAACGGGTCGATGGCGAGCCTGCAGTTCGGGCCGGTGTCGGCCGCGCGGGTGCGCCGCTGGCTGCGTGAGGGCCGCTTCGACGTGGTGCACGTGCACGAGCCGGCGACGCCGTCGGTGTCGCTGCTGGTCTGCATGATCGCGACCGGCCCCATCGTGGCGACGTTCCACGCCGCCACCACCCGGTCCAAGTGGCTGGCCGCGGTCGGGCCCATGACCCGGCCGTGGCTGGAGAAGATCAGCGGCCGGATCGCCGTCTCCGACTTCGCGCGACGGGTGCAGGTCGAGCACCTCGGCGGCGACGCGGTGATCCTGCCCAACGGGGTGCACGTGCCGTTCTTCGCCGAGGGCCCTCCGCTGCCGGGCTTCGGGCGGGGCACCGGCGGGCCCCCGACCATCGGTTTCCTGGGCCGCTACGACGAGCCGCGCAAGGGCCTGCCGGTGCTGCTCGAGGCCATGCGCGGGGTGGTCCGGCGGCACCCCGACGTGCGGCTGCTGGTCGCCGGGCGCGGCGACGCCGACGAGCTGTGGCGGCTGGTGGGGGAGGAGCTGCGCCCGTCGGTGACGCTGCTGGGCGAGATCTCGGAGGCCGACAAGGCGGCCTTCCTCCGCTCGGTGGACGTGTACTGCGCGCCCAACCTCCTCGGTGAGTCCTTCGGCGTCATCCTCATCGAGGCGATGGCGGCCGGCGCGCCCATCGTGGCCAGCGATCTCGATGCGTTCTCCCGCGTGCTCGACGGCGGCGACGCGGGGGTGCTGGTGCGCCGCAACGACGCCGCCGCGCTCGGCCAGGCCCTGGACGAGCTCCTCGCCGACCCGGGGCGCCGGGCGGGGCTGGCGGCCCGGGGGTCGGCCGCGGCCGCACAGTACGACTGGCAGGTGCTCGCCCGCCGCATCCTCGCCGTCTACGAGACCGTGCTGCCCGCGGGTGGTGGCGTGGTGACCGCCGGCACCGACGACGACTTCCCCGCGGTGCCGCCGACAGGCACCGCGAGGCAACCTCCCCGCATCCGGCGGCCGCGCCGCTAGCCTCGACCCCCGTGACGCCCGAGGCCTGGTTGCTGCTCGCCACCGGGATCCTGCTCGTCCTGCTCGGCTGGGCCGTCTGGACGCTGACCCGGCTGCGGCGGCTCGCGGCACGGGTGGACCGCGCGTGGGCGTCGCTGGACGCCCAGCTGCAGCGCCGGGCCGGGCTGGCCGAGGAGCTGGCCCGCAACCACCCGGCGGCCCTGGGCCCGGAGCTGGCCGCCCGGCTGGCCGCCGGCGCCCGGGAGGCGCGCACCTCGCGGACCGACGGGGACCGCGAGCTGGCCGAGAACGCCCTGGGCCACGACCTGCACGAGCTGCCCGCCGACCTCCCGGGTGTGCCTGCCGCGCTGCGCACCGACCTCGCGGGCACGCAGACGCGGGTCGCGCTGGCCCGGCGGTTCTACAACGACGCCGTCCGCGACACGCGGGAGCTGCGGGGCCGCCGGTTCCCCCGCTGGACCGGTCTGCACCGGACCCACCGGCTGCCGCGGTACTTCGACATCGACGACCGGCTGGGCGCGGTGATCCGGGACGCCGACCCGGCCGGCCACCGGTCCGGCTGACGCCCGTAGGGTCGGTCGTGCACAACCCGATTCGTCCACCCGAAGGCGGCACCCGTGGCAGAGCACCTCGACCAGACCAGCACCGCGACCGGCACCGACCGGGTGAAGCGCGGGATGGCCGAGCAGCTCAAGGGCGGCGTGATCATGGACGTCGTCACCCCGGAACAGGCGAGGATCGCCGAGGACGCCGGCGCGGTCGCGGTCATGGCGCTGGAGCGGGTGCCGGCCGACATCCGCGCCCAGGGCGGCATCGCCCGCATGAGCGCCCCCGAGATGATCGAGGGCATCATCGCCGCGGTCTCCATCCCGGTCATGGCCAAGGCGCGGATCGGGCACTTCGTCGAGGCCCAGGTGCTGCAGGCGCTCGGGGTCGACTACATCGACGAGTCCGAGGTGCTGACCCCGGCCGACGAGGCGCACCACATCGCCAAGAGCGCGTTCACCGTGCCGTTCGTCTGCGGCGCCACCGACCTCGGCGAGGCGCTGCGCCGCATCTCCGAGGGCGCGGCCATGATCCGCTCCAAGGGGGAGGCGGGCACCGGCAACGTCGTCGAGGCCACCCGGCACATGCGGTCGCTCCGCGCCGGGATCAGGGCGCTGGGCACGCTGGACGAGACCGAGCTGTTCGTCGCCGCCAAGGAGCTGCGTGCGCCGTACGACCTGGTCGCGGAGGTCGCCCGGCTCGGCAAGCTGCCCGTCGTCCTGTTCACCGCCGGCGGCATCGCCACCCCCGCCGACGCGGCGATGATGATGCAGCTGGGCGCCGAGGGGGTCTTCGTCGGCTCGGGCATCTTCAAGTCCGGCGACCCGGCGCAGCGTGCCGCGGCCATCGTGCAGGCCACCACCTTCTACGACGATCCCGAGGTCATCGCCAAGGTCTCCCGCGGGCTGGGCGAGCCGATGGTCGGGATCAACGTCGCCACGCTCCCGGAGAGCGAGCGGTACGCCACCCGCGGCTGGTGAGCATGGGGGTCCAGCGCCGCATCGCCGGATTGGACGTCGCCCGGGGGCTCGCCGTGCTCGGCATGTTCGCCGCGCACATGCGGCTCGGTGGCGAGCTGCGGCCCGACCCACGGACCTGGTCCGCGCTGGTCGACGGCCGGTCGTCGATCCTCTTCGCCACCCTGGCCGGCATCTCGGTCGCGCTCCTCTCCGGGCGCACCCGGCCACCCGCGGGCCCGGAGCTCACCCGGGTGCGGGTGCGGATCCTCGTCCGCGCGGCGTGGGTCTTCGCGATCGGCTGGGCGCTCCAGCAGCTGGACACCTTCGTCGCGGTCATCCTGGGCGTGTACGGGGTGCTCTTCGTCCTCGTGCTGCCGTTCCTGCGCTGGCCGGTGCGCCGGCTGCTCCTGGCCGCTGCCCTCGTCGCCGTCGTGGTCCCGCCGCTGCTCGTCGTCGTCGGGCAGGTGCTCGTGACGGTGCAGGTGGCGGACGCGCTCGTCCCCTCGCTGCTGGTCACCGGCTACTACCCGGCGCTGCTGTGGATCGCGTTCGTCCTGGTGGGCCTGGCGGTGGGCCGGCTGGACCTGACCTCCGACGTGGTCCGGCGCCGGCTGGCCGCGGCGGGCGCGGCGGCCGTGGTCGCCGGCTACGGCGGCGGCTGGGTGAGCACCCGGCGGCTGGCCGACGGCGTGCCCTCCGCCGGCCCGGAGACCGGGTTCGGGGCCCCGGGGGCCTTCGACGTCCGCTGGCTGACCGGCGCCGAACCGCACAGCGGGACCACCTTCGAGGTGGTCGGCTCCACCGGCCTCGCCGTCCTGGTCGTGGTGACCTGCCTGCTGGCCGCCGAGCGGCTGCCACGGCTGACCTCCCCGCTCGCTGCGGTGGGGGCGCTCGCGCTGACCGTGTACTCCACGCACCTCCTGGTCATCCGGGTGCTCATGGACCTGGCTCCCGCGCAGGCACAGGGGGCGGGCACGTGGCTGTGGTTCGCCGTCGCCGCGCTGGCCGGTGCGTGGATGTGGCGGCGCGCGGTCGGCCGCGGACCGCTGGAGTGGCTGCTCACCCGGACGTCGAGCCGGGTCGCCGGGCTCGCCCCGTCGTCGCCCGCGGTGTGAGGGCAGCCGTAACGTGGCCGGTCGTGTCCACCGGAGCCGCCCGTCCCGTCGTGGGGGTCCTGGCGCTCCAGGGTGACGTCCGGGAGCACCTGGCCGCCCTGCGGGCCGAGGGGGCCGAGGCCCGGCCGGTGCGCCGCCCGGAGGAGCTCGCCGACGTCCACGGCGTCGTCGTCCCCGGCGGGGAGTCGACGACGATGACCACGCTGGCCCGCCGGTTCGGCCTGCTGGAACCGCTGCGCGCGGCGGTCGGCGCGGGGCTGCCCGCCTACGGCACGTGTGCCGGGATGATCCTGCTCGCCGACCGGCTGCTGGACGCGCCGCCGGGCCAGCCCACGGTCGGTGGGCTCGACGTCACCGTGCGGCGGAACGCCTTCGGCCGGCAGGCCGACTCCTTCGAGACGCGCGTCGACCTGGCCGGCCTGGACGGCGGCCCGCTGCACGCGGTCTTCATCCGGGCCCCGTGGGTCGAGCAGGCCGGCCCCGGGGTCGAGGTCATCGGCCGGGTCGTCGGTGGTCCGGCCGACGGTAGGATCGTCGCGGTCCGCCAGGGGAACGTGGTGGCCACCAGCTTCCACCCGGAGTTGACCGGGGACCGCCGGGTGCACGCGCTGTTCGTCGACATGGTGCGCCGTCACCTGGCCGAGAGGGCCGGCTCGGACGCCGGGAACGAGAGGGGTAAGCCGTGAGCGGCCATTCCAAGTGGGCGACGACGAAGCACAAGAAGGCCGGCATCGATGCCAAGCGCGGCAAGCTCTTCGCCAAGCTGATCAAGAACATCGAGGTCGCGGCGCGGACCGGTGGCGGTGACCTCTCCGGCAACCCGACGCTGTTCGACGCCGTCCAGAAGGCCAAGAAGAGCTCGGTCCCGAACGACAACATCGACCGGGCCGTCAAGCGCGGCGCCGGCCTCGAGGCCGGTGGGGTCGACTACCAGGGCATCACCTACGAGGGCTATGCCGCCGGCGGCGTCGCGGTGCTCATCGAGTGCCTCACCGACAACAAGAATCGCTCGGCCATGGAGGTCCGCACCGCCATGACCCGCAACGGCGGCTCGATGGCGGACCCGGGGTCGGTCTCCTACCTCTTCTCCCGCAAGGGCGTCGTGGTCGTGCCCGCCGCCGACGGGGTGGACGAGGACAGCGTGCTCATGGCCGTCCTGGACGCCGGCGCCGAGGAGGTGCGGGACCTCGGCGACACGCTGGAGGTGCTCTGCGAGCCCGGCGACCTCATCGCCGTGCGCACCGCCCTGCAGGACGCGGGCATCGACTACGACTCCGCCGAGGCCGGCTTCCAGCCCAGCGTGCAGGTGGAGCTCGACGCCGACGGCGCGGGCAAGGTGTTCCGGCTCATCGACGCCCTCGAGGACCTCGACGACGTGCAGAACGTCTACGCGAACTACGACGTGTCCGACGAGGTCATGGAGCAGGTCTCGGCTGACGCCTGACGCCGCCGGGAGCATCGCAGCGGACCCGTCCACCCCACCGATCCCACCCGCCGCGGCGCGACGTCGGGGTTCCCGCGGCGGTGCTGCGCGCGCGCTAGCTTCCGGCGCGCAGGAGAGCCCGCTCCTGTGCCGGCGAGCACGGGAGCGCACAGGTGGCGAGGACGAGTCGGGTCGGGCGCAGCCTGCGGGCGATGACCCTGGTGGCGGTCACCGCCCTGGCGCTGGGGGCGTGGTCGCCGGCCGCGCGGCCGTCGCCGGCCGTCGTGGTGGCTGCCGACGCGGTCGCCGGTCCGGCGGCCGGGTTCACGGCACCCGCGGCCGTGGACACCGGCCGGCTGGCCGTGGGGCTGCCCCGGGGCTACGACACGCAGGCCCGGCGCGCGGAGCGCGCCGCCGTCGAGGCCGAGGCCGCCGCCGCGGTACGGGCGGCCGCCGAGGCCCAGGCAGCCGCTGCGCGAGCGGCCGGAGCCGCCTCCACCGCGGCCGCTCCGGCTGCGGGCCGGTCGTCCGGGCGGACCGCGGCACCCTCCCCGGCGGCATCCTCCGCGCCGACCGGCGCCGCGTTGCCCCTGGGCGTCGACCCCGGCGGTTCCCGCCAGGTGGTCACCGTCGTCGCGCCGTCGTCGAGGTCGACCAGCGCCCAGCTCACCGCCTGGGAGCTGGGCCCGGCCGGCTGGACGCCGGTGCTCGGCCCGGTGACCGCCCGGATCGGCTCCTCCGGGGTGGGCGCGGCCAGCGAGACCAGCACCCGCACCCCGGCCGGGACGTACACCCTCACCGAGGCGTTCGGCCGCGCCGGCAACCCGGGCACGGCGTTGCCCTACCGGGTCGTCGACGGCGACGACTGGTGGGTCTCGGACGTGCAGAGCCCCCGGTACAACCAGTACGCGGAGTGCGCCCGCGGCACCTGCGACTTCGCCGAGGCGGCCAGCGAGAACCTCGCCGACGAGCTGGCCTACGCGCACGCCGTCGTCATCGACTACAACGGGGCGGGCACCCCCGGCGCCGGTTCGGCCTTCTTCCTGCACCTCAGCAACGGCGCTCCGACCGCCGGCTGCGTGGCCGTCGACGCGGGCAGCCTCACCGCCCTGCTGCGGTGGCTGGACCCGGCCGCGCGGCCGCTGATCGCCATCGGCGTCGGCTGAGGAGGCGCCGGCCGGCGGTCCGCGGTCGGCGAACTCGTCGCGGGCGTGTTGCGGCAGGTGCGTCTCCCGGTCGGTTAGCGTAGGTCGAACAGGCGTTCGGTTCGGCGGAAGGCTTCTCCATGCGGGTGCTCGGCATCGACCCGGGCCTCACCCGGTGCGGGTGGGGTGTGGTCGACGGGCGTCCCGGCGCACGTCCCACGGCGATCGGCGTGGGCGTGGTCCGTACCCTGCCGGAGCTGGACCTGGAGCTGCGGCTGCTCGAGCTGCACACCGCGGTGACGGCGCTGCTGCGGGAGCACCGACCCGACGTCGTGGCGATCGAGCGGGTCTTCACCCAGAACAACAAGGGCACCGCCACGGGGACGGCGCAGGCGGCCGGAGTGGCTGCGCTCGCCGCGGCGCAGGCCGACCGGCCGGTCGCCTGGCACACGCCCAGCGAGGTCAAGGCGGCCATCTCCGGCAACGGCCGCGCGGACAAGGAGCAGGTCACCCTCATGGTCACCCGGGTTCTCGGGCTTGCCGCCGCCCCCAAGCCGGCGGACGCCGCCGACGCGCTGGCGCTGGCGGTCTGCCACGCCTGGCGCGGTCCGGCCCAGCAGCGGCTGCGGACGGCGGCCATCGCCGGCGGCATCGGTGCGCCGGTGCGCGCCACGACCCTGCCGCGCTGGACGGGGGTGGCGGCCCGATGATCGCCAGCGTCCACGGCCGGGTGGCGGCGGTGGGGCCCGACGGTGCCGTCGTCGAGGTAGGCGGGATCGGGCTGTCGGTGCAGTGCACGCCCGGCACGATCGCCCGGCTGCAGGTGGGCGAGGCGGCCCGGCTGGCCACCAGCCTGGTCGTGCGCGAGGACTCGCTCACCCTGTACGGCTTCGCCGACGACGACGAGCGCCAGCTGTTCGAGCTGCTGCAGACGGCGAACGGCGTCGGCCCGCGGCTGGCCCAGGCGGTGCTGGCCATCCACCCGCCGCGGGAGGTCCGGCGGGCGGTGTCGATGGCCGACGTCAAGGCCCTCATGCAGGTGCCGGGCATCGGCAAGAAGGGCGCTGAGCGGCTCATCCTCGAGCTGCGCGACCGCCTCGGCTCGGCCAGCACCGACACCTCCCTCGACGCCCCGGCACCCGCCGGCCTGCCGGTCACCCCGGTGGCGCCGTGGCGCGACCAGCTGACGTCGGCCCTCGTGGGCCTGGGCTGGAGCGCCAAGGAGGCCGAGGGCGCGGTCACCCAGCTCGCCCCGGTGGCCGACGAGCAGATCGTCGCGACCGGCAGCGTCGAGGTCGCCGTCCTGCTGCGCCAGGCCCTCCAGCTGCTGGGCCGCTCGTGACCGGGCGGGTGAGGTCGTGAGCGCGCCGTTCGACCGGTCGCTGACCGGGGAGCTGGCCGGCGACGCGGCGCAGGAGTGGACGGTGTCGCCGCAGGCGGGGGACGAGGAGCGGGTCGTCGAATCGGCGCTGCGCCCGCACTCGCTGCACGACTTCATCGGCCAGCCCAAGGTCGCCCGCCAGCTCGGCCTGGTGCTGGAAGGGGCCAAGCGGCGTGGCCGCACCCCCGACCACGTGCTCCTCTCCGGCCCGCCCGGGCTGGGGAAGACCAGCCTGGCGCTGATCATCGGCTCGGAGCTCGGCACGTCGGTGAAGATCACCAGCGGCCCGGCGATCGAGCGGTCCGGTGACCTCGCCGCCATGCTCTCCAACCTGGCGGCCGGCGACGTGCTGTTCATCGACGAGATCCACCGCATCGCCCGCCCCGCGGAGGAGCTGCTCTACATGGCGATGGAGGACTTCCGGGTCGACGTCGTCGTCGGCAAGGGACCGGGCGCCACCGCCATCCCGCTGGAGATCAACCCGTTCACGCTCGTCGGCGCCACCACCCGCGCCGGGCTGCTCACCGGCCCGCTGCGCGACCGGTTCGGGTTCGTGGGCCAGATGGAGTTCTACGAGCCGGCCGAGCTCCAGCGGGTGCTCGCCCGCAGCGCCGACCTGCTCGGCGTGGAGCTGACTGCCGAGGGGTCCGCGGAGATCGCGGGCCGCTCGCGGGGCACCCCCCGGATCGCCAACCGGCTGCTGCGCCGGGTGCGCGACTACGCCGAGGTCGAGGGCGACGGCCGGGTCACCCGCGACGTCGCCGAGGCCGCGCTGGCGCTCTACGACGTCGACCACCTGGGTCTGGACCGGCTCGACCGCGCCGTCCTCGAGGCGCTCGTCGTCAAGTTCGGCGGCGGGCCGGTGGGCGTCGCCACCCTCGCCGTGGCGGTGGGGGAGGAGCCGCACACCGTCGAGGAGGTGTGCGAGCCGTTCCTGGTGCGCGCGGGGCTGCTGGCCCGCACCTCGCGCGGGCGGGTCGCCACCGAGGCGGCCTGGCAGCACCTCGGGCAGCCGTTGCCCCGGGGCGGCGTCCCCCTCGGGCGGGTCACAGCAGACCCACAGGCACCGGGGCCGTCGTCAGAAGCGCTGTTCGACGCCTAGACTCCCGGACGCTGGCGCGCAACTCGCAGGCCGGAACGTGCGCGTCCCGTCTGGTCACCGCGCGTGCCGGTGCCGACGTACCCGACGCGGTCCCGTCCCGGACCGCACCCACCGCGGAGCACCAGACGCGGAAGAGAGGCACACCTGTCGTGGAGTACTTCCCGCTGATCATGCTGGCCCTGCTGGCCGTCGTGCTGTTCGTGCTGCCCGCCCGGCAGCGCAAGAAGATGCAGGAGCAGAACGCCGCCATGCAGGCGTCGCTCACGATCGGCACCCCGGTCATGACCAGCAGCGGCCTGCACGGCTCCGTCGCCGCGCTGGGTGACACCACGGTCGACCTGGAGATCGCTCCGGGCGTCGTCGTCACCTTCGCCCGCCAGGCCATCCTCGAGGTGCGGCGCCCGGCCGGTGCGGACACGGTCGGCGACGACCCGTCGCGTCCGGCCGACGGCACCGTCTGACCCGGCGGAACCCCGTGGCCAACCGCTCGCTCCCCGCGGGGCGCTACTTCGGCGCGTTCGCGCTGATCGTCGCCCTCCTCTACGGCCTGGTCTTCTTCACCGGAGACACCCGGACACCGCAGCTCGGGCTCGACCTGCGCGGCGGCACGACCGTCACCCTGACCGCCCGCACGCCCGACGGCCAGGCACCGGCCCAGGAGGACCTGGAGCTGGCCCGCCGGATCATCGAGCAGCGGGTGAACGGCCTCGGCGTCGCCGAGGCCGAGGTGGTCACCGAAGGCGACTCGAACATCGTCATCTCCGTGCCCGGGGAGGACGGCGAGCAGGCGCGCGAGCTCGGCGCCACGGCGCAGCTGCGCTTCCGCCCGGTCATCGACGTCGGGGCAGCCGTCCCCGCGGAGGACGCGGCGACCGAGGACACCGAGGTGACCGAGGACGCCGAGCTGACCGAGGGCGCCGAGACCGCCGACGGCGACGCGACCGGGGACGCCGCCGAGGCAACCGGTGACGCGGCGACGGACGACGCGGCGACCGGCGACGCCGTCGAGGACCCGGCGCTGCCCGACCCCGACGCCCCGGCCGTGACGCAGGAGGAGGCCGCCGCGGAGTTCGCCACGCTGACCTGCGAGGCGGAGAACGTGACCGGCGACGTCGACCGGCCGGAGTCCTACGTGGCCGCGTGCAGCGAGGACGGCGCCGTCAAGTACCTGCTCGGCCCCACGATCATCGAGGGCACCGAGATCGACGACGCCAGCGCCGCCACCTCCCCGACGGACGGCAGCTGGATCGTGCTGCTGGACTTCCAGAGCGAGGGCCGCGCGACCTGGGCGGCCTACACCGCCGCCAACGTCGGGGCCAACGTCGCCTTCACCCTGGACGGCCGGGTCGTCTCCGCCCCCACCATCCAGGGCGCGATCAGCACCCAGACCACGATCACCGGCGACTTCGACCAGGAATCGGCCACCGAGCTGGCCAACCAGCTCCGGTACGGCGCCCTGCCGCTGACCTTCACCCAGGCCACCGCCCAGTCGATCTCCACCGAGCTCGGGGAGGAGCAGCTGGAGGCCGGCCTGATCGCCGGGGGTCTCGGCATCGCGCTGGTGTTCGTCTACGCGCTGTTCTACTACCGGCTGCTCGGCCTGGTCATGATCGCCAGCCTCGCGCTGTCGGCGGTGGTCGTGTACGGCGTCCTGGTGGTGCTGGGCCGCGAGATCGGCTTCACGCTGAGCCTCGCCGGCATCGCCGGGTTCATCGTCTCCATCGGCATCACCGCGGACTCGTTCGTCGTCTACTTCGAGCGGCTCAAGGACGAGATCCGCGAGGGCCGCTCGCTGCGCTCGGCGGTGCCGCGTGCCTGGGTCCGCGCCCGCCGCACGATCCTCTCCGCCGACGCGGTCAGCTTCCTCGCCGCCGCGATCCTCTACGTGCTGGCGATCGGCGACGTGAAGGGCTTCGCGTTCACGCTCGGCATGTCGACGGTCCTCGACCTCGTCGTCGTCTTCCTCTTCACCCACCCGCTCATGGCGGTGCTGTCCCGGCTCAAGGGCTTCGGCAGGAACCGGTTCTCCGGTCTCGGCCAGGTCCAGCACACCCGCCGCCCGGACACCGGTGCACCGGCCCCCAGCCGTGAGCTCGTCGGCGCCGCCTCCGGGCCGGGCCGTCAGGACAGGAGCACCTCATGACCCGCCCCACCGACCCGGCGGAGCCGACGCCGGAGGAGCCGACGCCGGAGGAGCCGACGGCGGAGGAGTCGCCGGTGGGCACCGGCGAGAACGCGCTCGCCGACGCCGGGCTGCCCCAGGACCCGGGCGGCGACGAGGTCTCCGCGCCCGCCGCACCGGGACAGGGCCGGCGCGCCGGCCTCAGCTCGCGGCTGTACAACGGCGAGGTCGGGCTGGACGTCGTCGGGCGCAGCCGGCTGATCTACAAGATCACCGCGGTGGTCGTGCTGCTGTGCCTCGCCTCGATGGTCTTCCGGGGGTTCAACTTCGGCATCGACTTCGCGGGCGGCAACAGCTTCCGGCTGCCCGGCACCGAGCAGCAGCTGCAGGACGCCCGCGCCGCGGCGGAGGACGCCGGGGCCGAGGTGGCCACCGCCCAGGTCGTCGGTGGCAACAGCCTGCTCATCCGCACCGAGCAGCTGGACAACGACACCGAGCGCGCCGTCGTCGACGCGCTGGCCGACGCGACCGGTATCGAGTCCGACCAGGTCAGCCCCGAGTCGGTGAGCGCCGAGTGGGGCGAGGACATCACCAGCCAGGCGCTGGTGGCCCTGGTGGTCTTCCTCGTCGCGGTCGTGCTGTTCCTGGCCGTGCGCTTCCAGCCCAAGATGGCCGTCGGCGCCATGGGCGCCCTCGCGCACGACATCATCATCACCGCCGGCGTCTACTCGCTGATCGGCTTCGAGGTGACCCCCTCGACCGTGATCGGGTTCCTCACCATCCTCGGGTTCTCCCTGTACGACACCGTCGTGGTGTTCGACAAGGTCGACGAGAACACCCGCGACTTGGAGCGCAGCGCCCGCATGACGTGGGGCGAGGCGGCGAACCTCGCGGTCAACCAGACGCTGATGCGGTCGATCAACACCTCGGTGATTGCCCTGCTGCCGGTCGCCGGCCTGCTCTTCGTCGGGGCCGGACTGCTCGGCGTCGGCACGCTCAAGGACCTGGCGCTCGTGCTCTTCGTGGGCCTGGCGGCCGGCACCTACTCGTCGATCTTCCTGGCGACGCCGATCGTGGCCGACTTGAAGGAGCGCGAGCCGGCCCAGGCGGCGCTGCGTCGCCGGGTCCTGGCCCGGCGCTCCTCGGCGGCGCGCGCCGGCGGGGTCCCGGCCGGTCCCGTGGCCAGCGCCCGCCGGCGCCGCCCCGGTGGCTCGACCGCCGCCTCCGTGGTGGGGGACCTGCCGGGCACGGTGACCGCCGACGTCGTCGTCGAGTCGCCGTCGTCGGTGCGGCCGGATTCGCCCCGGGGGGCCACCGCGGCCCCGCGTCCGGGCGCCCGCCCGCAGCGCCCCGACGGGCGCACCCGGCCCGCGGGCAAGCGGCGGAGGTGAGCACTCCGGCCGGGCAGCCGCTCGACGAGCTCATCGCCTCGCTCACCGTCGACGTCCCGGACCACCCCGAGCCCGGGGTCGTCTTCCGGGACCTCACCCCGGTGTTCGCCGACGGACCCGCGTTCCGGCGCATGGTGGACGGGCTGGCGGCACCGGCGGTGTCCGACCCCCGGGCGGCCGCCCTGGCGGACAGCCGGTCGGGCCCGCGCGACTTCGACGTCGTCGTCGGTGTCGAGGCGCGCGGCTTCCTGCTCGCCGCGGCGGTCGCGCTGGACGCCGGCGTGGGCGTCGTCCCGGTGCGCAAGGCCGGGAAGCTGCCGCGCGAGCGGATCTCCGCGGAGTACGTGCTCGAGTACGGCACCGCGACGCTGGAGCTGCACTCCGACTCCATCCGCCCGGGGCAGCGGGTGCTGGTCGTCGACGACGTCCTGGCCACCGGCGGCACGCTGGCGGCCGCGGTGGCCCTGGTCGAGCAGCTGGGCGGTGTGGTCGCCGCGATCTCGGTCGTCGTCGAGCTCGCCGCGCTGGGTGGCCGGCAGGTCCTGGCGCCGCACGCCGTCCACGCCCTCTGGACCACCTGACCGAGGGAGAAGGTCCCGCCGGGCCAGGCGTGGGCGCACCCGGTCCCGCTAGCATGGGCAGGGTCCCCCCTCTGCCAGCCGCAGGAGTCGCCGTGGCTTCCGAAGTAGCCGCCGACACGGCTGCGGCGCGGCCCGGTCCGGTCACCGCAGCCCCGCCGACCGCGCCGGATGCGGCGGGGGAGCCGCCGACCCGCAGCCCGCTGCCCGAGCGCCCGGCGGTGCGCCGTCCCGACGACGTCGGCGCCGAGCCCCTCGACCCGGAGTCGGGTGCGCCGCGGCGCCGGGTGCGCGACCGACTGGCCCGGCGCATCGTCGCGGGGCAGCGCAGCGGCCTGGTCCGGCCGGTGCTCGAGCCGCTGGCCGCGCTGCACCGGCAGAGCCATCCCAAGGCCGATCTGGCGCTGCTCCAGCGGGCCTACGACGTCGCCGAGGCGGCGCACTCCGCGCAGAAGCGGAAGAGCGGCGATCCCTACATCACCCACCCGCTCGCCGTCGCCACCATCCTGGCCGGGCTCGGGATGGACACGACCACCCTGATCGCGGCGCTGCTGCACGACACCGTCGAGGACACCGGCGTCACCCTGGAGACGATCACCACCGACTTCGGGTCGGAGGTGGCCCACCTCGTCGACGGCGTCACCAAGATCGACAAGGTGAAGCTGGGCGACGCCGCCCAGGCCGAGACGATCCGGAAGATGATCGTCGCGATGTCCCGCGACCCGCGGGTGCTGGTCATCAAGCTCGCCGACCGGCTGCACAACATGCGCACGCTGCGCTTCCTCCCGCCGGAGAAGCAGGAGAAGAAGGCGCGCGAGACGCTGGAGATCCTCGCCCCGCTGGCCCACCGGCTGGGTATGAACACGATCAAGTGGGAGCTGGAGGACCTCGCGTTCGCCACGCTCTACCCCAAGCGCTACGACGAGATCGTGCGGCTGGTGGCAGAGCGCGCCCCGTCCCGGGACACCTACCTGGCCGAGGTGACCTCGACGGTCAACGAGCAGCTCAAGGCCGCCAAGATCGACGCCGTCGTCACCGGCCGGCCCAAGCACTACTACTCGATCTACCAGAAGATGATCGTCCGCGGCCGCGACTTCACCGACATCTGGGACCTCGTCGGCATCCGCATCCTGGTCGACTCGGTGCGGGACTGCTACGCCGCGCTGGGCATCATGCACGCCCACTGGCAGCCGGTACCGGGCCGCTTCAAGGACTTCGTCGCGATGCCGAAGTTCAACATGTACCAGTCGCTGCACACCACGGTCATCGGGCCGCAGGGCAAGCCGGTCGAGCTGCAGATCCGCACGCACGACATGCACCGCACCGCCGAGTACGGCATCGCCGCGCACTGGAAGTACAAGGAGAAGGCGCGCGCCGGGGGCAAGCCGAGCGCCGGGGAGTTCGGCGCCCCGCCCAAGGCCGGCTCGCCCGACGACATGCTGTGGCTGCGCCAGCTGCTGGACTGGCAGCGCGAGGCCCAGGAGCCCGGGGAGTTCCTCGAGACCCTGCGCTACGACCTCGGCCCGCAGGAGGTCTTCGTCTTCACGCCGAAGGGCGACGTCGTCAGCCTGCCCGGCGAGGCGACGCCGGTCGACTTCGCGTTCGCGGTGCACACCGAGGTCGGCTACCGGACGATCGGCGCCCGGGTGAACGGCTCGCTGGTCTCCCTGGACAGCAAGCTCACCAACGGCGACGTCATCGAGATCTTCACGTCCAAGTCGCCCACCGCCGGCCCGTCGAAGGACTGGCTGACCTTCGTCGGCTCCTCGCGGGCGCGCACCAAGATCCGGCAGTGGTTCACCAAGGAGCGCCGCGAGGATGCGGTCGAGGCCGGCAAGGAGGCCCTCACCCGCGCCATGCGCAAGGCGGGCCTGCCGCTGCAGCGGCTGCTCGGCGGGGAGGCGCTGTCGACCCTGGCCAAGGACCTCCGCTTCGCCGACGTCACCGCCCTGTTCGCGGCGGTCGGGGAGAACCAGCTGTCGGCCGCGTCCGTGGTCGAGAAGCTCATGGCCGCGCTCGGGGGCAGCGAGGGTGCCGCCGAGGACATCGCCGAGACCGCGATCCCCACCCGCCGGCCGGTCGCCCGCCGGTCGGCCGGCGGGGACCCGGGGATCATCGTCCACGGCATGACCGACGTGTGGGCCAAGCTCGCCAAGTGCTGCACCCCGGTGCCCGGCGACGAGGTCCTCGGCTTCGTCACCCGCGGCGGCGGCGTGAGCGTGCACCGCACCGACTGCACCAACGCCGGGGACCTGCGGAGCAAGCCTGAACGTCTGGTCGAGGTCGAGTGGGCCTCGTCGCCGGGCTCGGTGTTCCTGGTCGCCATCCAGGTCGAGGCCCTCGACCGGCACCGGCTGCTCTCCGACGTCACCAAGGCGCTGGCCGACGAGCGGGTCAACATCCTGTCCGCGTCGGTGCAGACCAGCCGCGACCGGGTGGCGATCAGCCGGTTCACCTTCGAGCTCGCCGACCCCGCCCACCTGGGCGCCGTCCTGCAGACGGTGCGCAACGTGGAGGGCGTCTTCGACGTCGAGCGCGTCACCGCGTAAGGAACGGCACCGCACTGCATCGGCCGGGCCACAAGCTGTCTCGGCTCAGTTCGGCATAGGAGGCTTTGCCTACGGTTTCCAGGCGGGAACCGTAGGCAAAGCCTCCTATGCCTGGGCGGTCGGCGGCTGCTAGCCGACGACGGCCATGTCCTCGATGGTCACCGGGATGACCGGCGCGCCGTCACCGGGGCCCTCGGCGCCCTCGACGCCACCGGCCGCGACCTCGTCCAGGACCGCCAGCCCGGCCTCGTCGATCGTGCCGACGACGGTGTACTCCGGCGGCAGCTCGGTGTCGACGAAGGTCAGGAAGAACTGGCCGCCGGTGCTGTTGGGCGCCGCGGTCTTGGCCATGGCGATGGTCCCCCTGGGATAGGTGGTCTCCGGGGTCACTTCCTCGGCGTACTTGTAGCTGGGGCCGCCGGCGCCGGTGCCGGTCGGGTCGCCGCACTGCAGCACCCCGAAGGTCTCCGCGTTGACCAGCCGGTGGCAGGAGGTGCCGTCGTAGAAGCCCTGCTCGGTGAGGTACACGAAGCTGGCCGCGGCGCAGGGGGCCTGCGCCCGGTCCAGCGTCAGGGTGAGGTCGCCCTGGCTGGTCGCCATCAGGAGGGTGGCGGTGCCCTGGGTGGGCGTCGCCTCCGGGTTCGGCGGGGTGCCGACGTCGGTGAGGTTGGTGTTCCCC
Organism: Blastococcus sp. SYSU DS0619; assembly: GCF_054051035.1. Lineage (NCBI taxonomy): Bacteria > Bacillati > Actinomycetota > Actinomycetes > Geodermatophilales > Geodermatophilaceae > Blastococcus > Blastococcus sp. SYSU DS0619. Next base: position 104,228 of record NZ_JBJHAM010000001.1, on the reverse strand, counting down.
GACTCGTCGGGCAGGTACTCGCAGCTGACGGTGCCGTCGGCGTTGGTGGTGCGTGCCGCCGAGCTGGTCGACGCCGCGGTCGTCGGCGTCGTGGTGCCGGCGGCCTGGTCGTCGGTGCCGTCGTCGCCGCCGAACACGCCGGTGATCAGCAGGGCCGCACCGACCACGACGACGACGGCGACCGCGGCGAGGAGGAGGCCCAGGTTGCGGCGGCGCTTCTTCCCCTGCTCGGCGCGGCGCTCCAGCTGACGCTGCAGGTGGCGCTGCGCGGCTTCGCGACGCTGCTTGTTCGTGGGCACGGGTGCGGACTCCTCGGGCGGACGGGGGCGCGGTGGGCGGCCTCGGCGGCGGTGCGGACGGGCAGCCGCGGCGCAGGTCGGGGTGCGAGTCTAGGTGGCCGAGCTGGGGGAACCCTGGCAGCGCCGGAACGCCCGTGCGCCCCCGCGTAACCTGCACGGGTGCTCATCCGCTCGTTCCCCGCCGGCGCGTTCGGCACCAACTGCTACGCCGTCGCCTCCGGGCCCGGGCAGGAGTGCGTCGTCGTCGACCCCGGCATGGACGCCGTCGAGCCCCTGGCCCGCATGCTCGCCGAGGACGGCCTCAAGCCCGTCGCGGTCGTGCTGACCCACGGGCACCTGGACCACACCTTCTCGGTGCTCCCGGTGTGCGACGGCTACGACATCCCCGCCTACCTGCACCCCGACGACCACGGCATGCTGTCGGACCCGGCGCGCTGGCACGGGCCGCAGCTGGCCCCGCTGATCACCGGGGTGCGGCTCCCGGACCCGTCGGACGTCCGCAGGCTCGACGACGGCGCAGTGCTGTCGCTGGCCGGTGTGGACCTGACCGTCCGGCACGCGCCCGGCCACACCCAGGGCTCGGTGGTGTTCTCCCTCGACCTCGGCGAGGCGCCGGGGCTGCTGGCCGGGGACGTCCTGTTCGCCGGCTCGGTGGGCCGGGTCGACCTGCCCGGCGGCTCGTGGGACGCGATGGTGCGCTCCCTGCGGGACGTCGTCCTCCCGCTCGACGACGAGACGGTCGTGCTGCCCGGTCACGGCCCGGCGACCACGATCGGCCGCGAGCGGGCCACCAACCCCTACCTGGCCGAGGCGGCTGCCGCGCCGAAGGGACGAGGGCTGTGAGCGGCCTGACCGCGCCGAAGGGCACCTTCGACACGCTGCCCCCGGACTCGGCGCGCTTCCTCGCCGTCCGGGACACGCTGACCGCGCCGCTGCGGCGGGCCGGGTACGGCTACGTCGAGACGCCGGTGTTCGAGGAGACCGCCGTCTTCGCCCGGGGGGTGGGGGAGTCGACCGACGTCGTCACGAAGGAGATGTACACCTTCGACGACCGCGGCGGCCGCTCGCTGACCCTGCGCCCGGAGCTCACCGCCGGCCTGATGCGGGCCTTCATCGAGCACCGGCTGCACCAGGGCGCGCTGCCGGTGAAGCTCTGGACCGTCGGCTCGGCGTTCCGCTACGAGCGGCCGCAGGCCGGGCGCTACCGGCACTTCACCCAGGTGGACATGGAGGCGCTCGGCGTCGACGACCCCGCGCTGGACGCCGAGGTGGTGGCGCTCGGCGTCCAGGGGTTCCGCGACCTGGGGCTCACGGACTTCGAGCTGCTGCTCACCTCGCTGGGCGACGCGACCTGCCGGCCGCAGTACCGCGAGCTGCTCGTGGCCTACCTGGAGAAGCTGGACCTCGACGAGGAGACCCGGCGGCGCGCGGAGATCAACCCGCTGCGGGTGCTCGACGACAAGCGGCCCGAGGTGCAGGCCCAGCTCGGCGACGCCCCGCTGATGGTCGACCACCTGTCGGACTCCACGAAGGCGCACTACGACGCCGTCCGCCAGCACCTCACCGATCTCGGCGTGACCTGGACCGAGGCCCCCCGGCTGGTCCGCGGGCTGGACTACTACACGAAGACGACGTTCGAGTTCGTGCACAACGGCCTCGGCGCGCAGTCGGCCATCGGCGGCGGCGGGCGCTACGACGGGCTCTCCGCGGCCCTCGGCGGCCCCGACGTCTCGGGCATCGGCTACGCCGTCGGCGTCGACCGCACGCTGCTGGCCGTCCAGGCGGAGGGCCTCGACATCGGTGCGGTGGCCGGCGTGCAGGCGTTCGTCGTCCCGCTCGGGTCCGAGGCCAAGCGGCTGGCGGTCCGGCTGGTCGGGCAGCTGCGCCAGGCCGGCGTCGCGGCCGACACCGTCTACGGCGACCGCGGGCTCAAGGGCGCGATGAAGGCGGCCGACCGGTCGGGCGCCTCGCACGTCGTCGTGATCGGTGAGCGGGACCTCGCCGAGGGCGTGGGCCAGCTGAAGGACATGAGCACCGGTGAGCAGCGGTCGGTCCCGGTCGATGAGCTGTTCGAGACCGTGCGTGGAACTGTGGAGGCATGAGCATGGAGCAGCGGCCACTGGGCCGGACCGGGGCAGACGTCAGCGTGATCGGCCTGGGCACCTGGCAGCTCGGCGGTGACTGGGGGGACGTCGACGAGGACACCGCCGGCGAGGTCCTCGACGCCGCGCTCGACGCCGGCGTGACCCTGCTGGACACCGCCGACGTCTACGGCGACGGTCGCTCGGAGGAGCGCATCCGCAAGGCGCTGGCGCCGCGGGCCGACCGGCCCTTCGTGGCGACCAAGGCCGGCCGGCGTGCCGACCCGTTCGAGGCCGCCCAGTACACGCCGGAGAACCTGCGGGCCTGGGTCGACCGGTCCCGCCGCAACCTCGGCGTCGACACCCTCGACCTGGTGCAGCTGCACTGCCCGCCGACCGCGGTCTACTCCGACCAGCGGGTGTACGACACCCTCGACGGGTTCGTGGCCGACGGCTCGATCGCCGCCTACGGGGTGTCGGTGGAGACCGTGGCGGAGGGCCTGACCGCGCTGCAGCACGAGGGCGTCCAGACGATCCAGGTCATCCTCAACATCTTCCGGCGCAAGCCGCTGGAGGAGCTGCTGCCCGCCGCGCGCGAGGCCGGCGTCGGGATCCTGGCGCGCGTGCCGCTGGCCAGCGGGCTGCTGACCGGCAAGTACGACGAGACGACGACGTTCCCGGCCGACGACCACCGGAACTTCAACCGCAACGGCGAGGCCTTCGACGTCGGCGAGACGTTCGCGGGCGTGCCCTTCGACGTCGGCGTCGAGGCGGCCCGCGAGGTCGCCGCGATCGCCGGTGACGCCGTGCCCACGGCGGCGTTCGCGCTGCGCTGGGTCATCGACCAGCCCGGGGTCACCACCGTCATCCCGGGGGCGCGCAACGTCACCCAGGTACGGGGGAACGTCGCGGCGGCCACCATGGCCCCGCTGTCCGACGCCCAGCTCGCCGACCTCGAGCGGCTGTACGACGAGCGCATCCGCCCGCACGTGCACGACCGCTGGTAACCCACCCCCTGTCCTGAGAGGCCCGACCTTGCTTCGCACCCACGACGCCGGAACGCTGCGCGCGTCCGACGCCGGTACCACCGTCACCCTCGCCGGCTGGGTGGCCCGCCGCCGCGACCACGGCGGGGTGGTCTTCCTCGACCTGCGCGACGCCTCGGGGTACGTGCAGGTCGTCGTCCGGGAGGAGGAGGCCCACCACCTGCGCAACGAGTACTGCGTGCTCGTGACCGGTGAGGTGCGCCGCCGTCCGGAGGGCAACGAGAACCCCGAGCTGCCGACCGGCGAGATCGAGGTCGCCGCCTCGGAGCTGCGGGTGCTGTCGGCCGCGGCGCCGCTGCCCTTCCCGATCGAGACCGACCAGGCGGCGTCCGACGACGTGCGCTACCGGTACCGCTACCTGGACCTGCGGCGGCAGGGCCCGGCGCGGGCCATCCGGCTGCGGTCGGAGGTCAGCCGGGTCGCGCGCGAGGTGATGCACCGCCACGGGTTCGCCGAGGTGGAGACGCCGAACCTGACCCGCTCGACGCCCGAGGGTGCCCGCGACTTCCTCGTGCCGGTGCGGCTGCAGCAGGGCAAGTGGTACGCCCTGCCGCAGTCGCCGCAGCTGTTCAAGCAGCTGCTGATGATCGGCGGGCTGGAGCGGTACTACCAGATCGCGCGCTGCTTCCGGGACGAGGACTTCCGCGCCGACCGGCAGCCGGAGTTCACCCAGCTGGACTTCGAGATGAGCTTCGTCGAGCGGGACGACGTGCTCGCCGTCGCGGAGGACGTCGTCCGCGCGCTGTGGCGGGAGCTGGCCTCCTACGAGGTGCCCGAGATCCCGCGGATGACCTACCGCGAGGCGATGGACCGGTTCGGCTCGGACAAGCCCGACCTGCGCTTCGGCGTCGAGCTCACCGAGCTGACGTCCTACTTCGCCGACACCCCGTTCCGGGTGTTCCAGGCCCCGTACGTGGGCGCCGTCGTCATGCCCGGCGGCGGGTCGCAGCCACGCCGGGCGTTCGACGCGTGGCAGGACTGGGCGAAGTCGCGGGGCTACCGCGGCCTGGCCTACGTGACGATCGCCGAGGACGGCACCCTCGGCGGGCCGGTGGCGAAGAACATCTCCGACGCCGAGCGGGCCGGCCTGGTCGAGGCCGTCGGCGCGCAGCCCGGTGACTGCGTGTTCTTCGCCGCCGGGGCACGGCGCTCGGCGCAGGAGCTGCTGGGCGCCGCCCGCAACGAGATCGCCAAGCGGCTGGAGCTCATCGAGCCCGGGTCCTGGTCGTTCCTGTTCGTCGTGGACTTCCCGATGTTCGAGGAGACCGAGGACGGCGACTGGACGTTCATGCACCATCCCTTCACCTCGCCCACCCCCGAGTGGCGGGACCGGTTCGCCGAGGACAGGGGCGCGGCGCTGTCCGACGCCTACGACATGGTGATCAACGGCAACGAGGTCATGAGCGGCTCGGTGCGTATCCACGACGCCGAGCTGCAGGAGCGGGTGTTCGAGACGCTCGGGATGTCGCGCGAGGAGGCCCGTGAGCGGTTCGGGTTCTTCCTCGAGGCGTTCGCCTACGGCCCGCCTCCGCACGCCGGTGCCGCGCTCGGCTGGGACCGGCTGACCGCGCTGCTCACCGGGGTGGAGTCGATCCGCGAGGTGATCGCCTTCCCGAAGACGGGCGCCGGGTTCGACCCGCTGACCGGTGCGCCCACCCCGATCACCGACGCGCAGCGCAAGGAGGCGGGCATCGACGCCACGCCGGAGGAGCCGCCGACGCCGGGGCAGCCCGGGGCGCCCGGCCCGTCCGACCCGACGAAGTAGACCGCACGCACGACGGCGCCCCGCCCTCCCGGCAGCCGGGAGGACGGGGCGCCGTCGCGCTGTCCGGTGTCAGGGGCCGGTCAGGTGCCCGCGGGCCGACGTCGGCGGCGGACCCCGACGAGCGCCAGCGCACCGGCGAGCACCAGGCCGGCGCCGATCAGCGACACCTGGAACGGGTCGATCGAGGTGCCGGTGTAGGCCAGTGCCCCGTCCCCGCCGCTGGGAGCCCCCGCCGCGGGAGCTGCGGCAGCCTCGACGACGACGTCCAGCCGGAGGGCGTGCGGATCGCCCTGCGGATCGACCCCGTAGGCGACCAACGAGTGCGTCCCTGCCTCCAGCGTGAGAGGGACGGTGACCGCCTTGCGGAAGCTCCCGGTGGCGTCGGTGGTGACCGTGCCCAGGACGATCGGCGTCGAGTGGATGACGATGGTCACCGTCGAGTGCGCGAGGAAGCCGGTGCCGATGACGGTGATCTCCTGCCCGGCCTCGGCCTCGGTGATGTCCCCGTCGGTCGTGGTGAGCGTGAGCTCGGCGTCCGCGGGCGGTGTGGCCGGCACGACCGGGGCGGCGACGCCGCCGCGCGTGGTGACGGTCGCCGGCGTGCCCTCGACACCGTCGGCGCTGATCGGCACCACGGTGATCGTATAGCCGACGCCTGCGACGCCGCCCAGCACGCAGGACGTGCCGGTCGTGCTGCAGGTCGCCGCGCCGGGGCTGGAGGTGACGCGGTACCGCGCCGCCGGTTCTCCGCCCGTCGGGGGCTGCCAGGCGACCCGCACGGCCGAGGCGTCGGGGACGGCGGTCAGGGCCGTCGGCGCACCCGGGGGAGGCGGCGTGACGGACACCGAGCCGCGGGCCGTGGCGGGACGGGCGTCGATCGAGGAGACCTTGGTCGTCACCGCGTAGCTGCCCGGGGTGGTGCCATCGGCGCTCGTCACCGGGATGCGGAGGACCGGCAGCGAGCCACCGGCCGCGATCGGTGATCCGGGGGTGTAGCGGCAGGTGGTCACCGCTGCGGCCGTCGTGCAGGCGTAGCCCTCGGCCGTGGTGAACGAGCCCGCCTGCGGGACGAGGGCGGCGGGGAACGTCGTGGTCACCGTCGTCCGCTCGGCCTCCGGGCCGCCGGTGGCGGCAACCTCGGGGGTGACCTGCACGGTGCCTTGGCCGCCGGCTGCGATCGGGCCGCCGGCGACGTCGGCCGTGAAGGCCGGGAGCTGGCCGCTCAGCGTGGCTGTCCTCAGCCCGCCCACCTCGTGGATCTCGTTGCTGCCTCCGGTGGAGGCGCCCCAGCCGAAGCTCAGCTGGTAGGGCAGCCCGGTGGCCGGGTTGATCCAGTCGGCCGGGAAGCCCAGGCCCGGGTCGATGGTCGGCAGCGGACCGGTCAGGGTCCGGACGCCCGACACGTACGTGGTCACGCTCAGCGCGAAGCTGCGTGCGGGGACGGTGAGACCGCCGCCCGTGACCATCGGCTCGTCCGAGGGGTTGATCGCGACCCGGACCGGGACGGCGGTCGGTCGGGTGGTCTGGCCCGGCTTGTCGAGGTCGCCGTTCACCAGGTTGGCGTGCTCCAGCAGGCAGTAGCCCCGGGTGCCCGAGCCGGGGCCTCGCACGCCCACGTTCTGCGGCGCCGTGTTGCGCTGGCGCGCCTCACCGCAGTCCGTGCCGCCGAAGTCGCCGTTGGTGAAGTTGCCGTAGACGTCGATGCCGAAGCCCAGGTATCCGTAGGAGACGCCCGGGGTCCCGCCGCCGAGGTTGCTGTAGCCGAGCGCTCCACCGGTGGCGCCCTGGGTCGTCGGCGGCGCCGGGTTCTCCGGGTCGGTCGCCGCGAGGATGAAGCTGATCCCGTCGGCACCCGCGTCGTAGCCGCCGCCGGTGGTCAGGTCCCGGGCGTACTGGAAGGTGTCGAACGCGATGTCCAGGCCGCGGGCTGTGGGCAGGCTGACCGCGTTGTAGGCGTTGCCCACCTGCTCGTTGAGGTTGCTGGTCAGGCGCAGGGTGCCGCTCCCCGCGGCGTCGATCGCCGTCGCGGAACAGGCGCGGATCGGTTGCTGGGCCGTGCTGGTGCCGGCGGTGAGGCAGGCCCGGTTCGAGCCCGGCGACGGGAGGAACCAGTCGGCGGAGCCGGTCGTGGCGCCGGCGAAGGTCTCGTCGGTGAGCGTGCTGGTCGCCGGCGCGGCCAGGGCCGGCGAGCCGGTCGCCACCAGGGCGAGGCCGGTGCCCAGGACCGCGAGGGCGGACGTGCTCCGCCGCCACCGCAGCCGGCGGGCGACGTTCGGGGATGTGGTCACGGGCGAGAAGCTAAACGAGACCGATCCGTCCGGGTTCACGCCGAGTGTGCGACACGCGCCTGTGGCAACCTGCGCCTCAGGCGTCACAACCTGGCAACACCTGCCAGCCCGATGTCGGTCCTCTCGACCGACGACGGCGGGCGGTGGGGTGGCGGCGGTAGCGTCCCCGCATGCCATTGCGCGCCCGCACCCTGCTCGGTCCCGGCCCGTCCAACCCGTACCCGGAGGCGCAGGCCGCCCTCGCCCAGCCGTTGCTGGGGCACCTCGATCCGGTGTTCCTCGGGATCCTGGACGAGACCTCCGAGCGGCTCAGGCAGGTGTTCGGGACGGCGAACCGGCGCACCCTGCCGCTGTCGGCGACCGGTTCGGCGGGCATGGAGGCGGCGTTCGTCAACACCGTGGGGCCCGGGGACGTCGTCGTCGTCGCGGTGAACGGGCTGTTCGGGCAGCGGATGACCGACGTCGCGGCCCGGTGCGGCGCGGAGGTGGTCGCGGTCGAGCACGAGTGGGGGCAGCCGGTCGACGCCGAGCGGGTGCTGGCCGCGCACCCGGCGCCCAAGCTGATCGCCGCCGTGCACGCCGAGACCTCGACCGGTGTGCGGTCGGACCTGACGTCGCTGGCCGCCGGGAAGGGCGACGCGCTGCTGCTGGCCGACTGCGTGACCTCGCTCGGCGGCATCCCGGTGGAGCTGGACGACTGGGGGGTGGACCTGGCCTACTCGGGGTCGCAGAAGTGCCTGGGCGTCGCACCCGGGCTGGCGCCGTTCACCATCTCCGACCGGGCCTGGGAGCGGCGGATCGAGAAGCCGCAGAGCTGGTACCTCGACCTCGGCATGCTCGGCGGCTACGCGGGCGAGGCGGCCGGCACCGGCGGGCGCACCTACCACCACACCGCCCCGACGGGGATGGTCGTGTCGTTGCACGCCGGGCTGGGCCGCATCCTCGAGGAGGGCCTGGACGCCGTCCACGCCAGGCACGCCGAGGCCGGCCGGTTGCTGCACGAGGGGCTGGCCGAGCTGGGGCTGGAGCTCTTCGCCGCCGAGGGCCACCGGCTGCCGGAGCTGACCACGGTGCAGGTGCCCGACGGCGTCGACTCGGCCGCCGTGCGGGCGGAGCTGCTGGAGCGGTTCGACCTGGAGATCGGCGGGGGAGTGGGCGCCTACGCCTCGAGCGTCTGGCGGATCGGCCTGATGGGGCCGAACGCCTCGCCGGCCAAGGTGGCGCTCGTGCTGTCGGCGCTGAAGGCGGTCCTCGGGCGCTAGGGTCCTGGATCGTTCCGCAACCAGGAGGTGCCCGTGGCCCACGTCGTCCCCGAGCGCCGGGCCCGGCGGGGGGTGCCGTGGTGGGCGCTGGTCCCGCTCTCGGCTGCCGCCTGGTGGGTCGGTGGGTACCTGTTCTGGCTGCTCGGCGGGCTGCGCATGCTGCCGGTCGGGGCCCGGACGGCGCTCCCGCTCGCGCCGTCCATGATCGGGTCGCTGGTGCTCGGGGCTCTGGTGGGAGGCGTGGCCGCAGGGCTGCTCTCCGGGGCCGCGGCGCGCCGGGCGGCCGGGGTGCTGGCCACCTCGGGGGGCACCGCGCTGGCCGTCGTCCTCGCGCTGGGCACGACGGTGCGAACGCTCCGGACGAACGCCCCGGACACGTTCGAGACGGAGCCGGCGGTCGTCCTCGGGCTCAGCGCGGTCGTCGTGCTGGTCTCGGGAGCGGGCTGGGCGCTGGGCGCGCCGGCGGCCCTCGGCGCCGCCGGCGCCGCGCCGGGGCTGGCGGTGCTGGCCGGAGCGGCCCCCTGGTGGACGTCGGAGGGCGTGATCGCCCTCGTCGGGATCGACGGCATGGTCTCCGGGCCGGGGCGGCTCGGGCCCTGGCTCGGTGCCGCGCTGCTCGTGACGGCCCTGGTGGTGGTCGGAGCCCGCCCGGTCGCCCGGCTCGCGTGGTGGCCGGCCGTGGTGCTCCTCGCGTGGTTCGTCGCCCCGGCCCTGACCGCGGTCAGCTACCTCGAGCAGTTGCTGCGGCCGGGCTCCGGGTTGCCGGCCACGCTCCCGGACGCACTCGACGCGGCCTGGCAGGTGTTCGGCCTGGCGTCGCTGCCGGCGGGACGGGACCTGCTGCCGTGGCTGGTCGCGATCGCGGTGGCCGCAGCGGTGGTCGTCGTCCGCCCGCGGCTGCGGCCGACGGCGGGTCCGCGGGTCGAGCAGCCGGAGGAGCTGACCGCACCGAAGGACGTCGTCGACCGCTGACGCCCGGGCGCTCGCGTGATGCCGGCCCTGCCACGACGCGGCGTGCGGCAGACTCCACCACATGCTGTACCCGGAGGTCTCGCAGCGGGAGGGGTCGGACGACCGGTCGTTCCGTCAGCTGCCGCCCTGGGCGCTGGTCCCCGTAGCGGCGCTCGGCTGGTGGCTGGTCGGGTTCTTCCCGTCGCTGCTCCAGGACGTGCTCACCGATCACCCGGTCCGGGGCTGGCCGGTGGTGCCCCTGCTGGCCTCCAGCTCCGGCGTCCTGTGGATGGGGGCGTTCTGGGGCGGTGTCGTGGCCGGCCTCCTCGGCCGGCTCGCCCGCCCGGGGCGACGTCGGACGGCGGTGGCCGCGACGGGCGCCGGCGTGGCCACGGGGATGGCGGTGACGCTGCTGCAGGTGGGGCGGTTCATCGCCGACCAGCCGGTACCCTCCGGCGAGGGCCGGGTGATCGCCGGCCTGTGCCTGCTCACGATCGTCGCAGGCTGCGTCGGCTGGGCCCTCGGCTCGGCCTGGGTGTTCGGTCGGGTCGGGCTGGGCGTCTCCCTGGCCGCGCTGGCCACCGTGGTGACCGGCTGGCTCGACGCGGTGCAGTTGGCGCTGCTGAATGCGACGCAGGGCGTCGGGGTGTTCGTCCTCGACTGGCGCTGGAGCCAGTGGGCCGGGGCGGTGGTGCTCGCGGCGGCCCTCGTGGTGATCGGCGCCCGTCCGGCGGCGCGGCTGGCGTGGTGGGCGGTGGTGCTGGTGGGCGCCTGGTTCGTGGGACCGTCATCGACCGCGGTCGTCGGCCTGGAGATCTACCTCTGGGGAGGTGTGCCCGGCATGCCCGGCTTCCCCGAGACGCTGCCCGAGGCCCTGGCCGCCGCGGGGCGGACGTTCTGGCAGGCCGCGCAACCGGGCCACTCCCAGCTGGTCGCCCCCTGGATCGCCGCCGTCGTCGTCGCGGCGCTGGTGTGCGTCGTACGGTCGAGCCGCTCCGTCGGCCGGGAGACTTCCTGAGCACCGGCCGGCCGTCTCCAGCCATGGCCGGGGCGGGGCTCAGGCGGCGTCGAGGCGGGCGAGCTGGTCGGGGGAGAGGGTCAGCTGGGCGGCCGCGGCGGAGTCGATGACCGACTCCCGGCGGGACGCACCCGGGATCGGCACCACGACGTCGGCCTGCGCCAGGTGCCAGGCCAGCGTGACCCGGTACACCGACACCCCCAGCTCGTCGGCCACCTCGGCGAACGCGGGGGCGCTGGAACCGAGGGATCCGGCCGCCGAGACGCCACCGAACGGGCTCCACGGGAGGAAGGCCAGCCCCTGCCGCGCGCAGTGCGCCAGCTCGTCGGCGGAGTGCCGCCAGCCGGGCGAGAACTGGTTCTGCACGCTGACCAGCGCCTCCCCGACGATCGAGCGGGCGGCGTCGATCTGCGCGATGTCGGCGTTGGAGATGCCGACCGTGCGCACCAGGCCGTCGTCGGCAAGCGCTCGCAGCGCCCCCATCGAGTCCTCCCACGGCGTGGCGGGGTCGGGTCGGTGGAACTGGTAGAGGCCGATGGCGGCCACGCCGAGCCGGCGCAGCGACGCCTCGCAGGCCCGCCGCAGGTAGGCCGGGGACCCGTCGAGCTCCCAGTCGGTGCCCCGCCGGGTGTGGCCGCCCTTCGTGGCGACCAGCACGTCGGCGGCGCCGGGGCCGTAGGACCGCAGGGCGTCGGCGACGAGCGCCTCGTTGTGCCCGAACTCCGCCTCGTCGCGGGAGTACGCGTCGGCGGTGTCGACCAACGTCACCCCCGCGTCGAGGGCCGCGTGGACCACGGCGACGGCGTCGTCGTGCGAGGGGCGGCCGTCCTTCGTGGACAGGGGCATGGCGCCGAGCCCGATGGCGCCCACGGTCGTGTTCCCGATGCGTCGCTGCTGCACGGGGCCTGTCGTGCCCCGCGGGTAGCGTCTGAACCGTGAGTTCGCTGTTCGACGACCCCGTGGAGGCGGCTGCCGAGGCGGCCGTCGACGCCGGGGCGCCGCTGGCCGTGCGGATGCGGCCGCGCGCGCTGGAAGAGGTCGTCGGCCAGCAGCACCTGCTCGGGGACCGCGCCCCGCTGCGCCGGCTGGTCGAGTCCGACGAGCCGATGTCCCTGGTGCTGTACGGCCCGCCCGGCACCGGCAAGACCACGCTGGCGCACGTCATCTCGCTGGCCACCAAGCGGCAGTTCGTGCAGCTCTCCGCGCTGGACGCCGGCGTGAAGGAGGTCCGCGCGGTCATCCAGAGCGCCAAGCGCGAGCTGACCTACGCCGGCCGCCGCACCGTGCTCTTCATCGACGAGGTGCACCGGTTCTCCAAGACCCAGCAGGACAGCCTGCTGTCGGCGGTCGAGGACCGGATCGTCAGCCTGATCGCCGCCACCACCGAGAACCCGTTCTTCTCCGTCGTCAGCCCACTGCTGTCCCGGAGCCTGGTGCTGGCGCTGCAGCCCTTGACCGACGACGACATCCGCGCGGTGCTGCACCGGGCGCTCACCAGCGACCGCGGTCTGGCGGGGGCGCTGACGCTCGACGCCGAGGCCGAGGACCACCTGGTGCGGGTGGCCGGCGGCGACGCGCGCAAGGCGCTCACCGCACTGGAGTCCGGCGCGGGCGCCGCGCAGGCGGCCGGCGCGACGGAGATCGACCTCGCCACGCTGGAGACGGCGGTCGCGCAGGCGGCCGTGCGCTACGACCGGCAGGGCGACATGCACTACGACGTCGCCAGCGCCCTGATCAAGAGCATCCGCGGCAGCGACGTCGACGCCGCCCTGCACTACCTGGCGCGCATGGTGACGGCGGGGGAGGACCCCCGATTCATCGCCCGGCGGCTGGTCATCAGCGCCAGCGAGGACATCGGCATGGCCGACCCGACGGCGCTGCTCACCGCGGTGGCCGCCGCGGACGCGGTCGCCTTCATCGGCATGCCCGAGGGGCACTTCCCGCTGGCCCAGGCCGTGGTGCACCTCGCCACGGCGCCGAAGTCCAACGCGATCACCGCGGCAATGGGGGAGTCGATGGCCGACGTCCGGGCCGGCCTGGGCGGGCCGGTGCCGCCGGGGCTGCGGGACGCGCACTACGGCGGGGCGAAGAAGCTCGGCCACGGCACCACCTACGTCTACCCGCACGCCCACCCCGACGGCGTCGTCCCGCAGCAGTACCCGCCGGACGCGCTCGTCGGGAAGGACTACTACCGGCCGACCGGACGCGGCACCGAGGCGCGGCTCGGAGAACGGCTGGCCAAGCTCCGGGCGATCATCCGGCGCCGGCGGTGACCGCCCGGCGGGGCACGGACGGCGGCGGGGGGCCGCGACTACTGTGACGAGGCCGGAGTCCGCTCCCGGCGCCGAGTCCCCTCAGAACAGGAGCACGCGTGTCCGTAGGAGAGATCGCCGGGCTGATCGCAGCCGGCGCCCTGGTGCTGCTGGTGGTGCTCGTTGCCGTGCCGCTGCTCAAGCTGGGCCGGACGCTCGACGAGACCACCCTGACCATCCGCCAGGTGCGTGAGCAGAGCGCTCCGATCCTCGGCCAGGCCAGCACCACGGTCGCGCACGTGAACAGCAACCTGGAGCGCGTCGACGACATCACCGGCAACGCGGCGAGCGTCTCCAGCAACGTCGCCGCGCTGACCAGCGTCGTCGCCGCCACGATCGGCAGCCCGCTGATCAAGGTGGCCGCCTTCAGCTACGGCGTGCGCAGCGCGACGCGGAAGAAGCGCGAGGGCCAGGCGCTGGCCGACGCCGCCGCGCGGGACAAGGCCGAGCGCCGCAGCCGCCGCGCCGCCCGGCGGGCCGCCTGATGCGCCGGCTGTTCTGGCTCGCCATGGGGGTCACGATCGGCGCGCTCGTCGTCCGCAAGCTCTCCGCCGCCGCCGAGAAGATGACCCCGGCCGGCATCGGGGCCTCGATCGCCGAGGGCCTGCGCGACCTGGCCGACGCGATCGGTGACTTCGGCGCCGACGTCCGGGAGGCGATGAGCGAGCGGGAGCTGGAGCTGCGCGCCGGCACCGGCCTGGACGCCCCCCTGCCCACCGGCGACCAGGCGCAGCTGCCCGGTGGCCGCGGCGGGGCCCACGCCGCCGACCTCTGACCCCCGGGACCGGCTCGAGCACCGCGCCGGCCCCCGACACCGAGAAGACCTGATGCAGACCGCCGAGATCCGCCGCCGCTTCCTGGAGCACTTCGCCCAGCGCGGCCACACCGTCGTCCCCAGCGCGTCGCTGGTCTCCCCGGACCCGTCGCTGCTGTTCACCGTCGCCGGCATGGTGCCGTTCATCCCGTACCTGACCGGCCGGGAGCCCGCACCGTTCCCGCGGGCCACCAGCGTGCAGAAGTGCGTGCGCACCCTCGACATCGAGGAGGTGGGCAAGACCACCCGCCACGGCACGTTCTTCCAGATGAACGGCAACTTCTCCTTCGGGGACTACTTCAAGGAAGGGGCGATCCAGCACGCCTGGGAGCTGATCACCGGGCGGGTGGCCGACGGCGGGCTGGGCTTCGACCCCGACCGCATCTGGGTCACCGTCTACCTGGACGACGACGAGGCCGCCGACGCCTGGCGCCGCATCGCCGGGCTGCCGGTCGAGCGGATCCAGCGGCTGGGCAAGAAGGACAACTACTGGCACACCGGGGCCGCCGGTCCCGGCGGACCGTGCTCGGAGATCTACTTCGACCGCGGGCCGCAGTTCGGCCCCGACGGCGGCCCCCTGGTGGACACCGCGGGCGACCGGTTCCTGGAGATCTGGAACCTCGTGTTCATGCAGTACGAGCTGACCGACGTCCGGGGCAAGGAGGAGTTCACGGTCGTCGGCGAGCTGCCGAAGAAGAACATCGACACCGGCATGGGCCTGGAGCGGGTCGCCTACCTGCTGCAGGGCGTCGAGAACATGTACGAGATCGACGAGGTGGCCCCGGTGCTGCGCCGCGCCGCCGAGCTCGCCGGCGTCACCTACGGCAAGGACCGGGACGCCGACGTGCGGCTGCGCGTGGTCGCCGACCACGTGCGCAGCGGGTTGATGCTCATCGGTGACGGCGTCACCCCGGGCAACGAGGGCCGCGGCTACATCCTCCGCCGCCTGCTGCGCAGGGCCGTCCGGTCGATGAAGCTCCTGGGCGTCGACGAGGCCACGCTGCCCCAGCTGCTGCCGGTCTCCCGCGACGCGATGAGCGCCAGCTACCCGGAGCTGGCCACCGACTTCACCCGGATCTCCGGGGTCGCCTACGCGGAGGAGGAGGCGTTCCGCCGCACCCTCACCTCCGGCACGGCGCTGTTCGACACGGCGGTGCGGCAGGCCAAGCAGGCCGGCACCCCGAAGCTCTCGGGCGACCAGGCCTTCAGCCTGCACGACACCTACGGCTTCCCGATCGACGTCACCCTCGAGATGGCCGCCGAGCAGGGCGTCACCGTCGATGAGGCGGGGTTCCGCGCCCTGATGACGGAGCAGCGGGACCGGGCCCGCGCCGACGCCCGCGCCAAGCGCACCGGTTCGGTCGACGTGCTGGCCTACCGCCGGCTGCTGGCCGACCACGGGCCCACCGACTGGCAGGCCTACGAGACGCTGCGCACCGACTCCCGCGTCCTCGGCATCGTGCGCGAGGGCGAGGACGAGGGCGAGCGGCCGGCCGGCCCCGGGGAGATCACCCGCGTGGTCCTGGACCGGACGCCGTTCTACGCCGAGTCCGGCGGCCAGGTCGCCGACGCCGGCATCCTGACCTGGGACGGCGGCCGCGCCGAGGTCATCGACGTGCAGCGGCCGGTCAAGGGCCTGGTGGCCCACCAGGTGCGGATCCTGGAGGGCGAGCTGCGCGACGGCGCCGAGCTGACCGCCGAGGTCGACCGCGAGTGGCGGCTGTCCGCCTGCCAGGCGCACTCGGGCACCCACGTGGTGCACGCCGCGCTGCGCCAGGTGCTCGGCCCGCAGGCGCTGCAGTCCGGCTCCTACAACCGGCCCGGGTACCTGCGGCTGGACTTCGCCTGGCAGGGCGCGCTCAGCCAGCAGCAGCGCACCGACATCGAGGACGTCGCCAACGCCGCCGTGCGCGCCGACCACGCGGTGTCGGCGTCCTGGATGACGCTGCCCGAGGCGCAGGCCTTCGGTGCCCTGGCGCTGTTCGGCGAGACCTACGGCGAGCAGGTGCGCGTCGTGGAGATCGGCGGCCCGTGGTCGCGGGAGCTCTGCGGTGGCACGCACGTGCGCGGCAGCGCCCAGATCGGCACCCTCGCGCTCACCGGGGAGTCCTCGGTCGGCTCGGGTGCCCGCCGCGTCGAGGCGGTCGTCGGGCTCGAGGGGTTCCGGTACCTGGCGCGCGAGCGGGACCTGGTGCGCCAGCTCGCCGACATCCTCAAGTCCCCCCAGGACGGGCTGGTCGACCGGGTGAGCGGCATGGTCGCCCGGCTGCGCGACCTGGACCGGGAGCTGGCCGAGCTCCGCGCCCAGCAGAGCGTCGCCGCGGCCGGTGACCTGGCCGCCTCGGCCCGGGACGTCGGCGGGGTCGCCGTCGTCACCGGCTCCCCGGCGGGTCTGGGCGGCGGCGATCTGCGCACCCTCGCGCTGGACATCCGGGGGCGGCTCGGAGCCGACCGGCCGGCGGTCGTGCTGCTCGCATCGGAGACAGGTGGCAAGGTGGCACTGGTGGCCGCGCTGAATCCGGCCGCGGTTGCACAGGGGCTGTCGGCCAACGACGTCCTCAAAGCGGCCTCGGCCCCCGTCGGCGGCCGCGGTGGCGGGAAGTCCGACGTCGCCCAGGGTGGCGGGACCGACGCCGCGGGTATCCCCGCGGCGTTGCAGGCCGGCGAGCAGGCGGTCGCGGCCGCCAGTGGGAGGTAGACCAACGTGTCCGGATCCGAGCACAGCCCCGAGGACACCGGCCCGGTCGGTGGCCGGCGGCGCGAGCTGCCGGCCGTGCCACCGGCGCGGCCCCGGCCGTCCACGGGTGAGCAGCCCAGCTACCACCCGACGACCGAGATCGACCTCAGCCAGGGCTTCCCACCGGTGAAGCACGAGACCACCGAGATCGACCTGTCCGGCGGCTGGCCGCGGCACCTGCAGGTGCCGCCGCGCCGGCCGGACGCCTCCGGCGTCCGTGGCCGGGTGCTGGGTGTCGACGTCGGCACCGTGCGGGTCGGCGTGGCCCTGTCCGACCCGACGCGGATGCTCGCCAGCCCGCTGGAGACCCTCCGGCGGGCCAAGGACAAGGCCGATCTGGACAAGCTCGCCGCGCTCGTGGTGGAACACGAGGTGACAGAGGTGGTCGTGGGGGAGCCGGTGCACCTGTCCGGTGCTTCGGGCAGCTCCGCCCAGGATGCCGCCGATTACGCTCAGGAACTGGCCGACCGCATTCCGGATGTGCCGGTGAACCTGATCGACGAGAGGCTCTCCACCGTGACCGCAGCCAGCCACCTCCGCGAGGGCGGCATCGACAGCCGACGCCAGCGCGCAGTGATCGACCAGGCGGCTGCCGTGGTGATCCTCCAGCAGTATCTCGACAGTCGGCAGGCGCCCTCGTGAGCGCGCCCGGCGGGCCGCCGCGGCGGGGCCGGCACTCCTTCGACGGCGGCGCAGGTGCGTCGCCGTCCTGGACGGCCCCGGGATCCCCCGCAGGCGGCGGCTTCCCGCCGGGCCCCTCCGCGTACCCCTCGCGGCACCCGTCCGACCGCGGCCCGGTCGACCACGGCGCGGACGAGACCGGTCCGCTCGTCGAGCCGGACTGGTGGTCCGCCGGCTCCGGCGACCGCCCCGGCCACCCGCTCACGTCGCGGCAGGGCGACGACCCCGGCCGCCAGCACCCCTCGGCACCGCTCCCGCCGCTGCCCACCGGGACCTGGGGCCGGCTGCACCCGCGCCCGGAGCCGGGCGACGACGACGCCACCGTCGCCACCCCCCGGCTGGGCAGCGGTCCCCACGACGAGCACCCCGACGGCGAGCACCCCGACGAGGCCGGGACCCCGGCCGGCTCCTCCATCTGGGAGGAGCAGACCGGCGGGCTGGACGTGATCGGTGCGAACGTGGACGAGGAGCGCCCCCGCCGGCGTGGCCTGCGCCGCCGGCGCGGCGCCGCCGCCCCCGTCCCCGCCGACGACGCCGGCCCCCACCCGGATGACGACGTCCTCGCCTCCGACGACGACCTGCTGGGCGCCTCGGACGGCACCGCCGACGACGGCGCGCTGACCGACGACGAGATCCCGATCGCGCCCTACGACCCCCGCGGCGACCGTCGCCGTCGTCGCCGGCGCCGTCGTCCCTTCGCCATCGCCGCGGCGCTGCTGGTGCTGGGCGGCCTCGTGGCCGGCATCGTGCTCGGCGGCCAGCAGCTGCTGTCCCTGATCGACCCCGCCTCCCAGGACTACGCCGGTACGGGTACCGGCAGCGTGGACGTGCGCGTGGAGGAGGGGGACACCCTCAGCGACATCGCCCGCACGCTGCAGGAGGCCGACGTCATCGCCTCCACCGGACCGTTCATCGACGCGGCGTCGGCCAATCCCGATGCGACCAGCATCCAGCCCGGCGTCTACACGGTCCGGTTGCAGATGAGCGGCGAGGCGGCGCTGGACCTCCTGCTGGACCCGGCCGCGCGCCAGGTGTCGCGGGTGACCGTCCCCGAGGGGTTCACGGTGGACCAGATCCTCGCCCGGTTGGCGGAGGAGACCGGCAGGCCGATCGAGGAGCTGACGGCGGCGGCCGACCCGGCGGCCCTCACCCTGCCCGGGTACGCCAACGGCCAGCTCGAGGGCTTCCTGTTCCCGGCGACGTACGACTTCGAGCCCGACACCACGCCGCAGCAGATGCTGCAGCAGATGGTCGACACGTTCACCGCGACGGCCGGCCGGCTGCAGCTCGAGCAGCGCGCCGCGGCGCTGGGCCTCACCCCGTACGAGGTCGTCACGGTCGCGTCGATGGTCCAGTCGGAGACGCGGCTGGACGAGGAGCGTCCCGACGTGGCCCAGGTGATCTACAACCGGCTCGAGCAGGGGATCGCCCTCGGCATCGACGCCACGCTGGCCTACGGGCTGGACAAGAGCGGCAACGAGCTGACGGTGACCGATCTGGCGTCCGACAACCCGTACAACACCCGGAACCGCCAGGGCCTGCCGCCGACGCCGATCAGCTCGCCCGGCGAGGCCAGCCTGGAGGCGGCGCTGGCCCCGAGCAGCGGCGACCTCCTGTACTACGTGCTGGAGTCGGAGGAGGGTGCGCACTTCTTCACCAGCGACTACAGCGAGTTCCAGGCCGCCCGGCAGCGGTGCGCCGCGGCCGGTCTCGGCTGCGGTGGCTGAGCGGCACCAGCGGGCGGCGGTCCTCGGCCGGCCGGTGACCCACTCGCTGTCCCCGCTGCTGCACCGCGCCGCCTACGCGGAGCTGGGGCTCCTCGACTGGACCTACGACGCCCTCGACGTGGGCGCGGAGGACGTGCCGGTGCTGCTGGCCGGGCTGGGCGAGGAGTGGCGCGGCTTCTCGGTCACCATGCCGTGCAAGCAGGCGGCGGTCGAGGTCGCCGACGTGGTCGAGCCGCTGCCGCGGCTGCTGAGGGCGGCCAACACGCTGGTCCGCACCGAGGCCGGCTGGCGCGCGGAGAACACCGACGTCACCGGCGTCGGCATGGCGTTGCAGCTGGCCGGGGTCGAGCAGGTGGAGGACGCGGCGATCCTCGGCGCCGGGGGCACGGCCGCGGCCGCCGCCGTGGCGCTCGCGTCGCTCGGCGCCCGCCGGGTCGACGTCGTCGTCCGGGACCCGTCCCGGGCCGGTGAGCTGGTGCGCGTGCTGGACACCCTCGGGGTGGGCAGCCGCGTCCTCCCGCTGGCCGGCGCGCGGGTCGAGGTCCCGGTCGTCGTGAGCACCGTGCCCGTCGACGGCCAGCCCGCCGTGGCGGCGCTGGAGTGGGGGCCCGGCCAGACGGTGCTGGACGTCCTGTACTCCCCGTGGCCGACACCGCTGGCCGACCGGGTGACCGCGGCCGGCGGGACGGTCGTCAGCGGCCTCGAGGTGCTGTTCTGGCAGGCCACCGAGCAGGTGGAGCTGATGACCGGGCAGCCGGCACCGATCGGTGCCATGCGGGCCGCGCTCGACGCCCGCTGACCGCCACCGTGGAGGTCTCCCGCCCGCTCCTGGTCGGCGCGGCCCTGGTCGTGGCGCTGGGCGTCGGCCCCTGGCTGGCGCGCACCGCCGCCCGGCTGGCCGCCCACGATGTCCGGGCCCGGGCCGCACCCGGGACCACCGCGCTGGCGACCGGCCTGCTGGCCGCCGGGCTCGCCGGGGCGGTCCTGCTCTGCGGGGTGCGGCCGGCGACGGTCGCCCTCGCCTGGGCGGCGGGCGCCGCCGTCGTCCTCGCCGCGGTCGACCTGGCCGCCCACCGGCTGCCCGACCGGGTGCTCCTGCCGGCGCTGGGGGTCTGCGGCGCGGCCCTGCTGGCCGACGCCGCCGTGCTGGGCACCTGGCTGCCGCTGGCGCGGGCCGTGGGTGCGGGCGCCGCGGCGTTCGCGATCCCGGCGGCGGCGCGGCTGCTGGCTCCCGCGGCCCTGGGCTTCGGTGACGTCAAGCTGCTGGGCCTGATCGGGCTGGTGCTGGGCTGGTTCGGCTGGGGGGTCCTGCTGGCCGGGGTCTTCCTCGGCCTGCTCACCGGCGCCGTGGTCTCGGTGGCCCTGGTGGCGAGCCGCCGCGCGGGCTGGCGCAGCTCCGTCCCCTTCGGCCCGCCGCTGCTCGTCGGCGCCGTGCTCGCCCTCCTGGTCGGTGGTGTCCCACCCGGGTGAGCGATCCCGGCGGGGCGCTCGGGAGCGGCCTGGCACAATCCCCGGCATGTTGCGCTGGCTGACCGCCGGTGAGTCGCACGGCCAGCAGCTCACCGCCATCCTCGAAGGACTCCCGGCCGGGGTCGAGGTGCAGACCTCCGACCTCGACCTGCAGCTGGCCCGCCGCCGGCTGGGGCACGGGCGGGGCGCCCGCATGTCCTTCGAGCAGGACCTCGTCACGCTCACCGGCGGGGTGCGGCACGGCCGCACCCAGGGCGGCCCGATCGCCGTCCAGGTGGGCAACACCGAGTGGCCCAAGTGGCAGACCGTCATGTCCGCCGACCCGGTCGACGCCGACGTGCTGGCCAGCCAGGCCCGCAACGCGCCGCTCACCCGGCCGCGCCCCGGCCACGCCGACCTCGCCGGCATGCAGAAGTACGGCTTCGACGACGCCCGGCCGGTGCTGGAGCGGGCCAGCGCGCGGGAGACCGCGGCGCGGGTGGCCCTCGGCGCGATCGCGCAGGCCTTCCTGCGGCAGACGCTCGGCGTCTCCGTGGTCAGCCACGTCGTGGGCATCGGCCCCGTCGTGGCCCCCGACGGGCTCCTCCCGGGGCCGGACGACAACCCGCGGCTGGACGAGGACCCGGTGCGCTGCGCCGACCCGGCGACCAGCGAGCGCATGGTCGCCGAGATCGACGACGCCCGGAAGACCGGTGACACCCTGGGCGGCGTCATCGAGGTCGTGGTGCACGGCCTGCCCCCGGGCCTGGGCACGCACGTGCACTGGGACCGCCGGCTCGACGCCCGGCTCGCCGCCGCCCTCATGGGCGTGCAGTCGGTGAAGGCCGTGGAGGTCGGTGACGGGCTGGAGACCGCCCGCCGCCGGGGCTCGGTGGCCCACGACGAGATCGTGCTGGCCGACGGCGGGACGCGGGTGCAGCGGCTCACCGACCGCGCCGGCGGCATCGAGGGCGGGATGACCAACGGCGAGGTGCTGCGCGTCCGCGCCGCCATGAAGCCGATCAGCACGGTGCCCCGGGCGCTGCAGACCGTCGACGTGGCCACCGGGGAGGCCGCGGTGGCGATCAACCAGCGCAGCGACGCCTGCGCGGTGCCCCGCGGTTCCGTGGTCATGGAGGCGATGGTGGCGCTGGTGCTGGCCGACGTCGTGCTGGAGAAGTTCGGCGGCGACTCGGTCACCGAGACCCGGCGCAACGCGCAGGCCTACCTCGACGCGCTGCCCTACCGATGACCTCCCCGGCACTGGTCCTGGTGGGCCCCCCGGCATCCGGCAAGACGACGGTCGGCACGGCCGTCGCCGCCGCCCGCGACCTGCCCTTCCGGGACACCGACCGGGACGTCGAGCTGGAGACCGGCAGCAGCATCGCGGACCTGTTCGTGCAGCGCGGTGAGCCGCACTTCCGCGCGCTGGAGGAGCGGGCCGTCGCCCGCGCCCTGGACGAGCACGACGGCGTCCTGGCGCTCGGCGGGGGCGCGGTCACCAGCGCGGCGACGCGGGAGCTGCTCGTGGCCTACGGCCGGGCGGGCGGGACGGTCGTCTGGCTCGACGTCGACGTCGCCTCCGCCGCCCGGCGGGTGGGCCTGTCCCGCGACCGCCCGCTGCTGGCCGTCAACCCGCGGGCCATGCTGCGGACCATGCTCGAACAGCGCGCCCCGCTCTACGCGGAGGTGGCCACCCACCCGGTGGCCACCGCGGGGCGCTCCCCGGAGGAGGTCGTCGCCGAGGTGCTCGCCGTCCTGACGCCGGAGGGGGCCCGGTGATCCGCCGCGTCCCCGTCGCGGGGGAGCGGCCCTACGAGGTGCGGATCGGGCCCGGGGCCCAGGCCGAGCTCGGGCTGGTCCTCGCCGGTACCCCGAAGGTCGCCGTCGTCCACGCGCCGCCGCTGGCCGCCGCCGCGGGTGCGGCCGTCGAGACGCTGCAGACCGCCGGCGTGGCCGCGGAGGCCGTCGTCGTCCCCGACGGCGAGGCCGCGAAGACCGCCCGGGTCGCCGCCGAGGTCTGGGAGGAGTTCGGCCGGCTGGGGCTGACCCGCGCGGACGCCGTCGTCGGCGTGGGCGGGGGAGCGGTGACCGACCTGGCCGGCTTCCTGGCCGCCACCTGGACCCGCGGCGTCCGCGTCGTGCAGGTGCCCACCAGCCTGCTCGGCATGGTGGACGCCGCCGTGGGTGGCAAGACCGGCATCAACACCGCGGCCGGCAAGAACCTCGTCGGCGCGTTCCACCCACCGGCGGCGGTGCTCGCCGACACCGACCTGCTGGCCGGGCTCCCGGACGTGGAGTTCCGCTCGGGGCTGGCCGAGGTCGTCAAGTGCGGGTTCATCGCCGACGCCCGGATCCTCGAGCTGCTCGACGCCGACCCCAGCGGGCGCCGGGACACCGCGGAGCTCATCGAGCGCGCGGTGCGGGTCAAGGCCGCGGCGGTGGGCGAGGACCTGCTCGACACGGGTGTCCGCGAGTTCCTCAACTACGGCCACACCCTCGCGCACGCCATCGAGCGGGTGGAGGACTTCGGCTGGCGGCACGGTGAGGCCGTCGCCGTCGGGCTGGTCTTCGCCGCCGAGCTGGCCGGGCAGGCCGGCCTGCTCACCTCCGCGGAGGTGGCCCGGCACCGCGACCTGGTCGCCGCCATGGGCCTGCCCACCCGGTACGCCGGCGACTGGGCGCAGCTGCAGCAGGTCATGCGGGTGGACAAGAAGGCCCGGGGCGCGTCGCTGCGGTTCGTCGTCCTCGACGGGCTGGGCGCCCCCACGATCCTGACCGATCCCGACCAGGCCTGGCTCGACGCCGCCTGGGACGCCGTGCGCGAGGAGAAGGCATGACCATCCAGGTGCTCAACGGGGCCAACCTCGGCCGGCTCGGCACCCGCGAGCCGGAGATCTACGGCTCGGCGACCCACGCCCAGCTGGTGGATCTCATCGAGACGGCGGCGCGCGAGCTCGGGATGGAGGTGCAGGTGCGCCAGACCGACGACGAGGGGCAGCTGCTGCGCTGGATCCACGAGGCCACCGACGCCGGCGACCCGATCGTGGTCAACCCCGGCGGCTGGTCGCACACCTCGGTGGTGCTGCACGACGCACTGGCCGCGGTGACCGCGCCGGTCCTCGAGGTGCACATCAGCAACATCCACCGCCGCGAGGAGTTCCGGCAGCACTCCTACGTCTCCCGGGTCGCCGACGGCGTGATCGCGGGGCTGGGCGTGGAGGGGTACGTGCTGGCGCTCCAGTGGATGTCGCTGCGGGGGCACCGGTGAGCGAGCGCACCGCCGCCCGGCGCGACGTCCTGCGGGCCACCGCCGCCGAGCGCGGGCTGGACGCCGTCCTGGTCACGAACCTGCTCAACGTCCGCTACCTGACCGGGTTCACCGGCTCCAACGGCGCACTGCTGGTGCGGGTCGACGGCGGGGACGTCTTCGGCACCGACGGCCGGTACACCACGCAGGCCGGGGTCCAGGTGCCCGACGTGGAGCTGGTCGTCGACCGGGCAACGACGCCCGCGCTGGCCCGGGCGGCGGTGCAGCGCGGCGCGGGGCGGATCGGCTACGAGTCGCACGACCTCACCGTCGACGGGCTGCACGGCCTGGAGCGGGTGCTCGCCGACGCCGCTGCCGGCGGCGCCGTCCCCGAGCTGGCCTCGGTCCGGCGTGCCGTCGAGGGCCAGCGCGCCATCAAGGACGACGACGAGATCGAGGCGCTGCGCCGCGCCTGCGCCGTCGCCGACCAGGCGCTCGCGGAGCTGGCCGCCGAGGGCGCCCTGCGGCCGGGGCGCACCGAGCTGGAGGTCGGCCGCGAGCTGGACGCCCGCATGCTGGCGCTCGGTGCCGAGGCGCCGTCGTTCGAGACGATCGTCGCCACCGGCGCCAACTCGGCGATCCCGCACCACCGGCCCGACCGCACCGAGCTGCGCGCCGGCGACTTCCTCAAGCTCGACTTCGGGGCGACGGTCGACGGCTACCACTCGGACATGACGCGGACCGTCGTCCTGGGGCATGCGGCCGACTGGCAGCGGGAGATCTACCAGCTGGTGGCGGCCGCCCAGGCGGCGGGACGGGCCGCGCTGGCGGTCGGTGCGGACGTCGTCGCGGTGGACGCCGCGGCGCGCGACGTCATCGTCGCGGCCGGCCACGGGGACCACTTCACGCACGGCCTCGGGCACGGCGTCGGCCTGGAGATCCACGAGGCGCCGGGCATCGGCCAGCAGGGCGCGGGTAGGCTGGCCGCCGGTATGGCCGTCACCGTGGAGCCGGGCGTGTACCTGCCCGACCACGGCGGTGTCCGGATCGAGGACACGCTGATCGTCACCGACGACGCGCCCGAGTTGTTGACCCTCACGAGCAAGGAACTGCTGGTTCTCTAGATGGCTACCACCAACGACCTGAAGAACGGCATCGTCCTCAACCTGGACGGCCAGCTCTGGACCGTCACGGACTTCCAGCACGTCAAGCCCGGCAAGGGCGGCGCCTTCGTGCGGACGACGCTGAAGAACGTGCTGTCGGGCAAGGTCGTGGACAAGACCTTCAACGCCGGCACCAAGGTCGAGACGGCCAACGTGGACAAGCGGAACATGACGTACCTGTACAAGGACGGCACCGACTTCGTCTTCATGGACGGCGACACGTTCGACCAGATCTACGTGCCTGCCGAGACCGTCGGCGGGGGTGCGGACTACCTGCTGGAGAACACCGAGGTGGTCGTGGCGGTGCACGACGGCACCCCGCTGTACGTCGAGCTCCCGGTGACCCTGGAGCTCGTCGTCGAGCACACCGACCCGGGCCTGCAGGGCGACCGCTCCACGGGTGGCACCAAGCCCGCGACGCTGGAGACCGGCGCGCAGATCCAGGTGCCGCTGTTCATCACCACCGGCGAGAAGCTGAAGGTCGACACCCGCGACGGCCGGTACCTCGGCCGCGTCAACTGAGCGCCGGCTGATCCCATGGCTGCCCGCTCCAAGGCGCGCAAGCGCGCCGTCGACGTCCTGTACGAGGCGGACGTCCGCGGCCGGGACCGGATGGAGCTGCTCCGGGAGCGGGTCGCCGACGGCAACCCGCCCGTGCCGGACCACGCGATCCGCCTGGTCGAGGGTGTCGACGAGTTCGGCGCGCGCATCGACGAGCTGATCGAGACGCACACCGCCGGCTGGTCGCTGGACCGCCTGCCCGACGTGGACCGGGCGATCCTGCGGATGGCGACCTACGAGCTGCTCTGGGCCGACGACGTGCCCGACGCGGTCGTCATCGACGAGGCGGTGGAGCTGGCCAAGGCGCTGTCCACCGACGAGTCCCCGCGTTACGTCAACGGCGTCCTGGGCGCCATCCTCACCGCCGAGGTCCCCACCGCCTGACCGTCACTGCAGGTCGCGGCGGGCGAAGAGCCAGATGCCGGCGCCGAGGATCACCGCGGCGAACGCGCCGACGACCAGGCCGCCCTGCAGGTTCGTGACCAGGTAGGTCGGCGGTCCCTCGGGCCCGGTGCTCATGACGCTGTAGTCGATGACCGGGACGCCGCCGGGGACGACGAGGGCGACCGCGTTGGTCGACAGCAGCCAGCGCTCCAGCATCGGGTCGTAGATCCGCAGCGCGGTCTCGACGATCGCGAAGTAGACGAACCCGATGCCGAGCGCCGCCCCGGTGTTGCGGACCAGGTTGGCCAGCCCGAAGCCGATCAGTGCGATCAGCACCACGAGGAGGACCCCGCGCCCCTGCGCGGCCAGCAGCTCTCCCCAGAACCCCTCCGGCAGCGCCTGGTCGGTGCCCACGAAGGTCCGCAGGACCCAGGCCATGACCAGCCAGGCGACCTGGGCCGCCACGCCGATGACCAGCGCGGCCAGGGCCAGGACGCCGATCTTCGTGCCGATGACCCGCAGCCGGTTCGGCACCCAGAACAGCAGCGCCACGATGGTCCGGGTGGACCACTCCGCGCCGATCCAGGTGGCGCCCACGAGGAAGGCGAGCACCGCGGCGGCGGCCGCGAAGCCGATCGCGCCGGGCTCCCCGAGCGCGCCGAGGTCGAAGGGGGCCTTGTCGAGGAAGTCCTCGACGCGCCAGGTGGAGGCATCCAGCGGTGGGCCGCAGAACTGGTCGACCGGCTCGCCGACGTTCTCGGCCTCGATCGCGCAGTCCGCGCGCCAGGCCTCCTCGCTGGCGATGATCTCGTCCATGCGCTCGCGGGCGGCGGCGTAGTCGGCGTCCGTCGGCTCGCCGAACTGGAGCAACCCGATGACGATCGCGGCCAGCCAGCCGAGGACGGCCAGCCCCAGCAGGACCTGGATGAACCGGCGGGCGGTGAACCGGTGCAGCTCGGCCCGGAACAGGCTGCCGCCCCGCCGGGCCGACGTCGGCTCGGGCGAGGCCGTCGGCTGCTCGGTCACCGCGCTCATGCCTGGCTCCCGGTGATGGCGAGGAACGCGCTCTCCAGGTCGGGGGTCACGCGGACAAGCTCCTCGAGGTAGTGGCCGTGCTCGGCGAGCACGCGGGTGATCTCTCCGGTCGCGGGCGCGCCGTGCACGAGCACCTGGCCGTCGGGCGCGGGGGAGACGCTGAACCCGGCGGCGCTGAGGACCGCGGCCGCGCCCGCCGGGTCGGGGACCGCCACGCGGACGTCGCCGGTGCCGGCCTGGGAGAGCACCGAGGCGACCGGCCCGGAGGCCACCCGCCGGCCGCGGGCCAGGATCGTCACCGAGTCGCACACCTGCTGGATCTCGGCGAGCAGGTGGGAGGAGACGAGCACCGTCGTCCGGCCGTCGGACCCCAGCCGCCGGATGAGCTCGCGGACGTCGCGGATGCCGGCGGGGTCCAGCCCGTTGCTCGGCTCGTCGAGGATCAGCAGCCGGGGAGCCTTGAGCAGCGCGGCGGCGATGCCGAGGCGCTGCTTCATGCCGAGGGAGTAGCCCTTGAACCGGTCGTCGGCCCGCTCGCGCAGGTCGACCAGTTCCAGGCACTCCTCGACGCGGGCCCGCGTGACGCCGGCGGTCTCGGCCAGCAGGCGCAGGTTGCGCCGGCCGGAGAAACCGGGGAAGAACAGCGGTGTCTCGACCAGGGCGCCGACGTCGCCGATCACGCCGGACAGGCCGGCGGGCACCGGGCGGTCGAGCAGTTGCATGTCACCGGCGTCGATGCGCACCAGCCCGAGCAGCGCCCGGATCGACGTCGTCTTGCCGGAGCCGTTCGGGCCGAGGAGGCCGTGGACGCCGCCGGCGTCGACGGTCATGTCCAGCCCGTCCAGCGCCTTGTGCGGCTGGCCGCCCTTACCGCGGTAGGTCTTGGTGACCCCCGCCATCTGCACCGCCGCCATGCGGCCTCCCTGCTCGTCCGGGCCGGGCACCCGGCTGGCAGCACAGTGGCACACGCGGTGCTGCGGGAACAGTGTCCTGACCTGCGTGTCGAGACCGGGCCGGGCCGTAAACGACGAGGGCCCCCGCCGATCGGCGGGGGCCCTGGTGACTCGCTGGGTGGAGCCGGTCGTCAGCGCGGGGCGCGCCGGCGGTCACCCCAGGCGGACTCGTCGACATCGTCCTCGAGGTCCTCGTCGCCGCCGCTGCTGACGATGCCCTCCATGCCGGGGGAGAGCACCCCCCACTCGATGAGCCGGGAGGTCAGCTCGTCGGGGCTCATGTCGTAGATGATCGCCAGCGACTTCAGGTCCTCGGCGCGGATCGACAGGACCTTGCCGTTGTAGTCGTGCCGCTGCGCCTGGATGGTCGAGGCGTAGCGAGCCAGCGGGCCGGCCTCGTCGGCGGGCAGCGAGCCCAGTGACTCCAGGTTCAGCACGATCTTGTTCGTGGAGGTGACCGCGGAGCTCGGTCGCGGGTCGGGCAGCAGCTCGGACACCGGGACCCCGTAGAACACGGCGAGCTCGGAGAGGCGCTGCACGGTGACGGCGCGGTCCCCCCGCTCGTAGGAGCCGACGACGACCGCTTTCCAGCGGCCGTGGGACTTGTCCTCCACGCCCTGCAGGGAGAGGCCCTGCTGGTTGCGGATGGCGCGGAGCCGGGCGCCGAGGGCCCGCGAGTAGTCGGTGCTCATCGCTGTCTGCTCACTGTCCGTCGTCTCCGATCGCTGCTGGTCGTCACGCAGCGTACGTGGAACGCGGGGATCACAACAGGCGGGGCGACACGATCGGGCAGGTGAGGGCCCTGAAGCCGTGACCGGCCGGAGTCGGCGCCACCCGGGTGCCCGATGGCCGGCCGCGGCGGTGCAGTACCGTCGTCCCCGGTCCGACCACTCCTTTAACGACCCGTCCAGTGAGGCGGGGAAGGAGGCCTCATGGCCCGCGCTCCCGAGCCTGCCCGGAGTCCGTCTCCCGGCACCCTGCTCTCCTCCGCCGACGTCGCCCGCGTCGTCGACCGCATGGCGCACCAGCTCATCGAACGGGCCGCGACCGGCGATCCCGGGTCGCCCGACGGAGGGCTGTCCGACCTGGTCCTGGTCGGCATCCCCACCCGGGGCGCCCCGCTCGCCCGCCGGCTGGCCACCCGCATCGAGGCGTTCACCGGCAGCCCGGTCGACGTCGGCACCGCCGACATCACGCTCTACCGCGACGACCTCCGGCTCCGCGGCGTCCGCGCGCTGGAGCCCACGGTCCTGCCCGACGCCGGCATCGACGGCCGGCTGGTGGTGCTCGTCGACGACGTCCTCTTCTCCGGTCGGTCGGTCCGGGCGGCGCTCGACGCCCTGCGGGACCTGGGCCGCCCCCGCGCCGTCCAGCTGGCGGTGCTGGTCGACCGCGGGCACCGCGAGCTGCCGATCAAGGCGGACTTCGTCGGCAAGAACGTGCCGACGTCGCGCACCCAGCAGGTGAAGGTGCACCTCGCGGAGATCGACGGGGACGACGAGGTGCTCGTCACCGACGGCGGCACCGGGCGGGAGGCGCAGTGAGGCGGCACCTGCTGGAGGCGGCCGACCTCGACCGGGACGACGCGACGCTGGTCCTCGACACGGCGGCGCAGATCGACCAGGCGCTGGCCGGCCGCGAGGTCAAGAAGCTCCCGACGCTGCGCGGGCGCACGGTGGTCAACCTCTTCTACGAGGACTCCACCCGCACCCGGATCAGCTTCGAGCTGGCCGCCAAGCGGCTCTCCGCCGACGTCATCAACTTCTCCGCCAAGGGCAGCAGCGTCTCCAAGGGCGAGAGCCTCAAGGACACCGCGCTCACCCTCGAGGCGATGGGCAGCGACGCCGTGGTCGTCCGGCACGGCTCCTCGGGCGCCCCGCACCGGCTGGCGAACTGGGTCCGCGGCAGCGTCGTCAACGCCGGCGACGGCACCCACGAGCACCCGACGCAGGCGTTGCTGGACGCCTACACGATCCGGCAGCGGCTGGGCCGGCTCGAGGGCGTCCGCGTGACGATCGTCGGCGACGTGCTGCACAGCCGGGTGGCCCGCTCCAACGTCGGGCTGCTGCACACCCTCGGCGCGGAGGTCACCCTGGTCGCGCCGCCGACCCTGCTGCCGGTCGGGGTGGGCAGCTGGCCGGCTCAGGTCGGCTACGACCTGGACGCCGCCCTTCCCAAGAGCGACGTCGTCATGATGCTGCGCGTCCAGGCCGAGCGGATGAACGCCTCGTACTTCCCCAGCGCCCGGGAGTACAGCCGCCGCTACGGCCTCGACGGCCGGCGCATGGGCGCGCTGCCCGACGACGCCATCGTCATGCACCCCGGACCGATGAACCGCGGCATGGAGATCGCCGCCGACGTCGCCGACTCGGTCCGCTCCACGATCGTCGAGCAGGTCGCCAACGGCGTCTCGACCCGCATGGCCGTCCTGTACCTGCTGCTCGGAGGGTCGCCAGCATGACGAACTACCTGATCAAGGGCGCGAAGCCCTACGGCGGCGAGGCGGCCGACATCCTGATCAAGGACGGCCGGATCGCCGCGATCGGCGACTCGCTGTCGGCGACCGGCGCCGAGGTCGTCCAGGCCGACGGCCTGGTCGCGCTGCCCGGCCTGGTCGACCTGCACACCCACCTGCGCGAGCCGGGCCGCGAGGACGCCGAGACGGTGGAGACCGGCAGCCGCGCCGCGGCGCTCGGCGGGTTCACCGCCGTGCACGCGATGGCCAACACCGACCCGGTCGCCGACACCGCCGGCGTGGTCGAGCAGGTGTGGCGGCTGGGCCAGGAGGCCGGGCTGGTCGACGTCGTCCCGGTCGGCGCCGTCACCGTCGGGCTGAAGGGTGAGCGGCTGGCCGAGCTCGGCGCCATGGCCGACTCCGCCGCCCGGGTGCGCGTCTTCTCCGACGACGGGCACTGCGTCGCGGATCCCGCGCTGATGCGCCGGGCGCTGGAGTACGTGAAGGCCTTCGACGGCGTCGTCGCCCAGCACGCGGAGGAGCCGCGGCTCACCGCCGGCGCGCAGATGCACGAGGGCGACCGCTCCGCCCGGCTGGGGCTGACCGGCTGGCCGGCCGCCGCGGAGGAGGCGATCATCGCCCGCGACGTGCTGCTCGCCGAGCACGTCGGCGCCCGCCTGCACGTCTGCCACGTCTCGACCGCGGGATCGGTGGAGATCCTGCGCTGGGCGAAGTCCCGCGGCGTGCAGGTGACCGCCGAGGTGACCCCGCACCACCTGCTGCTCACCGACGCGTGTGCCGAGTCCTACGACCCGGTGTTCAAGGTGAACCCGCCGCTGCGCACCGACGCCGACGTCGATGCACTCCGGGCCGGCCTGGCCGACGGCACCATCGACGCGGTCGGCACCGACCACGCCCCCCACGCGGTGGAGGACAAGGAGAGCGAGTGGGCGCAGGCCCGGCCCGGGATGCTCGGGCTGGAGCAGGCGCTCTCGGTGATCATCGAGACGATGGTCGAGCCGGGCCGCCTCGACTGGGCCGGCGTCGCCGACCGGATGTCGGTCCGCCCTGCGGCCATCGGCCGGCTGGACGGTCACGGCCGGCCGCTGGCGCCGGGCGAGCCGGCCAACCTGCTGCTGCTGGACCCCGCGAGCCGGTCGACGGTCGACCCCGCCGCGCTGGCCAGCCGCAGCCGCAACAGCCCCTATGCCGGCCGGGAGCTCCCCGGCCGGGTGGTCGCGACGTTCCTGCGGGGAACGCCGACAGTTCTGGACGGAAAGGCAACACGGTGACAGAGGCACTGCTCGTCCTGGAGGACGGGCGCACGTTCCGGGGCGAGGCCTACGGGGCGATCGGGACGACGGTCGGCGAGGCGGTGTTCGCCACCGGGATGACCGGCTACCAGGAGACCCTGACCGACCCCAGCTACCACCGCCAGGTGGTCGTGATGACCGCCCCGCACATCGGCAACACCGGCGTGAACCGCCAGGACGACGAGAGCCGGCGGATGTGGGTGGCCGGGCTCGTCGTCCGCGATCCGGCCCGCCGCCCGGCCAATTGGCGGGCCACGGGCAGCCTGGACGACGAGCTGGTCGGGCAGGGCGTGGTCGGGATCAGCGGCATCGACACCCGCGCCCTGACCCGGCACCTGCGCGACCGGGGTGCCATGCGGGTCGGGATCAGCAGCGTGCTCACCGACCGGGACGCGCTGCTCGCGCAGGTGGTGGAGGCGCAGAGCATGACCGGCGCCGACCTGGCGCCGCAGGTGAGCACCGGTGAGGCCTACGTCGTCCCGGCGGTGGGGGAGAAGCGGTTCACCATCGCCGCGCTCGACCTCGGGATCAAGACCGCGACGCCCCGGCACCTGGCCGAGCTCGGCGTGGAGACCCACGTGCTGCCCTCGACGGCGACCGCCGACGAGCTGCTGGCGGCCGGCCCGGACGGGGTCTTCCTGTCCAACGGCCCCGGCGACCCGGCCGCCGCCGACTACGCGGTGGAGGCGGTGCGCGGGGTGCTCGACGCCCGCCGGCCGCTGTTCGGCATCTGCTTCGGCAACCAGATCCTCGGCCGGGCGCTGGGGCTGGGCACCTACAAGCTGCGCTTCGGGCACCGCGGGCTCAACCAGCCGGTGCTCGACCGGGTCAGCGGCACCGTCCGCGTGACCAGCCACAACCACGGCTTCGCCGTCGACGCCCCGCTGGACCGGCCCACCGACACCCCCTACGGGCAGGTCGAGGTCAGTCACGTCGGGCTCAACGACGACGTCGTCGAAGGCCTCCGCTGCCTGGAGGTCCCGGCGTTCAGCGTCCAGTTCCACCCGGAGTCCGCGGCCGGTCCGCACGACGCCGCGCCGCTGTTCCAGCGCTTCGTGGACCTCATGGAGTCCGCGCGCACCGGGGAGGCCTCCGCCGGGGGACCGGCGCTGCAGGTCCAGTCCAGCACGGGAGAGACGGCCTGATGCCCAAGCGCACCGATCTGAAGCACGTCATGGTCATCGGCTCCGGGCCGATCCTGATCGGGCAGGCGGCGGAGTTCGACTACTCCGGCACCCAGGCCTGCCGGGTCCTCCGCGCCGAGGGCCTGCGGGTCAGCCTGGTGAACAGCAACCCGGCGACGATCATGACCGACCCCGAGGTCGCCGACGCCACCTACATCGAGCCGCTGACGCCGGAGTTCGTGGAGAAGGTCATCGCCAAGGAGCGGCCGGACGCGCTGCTGGCCACCCTGGGCGGGCAGACGGCGCTCAACATCGCGATCGGGCTGTACGAGAACGGCGTCCTGGAGAAGTACGGCGTCCAGTTGATCGGCGCCGACGTCGAGGCGATCAACCGCGGCGAGGACCGGCAGCTGTTCAAGGACATCGTGCGGTCGATCGGCGCCGACGCGCCGCGGTCCACGGTCTGCGGCACCGTCGAGGAGGCGCTGGCCACCGCCGCCGACGTCGGCTACCCGGTGGTCATCCGGCCCAGCTTCACCATGGGCGGGCTGGGCTCCGGCATCGCCACCGACGAGCCGATGCTCCGCCGGATGGCCGCCCACGGCCTGGCCGACTCCCCGGTGCACACCGTCCTCATCGAGGAGTCGGTGCTGGGCTGGAAGGAGTACGAGCTGGAGCTGATGCGCGACCGCAGCGACAACGTGGTCGTCATCTGCTCGATCGAGAACATCGACGCGATGGGCGTGCACACCGGCGACTCGGTGACCGTGGCGCCGGCGATGACGCTGACCGATCGCGAGTACCAGCAGATGCGCGACGTCGGCATCGCCGTGCTGCGCGAGGTCGGCGTGGACACGGGTGGCTGCAACATCCAGTTCGCCGTCCACCCGGAGACCGGCCGGCTGGTCGTCATCGAGATGAACCCGCGGGTCTCCCGCTCCAGCGCGCTGGCGTCGAAGGCGACCGGCTTCCCGATCGCCAAGATCGCCGCCAAGCTCGCCATCGGGTACACCCTGGACGAGATCACCAACGACATCACCGGCGTCACCCCGGCGGCCTTCGAGCCGACGCTGGACTACGTCGTGGTGAAGATCCCGCGGTTCGCGTTCGAGAAGTTCCCCGGGGCCGATCCGCGGCTGACCACGACGATGAAGAGCGTCGGCGAGATCATGGCCATGGGCCGGAACTTCGCCGAGGCGCTGGGCAAGGCCATGCGCTCCACCGAGACCAAGGTCGCCGGCTTCTGGACGGGGCAGGCGGAGACCCGCTCGGCCGAGGAGCTGCTCGAGGCGCTGCGCACGCCGGTGGACGGCCGGCTGTACACCGCCGAGCAGGCCCTCGCCGCCGGTGCGACGGTCGAGGAGGTCGCGGCCGCCAGCGGTTTCGACCCGTGGTTCGTCGACCAGATCGTCCTGGTCCGCGAGGTCGGGGTCGCCGTCCGCGATGCGCCGTCGCTCACCCCGGAGCTGCTCCGGCGGGCCAAGCGGCACGGACTGAGCGACCGGCAGATCGCCGCGCTGCGGCCGGAGCTCGCCGGGGAGGACGGCGTCCGCATGCTGCGCTGGCGGCTGGGCGTGCGGCCGGTCTACAAGACCGTCGACACCTGCGCCGCGGAGTTCGCCGCCCGCACGCCGTACCACTACTCCTCCTACGACGAGGAGACCGAGGTGCAGCCGCGCGAGAAGCCGGCGGTGCTGATCCTCGGCTCCGGGCCCAACCGGATCGGCCAGGGCATCGAGTTCGACTACTCCTGCGTGCACGCCGTCATGGCGCTGCAGGACGCCGGTTACGAGGCGGTGATGGTCAACTGCAACCCCGAGACCGTCTCCACCGACTACGACACCGCCGATCGGTTGTACTTCGAGCCGCTGACCTTCGAGGACGTCCTCGAGGTGGTCGAGGCCGAGCGTGCGGCCGGCCCGGTGGCCGGGGTCATCTGCACCCTCGGCGGGCAGACCCCGCTGGGCCTGGCGCAGCGGCTCAAGGACGCCGGGGTGCCGGTGCTGGGCACCTCGCCGGAGGCGATCGACGACGCCGAGCACCGGGGGGCCTTCTCCCGGGTGCTGGCCGACACCGGCCTGCTCGCCCCGAAGCACGGCACGGCGACGACGTTCGCCGAGGCGCACCGGATCGCCACGGGGATCGGCTACCCGGTGCTGGTCCGGCCGTCCTACGTGCTCGGCGGCCGCGGCATGGAGATCGTCTACGACGACGCCACGCTCGAGGCCTACATCGCCAAGGCGACCGACGTCAGCGTCGACCACCCGGTGCTGGTCGACCGGTTCCTGGAGGACGCCGTCGAGATCGACGTCGACGCGCTCTACGACGGCACCGACCTCTACCTGGGCGGGGTCATGGAGCACATCGAGGAGGCCGGCATCCACTCCGGCGACTCGGCGTGCGCCCTGCCGCCGATCACGCTGGGGTCGGCGGACCTGCTGAAGATCCGGGCGGCCACCGAGAAGCTCGCCGCCCGGATCGGCGTCCGCGGGCTGATGAACGTCCAGTACGCGATCAAGGACGACATCCTCTACGTCATCGAGGCCAACCCGCGGGCCAGCCGGACGGTGCCCTTCGTCTCCAAGGCCACCGCGGTGCAGCTGGCCAAGGCCGCGGCGCGGATCGCGGTGGGGGAGACGATCGCCGACCTGCGCACCGCCGGGGTGCTGCCGCCGACCGGCGACGGCACCGACCTCCCCGACGACGCCCCCATCGCGGTCAAGGAGGCGGTGCTGCCGTTCCACCGCTTCCGCACCGTCGAGGGGCACGGCGTGGACACCGTGCTGTCGCCGGAGATGAAGTCCACCGGCGAGGTGATGGGCCTGGACGCCGAGTTCGGGACCGCGTTCGCGAAGTCGCAGGCCGCCGCGTACGGATCGCTGCCGACCGAGGGCACGGTGTTCGTCTCGCTGGCCAACCGGGACAAGCGCTCGGCGGTCTTCCCGATCAAGCGGCTGGCCGACCTCGGCTTCCGCCTGCTGGCCACGACCGGCACCGCGCAGGTGCTGCGGCGCCACGGGGTGGCCGCCGAGGTGGTCGGCAAGTTCAGCGAGGGCCCCGGCAACATCGTCGAGCGCATCCAGGCCGGCGAGGTCGACCTGGTGTTCAACACCCCGTTCGGCGCACCGGGCAACAGCGGACCGCGGCTGGACGGCTACGAGATCCGCACCGCCGCCGTGAGCGCCGGCATCCCGTGCATCACCACGGTGCAGGGCATGGCGGCCGCGGTGCAGGGCATCGAGGCGCTCCGCCAGGGCGGGATCGGCGTCCGGAGCCTGCAGGAGGTGCACGCGGCCCTGGCCGGCGGTACGCACGGTGGCCCCAGCACGTTCGCCGGGACGGGGGAGTGACCTCGGTGCCACCTGGCGCCGTGGCCCGGCTGCGGGACGACCTCGTCGCCCGCGGTCTGGTCGAGGGGCTGCCCGCGGCGTTCACAGCGGGAGTCACCCGCTTCGCCCGGCCGCCGCAGGCGGAGCTCGACGAGCTCTCCGCGGCCGCCGCCGGCCTGGCAGCGCGGCTCGCCGCCGGGGACGTCGGCGAGGCGGACGGGCCGCTGCTGACCCGCGTGCTGTTCTTCGCCGGCCAGGCGGACCTCCTGTCGGCGCACGGGCTGCCCACCCCGGCCTACGACGTGCTCGGCTCCTTCCGGGAGAACCTCGCCCGGCCGCTGGGCCCGCGGGCGGCCGAGCGCCCCTCCGCCGGGGGACGGCGGTGGCGGTTGCTCGGCCGGACGGTCGGCTTCCCGATCGGCGTCCCCGCGTGCGTGCTCAACGGCAGCGAGGCCTGGGTGCGGCACAACGTGGCCAACGGCTGGAACGTGCTCACGTACAAGACCGTCCGGGGCCGGGCCCACCCGCCCAACGAGCAGCCGAACTGGACCTTCGCCCCGCACCGGACGGCGAGCCTGGCCCCCGGCGAGGCCGCCGACGTCGTCTCCGACCCGTGGGACTGGGTGGCGCCCGGCTCGACGACGGTCAGCTCGGTCAACTCCTTCGGCGTCCCGTCCCCGGACCCCGAGGAGTGGATGGCCGACCTGTCGCGCGCGGTGGCCGCCGTGGGCGACGAGCAGTTGCTCCTGGTCAGCGTGATGGGGGAGGACCCCGAGGGCACCGGCCTGGCCGACGACTTCGCCCGCACCGCGCGGCTGGCCGAGGAGGCCGGCGCCCCGGTCGTCGAGCTCAACCTCTCCTGCCCGAACACCCTCGACCGGTCGTCGTCCGGCGTGAAGCCCCCGCTGTGCCTGGACCCCGACGCGACCGTCGCGGTGGTGGCGGCGGTGCGCCGGGCGCTGGACGACCGCACCGGCCTGGTGGCGAAGCTGTCCTGGCTGGACGAGCCGGCCCTGGCCGCGCTGGTGCCTCGGCTGGCGCCCCTGGTCGACGGCATCGCGGGCATCAACACGGTGCAGAGCCGGGTGCGTCGCAGCGACGGGCAGCCGACCTTCCCGGGCCGCGAGCTGGCCGGGCTCTCCGGCATCGCGGTGCGCGACCCGGCGCTGGACTTCACCCGGCGTCTGGTGGCGCTGCGAGAGGCCGGCGGCGTCCCCTTCGACGTCCTGGCGATGGGCGGGGTCACCGACCCCGGCTCGTTCGCGGCGCTGTTCGCCCTCGGCGCCGACGCGGTGCAGTCGGCCTCCGGCGCCTTCGCCGCCCCCTTCCTGGCGCGCGACTGCATCGCCGCGCTGGGGGACACCCTGCCGAGAGCCGTGGAGGCCCCGTGACCGCGCCCTTCGGGCAGCGCCTGGCCGAGACCGTCGCCGCACGTGGCCCGCTCTGCGTGGGGATCGACCCGCACGCGGAGCTGCTGCTCGACTGGGGCGTCGGCGACTCGCTCGACGGGCTCCGGCGCTTCACCGACACCGTCGTCGACGCGCTCGCCGGCCGCGTCGCCGTGCTCAAGCCGCAGATCGCCTTCTACGAGCGGTACGGCTCCCGCGGCCTCGCCGCGCTGGAGGAAGGCGTGGCCCGGGCCCGGGCGGCGGGGGCACTCGTGCTGCTGGACGCCAAGCGCGGCGACATCGGCTCGACGATGGCCGCCTACGCCGACTACCTGCGCAACGACCACCCGATGCAGGTGGACGCCATGACCGTGAGCCCGTACCTGGGCCCGGAGTCCCTGGCACCGGCGGTCGCCGCGGCCACGGCCTCCGGCGGCGGTCTGTTCGTCCTCGCCCGCACGTCCAACCCGGACGCGAGCACGCTGCAGCACGCCGTGGTGGGGGAGCGGTCGGTCGCCCAGGTCGTCGTCGACACGGTGCGCGGCTGGAACGAGGGGACACCGACCGGGTCGTTCGGGGTGGTGGTCGGCGCCACGCTGCGGGAGCTCGACGTCGACCTGACCGGGTTCGGCGGACCGGTCCTGGCACCCGGGCTCGGTGCGCAGGGCGGCACCGCGAGCGACCTGCGGCGGCTGTTCGGCGCGGGCGCGGCGGTGGTCCCGACCGTCTCGCGCGACGTCCTCGGCGCAGGCCCGGACGCGGCTGCGCTGCGGGCCGCGGCCGAGCGCTGGGCGGAGGCGCTGACGGCGTGACGGCTGCCCGTCGCGCCCCCGCGCGGGCGAGCTGGACGGCCGGGTGTGATCACCTCCCGTGCCCGTCGGCCTATCCTCGGCGACCGTGACGACGATCCCCACCAGCGTCGCGGACGCCGTCGCCCGTGCCGAGGACGTGGCGCGCACCGTCGCAGCGCCGCTCGTGGAGCGCACCGACTCCGGTGTCTGGCCGGCCGAGGCGGTGCGCGCCCTGCAGGCGGCGGGGCTCGGTGGGCTGACCGCGCCGCGTGCCGTCGGCGGCGCCGGGCTGGGCCTGCGGGGGGTGGCCGCGGTCTGCGAGGCGCTGGGCCGGGTGTGCGCCTCGACGGCGCTGTGCTTCGGGATGCACTCCGTGGCCACCGCGGTGCTGGCCGCCAAGCACACCGACCGGCAGCGGACGGCGTTCCTCGACGCGATCGTCGCCGGCGAGCACCTGACCACGCTGGCGCTCTCCGAGCCCGGGACGGGCGCGCAGTTCTGGCTGCCGCAGACCCGGATGACCCGCGACGGAGGCGAGCTGGTCGTCTCGGGCGAGAAATCGTTCGTGACCAACGGGTCGCAGGCCGACTCCTACGTGGTGAGCACCGTGGCCGCCGACCCGGGTGCACCGGTCGGGCAGTTCTCCTGCGTCCTGGTGCCGGCGGCGGCCGACGGGCTGGTATGGGGTCACGAGTGGACCGGCATCGGGATGCGGGGCAACTCCTCCCGGGGACTCCGCCTCGACGACGTCCGGCTCGGCCCGGACCACCTGCTCGGCACCGAGGGCGACCAGATCTGGTACGTCTTCGAGGTCGTGGCGCCGTACTTCCTGATGGCCATGGCCGGCACCTACCTGGGGGTGGCGCAGGCGTCCCTGGACGAGGCGACCGCCCACCTGTCCCGCCGGGCCCACGCGCACACCGGGCGGCGGCTGGCCGGTGATCCGGTGCTGCAGCACCGGCTGGGCGTGCTGTGGGCGCAGGTCGAGCGCACCCGCCGGCTGGTGCTGTGGGCGGCGGAGGAGGGCGACGCCGGCGGCCCCGCAGCACTGCCCGGTCTCACGTCGGCCAAGGCGGAGGTCGCCCGGTGCGTCGTCGAGGTGACGAACGAGGCCATGACCCTGGTCGGCGGCATCGGCTACCGCGACCGCTCACCGCTGGAACGGCACCTGCGCGACGCCCGGGCGGCGGACGTGATGAGCCCGACGACGGACATCCTGCGCACCTGGACCGGCCGGGCGGCCCTGGGGCTGCCGTTGCTGGGCGAGTGAGCGGCCCCGACGGCCAGGGGCGCTGGGTCCTCCTCGACCCGTCCACCGCCGAGCTGGCGCTGCTCCGGGCGCTCCCGGGCGCCGACCACATCTCCCCGGGGGAGCTGGAGACCCGGCTCCAGGACCCGGCGGAGCCGGTGGACCTGGTCGTCGTCGGGTCCCAGGCCCCGAGTCCGGTGGCGCTGGCCCAGCGGGTCCACCGGCTCGCCCCGGAGGCGGGTGTCGCCGTGCTCACCACCGACCCGGTCGCCGTGCGACGGCAGGCGTCCTACGCACCCGGGGTGCCCCTGGAGCTGCTGGTCGCGGAGCCCGACGCCCCCGACCTGATCGCCCGGCTCCGCGAGGTGCGCCGGACGACGGCCGACCGGCGCCGGCACCGGGCCGTGCTGGCCGCGGTCGTGCGGCGGGCCACCGGCGGCGACCACGTCGTCCCCCGCGGCACGACCGATGTCGGGGCACTGCTCGAGAACGCGCCGATCGCCGCGCTCGTCGTCGACCCCGGTGGCGCCCTGCTGGGCTGGAACCGCCGCGCGGAGGTGCTGTTCGACCTGGCCCGGACGCCGACCGGGCATCCGGTGGACGCCGTCCTCCCGGGTGCCACCGCCGTCATGGCGCCCGTCGTCGCACCCGATGGCCCGGACCGCGTGCCCGAGGCCGCGCCGGCGGCCGCCCACGTCCTCGTCGGCGGCCGGGTCGACGTCGAGCTGACGGCTGTGCGCAGCCGGACCGACGACGGGCGGCCGGTCGTGCTGCTGCTGGCCGTGGACGTGACCGCGCGGCGGGAGGCCGAGCGCGAGCGGGACCGGCTCGCCGGCCAGGTCGGCCTCCTCGCTCGGGTGTCGGAGTCCCTCGTGGGGTCGCTGGACGTCGACGAGTCGATCGCCCGGCTGGCCGGCGCGCTGGTGCCGGCCGTGGCCGACTGGGTGAGCATCCAGGTCCGCGGGGAGCGCGATCAGCTCGCCGCCCACGTCGCCCGGCACCGCGATCCGGCGCTGGCCCCGCTGGTACGCCGGCTCGAGCAGGCCGTCGCCCAACGGGGTGCCGGCAGCCGGGCCAGCCGCCGGGCATCCGCCGGGGAAGCGGTGCTGCTCCCGGTGCTCGACGAGGAGGCGCTGGCCGAGCAGGTGCCCGATCCCGAGCTCCGCGACCTGGCGGCGCGGCTCGGTACGGCCAGCGTCCTCGCCGTCCCCGTGCCGGGCCGGGAAGGCGTCCTGGGTTCGGTTCTGCTGGTGCGCGGCGCCGACGCCGAGGAGTTCGGCGAGCGTGACCTGCCCGTGGCCCGCGAGGTCGGCCGGCGGGCGGGCATCGCGCTGGACAACGCCCGGCTCTACACCGGCCAGCGGCACCTGGCCACCGAGCTGCAGAACAGCCTGCTGACCGACCCGCCGGCCCTCCCGTTCGCCGAGGTCGCCGTGCGCTACGTCGCGGCGGCGCGGGAGGCCCAGGTGGGCGGCGACTGGTACGACGCCTTCCGCCAGCGCGACGGCGACCTCACGGTCGTCATCGGCGACGTCGTCGGTCACGACATCCGGGCCGCGGCGGCGATGGGCCAGCTGCGCTCGCTGGTGCGCGGCATCGGCTACACCACCGCCGGCACGCCCGGGCAGGTCCTCAGCGTGGTCGACGAGGCCGTCGAGGGGCTGGAGCTGTCCACCCTCGCGACCGCGGTGCTCGCCGTGATCCGGCCCGTGCCGGGCGGTGCGCGGGTGCGGTGGTCGAACGCCGGCCACCCGCCGCCCGTACTCGTCCCGGTCGACGGCCCCCCGCGACTGCTGGAGTACCCGGCCCGGCGGCCCGACCTGCTGCTGGGGGTCGACCCGCGGGCGGCGCGGCACACCGCGGAGGTCCAGCTGCCCCGGGGCGCCACCCTGCTCCTCTACACCGACGGTCTCGTGGAGAGCCGCAGCCACACCCTGGACGACGGGCTGCGGTCGCTGCTGGCGGCGGTCGACCGGCACGCCGGCGACGAGCTGGACGACCTCTGCGACGCCGTCCTCGCCCGGATGGTGCCGCGCGGTGGTCAGGACGACGTGGCGATGGTCGCCGTCCGGCCCCGGTCCGAGGGTGGCGGGGCGCCGCCCGCGGGGGGCTGAGCCCGGCGGGCTCGACGGTCCGGCGTGTCGTGTCGTCGGCGTGTCGGTGGCGGCGTGCCGACCAGGCGCGTGACCCGGGCCGACGGAACGAGACCGTCCGCATGGGCGCACTGACCTGGTCCGATTACGCACGGTGATGCGATGCGTGGCTACGGTGGCGAGCCCACGTGGGACGGCGCGCCAGGTGATCTCCCAGTCCGTGCGTGACCAGCGGATTTGCCGGGAACCAGACAGACCGTGAGGCTCGGAACGGAGGCGCACCACGTCTCGACGAACCGAACGACGGCCGGCCGGAACACGGCCGGCGACGACACGATTGGGTTGCACCATGCCCCTGCCTGACCTGTCCCCGGAACAGCGGGCGGCCGCCCTGGAGAAGGCGGCCGCAGCTCGCAAGGCACGTGCCGAACTGCGCGAGCGACTCAAGAGCAAGGGCGCCACGGTCGGCGACGTCCTCAAGCAGGGCGAGACCGACGAAGTCATCGGCAAGATGCGGGTCTCCGCGGTGCTGGAATCCCTGCCGGGTGTCGGCAAGGCCCGGGCTGCGAAGATCATGGAACGCCTGGAGATCTCCC
Organism: Blastococcus sp. SYSU DS0619; assembly: GCF_054051035.1. Lineage (NCBI taxonomy): Bacteria > Bacillati > Actinomycetota > Actinomycetes > Geodermatophilales > Geodermatophilaceae > Blastococcus > Blastococcus sp. SYSU DS0619. Next base: position 62,114 of record NZ_JBJHAM010000001.1, on the reverse strand, counting down.
CGACGCGACGCGTGCGGGGACTGGGCGCCAACCAGCGGCGGGCGCTGGAATCGGAGTTCGGCGGCGACCAGGTCGTCGCCGAGCAGGTTCCTGCCGACGGCTCCGTCTGAGGAGTCGCCGGCGCCGCCGACGAACGCGGGCGAGGACGACGAGTGGCTGCAGCGACACCGGCACGGCTGACCGTGCTCTCCGGACCCTCCGGGGTCGGCAAGGGCACCGTGGTCGCCGAGGTCCGGCGGCGGCACCCCGACGTGTGGGTGTCGGTGTCGGCCACCACTCGTCGTCCCCGGCCGGGTGAGGTCGACGGGGTGCACTACCACTTCGTCGACGACGCCGAGTTCGACCGGCTGGTGGCCGCCGACGGGCTGCTGGAGTGGGCCGAGTACGCCGGGAACCGGTACGGCACCCCGGTGGCGCCCGTCCGCGCCCAGCTGGCCACCGGCCGGCCGGCGCTGCTGGAGATCGAGCTGCAGGGCGCCCGTCAGGTGCGGGCCCGGGCGCCGGAGGCACAACTGGTCTTCCTGGCGCCGCCGTCGTGGGCCGAGCTGGTCAGCCGGCTGGCCGGTCGCGGGTCGGAGCCGGCCGCCGTGCAGGAGCGCCGGCTGGCCATCGCGCAGGCCGAGCTGGACTCCTCCGGGGAGTTCGACGTGGTGGTGGTCAACGACGACGTGGCCCGCGCCGCGGACGAGTTGGTAGGCTTGCTGACTGCGCCCTCACCCGGACTCGTGCCGGGGGAGTAGTGCCCACGAGGAAGAGCCTCGCCGGTGGACCCGCCGGCGCCTTCCTCCCGCTATCGAATGAGGAGCACGCCCGCCCGTGTCCGGAGTCGCACCCGCCCCCGAGGGCATCACCAACCCGCCGATCGACGAGCTGCTCGAGCGCACCAGCAGCAAGTACGGGCTGGTGATCTTCGCCGCCAAGCGCGCGCGCCAGATCAACGCCTACTACAGCCAGCTCTCCGAGGGCCTGCTGGAGTACGTCGGCCCGCTGGTCGACACCGCGCCGCAGGAGAAGCCCCTGTCGATCGCCCTCCGCGAGATCAACGAGGGGCTCCTGGCGCACACCGCCGGCGAGAACTGAGGCAGGATCTCGTCCGCCCGCCTGGGCGGGCACCCCAGAACTGATGAGAACGCACCCGGCAGGCGCTGCCGGGTGCGTTCTCGTGTCGGGAGGATGACCGCGTGAGTCGGATCGTGCTGGGTGTCAGCGGTGGCGTCGCCGCCTACAAGGCCGCGCTGCTGCTGCGCGCCCTCACCGAGGCCGGGCACGACGTGCGCGTCGTCCCCACCCCCGGCGCGCTGCACTTCGTCGGCGCGGCGACGTTCGAGGCGCTGTCGGGCAACCCGGTCACCACCGACGTCTGGTCCGACGTCCCCGAGGTGGCGCACGTGCGGATCGGCCAGACCGCCGACCTCGTCGTCGTCGCCCCGGCCACCGCCGACCTGCTGGCCCGCGCCGCGGCGGGCCGGGCGGACGACCTCCTGACCGCGACGCTGCTCACCGCGCACTGCCCGGTGGTGTTCGTCCCGGCCATGCACACCGAGATGTGGCTGCACCCCGCCACGCAGGACAACGTGGCCACGCTTCGCCGCCGCGGCGCGGTCGTCCTGCCGCCCGCCGTCGGCCGGCTCACCGGTCCCGACTCCGGCCCCGGTCGGCTGCCCGAGCCCGCCGACATCGCCGCGCTGGCCGCGGTCGTGCTGGACGGGGGCGCCGACGCGCTGCCGCAGGACCTCGCCGGCCGCCGGGTCGTCATCAGCGCCGGCGGCACCCGCGAGCCGCTGGACCCGGTTCGCTACCTGGGCAACCGGTCGTCGGGCAAGCAGGGCTGGGCCCTGGCGCGGGTCGCCGCCGCCCGCGGCGCGGAGGTCGTCCTGGTGGCCGCCAACGTGGAGCTGCCCGCGCCCTTCGGCGTCCGGGTGGTGCCGGTCGGGACGGCCGAGGAGCTGCGGACGGCGGTGCTGGCGGAGTCGAGCGCCGCCGACGTCGTGGTCATGAGCGCCGCGGTCGCCGACTTCCGGCCGGCCGGCGTCGCCGCCACCAAGCTGAAGAAGGGCGCGGCCAGCGAGCCGAGCGCCGTCGAGCTCGTCCGGAACCCCGACGTCCTGGCCGAGCTGGTCGCCGAACGCGCGCCGGGCCGGCTCGTGGTCGGCTTCGCCGCCGAGACCGGTGACGACGACGGCGACGTGCTCACCCACGCCCGCGCGAAGCTGGCCCGCAAGGGTTGCGATCTGCTGGTGGTCAACGACGTCTCCGCCGGGCAGGTGTTCGGCAAGGCGAACAACGCCGTGGTGGTCCTCGCCGCCGACGGGTCGGCGACCGAGATCGCGCTCGGCCCCAAGGACGGCATCGCCGCCGGAATCTGGACCGTGGCGGCAGCCCGGCTGACGGGCCGCTGACCCGTCCGGTGGGCCTAGCACGGCCCGGAGCTCGCCCGGGGGGCCCGGCGACGAGGCTCAGCCCACGAACCAGGGAGCGGCCCCCAGGGCGAGGTAGCAGACCGGGACCAGCGCTGTCGGCACGAGCGCGTTCCAGCGACGCCGGACCTGCTGCGCCCCGTCGCCCGCAGCGGGGGGCAGCGGTGAGGTGACCAGGTCGTCGTTCGCCAGCTCCCGGTACTCGAGCCAGGCCAGGACCACGACCACGCCGAACAACCCGACGGCCACCACGGCCGCCGGCACGGGCAGGACCGACGACGTCACGAACCGGCCGGACACCGCCGAGCCCAGCGAGGCCAGCACGACGAGGGCAACCGCGGCGGGGCCGACCACCCACGTGTGGGTGATCAGCGGACGGACCAGTCGGGGGACGGCCAGCACCACGAGCAGGACCAGGGCGAGGCAGCCGACCTGGACGCCGTTCCAGGTCAGGACGCCACCCTCGGCCCAGGTCCGCGTGGCTGCCGTGCCCACGATCAGGGCGACGACCTGCGCCGCGCCCAGCGCCGCGACCGTCCAGACCCCGGACACCCGCTCGGGCGAGCTCTCCGTGTCGATCTGCCGGGCGTAGGACGTCGGATCGCCGAACGCTTCGGCTGGCGTCTCGCCGCTCTCCGCGCAGTGCCGCTCCACCTCCGCCAGGCGTTCCCCGATCACCGGACCGGGGACGTCGCGCAGCCGCAGCTCGAGCACGAACGCGCCGCACCACTCCTGCTGAGCGAGGACGAAGGGACGCTGCCAGACCTCCTGGTGCGGCTCCTGGACGCGCGGGGTCTCGTTCACGATCTGCTCCTCGGGGGGATGGCGTCGGCGGCCGACAGGTGGTCGGTGACCCGGGCGGAGAAGCTCTGCCACCGGTCCTGGCCGTGCTCGAGCTCGCGGCGCCCGGCGTCGGTGAGCGTGAAGTACTTGCGTTCCGGCCCCCCGTCTCCCGTCCGCCAGGCCACGGTGACCAGCGAGTTCTTCTCCAGCCGGGCCAGCAGTGGGTACAGCGTGCCGCCCTTGACGTCCCCGAAACCGGCGGCCGCCAGCTCGCTGGCGATGGCGTAGCCGTAGGTCGGTCCGTCGGCCATGACGCGCAGCACGCACAGTTCCAGGACCCCGCGCAGCCACTCACTGGGCTGGGCGGAGCCGGTCATGACTCGATAGTGGCTCTACTCAGACGCTCTGTCTAGTCACCGTGCCGGGCGCGTTCTCCCGCCACCGCGCGTTCCCGTGCCCGACCCCACCCGTCCACGGGCGGGGCCGTCGGCACGTACGGTCGGGTCCAGGTCCTCCGCCCACTCGCCATGAGCGGCGGGCCCAGGCCCCGCCCCCGGTGGTTTCACGCGACCGGGGCGGGGCCGCCTCCTCGGCGGGGTCCGGCGCGGACCGGGTCGGGCTCCCGCACGGACGCGGACGCGGGCGCACTGCGGCGCGGAGGCGCCGGCGCCGAGGCCCTGGCACGGGTCCACCCGCGCCGAGGGGCGCCCGGTCTCGCCCGGGTAACGTCCCTCCACGAGTCGTGGCACCGAGCGGCTCGCCGAATCGTGTCCCGCGACCCAGGAGTACCGACATGCCACGCCGCCTCTTCACGTCCGAGTCGGTGACCGAGGGCCACCCGGACAAGATCGCCGACCAGATCAGCGACTCGATCCTGGACGCGATGCTGACGCAGGACCCGCGCAGCAGGGTCGCCGTCGAGACCCTCATCACCACCGGCCAGGTGCACATCGCCGGTGAGGTCACGACCGCCGGCTACGTCGACATCCCGGCCATCGTCCGCGAGACGGTCCTCCGCATCGGCTACGACTCCTCCCGCAAGGGCTTCGACGGCGCGTCGTGCGGCGTCAGCGTGTCGATCGGCGCCCAGTCGCCGGACATCGCCCAGGGCGTCGACACCGGGTACGAGTCGCGCACGGGCGGCAGCTCCGAGGACGACGCGATCGAGCGCCAGGGCGCCGGTGACCAGGGCCTGATGTTCGGCTACGCCACCGACGAGACCCCCGAGCTGATGCCGCTGCCGATCGCGCTCGCTCACCGGCTCTCCCGCCGGCTGTCCGCGGTGCGCAAGGACGGCTCGGTGCCCTACCTGCGGCCCGACGGCAAGACCCAGGTCACCGTCGTCTACGAGGACGACCGGCCGGTCGCGGTCGACACCGTGGTCGTCTCCTCGCAGCACGCCGAGGACATCTCGATCGAGACGCTGCTGACCCCCGACATCGAGGAGCTCGTCGTCGAGCCGGAGCTGGCCGCCCTCGGCCTGCCCACCACCGGCCACCGGCTGCTGGTGAACCCGACCGGCAAGTTCGTCATCGGCGGCCCGATGGGCGACGCCGGCCTGACCGGCCGCAAGATCATCGTGGACACCTACGGCGGCATGGCCCGTCACGGCGGCGGCGCCTTCTCCGGCAAGGACCCGTCGAAGGTCGACCGCTCGGCGGCCTACGCGATGCGCTGGGTGGCGAAGAACGTCGTCGCCGCCGGGCTCGCCCGCCGCTGCGAGGTGCAGGTCGCCTACGCGATCGGCGCCGCGCACCCGGTCGGCCTCTTCGTCGACACCCACGGCACCGGCACGGTGGCCGACGAGGTGCTGGAGAAGGCGGTCAGCTCGGTGTTCGACCTGCGCCCGGGCGCCATCGTGCGCGACCTGGACCTGCTGCGCCCCATCTACGGGCCGACCGCCGCCTACGGCCACTTCGGCCGGAGCGACCTGGACCTGCCGTGGGAGCGGCTGGACCGCGTCGAGGCGCTGCGCTCGGCCGTGGGGGCCTGAGGACCGAGCCCGCCCCCCGGCCCCGCCCGCCCGCCGCGGGGCCGGGGGAGGAGCGCGGTCCTGTCGGTGGGGCCGGGGAGACTGGCCCGGTGCAGGTCGCCCGGGTCGTCGTCGACGTCCCGCTGGCCCACCTGGACCGGCCGTTCGACTACGCGGTCCCGGAGAAGTACGCCGACACGGTGCAGCCCGGCTGCCGGGTACGGGTCCGGTTCCACGGCCGGCTGGTCGACGGCGTGGTGTGGGAGCTGACGGACACCACCGAGTTCGCCGGCAGGCTGCAGCCGCTGTCCCACGTGCCCTCCGGGGAGCCGGTGCTCACCCCGCAGGTCGCGCGCCTGGTCCGCGCCGTCGCCGACCGGTACGCGGGCACCGCCAGCGACGTGCTGCGCCTGGCCCTGCCGCCGCGCCGGGCCGCCGCCGAGAAGCGGCCCTCGCCCACCCCCGAGGAGCTGCCCGGGCCACCCGACCCGGCCGGCTTCGCCCGCTACCCGGCCGGCCCCGCGCTCCTCGATGCGCTGGCCGAGGGGCGGCCGGCGCGCGCCGTGTGGACGGCGCTGCCCGGCGAGGACTGGCCGACGCGGCTGGTCGAGCTGTGCCGGGCGGCGTTGTCCGGCCGCCGTGGGGCGCTCGTCGTGGTGCCCGACGGCAGGGACCTGGACCGGCTGACCGCGGCGGCGGAGCGGCTGCTGCCCGAGCACTCGTTCACCGTGCTGCGGGCCGACGACTCGCCGGAGAAGCGCTACCGCCGGTTCCTCGCCGCCTCGCGGGGCGCCGCGCAGGTGGTGCTGGGCACCCGGGCGGCGATGTTCGCGCCGGTCCGGGAGCTCGGGCTGGTCGTCGTCTGGGACGACGGCGACGACTTGCACTCCGACGAGCGCGCCCCCTACCCGCACGCGCGCGACGTGCTGGTCCAGCGGGCCTGGCTGGACTCCTGCGCCTCCGTGGTCGCCGGCACGTCGCGCACCGCCGAGGCGGCGTTGCTGGTGGAGTCCGGGTGGGCGCACGAGCTGGTCGCCGACCGAGCGGTGCTCCGCACGGCCGCCCCCCGGGTCCAGGCGCTGGGGGAGGACTTCGAGCTGGCCCGCGACGCCGCGGCCCGCACCGCGCGGCTGCCCTCGCTGGCCTACGACGTGGCGCGCAAGGCGCTCGCCGCCGGCGCACCGGTGCTCGTGCAGGTTCCCCGGCGCGGCTACGTCCCGTCCCTGGCCTGCGCCCGCTGCCGGGCGCCGGCCCGGTGCGCCGCCTGCGCCGGCCCGCTGGGCATCTCGCCGCGGCCGGGCCCGGGCGGCGGGCGGATCCCGGCCTGCCGCTGGTGCGCCCGCCCCGCCGCCACGTTCGACTGCCCGCACTGCCACGGGACGAAGCTCCGGGCCTCGGTGGTGGGGGAGTCGCGCACCGCCGAGGAGCTCGCGCGGGCCTTCGCCGGCACGACGGTGCGCACCTCCGGCAGCACCTCCGGCGTCCTGGCCACGGTGCCGGCGGGTCCCGCGCTGGTCGTGGCCACGCCCGGTGCCGAGCCGGTGGCCGACGGCGGGTACGGCGCCGCGCTGCTGCTGGACTCCTGGGCGCTGCTCGGCCGGGCGGACCTGCGCGCCGGCGAGGAGGCGTTGCGCCGGTGGACCAACGCCGCGTCGCTGGTGCGGCCCGCCTCGGCCGGGGGACAGGTGGTCGTGGCCGCCGACGCCGGGCACCCCGTCGTCCAGGCGCTGGTGCGCTGGGACCCGGGCTGGCTCGCCGAGCGCGAGCTGGCCGACCGCCGCGAGCTCGGCTTCCCGCCGGTCACCCGCATGGCGTCGCTGGTCGGGTCACCGGCCGCGCTGGGCGAATTCCTGGCCGCGGCGCGGTTGCCCGCCGACGCCGACCTCCTGGGGCCGGTCCCGGAGCCGCCTCGGCAGGGGCAGGGGGGCGAGCGGGAGCGATACCTGGTGCGGGTGCCGCGCACCGAGGGCGCGGCGCTGGCGCACGCGCTGGCGGAGGTGCAGGGCGTGCGCAGCGCGCGCAAGGTGCCCGAGCACGTCCGGGTGCAGCTGGACCCGCTCATCCTGGTGTGAACCGGCGGCCGCCTACGATCACCGGGTGAGCGTCACCCCCATCCGGCTGTTCGGCGACCCGGTGCTGCACCGGCCCGCGGCGCCGGTCGTCGACTTCGACGAGGAGCTCCGGCAGCTCGTCACCGACCTGACCGAGACCATGCAGGCGGCCGGTGGCGCAGGGCTGGCGGCACCGCAGATCGGCGTCGGCCTGCGGGTGTTCACCTGGTACGTCGACGGCGAGGTGGGCCACCTGGTCAACCCCGACGTCGTCCCCGTCGGCGAGGAGGTGCAGGACGGCCCGGAGGGCTGCCTGTCCATCCCCGACCTGCGCTACGACTGCCGTCGGCACCTGCACGTGGTCGCCTCCGGCTGGAACATGCACGGCGACCCGGTGCGGGTCGAGGGCTCCGAGCTGCTGGCCCGCGCCATCCAGCACGAGACCGACCACCTCGACGGCGTCCTGTTCGTCGACCGGCTCGCCGACGTCGACCGCACCGCCGCGCTGGCCGAGATCCAGGCCGCCGAGTGGGCCGGCTACGGCAGCTACCTCCCCGTCGTGAAGGTGAGCCCCCACTGAAGCTCCTGTTCGCCGGCACCCCGGCGCCCGCCGTCCCCTCGCTGGAGGCGCTCCTCGCCTCCGACCACGAGGTCGTCGCCGTCCTCACCCGGCCCGACGCCCGCTCCGGCCGCGGCCGGAAGGTGAGCCGCTCCCCGGTGGCCGAGCACGCCGACGCCGCCGGCCTCCCGGTGCTGCAGCCGCGTTCGCCCCGGGAGCCGGAGTTCCTGGACCAGCTGGCCGCTCTCCAGGTCGACTGCGCGCCGGTCGTCGCCTACGGCGCCCTGGTGCCCCGGGCGGCCCTGGACCTGCCGCGGCACGGGTGGGTGAACCTGCACTTCTCGCTGCTGCCGGCCTGGCGCGGCGCCGCGCCGGTGCAGCACGCGATCATGGCCGGTGACGAGATCACCGGCGCTTCGACGTTCCTCCTGGAAGCCGGGCTCGACACCGGGCCGGTCTACGGCACCCTCACCGAGGCCATCGGTCCCCGGGACACCGCCGGTGACCTGCTCGACCGGCTGGCGGTCAGCGGCGCCGCGCTGCTCGTGGCCACCCTGGACGGCATCGCCGCCGGCGCGCTGGAGCCGCAGCCGCAGCCGGCCGACGGCGTCAGCCTGGCGCCCAAGGTGGAGACCGCGGACGCCCGGGTGGACTGGGCGCTGCCCGCGCACGTCGTCGACCGGCGGGTCCGCGGGGTGACGCCGGCGCCCGGTGCGTGGACCACGTGGCGGGGGGAGCGGATGCGGCTGGGGCCGGTCGTCCCGGAGCCGGAGGGCCCGTCACTGGCACCGGGTGGGCTGCTGGTCGAGGACGGACGCGTCCTCGTGGGCACCGGCACCGGCCCGGTGCGGCTGGACCAGGTGCAGCCCGCGGGCAAGCGGATGTTCCCGGCTGCGGACTGGGCCCGCGGGGCCCGCCCCGCCCCGGGCGAGCGGCTGGGCGGCGAGTGACCCGCCCGCCGCGGAAGGGCGGCTCCGGACGGCGCCGGCACCCCGCCACCCGGCGGCCGGTGCTCGACGGCGCCCGGCTGACCGCCTACGACGTGCTGGACGCCGTCTCCTCGCGCGAGGCGTTCGCCAACCTGCTGCTGCCTCAGCTGCTGCGGGAGCGGCAGCTGGATCCGCGGGACGCCGCCTTCGCCACCCAGCTGGCCTACGGGACGCTGCGGGCGCAGGGCACCCTGGACGCCGTCCTGGCCGGGCTGGTGTCGCGCCCGCTGACCGAGCTGGACCCGCGCGTGCTGGACCTGCTGCGGCTCGGGGCGTACCAGCTCATCGACCTGCGGGTGCCCTCCCACGCGGCCGTGGACACCACCGTGGACCTGACCCGGGGCATCGTCGGCACGGGCGCGTCCGGGCTGGTCAACGCGGTGCTGCGCAAGGTCGCCGGCGGCGGGGACCGGGCGGCGTGGCTGGCCGTGCTCGGCGCGGAGGGCGACGAGCGGCTGGCGCTGGCCACCGACCACCCGCGGTGGATCGTCGATGCCTGGCGGGACGCGCTGGGCGACGAGGCGGAGCTGGAGCCCGCGCTGCTGGCCGACGACGTCGCCCCCGAGGTGCACCTGGTCGCCCGGCGCGTGGCCCGCGAGGAGCTCGCCGAGGAGTCCGGCGGTGAGCCCGGTCCGTGGTCGCCGTTCGCGGTGCGCCTGGGCGGGGGCGACCCCGGCCGGCTGGCGTCGGTGCGGTCGGGGCGCGCGGCGGTGCAGGACGAGGGCAGCCAGCTCGCCGCCCTCCTGCTGGCGCGTGCGCCGGTGGAGGGGCCGGAGCGCGCGTGGCTGGACATGTGCGCGGGGCCCGGCGGCAAGGCGGGGCTGCTCGCCGTCACCCGGCCCGAGGGGGTGCGGCTGACCGCTGCGGACCGGGCGCCGCACCGGGCCGAGCTGGTCGCCCAGACGCTGCGCGGTGAGGACGACGTCGAGGTGCTGGCCGCCGACGGCACGCAGCCGCCGTGGGAGCCCGGCTCGTTCGACCGGGTGCTGCTGGACGCGCCGTGCACCGGGCTCGGCGCGCTGCGCCGCCGTCCGGAGGTGCGCTGGCGCCGGACGGCCGAGGACGTCGCCCCGCTGGCCGAGCTGCAGACGGCGCTGCTGGACAGCGCCCTGCGTTCGGTGCGGGTCGGCGGGGTGGTCGCCTACGTGACCTGCTCGCCGCACACGGCGGAGACCGTGGCGGTGGTGGACGCCGCTGCCGCCCGTGACGACGTGGAGGTGCTCCCGGTGGCCCCGCTGTTCCCCGAGGTCCCCGGCATCGGGCGGGGCGACTTCGGGCAGCTGTGGCCGCACCGGCACGGCACCGACGCGATGTTCATGGCGCTGCTCCGCCGCACCAGCTGACCGACGCGGCCGCTGCCCGTCCTGACGGTCGGGTCAGAAGGGTGGTGGGTCCTCCGCCGGTTCCGGGTCGGGCTTCGGTGGTCGGGGTGGCTCGCTGAGCACCCGGTAGCCGGGTGGCCGGCTGGTCCGGGTGACGCCGGACGGGGTGATCACGGTGAGGACGCCGTCGTCGCTCATCGTGTGCTGCCAGCCGGGGGCGAAGGTCTTGAGCCGGTGGTGGCGGCGGCACAGGCAGCACAGGTTGTCGCAGGCGGTCTCGCCGCCGTCGGCGTGTGGGAGAACGTGGTCCAGATCGGTGCGGGCGGCCGGTGCGGTGCAGCCGGGGTGGCGGCAGGTGCGGTCGCGGTCGCGCAGGAACCGCTGCTGGGTGGCCGAGGGTCGGTAGCGGTCGACCGGGCCTGGCACCCCGAGCACCGGGCAGCCGCAGCCGCCGTTGCCGTCGGGGTGGTCGGGGTGGTCGGGGCAGCCGCGGCGGGCCAGCCGGGCCGCCTCGCCGGGGGTGGTGAGGGCCAGCAGCGCCCCGGTGGCGTCGGTGATCGCGATCTCCAGGCGGCCGCCGGCCGGTGCCCGCACGCCGGCGGCGTCGAGTGCGGTGAGCAGTTCGCGCAGGTGGGCGGCGGTGATCGGCTCCCCGTCGACCACCCCGACCGGGGCGGGGGTCCCCGGCGACGCGCCGGCGACCGTGAACTCGGCGGGCAGTGGCGCACCGGCGGCCAGGAGGCGGGCCGGGGTGAGCGCGCCCAGCGGCGCCACCACGGTCAGCTGGGCGGTCACCGACGGCTGCTCCTGCCAGGGGCGCAGCATCAGGTCCGCCGCCGCCCCGGCGCGCAGCATCCCGATCGGGCGCAGGTCGCCGGCGTCCTTCGCGGCGCGGGCGTGGCGGTCGACGGTGTCGCGGCAGGCCCGGGCCTCGGGATGCGGCATGAGCGCGCGGAACTCGCTCATGCCGTCCCCGACCGGGCGCACGGTCACATCCGCCCCGCGGCGGCGCTGCGCCCGCCGCCGGTCCGCGGCGGCGGCGTCGCGCGCGACGAGCTCGGCCCGGACCGCCTCCCGCAGCCGGCGGACCGAGAGCTCGGTGGACCGGGGCAGCACCGCGGCCTCCACCGCGGCGATCACGCCCGGGTCGGTGTCGGCCCCGGTCGCGGCGACCTCCGCCGCGATCGCCCGCGCCCGGGGCCAGTCCAGCCGGCCGGTCCGCAGCGCGGAGAACGTGCGTGGCAGGACCGTGGTCAGCAGCCCGGCGTGCTCCAGCAGGGTGACCGCCGCCGCCCGGCTGCAGTTCTGCACCATCGCCAGCTCATCGGGCACGAACTCGCTCGTACCGGCCGGCCCGTGTGCCCCGGCCCCCTCGCCCCCGGGCGGCGGATCGGCCGGGGCGGGGCGGGCGGCGGCGAGATCCGTCACCAGCTCCGCCCGCAGCGCGGCCAGCTGCGCCTCGGCCGCCACGATCTGCTGGAGCAACCCCGCCGCCTCCGCAGCGCTCCGCCGGACGGGCAACCAGGCACTCAGCGGCTCACCCAGCGCCGGCGACGGCTCCGGATCCAGCAGCTCCCACCCCGACGGCGGGCTCACCGGCACCACGGCCACCCCGATCGCGAACCCGCCACCCGACGACATACCCGCAGGCTAGGCAGGGGGTACGACACTTCTCGCGGGTCGGGCACCCGCGGATCAGCCGGTCAGTCCTGCCACCCGCCCGGGCGGCTCAGAAGGGGAACTGCCGCCGGGTGTGCTGGACGCTGATCCAGTGGTCGGTGGTGAACTCGTCGATCGCCCACTCGCCGCCGAAGCGACCGAGCCCCGAGTCCTTCTCGCCACCGAACGCGGTGTTGTTCTCGTCGTTGAGCGGCGAGTCGTTGACGTGCGTCATGCCCGCCTCGACCTGCAGGGCGAAGTTGACCCCGCGCAGGGTGTCCCGGGTGAAGACGGCGCTGGAGAGCCCGTACTCGGTGTCGTTGGCGATGCTCAGCGCCTCGGCCTCGTCGCGGGCCCGGATGATCGTCGCGACCGGGCCGAAGACCTCCTGCCGGGCGGTCGCGACGTCGTTGGTGCCCAGCAGCACGTGCGGCGGCAGCACCGAGCCGATCGGGCCCGTGGGGTCGCCGCCGAGCAGCTGCTCGGCGCCGTCGGAGATCGACTGGGCGACCTTCTCCTGGATGCCCTCGAGCTGCTTGGCGTTGATGATCGGGCCGATCACGGTGTCGGCCTCGGTCGGGTTGCCCGCCTTGAGCCCCCGCACCCGCTCGACGTAGCGGTCGACGAACTCGTCGTGCACCGCGGCGTCCACCACGATGCGATTGGTGATCATGCAGACTTGGCCCTGGTGGAAGAACTTCCCGAAGACGGCGGCGTCCACCGCGTACTCCAGGTCGGCGTCGTCCAGCACCACCAGTGGGCCGTTGCCGCCGAGCTCCAGCGAGAGCTTCTTGAGCCCCGCCTTCTCGGCGATCCCCTTGCCCACCGGGGTGGACCCGGTGAAGGAGACGACGCGGGGGGTGGGGTGGCTGACGATCGCGTCACCGATGTCGCGGCCGGCGCCGATGACCACCGAGAGCACGCCCGGGGGCAGCCCGGCCTCCTCGTAGATCTTGGCCAGCAGCAGGCCGCCGGTCACCGGGGTGTCACCGGCCGGCTTCAGGACGACGGCGTTGCCGAGCGCCAGCGCCGGCGCGACCGAGCGGTTGGACAGGTGCATCGGCACGTTCCACGGGCTGATCACGGCGACTACCCCGACCGGACGGCGGTAGACGCGGCTCTCCTTGCCCTCGATGTCGGCCGGCAGGATCCGGCCCTCCATCCGGTACGGGTAGGACGACGCCTCGTGGAAGTCGCGGAGGGTGATCGCGTACTCGAACTCGGCGGCCGGCGCAGCGGCGCCGCTCTCCCGGATGTGCCAGTCGACGATCTCGTCCTTGCGCGCCTCCATGATGCGGGCGGCGCGGCGCATCACGTCGGCGCGGTCGCTGGGCAGTCGGGCGGCCCACTCGCGCTGCGCCTGCTTGGCGGTCGCGTAGGCCTCGTCGAGGTCGTCGGCGTTCGCGAGGGGGATCTCGGTGAGCGTCTCGCCGGTGTAGGGGTCGGTGTCGGTGGCGGTCTTCCCCGCGTTGCCGGCGCGCCAGGTGTCGCCGATCGGCATGCGGTCGAAGCCGTCGTAGGGGGCGGGGGCCGAGGAGTCGGAAGCCATGCATCGGGCCCTACCCGGTCGTGTGCCACGAACACGCACGGCAGGGACGATCGGCTCAGTCCCGCGGCGGACCGGGCGGGTCCGCGCGCCACCGCCGCCCAGCGCGGGCCCGCCGGTGGGCGTCGACCAGGAACGCGGTCACGCCGACCACGAGAAGTACCGCCCCGGGTACGGCCGTTCGCGGGTCGTCCCACTCGGCCAGGGCGGCCTGGGGGAGCAGCAGACCGAGCGCGATCAGCCAGGCGGCGAACGGCTGCCTGGCCATGGCCGCTGCGTCCCGGTCGGCGCGCTGGCGGCGGCCGGGCCCTGGGTCGACGTGGTGGAGGACGGCGTGCTCGGTGACGTAGCGATCCGTGTTCAGACGTCGGCCGCGGTCGGTGCCGAGCAGGGCCCAGGCGAGGCCGGCGGGGCCCAGCAGGACGACCCCGGCGATCAACCAGCCGGCCGCCGACCAGCTCCCCGGCTCCAGCCGGAGGAGTGCGAAGCCGGCGAGGAACGAGGGGACGGTGACGGCCAGCAGGCGCAGCTCCTGCCGCGCCCGCTCGCGCACCGCAGCGCCCGTGTCGTCGTCCGTCATCGGCGTGCTCCGGGGCGTCCCGCTCACCGGCGCAGCTTAGGGCGCCGGTCCGCACGCCGACGCGGCTCGCGGAGGGGATCAGCCGGTCGGGGGACCGGCGAGCAGCACGGGCACGGGGGAGTGGTGGGTGACGTGCTCGGCGACGCTGCCGAGCACCCGGTGCGACAGCCCCCGGCCCCGGCGGCCCACGACGACGACGTCGGCGCCCTCCTGCCGCGCCACGTCGAGCAACGCGGTGCCGGGCTGACCGCTGACCAGCTCGACGACCGGCGACTCCCCGGGGAACCAGCCGGCCCGGTCGGTCAGCAGCGTCCGGCACCGGGCCTGCTCGGTGTCGTCGGCGAACTCGACGACGTCGGGGTCGACGGCCATGACCAGCACCACCCGGGTGCCCTCGCCGGGAAGCAGGGCCGCCGCGTCCCGCACCGCGCGGTCGGACTCCGCCGACCCGTCGACCCCGACGACCGCCGTCACCGACCCGGTGGTCGGCGGGACGTCCCCGTCGGCGCGGGGGGTGCGCTCGACGACCCGGTGCTGGCGCCGTCCGCGCTCCAGCGCCATGGGCAGGAAGAGCGGCCCCAGGACGGCCCCCAGGAAGTACCACTGCGGATCGCGGTACCCCCGGCGGCCGAGGAACAGCGCGGCGCTCCAGCCGATCGCGATCCAGACGACGACGACCAGGGCGATGACGGCGGACGTCGGCATGGCAGCTCCTCCGGGTGCGCACAGGGTGGCGACGACGGTCGTGCTCCTGAACGCCTGACGACCGGCGGTCGGCTCGGGTTCCGCCGACCTGCGCACCTAGACTTCGCGGACGTGTCCCGGCAACCGATGATCGCGCCCAGCCTGCTGTCCGCGGACTTCGCCCGCATCGCCGACGAGGTCGCGCGCGTGGCCGACGCCGACTGGCTGCACGTCGACGTGATGGACGCCCACTTCGTCCCGAACCTGACCCTCGGCCTGCCCGTCGTCGAGGCGATCCAGCAGGTCAGCCCGGTGCCGCTGGACTGCCATCTCATGATCGAGCACCCGGAGCGCTGGGCACCCGGCTACGCCGAGGCCGGGGCGCGCAACGTGACGGTGCACGCCGAGGCCTGCACCGACCCCCGCGCCGTCGCCCGCGACATCCGGGCCGCCGGGGCGCTGGCCGGGCTGGCGATCAAGCCGGCGACACCGCTCGAGGACCACCTCGACGTGCTGACCGACTTCGACACCCTGCTGGTCATGAGCGTCGAGCCGGGCTTCGGTGGCCAGTCCTTCATCGCCGACGTCCTGCCCAAGGTGCGGCGGGCCCGCGAGCTCGTCGACGCCGGGGAGCTCAGGCTGCTCGTCGAGATCGACGGCGGCATCAACGCCGACACCATCGAGCAGGCGGCCGAGGCCGGCGTCGACATGTTCGTCGCCGGGTCCGCGGTCTACGGGGCCGACGACCCCGCCCGGGCCATCGCCGCGCTGCGCGCGCAGGCGGCCGCGGCGATGCGCGGATGAGCGTCCTGCCGGCCGAGCTGCAGGCGATGCGGCGCGCCCGGGAGCTCGGCACGACCGTGCTCGGCACGACCAGCCCCAACCCGGCCGTGGGAGCCGTGGTCCTGGCCGCCGACGGCAGCGTCGCGGGGGAGGGGGCGACCGCCCCGCCCGGTGGCCCGCACGCGGAGGTCGCCGCGCTGGCGCAGGCCGGGGAGCGGGCCCGCGGCGGCACCGCCGTCGTCACCCTGGAGCCCTGCGCGCACACCGGCCGCACCGGACCGTGCGCCGAGGCCCTCCTCGCCGCCGGGATCACCCGGGTCGTGGTCGCCGTCCCCGAGCCGACCGAGCTGGCCGGCGGGGGAGCGGACCGGCTGCGAACCGCCGGGGTGGACGTCGTCGTCGGCGTCGAGCAGGAGGCCGCCGAACGAGGGGCGCTCGCCGGCTGGCTGACCGGGGTCCGGGAGCAGCGCCCCTACGTGATCTGGAAGGTGGCCGCGACCCTCGACGGGCGGGTGGCCGCCGTCGACGGGAGCAGCCGCTGGGTCACCGGCCCCGAGGCGCGCGCCGAGGTGCACCGGCTGCGGGCCGGCTGCGACGCCGTCGTGGTCGGCTCGGGCACCGCGCTCGCCGACGACCCGCAGCTGACCGTCCGCGACGCCGATGGCCGGGACACGGTGCGGCAGCCGCTGCGCGTCGTCGTCGACCGCCGGGACCGGCTGCCGGCCACCGCGCGGGTCCTGGACGACGCCGCGCAGACCCATGTGAGCCGGGCCGCGGAGCCGGCGGCGCTGCTGGCCGAGCTGTTCGCCCGCGACGTGCGCCGGGTGCTGCTGGAAGGAGGGCCGACGCTCGCCGCGGCCTTCCTGCGGGCCGGGCTGGTCGACGAGGCCGTCGTGCACCTCGCACCGAAGCTGCTGGGCGCCGGCCCGTCGCTGGTCGGCGACCTGGGAATCAGCGGGATCGGCTCGGCGCTGTCCTACTCGGTCACCGATCTCACCCCCCTGGGCGGGGACGTGCAGATCCGGCTGCACCCCACCCGGCACACTGGTGGGGTGGCCCGCACCAGCGGGGGCAGCACGGACGGGAGGAGCTGAGGTGTTCACCGGCATCGTCGAAGAGATGGGCACCCTGGCGGCTCGTGAGGACCAGGGCGACTCCGCCGTCCTCCGGATCCGCGCCCGCACCGTCCTGCAGGACGTCTCGCTGGGCGACTCCATCGCGGTCAACGGGGTCTGCCTCACCGTCACCGGGGTCCGGCCCGACGCCGACGGCGCCGGCGAGTGGACCACCGACGTCATGGCCGAGACGCTGCGTCGCAGCAGCCTGGGCTCGGTCACCGACGGCGCGCCGGTCAACCTGGAGCGCGCCGTCAGCCCGCACACCCGGCTCGGCGGCCACCTGATGCAGGGCCACGTCGACGGCGTGGGCCGGGTCGTGTCCCGCACCCCCGCCGAGCACTGGGAGGTCGTCCGCATCGGCCTGCCGGCCGGGCTCGGCCGCTACGTCGTTGAGAAGGGCTCCATCGCCGTCGACGGCGTCTCGCTCACCGTGAGCGCGGTCAGCTCCCTGGCCGACCCCGAGCCCTGGTTCGAGGTCAGCCTCATCCCCACCACCCTCCGCGAGACCACGCTCGGTGCGCGCGCCACGGGGGAGCCCGTCAACCTGGAGGTCGACGTGATCGCCAAGTACGTGGAGCGTCTGCTGGAGGCCCGCGCATGAGCGAGGGTCCCCGGCTGGACTCCATCGAGTCGGCCCTGGCCGCCATCAAGAGCGGCAGGCCCGTCGTCGTCGTCGACGACGAGGACCGCGAGAACGAGGGCGACCTGATCTTCGCCGCCGAGCTCGCCACCCCCGAGCTGGTCGCGTTCATGGTCCGGTACACCTCCGGCTACGTCTGCGTGGCCGTGACCGAGGCCGACGCCGACCGGCTCGACCTGCCCCCGATGCACCGGGTGAACCAGGACCGGCTCGGCACCGCCTACACCGTCACCGTGGACGCCCGCGAGGGCGTCACGACCGGCATCTCGGCCTCCGACCGGGCGCACACCATCCGGACGCTGGCCGCGGCCGAGACCACGTCGGCCGACCTGGCCCGGCCCGGGCACGTCGTCCCGCTGCGGGCTCGGGACGGCGGCGTGCTGCGCCGCCCCGGGCACACCGAGGCCGCCGTCGACCTGGCGCTGCTGGCCGGCCTGCGTCCCTCGGGCGTGCTCTGCGAGATCGTCAGCGAGAAGGATCCGATCGGGATGGCGCGCAGCGAGGAGCTCCGCGTCTTCGCCGACGAGCACGACCTGTGCCTGATCTCCATCGCCGACCTGATCGCCTACCGCAAGCGCTTCGACAAGCTGGTCGAGCGCGAGGCCGAGGCGATCGTGCCGCTGGCCCCGGGCACCTTCACCGCCGTCGGATACCGCAGCTCCTACGACGAGCGGGAGCACGTCGCCTTCGTCTACGGCGAGATCGGCGACGGCGAGGACGTGCTCGTCCGGGTGCACTCCGAGTGCCTCACCGGCGACGTGTTCGGCTCGCTGCGCTGCGACTGCGGCCCCCAGCTGCAGGCCGCGCTGGCCGCCGTCGCCCAGGAGGGCCGCGGCGTCGTGCTCTACATCCGCGGGCACGAGGGCCGGGGCATCGGCCTGCTGCACAAGCTGCAGGCCTACCAGCTGCAGGACCTCGGTGCGGACACCGTCGACGCCAACCTCGACCTCGGCCTGCCGGCCGACGCCCGCGACTACGGCACCGGCGCGCAGATCCTCGTCGACCTCGGCATCCACACCATGCGGCTGCTCACCAACAACCCGGCCAAGCGCGCCGGGCTCGAGGGCTACGGCCTGCGCGTCCTCGGGCGGGTGCCGCTGCCCAGCCACGTGACCGCGGAGAACCTGGGCTACCTGCGCACCAAGCGGGACCGCATGGGCCACCTGCTCGACATCATCGAGCCGGAGACCGAGTCCGGCCCGGCGGACAGCCCGGTGCCCGCGCCGGCCGACGCCCCCGGGGCCACGACGGTGCCCGGCACGGACGTCCCGCTCCGTCGGAACGAGCAGCCGTCGTGAGCGGCGCCGGCGCACCGCAGGTCGGTGCCGTCGACGCCGCCGGCCTGACCCTCGGCATCGTCGCCACGACCTGGCACGCCGAGCTGACCGACACCCTGCTGGCCCGCGCGGTCGAGGCGGCGAGGGCCAGCGGCATCCCGGCCCCCACGGTGGTCCGGGCGCCCGGTGCGGTCGAGCTGCCCGTCGTCGCCCAGGCGCTGGCCGAGCGGCACGACGCCGTGGTGGCGCTCGGGGTCGTCGTCCGCGGCGGCACACCGCACTTCGACTACGTCTGCGACGCCGTCACGGCGGGGCTCACCCGGGTGGCGCTGGACGCCGGCAAGCCCGTCGGCAACGGCGTCCTCACCTGCGACACCGAGGAGCAGGCGCGCGACCGCGCGGGCCTGCCCGGATCGGCCGAGGACAAGGGCTGGGAGGCGGCGATCGCCGCCCTGGCCACCGCCCTGACGCTGCGCGAGCTGCGCGGCGCGCCCCGGCAGACCGGCTTCTCCGCGATCCCCGCCGGCCAGGAGGCCCGTCCGTGAAGACCTTCGACACCCTGTTCGACGAGCTGGCCGGCAAGGTCGCGGCCGGTGATCCCGCGTCGGGCACCGTCACCGCCGTGCGCGACGGCGTGCACGCCGCGGGCAAGAAGGTCGTGGAGGAGGCCGCCGAGTCGTGGATGGCGGCCGAGCACGAGGGCGCCGACCGCACGGCCGAGGAGATCAGCCAGCTCCTCTACCGGGTGCAGGTGCTCATGCTGGCCCGGGGCCTGACGCTGGACGACGTCTACGCTCACCTCTGATCATCCCGCCCGCCGTCCCCGTCCGAGGAGTTCTGCCGTGCTGCGCATCGCCGTGCCCAACAAGGGCGTCCTGAGCGAGCCTGCGGCGGAGATGCTCACCGAGAGCGGCTACCGCCAGCGCCGCAGCACCAAGGACCTCGCCGTCTTCGACCCGGAGAACGACACCGAGTTCTTCTACCTGCGGCCGCGCGACATCGCGGTGTACGTGGCCGCCGGCACGCTGGACGTCGGCATCACCGGCCGCGACATGCTGCTGGAGACCGCGCCGGCCGACGGTGAGGGTCCGGCCGCCGTCGAGGTCATGCCGCTGGGGTTCGGCCGCTCGTCGTTCCGCTTCGCCTCCCCGGTGGAGTCGGGCATCGAGCGGGTCGACCAGCTGGCCGGCAAGCGCATCGCCACCGCCTACCCGGTGCTGCTGCAGCGCTTCCTGGACGACGCCGGCATCTCCGCGGGCGTGGTCAAGCTCGACGGCGCCGTGGAGACCGCCTGCCGCCTCGGGGTGGCCGAGGCCGTCTGCGACGTCGTCGAGACCGGGACGACGCTGCGGGCCGCGGGGCTGCACATCATCGGGGACCCGGTGCTCACCAGCGAGGCGGTGCTCGTCCGCCGGGAGGGCGCCGAGGAGATCCCGGCCGTCGCCCAGCTGCGTCGCCGGCTGCGCGGTGTCCTGGTCGCCCGGCAGTACGTGATGCTCGACTACGACTGCCCGAACGACCTGCTCGAGAAGGCCACCGCCGTCACCCCGGGCATCGAGGGCCCCACGGTCAGCCCACTGCAGACGCCGGGCTGGTCGGCGGTGCGCGCGATGATCGCCCGGACCGAGACCAACCGGGTGATGGACGAGCTGTGGGAGCTCGGGGCCCGCGCCATCCTGGTCACCAGCATCCACGCCTCCCGCATCTAGCCGGCCCCGTCCCGAGGGACGGGGCCGCGCTGCTCGTCACCCCCGTGGGGGCAGCGGTGGAACCCCGCGGCGGAGCGGGACGTCGGTGGGGTATGCGACGTGTGCTGCTCCTGGCCCTCCTGCTCCCGGCGTTCGTGCTCGGCGCCTGCGGCGCCGGGACGGAGGGCGGGGACGACGTTTCCACCGGCACCAGCACCGGCTCGTCGGCTGGCGGCACCGCGACCGACGACGGCGCCGGATCGGGCATCGCGCAGGCCGAGACCGACCTCCGCATCGAGGTGGACCTCGGCGACGGCACGCCGCCCCGGACGTGGACGCTCACCTGCGTCGGCGTCGCCGAGGGCAGCCACCCGGAGCCGGAGGCGGCGTGCGCGCACCTGGACGGCATGACGGAGCCGTTCGCCCCGTTGCCGGAGGACATGATGTGCACCGAGCAGTACGGCGGTCCGCAGACCGCCCACATCACCGGCCGGTGGCGCGGCGAGCCGGTCGACCTCCAGCTCTCCCGCGTCGACCGCTGCCGGATCACCCAGTGGGACAGCTTCGGACCGGTCCTCCCCGTCGACGTCGGCGGGGACGGCGCCGTGGGGGGTCTCCCGGCGCCGCTGGGCTGACCGGTTGCGGGGCGCTCAGCGCGTGCGCATCGTCCGGTCGACGAGGTCGATCGCGGTGCACAGGCCCAGAGCCATGGCGCGGCCGCTCGTGGCCCCGGTGGCCAGGAGCCGCTCGATCGCGGGTGCCAGCGGGCGCTCGCCGACCAGCCCGCGCAGGACCGCGGCGTACTCGCCGCTCACCTGGCCGGCGGCCGCGTGCCGCAGCAGCGCCCGGGAGAGCTCCGTGGTGCGGCCGGCGGCGAGCGAGCAGACACCGGCGGCGAACCGGTCGGCCGCCGGGTGCCCCAGCAGGACCAGCCCCGCGATGGTGCCGGCCATGACGTCGTCACCGGCGGGGGTGAGCCCCGGCCCGAGCCCGACCAGCCGGGTGGCCGTGCGCAGGGCGGCCTCGAGGTCGGCGCGGCGGACGGCGCCGCGCAGGGCCGCCAGCGGGCCACCGGGACCGGTGGGGAGCCCGGGCAGCGTGAACGAGCTGTGCGGCACGCCCTCGCCGTAGAGGGTGGTGCGCAGCTGCCGCACCCCCTCGGGCAGGAGCGCCGGGCGGCCACCGGGCAGCCGGGGCCGCGGGTCCCACCACGCGGCCGCGCTGACCGCGAGGTCGCCCACGACGACCCGTCCGGCCCCCACCTCGGCGGGCGCGCCGGTGGGCACGGCCACGAGCGGCCGGCCGTTGCTCGGCCGGAAGAGCACGCAGCCCAGGGGGAGGCGCGCGGCGTCGCTGGTGAGAATGCCGACGACGTCGCCGCCGCCGCGTTCGCCCGTGACCTGGACGTAGACCGCGGCCGGCCCGGTGAGCAGCACCCGCGCGGGGCGCACCGGGCCCCGCAGCAGCTCTGCGACGCCCGTGCTCGCCGCGGCCGGGACCGCGGCGGGGGTCCCGGCCGCCGCTGCCATCCGTGCCGCCGCACGGGCCGACTCGCGGGGCAGGGGGATCGTCGGCAGCCCGGCGCGTGCTGCGCGGCCTCGGAGTGCCGGGCCCGAGTCGGGGCCGGTACGGACTTCGGTGTCGTCGATCGCGCGCATGTGTCGCCCTCCACCCGACGGGACGACGGAGACCGGTGGATCGGCCCCCGCTCCTCGGTCCACCCCGCCTGCCGGGACGATGCGCGCGACCGCTGACGGAGCGCCTACCATCCAGCGAGCGGGTGGATCGAGGTCGAACCTAAGCGGCGCGTCGCACGCCCTCTTATGGCGGATGTCGCCAAGAATGGGCTTCGGCGTCCAGGGACACCTGACAGGATCCTGTGGTGTGGCACCCTGGACGACGACTGGAAGGGGATGCCTCGTGACCCGGAGTGACGTGTCGGACGTAACAGCGACTCAGGGTAATGGAACCGCCCCGTTCCGTCGCAATTGGGCTGTCGCCGAGTCGCCGCGGATCGAGCCGCGCGACGACCGCGCGAGCTGGCAGCACCGGATGGGCCTCACCGTCGAGGAGGCGCTCGGGCTCGCGGTGCTCCAGGGCGCCACCGTGACCGCCGGCGCCTCCGGGCTGAGCCGGGCGATCCGGCACATGGTGGTCGACGACCCGGCCGAGCCGCTGGCCGCCGCCGGTCCCGACGTCCTCGTCGTGCTGGGCGCCCGCCTCCCGCCGGCCGACCCGGCGAACTACCGGGCCCTGGTCGAGCGGCTCGACGTCGCAGGTACCGCGGCGCTGGCCTACCGGCGCACCGACGGGCCCGTGCCCCTGCCCCCCGAGGTGCTCGCCGAGGCCGACCGCCGCGGCCTGCCGGTGCTGGCCCTGCCCCCGAACGCCCGGCTGGACGAGATCGTCTCCGCGGTGCTCGGCGCGGTGGTCGCCAAGCAGGGGCAGGCGCTCGCGCTGTCCTCGCGCATGGACCACGAGTTCATCGGGGTGGCCCTCACCGGCGGCGGGCTGGCCGAGGTGACCCAGCGGCTGGCCGTGATGCTCGAGGGCGCGGCCGTGCTCGGCCTGGGGCCCGACCGCGAGGTGGTCACCAGCGCGGGCCCGCGGGAGGACGTCGCCGAGATCAGCGACTGGCTGTGGCTCCTCGACGCTGCCGCCGACGACGCGCTCGCCGAGCTGACCCCGTCCCGCCGGCTCTCCGGCGTCCGGGCCGACCAGACCGTCGTCACCCCGGCCGACGTGCTCGCCGACGCCGACCTCTCGCCGGCCGACGGCATCCTGCTCGTGCCGGGCCACCACCAGCTGCCCGGCGGGGTGGGGGAGTACGCGGTCGCGCCGATCATGGCCGGGGACCAGCGGCACGGCTGGCTGGTCGCGGTGCACCGGACCGGCGCGATGATGCTGGGCGCCGGCGGTGTGCTGGAGCGGGCCGCCGTCATCGCCGCCCTGTCGGTCATCCGCCTGCAGGCGGTGCACTCGGTCGAGCTGCGGTTCCAGGGGGACCTGGTGCGCCGGCTGGTCGGCGGCTCGGTCGGGCACACCGAGCGGACCCTGGCCTACACCCGCTCCTTCGGCTGGCGCCTGGACGGGCCGGTCGCCGTCCTCGTCACCGCGACGGAGACCGTCGCCGACGCGGCGGCCGACCCGACCCGCGCCCTCGACGTGCTCGACCGGCTGGCCGACGGCTGGCGGGCGGCCCTGGAGTCGGAGGTGGCGGGGGCCGCCGTCGCCGGGCTGGCGACCGAGATCGTGACGCTGCTGCCGCTGGACGGCCGCACGCCGGAGGAGCTGTCTGCCCTGGTGTCGGCGGTGACCTCCCGGGTCAACGGGCGGCTGCGCCGGGTGGGCCGGCTGCTCGGCACCGGTATCGGCCGCCCCGGCGGCTCGCTGTCGGAGCTCGCCGAGGCGCACCGGCAGGCGCAGCGCGCGCTCGGCGTCGGCCAGGAGATCCACGGCGGCTCCGCGGTCACGCACTTCGACCAGCTCGGGGTGTTCCGGCTGCTGTCGCTGATCCCCGACAGCACCGAGCTGCGCTCCTACGTCGACGAGGTGCTCGGCTCGCTGGCCGACGCCGGCGACGCCGACTCCGCCGACCTGCGCGAGACGCTCCGGGTGCTGCTCGAGACCAACCTCAACGTCGCGGAGTCGGCCCGCCGGCTGCACTTCCACTACAACACCATGCGGTACCGGATCGGGAAGCTCGAGCGCATGCTCGGCCCCTTCACCACCGACCCGACCCTGCGGCTGAACCTGCTGCTGGCGCTGCACGCCGCCCGGATGCGCGGTCTGGACCAGCCGGCCCGGCCGCCGCTGGACGGCGGGCTGGCGCTGCCCGACGACGGGTTCGAGGCCCTGGTCTGAGCGCCCGGCCACCGCGGGGCCGTGCCCGGGGAGCGGGGCGGCCAAGGGCCGGGCAGGGTGGTGCGGGGTGCCGCACGGGGCGGCCCGGGAGGAGATCCGCATGACCGAGGCCGAACGTCCGCTCGCGGGCAAGGTGGCCCTGGTGACCGGGGCGTCGTCGGGGATCGGGGAGGCGACCGCGGTCGCCCTCGCCGGGGCCGGTGCCGCCGTCGCCATCGGGGCCCGGCGCACCGACCGGCTCGACGCCCTGGCCGGGCGGCTCCGCGACGAGGGCGCGTCCTTGCTGCAGCTGGCGCTCGACGTCACCGACGAGCGGGCCTGCGCCGACGCCGTCGCGCGCACGCGGTCGGAGCTGGGCGGCCTCGACGTCCTGGTGAACAACGCCGGCGTGATGCTGCTGGGCACCATCGCCGGTGCGGACACCGAGGACTGGCGCCGGATGATCCAGACCAACGTCATGGGCGTCCTGTACATGACCCACGCGGCCCTCGACGGGATGGTCGAGCAGGGCTCCGGCGACATCGTGAACATGTCCAGCGTCGCCGGACGGCAGGCCCGCAAGGGCGCCGGCGTCTACAACGCCAGCAAGTGGGCGGTGAACGCGTTCAGCGAGTCGCTGCGGCAGGAGGTCACCGGCCGCGGCGTGCGGATCGGGCTGGTGGAGCCGGGCGCGGTCAGCACCGAGCTCACCGAGCACATCACCCAGCCGGAGGCCAAGGCGGCCTCGGAGCGGATGTACACGAGCATGCGCGCCCTGCACGCCGAGGACATCGCCCGGGCCGTCCTCTACCTGGTCACCCAGCCGCCGCACGTGGCGGTCAACGAGGTGCTGGTCCGCCCCACCGACCAGGAGCGCTGAGCCCGCTCCAGGGCGTCCTGGCTCACCTGGTGGGGTCCTGGCTCAGGGTCGGTGGTGAGCCAGGACCCGTGGTGATCAGGTCACCTGATCATCACGGGTCAGTCGCGGAAGACCTCGATGTCGGCGCCCATCTCGACCAGCCGCTCGTAGAGCTGCTCGTAGCCGCGGGCGATGATGTCGACGTTGCGCAGCACCGAGGTGCCCTTCGCCGCCAGCATGGCCAGCAGGATGCACACGGCCGGCCGCAGCGCCGGCGGGCAGACCACCTCGGCGCTCGACCACCGCGTCGGGCCGGTGACCAGCACCCGGTGGGGGTCGAGCAGCCGGACGTCGGCGCCCAGCCGGGTGAGGTCGGAGAGGTGGATCGCCCGGTTGTCGTAGACCCAGTCGTGGATGAGCGTCGAGCCGTGCGCCTGCGCCGCGATCACGGCGAAGAACGGCAGGTTGTCGATGTTCAGGCCCGGGAACGGCATCGGGTGCACCTTGTCGATGGGCGCCTTCAGCTCCGACGGGTGGATGGTGATGTCGGCCAGCCGGGTGTGCCCGTTGTCGGCCAGGTACTCCGGGGAGAGGTCGTAGCGCAGGCCCATCTCGGCCAGCACCGCGAGCTCCACCTCGAGGAACTCCACCGGCGCCCGCGCCACGGTCAACTCCGACCCGGTCACGATGCCGGCGGTGAGCAGGCTCATCGCCTCCACCGGGTCCTCGCTGATCGTGTAGTCGACGTCGGCGTCCAGCACGGGGCGGCCGTGCACGACCAGGGTGGTGGAGCCCAGCCCCTCGACCCCGACGCCGAGCAGCTGCAGGTACAGGCAGAGATCCTGGACCATGTAGTTGGAGCTGGCGTTGCGGATGGTCGTCGTGCCGTCCGCGCGGGCCGCGGCCAGCAGGGCGTTCTCGGTGACGGTGTCCCCGCGTTCGGTGAGGACGATCGTGCGGTCGGCGGCGCCCGGACCCTCGACGCGTGCCTGGTACTCGCCGGCGTGCGCCTCGATCTCCAGCCCGAAGGGGCGCAGCGCGATCATGTGCGGCTGGACGGTGCGGGTGCCCAGGTCGCAGCCGCCGGCGTAGGGCAGCCGGAAGGTGGCCTCCCGGTGCAGCAGCGGGCCCAGGAACATGATGATGCTGCGGGTCCGGCGGGCCGCGTCGGCGTCGATGCCGTCGAGGTCCAGCTCCTCGGGGACGAGCAGCGTCAGGTCGTGCCCCTCCTCGTCCCACGTCGCCGAGACGCCGATCGAGCGCAGCACGTCGAGGATCCGCTCGACCTCCACGATCCGGGAGACGTTGCGCAGCGTCGTCCGGCCGCGGTTGAGCAGCGCGGCGCACAGCAGGGCGACGGCGGCGTTCTTCGACGACTTCACCGCGACCCGGCCCCGCAGCGGCCGCCCGCCGGTCACCCGCAGGTGGGCGGGGCCGGCCGGGCCGAGGCTGATCAGCTCGCTGTCGAGGGCCGCGGAGAGCCGGCCGAGGAAGTCGAGGGTGAGGTTCTGGCTGCCCTGCTCGATCCGGGCGACGGCGCTCTGGCTGGTGCTCAGCCGGTCGGCGAGCTGCTGCTGGGTGAGCCCGCGATGCCGGCGGGCGTCGCGGACCAGGGCCCCGATCCGTCGCATGCCGGTGTCGGACGCAGAGTCGAGAGGGTGCACCGCGTCACGTTATCTCACAGCTGAGATGAGGGCTGCACGCCACAGAGCGCGGTCACCAGGTGCAGCCGCCGGTCACCGGGCCCGGTCAGGGGCGGGAGCAGCAGGGTCGGCACCCCGGCGTCCACGGCTGCCCCGTCGGGCCGGGACCGGTCACCGACCATGACCGCCTCGGCGGCACGGACGCCGAGCGCGTCGAGCGTGCGGGTGAACATGCGCGGGTCGGGCTTCTGCAGGCCCTGCTCGAACGAGAGCGTGAAGACGTCGACACACCCATCCAGGCCGGCGGCGGCGAAGGCGGGACGGATGTCGACGTGCACGTCGCTCACCACCGCGAGCCGCAGCCCCCCGGCGCGCAGGGCACGCAGGGTCTCCGGGACGTCGGTGGCGAAGGCGTTGCGGAACGGGTCGGACTCCACGGCGTAGAGGGATTCCGCCAGGGCGTCGTCCAGCCCCAGCCGGGCGAACACCCGACGGTAGGTGCGGCGGTGCACGCCGGCGTCGCTGTCCACGCCGGGGCCGTCCAGCTCCTCCTCCGCGGCCCGGAGCGACGACGCGATCGCGGCAACCTGCCCGGCGGGCCCGTGCGCCGCTGGACCGGACCGCGGGACACTGCTGCGGTGGACGTACTGGTCACCGGCGGCACGGGCCGCCTCGGGCGGCACCTGGTGCCGCAGCTGCGGGACGCCGGGCACGTGGTTCGGCAGATGTCACGCCGGGGCACCGGCCCGGGCGGGGTGCGGGGCGACCTGGCCACGGGACGCGACCTCGGGGCGGCGCTCGCCGGTGCCGAGGTGGTCGTGCACGCGGCCAGCGATCCCCGCGGGAACCCGTGGGAGGTCGACGTCGCCGGCACCCGTCGCCTGGTGGAGGCCGTCGACCGGTCCCGGCTGCGCCACCTGGTCCACGTGTCCATCGTCGGCGTGGACCGGGTGCCGCTCGGCTACTACCGGGCCAAGTACGCAGCCGAGCAGGTGCTGCTGGCCTCCGGGCTGCCGGTCACGCTGGTGCGGATCACCCAGTTCCACGGGTTCGTCGACGAGCTGCTGGGCACCGCACGGCGCGGCCGGCTGCTGCCGGTGCCCATGGGGTGGCGGGTGTGCCCGGTCGACGTCGCCGAGGCGGCCGCGCACCTGACCGGGCTGGCGGCCGCGGCGCCCTCGGGCGGGGTGGTGGAGTTCGCCGGCCCCGAGGAGCACACGGTCGCCGACCTCGCCCGGGCATGGGCCCAGGTGCGGGCACCGAACGCGCGGGTCGTGGCCACCCCGGTGCCGGGCCGGCTGGGCGCCGCGCTCCGCGACGGCGCGGCGCTGCCCGTGCGCGGTGCCCGCGGCCGGCGCACCTGGGCCGAGCACCTCCACGGCTGAGCCCCCCCCGACCGCAGCGTTCCTGCCAGTCCCCGGAGCAGGTGCGCCAGCCCGGATGCGGTGTCCGGAAACCGCCGGTGTTCCGTCGTCCGCCCGTCCTAGGGTCCGGTCGTGACCAGCCCCGACGCAGCCGCTCCCGACGGCCGCACGCTCCTCGCCGTCGTCGTCACCGTGCTCGCCTGGGCCTCGGCCTTCGTCGGCATCCGCGCCGTCGGGGACGACCTCTCGCCCGGTGCGCTCGCGCTGGGCCGGCTGCTCGTCGGCACGCTCGTGCTGGGCCTGCTGGTCGCCCGCCGCGGCTGGGTGCGGCCCACGGCGCGGGACTGGCGCCTGCTCGCCGTCTGCGGCGTCGGCTGGTTCGCCGTCTACAACGTGGCGCTCAACGCCGCCGAGCAGCACCTCGACGCCGGGACGACGGCGATGCTGGTCAACATCGGGCCGATCCTCATCGCCGTCTTCGCCGGGCTGTGGCTCGGCGAGGGGTTCCCGCGGTGGCTGGTGGTCGGGCTCGCCGTCGCGTTCGGCGGCGTGCTGCTGATCGGCGCCGCGACCCGGGGCGCCGAGGCCGACCTGGCCGGCGTCGTCCTCTGCGTCGTCGCCGCGGTCACCTACGCAGTGGGCGTGGTCGCGCAGAAGCCGCTGCTGCGCCGCCTGCCCGGGCTGCAGGTCACCTTCACCGCCTGCGCGATCGGGGCGCTGTGCTGCCTGCCGTGGGCCGGCGCCCTGGTCGCCGACCTGGGCGCTGCGCCGGCGGCCTCGGTGGCCGGCATGGTCTACCTGGGCGTCGTGCCGACGGCGCTGGCCTTCAGCACCTGGGCCTACGCGCTGTCCCGGATGGACGCCGGCCGGCTGGGCGTCACGACCTACCTGGTGCCGCCGCTGGTCATCCTGCTCGGCTGGCTGCTGCTGGGGGAGACGCCGCCGGCGCTGGCGCTGGCCGGGGGAGCGGTGTGCCTGGCCGGGGTGGCGGTGTCGCGCCGGCGGCCCCGACCGCTGGTCCCGGCGGCGGGTGCGCCCCCGGCCCGGGCCGGTGCCGCCGATCCCAGGTAGGCGGGCGCGGTTCGGCGACCGGGTGTGCAGGACGCCGGAGCGATGGGGTAGGCACGCACCGGGGTCATCGTCGATGGCCGATCGAGGCGAGCGGCCGGGAGGTTCGTGGTGGAGGAGCAGGACTGGGCGCAGGTGGTGGCGGCGGCCACGCGGGCGCCGTCGATCCACAACACGCAGCCGTGGCGGTTCGTGGCCCGGCCCGACCGGCTCGAGCTGTTCCTCGACCCGGACCGCGCGCTACCGGTGCTGGACCCGAGCGCGCGGCAGCAGGTCATCAGCTGCGGCATCGCCCTGGAGTTCGCGGTGGTCGCCCTCGCGGTCCGGGGGTGGGCCGCCGACGTCGAGGAGCTGCCCGACGCCACCGAGCCCACCCGGCTCGCGAGCGTCCGGGTGGCGCTGGGGGGCGACGCGTCTCCCGGCGACCGGGCGCTGGCCGAGGCGATCGACCACCGGCACACCGTGCGCGCGCCGTTCGAGGCCCGCGCCGTGCCCGACGACCTGGTGGCGCGGCTGCAGGGCGAGGCACGCGCCTTCGGCGCGTGGCTGAAGCCGATCACGCGCTCCGAGGAGGAGGTCGCCACCGTCTTCCTGATCTCCCGGGCCGAGGAGATGGAGCAGGGCGACCCCGCCTACCTGGCCGAGCTGGAGAGCTGGCTGCGCACCGACCCGGCCGCCGTGGACGGGGTGCCGCTCGGGGCGGTGCCGAGCGGGGACCCGCACGAGCGGGCCTCGAACTGGCTGATCCGGGACTTCGTCGCCGGCCACCGGGAGCAGCACGTGTTCCGGGCCGCCGGCGACCCCGCCGCCCCGCCGCCGGAGGTGGAACGCCCGGCTGTCGTGCTGATGGGCACCGACGGCGACGACCGCGCTGCCTGGCTGCGGTCGGGGCGGGCGCTGGGCCGGGTGCTGCTGCAGCTCACCGCCGCCGGCCTGGTCGCCTCGCCGCTCACCCAAGCCCTCGACTGGCCGGCAACCCGCACCCGGATGCAGTCCCGGCTGTCCCTGGTCGGCCATCCCCAGATGCTGCTGCGCATGGGGTACCCGCGGCAGCCCGACCCGGACGCGCCGCCGCCCGCGGTCAGCGGCCGGCGGCCGGTGGGTGACGTGCTGCGCTACGAGCCCGCCGGCTGATCCGGAGGGCTCCGGTCACCGCTGCCGGGGAGCGGGCGCCCAGGGGTCGTCCGGATCGATGTCGTCCGGCCCGGGCTCCCCGGTGCGGGCTCCGCCGGCGGGGGCGTCCCCGACCCGGGACGCCCCCGCGCCCCGTCCCGCGGCGTTCTCCAGCGCGGCATTCTCCAGCGCGGCATCGCGCGCACGGGCCTCCTCGGACCGGCGGAGCTGCTCCCGCTCCCGCTCGGCCCGCATCGACGACTCCTCGGGCGCCGCGTCGCCGCGCCGGGCCAGCCACCACAGCGCGCCCCCGGTGAGCGCGAGCCCGAGCGGCAGCGGGTACGCCGCGGCGCGCTCCGTGCCGCCCTCGCCGAGGAACCCGGTGACGCCGGTCAGGAAGAAGATCGTCGCGGCGATCGCCACCATGCCGAGCAGGACGACGATCGTGCCCACGGCCTCGGACCGGGGCCGGACCGCGTAGGCCAGCGTCACCAGACCCAGCCCGCCGCCCACCAGGTAGAGGACGGCGCCGACGGCGTGCAGCGTGCTGTTGCCGTCGGTGGGGAACACCCCGACCAGCAGCACGCCCAGGGCCGACGCGCCCAGGAGGACCGGCACCGCCCGGGCCGCGCTGCCGCGCAGCGCGGGGCCCAGCAGCAGGGCGCCGCCCAGGATCAGCGCCGCCTGCACCACGAACGAGGCGTTCATCAGCTGCCGGGCCGCGGAGTCGCTCGCGCCCAGCGCGCTGATGACGTCGTCGATGCGCGAGTAGGGGCCGGCGTAGCGGGCCTGGGCGACGGCCTCCACGACGAAGAACTGGAGGGTCAGCAGCCAGACGAGGGCGCCCCAGCGCAGGCGGTTCGGGATCACGCCCGCCATGGTCCCAGGCGGGCTCCGCCCACCCGGGCGAGGACCGCGGCGAACTGGCCCGCCGACAGCCAGGAGGGGTTGCTGCCGGCGGCCATGCGGACGACCTCCGCACCGGCGAACGCCGGGTCGGCCAGCAGCTCGGCCCGGGGGACCGGCTCGTCGAGCAGCCGCACGCGGACGGCGACGGACGGGCCGCCCGGCCCCTCGTCCACGTGGTCGGCCACGGTCCCGAGGGCGTGCACGCCGGGGCGCTGCCGGCCGCTGAGCCACAGCAGGCACGGCTGTCCCGGCGTCAGGAGGTCGAGCCGGTAGGACGGACGGACGCACCGGTCCAGCAGCCGCTCCTCCCCGGCGCGCCACCCGGGGGACAGCTCCCGGGGGTCGGTGGCGGTCTTGAGCACCCAGCAGGCGACGTCCCCCGGGGTCAGCCGGGCCACGTCGTCAGCCCCCCGTGCGCCGGTGGTGCGGTCCCGGCGCACGCGGGCCGGGAGCGCACCACCCGGGCGCCGCGCTCAGTCGGTGGCCGAGTGCAGCTCGGCGCCGGCGGGGTCGGCGTCGTCGGACCCGACCGCCTGGCGCTCCTGCTCGGTGCGGTGCTCGAGCACCTCGTCGTTCGGGTGCGGGTCCTTCGCGTGCTGCGTGCGGTCGCGGGTCGGGTGCTCCTGCGGCTCCATGACGTCGTCGAGGTTCGGGGTGTCGTGGGGGCCGGTCATCGTGGCGTCCTCCGGTCTGTCGGGATGTGGGTCGGGAGGGGCCATAGCCGCGACCCGCCCCGGCTAACCGGGAGGACGATCACCTCGGCTCCAGCCGGGCAGCCGGCAGCCAGGCCTCCACCAGTGCCGGTCCGTGCGGGCCGCTCAGTGCGTAGGTGACGCGGCCCTGCCAGCCGCCGTCGCGCTGCTGCCACTCCACGAGCAGGCCGGGCCAGGTGCCCGGGGCCTCCGGCGGGTCGTGCACCCAGCAGTGCCGGCCCTCGCCGCCCCCGCCCACCGGCCGGCCGGTCGCGGCGGGGAGCGGTGGGGGCTCCGGCAGCGCGGGGCGCGGGAGCTGCGGACCGACCCCCGACTCCGCCGCCCGCTCGCCCAGGGACCGGCCGCCGCGTCCCCGCTGCATCCCGCCTGCCATGGAGGAAGTCTCGCACGTCGATCGAACACACGTTCGACGACGTCCCGTCGTGCCCCGGAACGGCAACGGGCGCCCTCCGCACAGTGCGGAGGGCGCCCGTGTCCGGGTCAGCGGGTCAGGAGACGGGGGTGATCCGCCCCTCGCCGCCGAGGGGGTAGTCGGCCGCGCTCACGAGGCCGCCGAGGTCCTCGACCAGGTAGGTCTCGAGGGCCTCCTGGTAGGTCACCGGCAGGACGGTGAACTCGACGCCGTCGAAGGGGTAGCCGTCACCGCCGCGGAGCAGGAAGTCGATCGTGGCGACGGAGATGGTCGCCAGCGCGCCGGTGGGCGCGCCGTTCTCCACCAGGACGGTCCCGTCGTCCAGGACCAGGTCGACGATCCGCGAGCCCGCGGGCTGCGCGGGGTCGTAGCTCACCTGGTAGCCGGCCGCCTGGGCGAAGGAACCCGCCGGCTGCAGGACCCCGTCGGTGACGCCGCCGGAGAGGCCGTGCTCGACGCCGGCGATGAACGTCTCGACCGGCATGGCCGGTGCGACGCCGACGAAGTTGGAGAACGGCAGCACCGTGTAGGTGTCCAGAGCGGTGATCTCGCCGGCCGGGATGACCGAGGCGTTGCGGATGCCGCCGCCGTTCTGCAGGGCGACGACCGGTGCCGTCACGCCGAGGGCGTCGGCCTCGCGCTGACCGGCGGCGAGCAGGGCATCCGTGGCGAGGTTGCCGAGGTTGGTCTCCTGGCTGCGGACGTCGTCGCGGATGCCGTTGAGGTCGACCTCCGACGTGGCCACCACCTGCTCGGCCAGGTCCGCGACGTACTCCTCCACCGGCCGGACGACCTGCCGGAGCACACCCTGGTTCGGCGCGACGGCGTCCGGTCCCTGGGCCACCACCGGGATCGGGCGGGACACGTCGTCGTGCACCGTCAGGAGCTCGCCGGCCGCGTCGAACGTCACGACCAGGCGGCCGACGTAGCTGTAGAGCGCGTTGGTGGTGACGACCGGGACGACCTCGCCGTCGGCGTCGGTCGGGGTCAGCGGGTAGGAGCCGTACGGCGTTCCCCCGTTGGGGGCCAGCGGGTCGCCCTCGTCGGCGAGCAGCTCGTGGCCGCCACCGCCGACGATGACGTCGACACCGCTGAGCTGGCCGGCGAGGGCCACCTCGTTGTCGATGTCCTGCAGGTGCGAGACGAGCACGACCTTGTCGACGCCGGCGGCCTCGTACGCGGCGGCCTGGGCGTTGGCGATCGCGGCGAGGTCGGGGTCCACCGTCACGCCGCGGGAGCTGGTGAGCCGGGGCAGCTCCGGCGTGGTGAGGCCGATGAAGCCGATCTGCTCCCCGCGCTCGGTGACGACGTGCGAGGTGACGATGGTGCCGTCCTCGACCTGGGCCAGGAGGGCCGGCTCGTCCGCGAAGCCGAGGTTGCTGGAGACGATCGTCGTCTGCGGGCGCAGGTCACCGATCCACTCGGCGAAGAAGTCCGGGCCGAGGTCGAAGTCGTGGTTGCCCGGGATCGACACGTCGAAGCGCGCCGCGTTGAACGCGGTGGCGTCGTAGATCGGGCGCCGGGAGTCCTCGCTGGCGGCCAGCTGCGGCCCGGGGAGGAAGTTGTCGCCGGCGGAGATGGTGACGACGCCGCGCTTCTTGGCCTGGCCCTCGGTCCGCGGGCCGGTCAGGGCCAGGATCTGCTGCTGCCGGATCAGCTCGACGAAGCGGTCGACGCCGCCGTAGGTCTCGCCGTCCTCGGTGGTGGGCAGCAGCGCGGACTCGAGGTCGTTGGCGTGCAGCAGCGTGAGGGTGAAGTCGGGCTGGGGGGCTGCAGCGGGCGCGGCCGTGGCGGTGCCCGCGAGGCCGCTGCCGGCGAGGGCGGCGGCAGCCACGGTCGCCACGACGGTGCCGCGGCGCAGGTGAGTCAGGGACATGACGCTCCGAGGTCGGTGGGGCAGGCGGGGCGAGCGTCACACCGAAAGGTGAACGGCGCATGACCGGTTAACGATCTGTGATGCATTGCATAGCAGGACCGTTCCGTCACGTGAACGTCACCTTCCGTGGTGCGGCTCGTCACCCGATCGGCTTACCGTCTCGGCGTCTCCCCGACCGTCCGGAAGGACTACTCCGTGCTCGTACGCATCGGCAGTCCGCGCGTCGTCGCGCGCCGCACTGCTCTCGGCTCCCTCGCCGCCTCCATGGCGGTGGTGGGCCTGCCCGCTTTCGCCCTGGCGGCGCCGCCGACCACCCCGTTCATCTCCGAGCTCCACTACGACAACACCGGCACCGACGCCGGCGAGTTCGTCGAGGTGCAGCTCCCCGCCGGCACCACCTCGGCCGGGCTGTCCGTGGTCCTCTACAACGGCAACAACGGCGCGGTGTACGACACCGACGCGCTGCCCGTGGTGACCGCGCCCGCGGACGCCCCGGCCGTCGCCGTCGTCGAGTACCCGGCCAACGGCGTCCAGAACGGTGCCCCGGACGGCCTCGCCCTGGTGGCCGCGGACGGCACCGTTCTCGAGTTCCTCTCCTACGAGGGGACGATGACCGCCGTCGGCGGTCCGGCCGACGGGACGACCAGCACCGAGATCGGCGTCAGCGAGGCCGGCAGCGAGCCGGTCGGGCAGTCGCTGTCCCGCAGCTACGACGCCGCCACCGACGCCCTCGTCTGGTCCGGCCCGGCCGCGGCCACCCCGGGTGCGGTGAACGCCGCACCGACCCCGGTCGAGCCGCCGCCGGCCGCCGGCGAGGTCTGCGGCACCCCCGTGAGCCACGAGATCGGCGAGGTCCAGGGCACCGGCGCGACCACCCCGCTGGCCGGCTCCACGGTGACCGTGCAGGGCGTCGTCGTGGGCGACGTCCCCGGGCTCTCCGGCTTCTACCTGCAGGACGTCGACGGTGACGGCGACGACGCCACCTCCGACGGCGTCTTCGTCTTCTCCTCGGTCGAGGTGGACCTCGGCGACACGGTCGCGGTGACCGGAGCTGCCGAGGAGTACTACGAGCAGACCCAGGTCAGCGCCGGGTCGGCCGTCGGCGTCTGCGCCGACGGCACCGCCGCGGACCTGCCGGCGCCGGCCCCGCTGGACCTGCCCGCGGACGACGCCGCCCGCGAGCGGCTCGAGGGCATGCGCGTCGCCCCGGCCGACACCCTGACCGTCAGCGAGGTCTACGACCTCACCAGCTACGGCGAGCTCACCCTGTCCGAGGGCGGCCTGCTGGTGCAGCCGACCGAGCTGGCCCGTCCCGGAGCCGGTGCGGAGGCGATCGCGGCGGAGAACGCGCTGCGCAGCATCACCCTGGACGACGCGGTGAGCAGCCGGGTCAGCGTCACCACCGCCCCCTACCTGTCGCCGGAGACCCCGGTCCGGGTCGGCGACGAGCTGACCTTCACCGAGCCGCTGGTGCTCGGCTACGGGTTCGACGCCTGGCGGCTGCAGCCGGCCGACGGCACCGCGGACGGCGTCTTCGCGCCGCAGAACACCCGCCCGGCGGCACCGGAGGCGGTGGGCGGTGACGTCCAGGTGGGCGCGTTCAACGTGCTGAACTACTTCCTCACCTTCGGTGGGGTCGGCCGCGGTGCCCCGAACCAGGCCGAGCTCGAGGAGCAGGCCGGCAAGATCGTGCCGGCGATCAACGCCCTGGGCGCCGACGTCGTCACGCTGATGGAGATCGAGGACACCGACTCCAGCGGCCTCACCCCGGGGAACGCGGACACCGCGCTGGCCGACCTGGTGGCCCGGCTGAACGCCGACGCCGGCTCCGAGAAGTGGGCCTACGTGCCGTTCCCCGAGGAGCTGTACGCGGTCGAGCGGGACGTGATCCGCAACGCGATCATCTACCAGGACGACGTCGTCCTGCCGGTCGGCGACCCGGTGGGCCTCGTGGACGAGACGGTCTGGGGCAACGCCCGCGAGCCGATCGCCCAGACGTTCACCAAGGACGGCGACGCCTTCACCGTGGTGGCCAACCACTTCAAGTCCAAGGGCGGCACCGGCACCGGTGACAACGCCGACACCGGCCAGGGCAGCTTCAACGGCGACCGGGTGCGGCAGGCGGAGTCGCTGGCGGCCTTCGCCGACCAGCTGGAGGCGCAGACCGGTGACCCGGACGTCCTGCTGATGGGCGACTTCAACGCCTACACCCAGGAGGACCCGATCGAGACCCTGCGCGAGGAGGGCTTCGTCGACCTCGGTGAGCAGTTCGACCCGGGCCGCTACAGCTACGTGTTCGACGCGCTCTCCGGCTCGCTGGACCACGCGCTGGCCACGGCCGAGCTCACCGCCAAGGTGACCGAGGTCGCGCACTGGAACATCAACTCGGTGGAGTCGTTCGCCTACCAGTACTCGGGCGACCCGGCGCTCTACGCCCCGACCCCGTACCGCTCCAGCGACCACGACCCGCTGGTGCTGGGGATCGACCTGGAGGAGCGCTGCCAGGGGCTGCTGCCGACCATTCTCGGCACGGAGGGGAAGGACGTCCTCTCCGGCGGGAACGGCCGGGACGTGATCATGGGCCTCGGCGGGAACGACGAGATCCGCGGCCGCAACGGGGAGGACGTCATCTGCGGTGGCGCCGGCAACGACCGGCTCGCCGGTGAGAACGGCGAGGACGTGCTGTCGGGCGGCTTCGGCGACGACGTGCTCTACGGCGGCAACGGCGACGACGTGCTCGTCGGTGGCCCGGGCACCGACCGGCTCGAGCAGGGTCGCGGGACCGGCACGCACACGCCGGACGGCGCCGAGTCCTGACCTGACCAGCTCCTGACGCGCGCCGGCGCGGCACCTCGTCGAGGTGCCGCGCCGGTCGCGTTCGGGAGGTCAGTCGCTGGCCAGGCCCTCGGCGAGGGTGCGGGCGACCGTCTGCAGCAGGGGGTGCGCCGGCAGGTCCTCCACGAGGACCGGGAGGGGCAGCGACCAGTTGGGCCGGTCCCCGGCTCCGGGCATGTTCGGCCGGCGCTGCTCGCCGACGGCGTCGTCCAGCGTCGCCGACAGCAGCAACGCCGGCGCCGTCGCCAGCAGGGCGTGCGCCTGCTCCACCGCCTGCTCCACCGTGGCGTCGTCGGAGAGCCCCGGCAGGTGCGCCAGCAGCGAGCTGCGCCCGCGCTCGAGCTCCTCGTCGGTGCCGGTCCCGTGCTCCCGCTGCTCGTCGACGTCGGCCTCGGTCCACAGCCCCGCGACGGTCGGCAGGTCGTGGGTGGTGATCGCGGCCATGGCCTCGGCCGGCCACTGCGCGGGGGCGTCGTCCTCGAACCACAGCAGCCGGTAGGACAACACCCCGTGCTCGGCCATGGCCTCGCGGACGCCGTCCTCGACGGTGCCGAGGTCCTCGCCGACGACGAGGGCCTGCGCCCGGTGGCTCTCCAGCGCGACGATGTCCAGCAGGTCCTCGGCCGGATAGCGGACGTAGGCGCCGTCGGCGGCGCTGCCGTCCGACGGCACCCACCACAGCCGGAACAGGCCCATGACGTGGTCGATGCGCAGCCCGCCCGCGCCGGCGATGGTGGCCCGGATGGACTGGACGAACGGCTCGTAGTCGGCGTCGCGCAGCCGCCAGGGGATCAGCGGCGGGGAGCCCCAGTCCTGGCCGGCGGAGTTGAACGCGTCCGGCGGTGCACCGACGCTGACGCCGTCGGCGAGCACCTCCTGCCACGCCCAGGCGTCGGCGCCGCCGCCGGCGAACCCGATCGGCAGGTCCTGGATGACGGTCATGCCGTCGGTGGCCGCGGTGAACTGCAGCTCCAGCGCCCACTGCAGCCAGGCGTGGAACGCGACGACCGCCCCGTGCTGCTCGGCGTAGGCGGTCACGCCGGGGCCGTCGGGCCGGCGCAGATCGGCCGGCCAGGTGTGCCAGTCGGCGCCGTGCTCCTCGCTGATCGCCGCCCAGGTGGCCCAGTCCTGCAGCGTCGGCCCCTGCTCCTCCCGCCAGCGGGCGAAGGCCTCCCCGCCGCCGTGGGCGAAGAAGATCCGCATGAGCACCTCGCGCTTGCGTGCCCAGATCGCGTCCCGGTCGATCAGCGCGCCGTCGGACAGGGCCCGGCCGGCGTCGGGCTCCAGGTCGACGCCCTCGGCGCCGGGCACCTCGTCGACCCGCAGGTAGATCGGGTTGCGGAACCGGCGGGTCGCCGGCAGGTAGGGGCTCGCCTCCTGCTCGGCGATCGGCGCCACGGCGTGCAGCGGGTTGATCAGCACGAACCCCGCGCCCTGCTCGGCGGCCATGTGCCGGATGCTGCGCAGGTCGCCCAGGTCGCCGATGCCCCAGCTGTCCCGGCCGCGAGCGGCGTACAGCTGCACGGCCCAGCCCCAGGCCCGGTCGTCGGGCAGCCAGCAGCGGCCCGGCGACACGATCAGCCGGCGCCGGTGGCCCTGCGGCGACTGCAGCCAGTGGTACCCGAGCGGGAAGTCGTCGGGCAGCTCGCCGTCGACGTGCCGGACCTCGCCGTCCTCGCACACGACGTCGGCCTCGTCGATCTCCAGCACGTCCCCGGGACGGGCCACGATCGGCGCCCGCTCCTCGAGGTCGGCCGGCGGTTCGCCGATGATCGCCCGCAGCTTCTCGATGGTCTCCTGCGCTACCTGGTGCTCCTCGTCGAGCGCGTCGAGCCAGCTCGCGTCGATGCCCCGGTCGTCGGTCGTCGGCTTCGTCGTCACCCCGCGATCCTCGCCGGGGCGGAGGAAGCCCGCAGCCTCAGGTGCGGGGCCGGGCGCGTGACGTCGCTCGCTTCGTGGCCGGAGCGGCCGCCGGGTCCTCGGGCCAGGGGTGCCGGGGGTAGCGGCCACGGAGCTCGCTGCGGACGGTGGGATACCCGGTGACCCAGAAGCCGGCGAGGTCCGCGGTGGTGGCCACGGGTCGCTGGGCGGGGGAGAGCAGCTGCAGCCGCAGCGGCCGCCCGGCCACCAGCGGGGCCCGTGTCCAGCCGAACACCTCCTGGACCCGCACCGAGAGGGTGGGCACGTCCGGATCGGTGTAGTCGACCCGGATCCGTGATCCGGTGGGTACCGGGACCGTGTCGGGGACCACGGTGTCCAGTTCGCCGGCCACCTGCCAGGGCACCAGCGCCCGCAGGGCCGCGACGACGTCGATGCGGGCCAGGTCGGCCCGGCTGCGCGCACCGGAGACGTCGACGGCGGCCAGGAGCGCCGCGTCGTCGACGGCCGGCCACGGGCTCCCGAGCCCGCTGTGGGCCGCCGCCAGGCGCTCGCGCAGCCGTCGGGCGGCGGGGGTCCAGCGGAGCAGCCCGAGGCCCTCCTGGCGCAGCCCCTCGGCGACGGCGGCGGCCACGTCGGCGCGGTCGGGATCGCGCAGCGGGCGCTCGGTCAGCACGATCGCGCCCAGCCGCTCCACGCGGGTGCTGCGGACGTCCCCGTCGCGCCAGGACACCTCGTCCTGCTCCCGGTGCAACGCCCCGGCGGCCTCCAGCGCGGTCGCCTCGTCGATGGCCACGGCCGCGCGCACCCGGGCGTCGCGCCGGCCGGGGGACCGGTCGGCGACGGCGATCGCCAGCCACGGCGCCGCGGTGAGCGCCGTGCCGGGCGGCAGCTCGGCGCCGGTGCCGGCGGCCATGAGGTACGTGCCGGTGGTCCCCGGCCGGCGCCGGGCGATCCGTTCGGGGTGGGCCAGGCCGACCACCAGGCCGGCCACGGTGTCGTCGGGAAGGCGGGGCGCTGCCGTGTCCGGGACGGCTCGCTCCAGGCGGGTGACCTCCTCCCGCCAGCGGCCGGTGGCGCCGCGGTCGCTCCCTGCCCGCAGTCCCCGCCAGGTCGCGACCAGGTCGTCGCT
This sequence comes from Blastococcus sp. SYSU DS0619, assembly GCF_054051035.1. Classification (NCBI taxonomy): domain Bacteria; kingdom Bacillati; phylum Actinomycetota; class Actinomycetes; order Geodermatophilales; family Geodermatophilaceae; genus Blastococcus; species Blastococcus sp. SYSU DS0619. The sequence goes on along the minus strand of NZ_JBJHAM010000001.1, from coordinate 22,401 downwards.
GCGGAACGCGAGGTCGGCGGAGAGCAGCCCGACCACCTCCGCCGCCCGGCGGAGGCCCACGAGTGGAGCACCGTCGAGCAGCGCGCGGGCCAGGCGGGGGTGCACCCCGACGGCGGTCAGCGTGCGGCCCCGGGCGGTCGCCCGGCCGTCGTCGTCCACCGCGCCGAGGTCGTGCAGCGTCTGCCCGGCCACGGTCAGGGCCGCCGCCGGTGGCGGGTCGAGCAGGGCGAGGCCCGTCCCTCCGGGCGCTCCCCAGCACGCCAGCTCCAGCACGAAGGCGGTGAGGTCGGCGACGGCCACCTCCGGTTCGTCGTGGGCGGGGAGCCGGTCGTGCTCGGCGGGGGTCCAGCAGCGGTAGACCGCACCGGGCCCCTCCCGGCCGGCGCGGCCGGACCGCTGGGTGACGGCCGCGCGGGAGGCCCGCACGGTGACCAGCGAGCCGAGGCCGCGCGACAGGTCGGCCCGCGGCACCCGGGACAACCCGGCGTCGACGACGACGCGGACCCCGGGCACGGTCAGGCTGCTCTCCGCCAGCGCCGTGGCCAGGACCACCCGGCGGCGGGGCCCCGGTCGCAGCGCGGCGTCCTGCGCCGCGGCGGGCAGCCGGCCGTGCAGGGGCAGCACGTCGGCGTCCGGTCCGCCCAGCCGGCCGGCGACCGTGCCGATCTCGCCGGCGCCCGGCAGGAAGACGAGCACGTCCCCGGCCTGCTCCGCCAGCGCCCGGCGGACGGTCGCGGCGACGTGGTCGAGCAGGCGCGGGTCGACCCGCAGGCCGTGGGGTGGATCGACCGGGCCGGGAGGCGGGGCCCAGCGGACGTCGACCTCGTGCAGCGCCCCGGTCGCCGCGACGACGGGGGCCGGTGCGCCGTCCCCGCCGAGCAGGGCGGCCAGCCGTTCCGCCTGGGCGGTCGCCGACATGGCGAGCAGCCGCAGGTCCGGGCGCAGCGTGTCGCGCACGTCGAGGCAGAACGCCAGCGCCAGGTCGGTGTCCAGGTGCCGTTCGTGGCACTCGTCGAGGACCACCCCGTCGACGCCGGCCAGCTCCGGATCGGCCTGCAGGCGACGGACCAGCAGGCCGGTGGTGACCACCTCGACGCGGGTGGCGGCGCTGCGCCGGCTATCCCCGCGCACGCTGTACCCCACCCGTCCGCCGACGGGCTCGCCCAGCAGCGCGGCCATCCGGCGGGCGGCGGCGCGGGCGGCGACGCGGCGCGGCTCGGCGACGACGACGCGGCCGGCCACCGCACCGGCCAGGGCGAGCGGGACGAGCGTCGTCTTCCCGGTCCCGGGCGGGGCCACCAGCACGGCGCTCCCACGGGCGGACAGCGCGTCCGCCAGCGCGGGCAGCGCGGAGCGGACCGGCAGATCGGTGCCGGGCGTCCCGGGCGGTGGCAGCACGGGTCCAGTCTCGCGTGGATCCGGTCCGCCGCGGGGACGGTGCCGGCGGTGCCCCGGCGCTCACCCGTTGGGGGAGCGCGGGTCGTCCCGCGGTTCAGCCGCCCGGCCCCGCCGTCGAAGACCCCGGGGACCGGGAGAGGGCGGTACCGATGGCCGACGGAGCTCCGCGATGGTCAGGCCGGCGCGCCCGCGTGGGCGGCTGGCTGGTCGTCGCCGTCCTCGTGCTGGGCGCGCACCTGGCCCTGGACGGGACGCCGTTCGCGCAGCTGCTCTACCTCGTCGTCCTCCTCGGCGCGTCCACCGCGGCCTGGTCCGGCGTCCGCAGGGGCCCCGGGGGGCCCGCCCGGCTGCTGATCGCGCTCGGGTTGACCGCCTCCGCCCTCGGCGACGTGCTCTGGGAGCTGCTGGCCCGGCTCGGCGCGGACGTGGACCTCTCCGTGGCCGACATCCCGTACCTGGCCTCCTACGTCGTCCTCGCCGCCGCGCTCACCAGCATGGCGGGCACCCAGGGGCAGTCCTCCCGGCGCCGCTTCGACGGCTGGATCGACGCCGTCGTCGTCTTCGTCGCCGTGCTGCTCGTGATGTGGGACCTCACCGTCGCCGAGACCATGGCCGACTCGTCCCAGCCGCTGGCCGCCCGCCTGGTGTGGGCCCTCTACCCGGCCCTGGACGCCGCGCTCATCGCGCTGGTGTTCCGGGTGATGGCCGGCAGCGGGCGCCAGGACCGGGGAGCCCTGGCGGTCGCCGCCGGTGCCGCCTGCTGGCTGGCCTCCGACGTCGCCTACCTGCTCGCCGCCGACCCGGAGTCGACCCCGGCGGCGCTGGAGACCGGCTGGATGCTGGGCGCCGTGCTGCTGGCCGTGGCCGCTCGGTCCCGGCCGGCCCCGGCCGGGACCGAGCCCGGCCCGAGCGCGGGACGGGCCGGCCACGGCCGGCTCGCGGTGTGCCTCGCTGCGCTGCTCGTCCCGGGCGGCCTCGAGCTGGCCCACGACCTGACCGGCCGGGACGAGACCCCGCTGACGCTCTTCGGGGCGACCCTGTTGCTCGTCCTGTTGGTGTTCGCGCGCACCGCCCGGCTGCTGACGGCGGAGGCGGAGGCGCGCGCCCTGGTCCGGGCGCAGGCACGGCACTTCGCGGCCCTCGCCGCGCACTCCTCCGACGCGGTCGTCGTCATCGACCGCGGGGGCCGGCTCCGGGGGGACCCGACGCAGCTGGCCACCCTGCTCGGGGTGGAGGTGACGCCGGGCTTCATGGGCGGTGACCTGGTGCGCGGGGCCGGGCTGGACGTGGCCGCGGCTCGGGACGTCTTCCGGCAGGCGCTGGTGGCCGACGGCGCGGTGGTGAGCGCTGAACTGCGCCGGCAGTGGCACGGCCAGGAGCTGTGGCTCGGCGTCCGGCTGGTCGACCTCTCCGCCGATCCGGACGTGCAGGGCGTCGTCGTCCACGCCACCGACATCACCGAGCGCAAGCGGGCCGAGCAGACGCTGGCCCACCAGGCCTTCCACGACGGGCTGACCGGTCTGGCGAACCGGGCGCTGTTCACCGAGCGGATCCAGCAGGCCCTGCGCCGGAACGCCCGGCACGGCGAGACCGCCGCCGTCGTCTACATCGATCTCGACGGCTTCAAGGCCGTCAACGACAGCCTGGGCCACCAGGCCGGGGACGCGCTGCTGCAGCAGGTGGCGCGGCGGCTGGCGGCGGCGGTGCGCGAGGAGGACACGCTGGCCCGCCTCGGCGGCGACGAGTTCGCCGTCCTGGTCGAGCACGTCCGGGACGGCGCCGAGGCGGCCGCGGCGGGAGACCGCCTGCTCGCCGAGCTGGAGCGACCGGTCCTGATCGGCCGCCAGGCGGTCACCGTCTCGGGCAGCGTGGGCGTCGCGCTGAGCGATCCCGCCTCGACGAGCGACTCGCTGGTCCGGGACGCCGACATCGCCATGTACAGCGCGAAGTCCGCCGGGCGCGGGCAGGTCGCCGTCTTCGACCCGGCGATGCGCGCGGCGGTCCTGGAGCAGCGGGCGATGGAGGGCCAGCTGCAGGGCGCCCTGGCCGGCGGGGAACTGCGGCTGGTCTACCAGCCGGTCGTCGACCTGGCCGGGAACTCGGTGGTCGGCTTCGAGGCCCTGCTGCGCTGGCACTCGCCGGTGCTCGGCACGGTGCCGCCCGACCGGTTCATCCCCGTCGCCGAGGACCTGGACCTCATCGGTGGGATCGGCTCCTGGGTGCTCCGGGAGGCGTGCGCGGCCGCCGCCCGGTGGCGCGCCCGGTACCCGGCGGCGGCCGGGCTGACCATGGCGGTCAACGTGTCGGCGGTGCAGTTGTCCGCGCCGGACTTCGTCGCACAGGTCACCGACGCGCTGGCGGTGAGCGGGCTGCCCGCCGGCGCTCTGGTGCTCGAGGTGACCGAGACGGCGCTGGTCCGCGACCCGGACGGCACGGCCGAGCGGCTGGCCGTCCTGCGGGCCCTCGGCGTGCGCCTGGCGCTCGACGACTTCGGCACGGGCTACTCGTCCCTGAGCCACCTCCGGCAGTTCACCGTCGACGTGCTCAAGATCGACCGCTCCTTCATCGCCACCATCGACGGGGCGGCGCTGCCGCCGATCGTCCGGGGGCTGATCGACCTGGGCCGCACCCTCGACCTGGAGATCGTCGCGGAGGGCGTGGAGCTCGACGTCCAGCGCGACCGGCTCCGCGACGCCCGGTGCGACCTGGCCCAGGGGTACCTGTTCGCCGCCCCCATGGGGGCCGACGACGCCGAGTTGTTCCTGCTCGCCCGACCGGCGCCGACGACGGCCGCCGGCGACGGCGCCACGGCCTGACGCCGACGTCCCCGCTGGCCGGAGCGCCGACGGTCCGGTAGGCATCGGCCATGCCGGTGATCGGATTCCACAACTCGCACGAGCAGGTCCACCCCACCGCACTGCTGGACGCCGTCCGGCACGCCGAGGAGGTCGGCTTCACCGCCGCGATGTGCTCGGACCACCTGACCCCCTGGAACCCCCGGCAGGGTGAGTCGGGGTTCGCCTGGTCGTGGCTGGGCGCGGCGATGGCCACGACGTCCCTGCCGTTCGGTGCGGTGAACGCTCCCGGCCAGCGCTACCACCCGGTGATCGTGGCCCAGGCGATCGCCACCCTCGGCGCGATGTTCCCGGGGCGCTTCTGGGTCGCCCTGGGCAGCGGCGAGGCCATGAACGAGCACGTCACCGGTGACAAGTGGCCGCGCAAGGACGTGCGCGACGCCCGGCTGCTGGAGTGCGTGGCGGTCATCCGCGCGCTGCTGGCGGGGGAGGAGGTCAGCCACGACGGGCTGGTCACCGTCGACCGCGCCAAGGTCTACACCACCCCCGAGCAGCAGCCGGCCCTCGTCGCCCCCGCGGTCAGCGCGGCCACCGCCCGGAACGGCGCCGCCTGGGCCGACGGCCTGGTCACCATCAACCAGCCGCACGACAAGCTCCGCGAGGTGATCGCCGCCTACCGGGACGCCGGAGGCCAGGGGACGCTGGCGCTGCAGGTGCACGTGTCCTGGGATCCCGACCCCGACCGGGCGCTGGGGATCGCCCACGACCAGTGGCGCAGCAACGTCTTCCCGCCCCCGCTGTGCTGGGACCTCGACAGCCCGGAGGCGTTCGAGCAGGCCAGCGCGCACGTGACGCCGGAGGACATGGCCGGCCCGGTCCGCATCTCCGCCGACCTCGGGCAGCACACCGCCTGGCTGCAGGAGTACGTGGACCTCGGGTTCGACCACATCTACCTGCACCACGTCGGCGTCGAGCAGCGGGCGTTCCTCGACGCCTTCGGCGCGCACGTGCTGCCGCAGCTCGGCGTGACCGCGCCGTCCCCGGCGGTGGCGGTGCAGCGATGAGGATCACCGACACCAGCGACCTGTGGTGGAAGAACGCCGTCGTCTACTGCCTCGACGTCCAGACCTACATGGACTGGAACGACGACGGGGTGGGCGACCTCCAGGGCCTGGCGCAGCGGCTGGACCACCTCGCCGACCTCGGCGTCACCTGCCTGTGGCTGATGCCCTTCTACCCGACCGCCGGACGCGACGACGGCTACGACATCACCGACTACTACGGGGTCGACCCCCGGCTGGGCGACCACGGCGACCTCGTCGAGGTGATCCGGACGGCGAACGACCGGGGGATGCGGGTGATCGCCGACCTGGTGGTCAACCACACCTCCGACCAGCACCCGTGGTTCCGGTCGGCGAGGGCGAGCAAGGACTCCCCGTACCGGGACTTCTACGTGTGGCGCGGCGACGAGCCGCCGGACACCAGCGACCAGGTGGTCTTCCCGGACGCCGAGGGTGGGATCTGGTCGCACAGCCCGGAGACCGGCGAGTGGTACCTGCACCGCTTCTACTCCGAGCAGCCCGACCTCAACGTGGCCAACCCGAAGGTCCGCGACGAGATCGCCAAGATCATGGGGTTCTGGCTGCAGCTGGGCCTGTCCGGGTTCCGCGTGGACGCCGTGCCGTTCCTGCTGGAGACGGCGGGGCTCGACGAGGACACCGCCGCGCAGCTGCCCGACCCCCACGGGTACCTCCGCTCGCTGCGCGCCTTCCTCGGCCGGCGGACCGGCTCCGGCGTGCTGCTCGGCGAGGTGAACCTGCCGTTCGAGGAGCAGGTGCGCTTCTTCGGCGGCCACGACGGCGACGAGCTGACCATGCAGTTCGACTTCAACACGATGCAGCAGACCTACCTGTCGCTGGCCCGCGAGGACGCCGGGCCGCTGGCCGCCTCCCTGGCCGCCCGCCCGGCCATCTCCCCGGACAGCCAGTGGGGGACCTTCGTCCGCAACCACGACGAGCTCACCCTCGACAAGCTCACCGACGACGAGCGCGCGGAGGTCTTCGCCGCGTTCGGCCCCGAGCCGCGGATGCAGGTCTACGACCGGGGCCTGATCCGGCGGCTGCCCCCGATGCTGTCCGGCGATCCGCGCCGGGTGCGGATGGTCTACAGCCTGCTGTTCGCCCTGCCAGGCACCCCGGTGCTCTTCTACGGCGAGGAGATCGGCATGGGGGAGGACCTTTCGGCCGGCAGCCGGCTGTCGGTGCGCACCCCCATGCAGTGGACCGGCGAGGCGAACGGCGGCTTCTCCCGCGCCCCGGCCGACGAGCTGACCCGGCCGGTGGTCGACGGCGGCTTCGGCCCGGAGTTCGTCAACGTCGCCGACCAGCGCCGGGACCCGGAGTCGCTGCTGTCGTTCATGAAGCTGCTCGTCCGGCGCTACCGGGAGTCCCCGGAGCTCGGCTGGGGCGAGTTCGCCGTCCTCGACCAGCCGCACCCCGGGGTGCTGGCCCTGCTGTGCACGTGGGACGACGCCGCGCTGGTCACCCTGCACAACCTCGGGCCCGAGCCGCGGACGGTGCCAATCACCGTTCCCGGGTGCGACGCCGGGCACCGGCTGGAGGACCTGCTGACCTCCGGCAGCACCGCCCTGGGGGACGACGGCGCCGCGGAGATGGCGCTGGAGGGGTACGGCTACCGCTGGCTGCGCGTGGTCGGGCAGGACAGCCGCCGGCTGCTGTGAGCGGGGCGGGCGCCGGCCCGGGACGCCCGACGGCGGGGGGTCAGCCGGTCAGCGCCAGCCACAGCGGCAGGGTCAGCAGCGCGGCCGTGGTCGTCGCCGACACCTGGGCGGCCACGAACGCGCCGTTGCCCTGCATCCGCGCGGCCAGGACGTAGGCCGCCGTGGCCGGGGGCACGGCGGCGAGGGCGAGGACGACGAACCGCTGGTCGCCCTCCACCCCGAGCAGTGCCGCGAGACCCAGGGCCACCGCGGGCACGGCCAGCAGCTTGACCGCGCCCAGGTAGACGGCCATGAGGCGCTGCCCGCGCGGCAGGCCGGTCAGGCGCAGGGCCGCGCCGACCGCGAGCAGGCCCAGGGGCACCGCGGCGGCGGCCAGCCGGGAGAGCGTCGCGTCGACGGGGGAGGGCAGCGTGAGCCCGAGGACGTTGCCGCCGAGGCCCGCGACCGTGGCGAGGATGAGCGGGTTGCGGGCCACGGCGGCCAGCACCCGGGGGCCGTGCCCGCCGGCCGCTCCGCCGGGCGCGCTGCGCGCCAGCGCCGTGACCGCCAGGACGTTGACCAGCGGGACCGTCACCCCGAGCAGCACGCCCATGAGCGCGAGGGCGGGGACGCCCAGGTCGTCGACCAGCGCCAGGGCGATGAAGGTGTTGAAGCGGAACGCCGTCTGCCACCCCGAGGCCGCCGTCATCCGGTCGACGCCCGGGAGCCACCGGACCACCGCACCCAGCAGGGCGCCGGCGGCGAGCGCCCCCAGCGCGGCCAGCACCGCCCCTCCGGAGCCGGCCGCGGCCAGGTCCGCCGACAGCGTGGTGCGGAGAAGCAGGGCGGGGAAGAGCACGAAGTAGACCAGGCGCTCCAGGTCGACCCAGAAGCCCGGTGACCGCCAGGCGAAGTGGCGCAGGAGCAGGCCGATGAGGAGGAGCGCGAACTCCGGCAGGACCAGCGCAGCCGCGTTCACCGGGGGAGCGTAGCCAGCTGCGTGGGCAGGCTCCGGCGCGGCATCACGGTGCGTGAGGAGCCCGCCGGGGCGGCGTCCCCCGCTCCTGGGGTGGGTGGGCCTAGCGTGGCGTACGAGGTGATCGATTCATGAGTGAACGCAACGGAAGTACCGCCGCCGGCCCCGGGACCGCCGAGATCCCGGTCGTGCGGCCCGCCGCCCCGGCGACGGAGACAGCACCTCCGGTGCCCGAGCCGGCGACCGCGCCGACGTCCGCGCCGACGTCCGAGGCGGCGACCGCGCCGGAGGGCGCGGCCGGCCCCGCGGGGGAGGGCGACGACGTCGTCCCCGGCATGCACCCGACGGCGCCGGTGAGCAGCCGCCCCCGGCCGCGCATGCCGCGCATGCCGCGCCGCGGACCGCTGACGGTGATGGGGCCGTGGGCCCCGGTCGCGGGCGGGCTGCTGGGGCTGCTGGTCGGGCTGATCGTCGTCCTCGTGCTCGGGGGTTCGGCCGACGTCTTCGAGGACCGGCTGGCCCTCGCCTTCGCCGTCGTCGGGCTGAGCCTGCTCGGGGCCGCCGGCGTCCTGCTCGCCGACGAGGTCCGCATCGTGCGGCAGCGCGCGCGGGAGGCCGGCGTCCGGCCGCAGTGGGTCGAGTCGACCGCGACGCTGGTCAACGGCCTGACGCCGGCCCGGCTGCTGCTGCTGGTCAGCGCGTTCGTGCTCTTCCTGTCCGCCTACGTCAGCCGCGGCTGACGGAGCCGGTGCCGCCCCGTCCCACGCCCCGATGGCGTGGGCGGGGCGGAGCGCGCGTCAGGTGTAGGCCTGGACACCCAGGTGCACCGCCAGGGCGAGCCCGGCGACGGCGATGACCGTGCGCAGCGCGGCCTGCGGGGCCCGGCGCACCACCCGGGGGCCGAGCCGGCCACCGAGGAAGAAGCCGATCGCCAGCGGCAGCGCCGCCGCCCAGGCGACGTCGGCGAGGACGACGAACCCGATGGCCGCCACGCCGTTGGCGACCCCGAGGACCACGTTCTTCATCGCGTTGCCCCGCGGCAGGCCCTCACCGGTGGCCAGCAGGAACATGGCGAGCAATAGCACCCCCGCGGCGGCGCCGAAGTAGCCGCCGTAGACCGCCACGGCGAAGGTGCCCAGCGGCAGCCACCGCGGGTCGGGCGCGGGCGCGTGCTGCGCCCCGGCGGCGGCCAGCTCGCGCGGCGGCCGCTGCACGAGGATGGCCACCGAGGCCCCGCCGATCAGCCAGGGGACGAGCCGCTCGAACGCGTCCGGGGGCGTGAGGAGCAGCAGGCCCGCTCCGGTGACGCCGCCGAGCACGGCGGCCAGCAGCAGCGGCCGCAGCCTCCGGCCCTGCCCGCCGAGCTCCGGTCTGGAGGCGCTCACCGAGCCCACCGCGCTCAGCACCAGCGCGACGGTGTTGGTCACGTTCGCGGTGACCGGCGACAGCCCGGTGGCCAGCAGCGCGGGGTAGCTCACCAGGGAGGCGAGCCCCGCGATGCTGCCGGACAGGCCCGCGCCGACCCCGGCCAGCAGGAGGAAGCCGAACTCGAGGGCGCTCATCCGGTCAGCAGCACCGCGATGGCGACGATGCCGAGGACGACGATCGCCGTCCGCAGCACCGCGGCGGGGAGCCGGCGGCCGTACTGGGAGCTGACCGCCCCGCCGACGAGGGCGCCGGCGGCCAGCAGCCCGGCGGCGCCCCAGTGGATCCGGTCGGTGGCCACGACGACGTAGGCGCCGGCGGCCACCGCGTTCACGGTGAGGGTCAGCACGTTCTTGAGCGCGTTGAGCCGCTGCAGCGACTCGCGCAGCAGCAGGCCGAAGATGCCTATCTGCAGCACGCCCTGGCTCGCGGCGAAGTAGCCGCCGTAGGTGCCGGTGACGTACGCGCCGGCGAACAGGGCGGCCAGCCGCCCACCCGTGACCGGTGCCGGCTCGTCCGTACCCCGGGCCGGTAGCCGGCGCGCCACCAGCGGCTGGACCACCACGAGCAGGACCGCGATGCCGATGAGCACCGGCACCACCGCCTCGAAGGTGGCGGCGGGGAGGTGGAGCAGCAGGAACGCGCCGGTCAGCGCGCCGAGCAGCGAGGCGGGCATCAGCCGCAGGAGCAGCCGCCGCTGGCCGCGCAGCTCCCGCCGGTAGCCGATCGAGCCGCTCAGGTTGCCCGTCACCAGCCCCAGGGAGTTGCTGATCGTGGCGGTCACCGGCGGCAGCCCGACGGCGAGCAGCACCGGGAAGCTGACCAGCGTCCCCGAGCCGACGACGGCGTTGATCCCGCCCGCGGCGAACCCGGCGGCCGCCACGGCGACCATCTCCCACCCCGTCATGCCGGTCAGCCGTGCGCGGCGACGCGGGCCAGCAGCCCGTCGTCCAGGTCGCGGTCGGTGTAGACCAGCCGGACGGCGTCGGGGTCGGGGTTGCCGGCGTCGGGCCCGCGCCAGGCCAGCGAGAGCCCGGCCCGTTCGGCCCGGCCCCTGGACCGCAGATTGTGCTCCAGCAGGTACGCCACGACCGGCCGCTCCGGGGCGACGGTGCGGGCCGCGTCGATCGCCGCCCTCACCAGTTCGGCCGCGAGCCCCGTGCCCCAGGCCGCAGGCGTGAAGCGGTAGTAGAGGTTCCACCACGCCGTCCCGACGCGGAGGGCGCACCCGCCGGTGCCGACGACGTCACCGGCACGCAGGTCCGTTCCCGGCAGGTCCGCGCGCAGCCGCGCCGTCCAGTAACCCAGGCCGTCCCGCTGCCAGTGGCCCAGCGAGTGCCGGATGCCCCGCATCGTCTGCTCCGCCGAGGTGTGCCGGCCCGACGGCAGGTGCGCCCAGACGCCGGGGTCGGACATCAGGGCGACGTGCTCGTCGAGGTCGCCCTCGACGACCGCGTCCAGGGTGAGCCGGGGGGTCTGCCGGTGCCGCACGCTCAGTCCTTGCGGCCGGCGTCCACGAGGCGGATCACCGCGGCGCCCTCCTCGTCGGAGGCCTCGAGGTCGACCTCGACGTCGAAGCCCCAGTCGTGGTCGCCCGCGGGGTCGTCGACGATCTGCCGCACCTTCCAGACGCCGGGCTCGGCCTTGTCCCAGATGAGCAGCGCGGGCCCGCGGGCGTCGGCGCCGGTGTTCACCTCCGCGTGCTCGGCGAAGTAGGCCTGCACCACCTCGCCCCAGCGGTCGGCGTCCCAGCCGGAGCCGGCGTCCAGCTCGCCCAGGTCGTACCAGCGGCGGCGGCCCCACAGCTCCACCCGGCGGAACAGGGCGTTGCGGACCATCGCGGTGAAGGCGCGCTCGTTGCCGGTCAGCGGCCGTGGGCGGGCGGGGACGGCGACCGGTACGTCGAGCGGCTGGTCCGGCGAGGTGAGCTGCTCCCACTCGTCCAGCAGCGAGCTGTCCACCTGGCGCACCAGCTCGCCGAGCCACTCGACGAGGTCGGTCACCTCCTCGGTGCGCGCCGCGGCGGGCACGCCGGACCGCAGGGCCTTGAAGGCGTCGGAGAGGTACCGGAGCACGGCGCCCTCGGCGCGGGTCAGCCCGTAGGTGTTCACGAACTCCCGGAAGGTGAACGCCCGCTCCCACATCTCGCGGACGACGGCCTTCGGCGACAGCTGCCCGTCGGCCGCCCACGGGTTGCTCTGCCGGTAGACGTCGTAGGCGTGCCCGAGGAGCTCCTCCAGCGGCTTGGGGTAGCTGACCTCCTCCAGCAGCTCCATCCGCTCGTCGTACTCGATGCCCTCGGCCTTCATCTGCGCGACTGCCTCGCCCTTGGCCTTGTTCAGCTGCGCCGAGAGGATCTGCCGGGGGTCGTCGAGGGTCGCCTCGATGACGCTGACGACGTCGAGGGCGTAGGTGTCGGACTCGGGGTCCAGCAGGTCGATCGCCGCGAGCGCGAACGTCGACAGCGGCTGGTTGAGCGCGAAGTCCGGCGGCAGGTCCAGCGTCAGGTCGTAGCGGCGGCCGTCGGGCTCCGGTTCGGGCAGCCGCTCCAGCACGCCGGCCTGCAGCAGCGACCGCGCGATGCCGATGGCGTCGCGGATCAGCTTGAGCTGCTTCGGGCGCGGCTCGTGGTTCTCGGTGAGCAGCCGACGCATGGCGAGGAACGGGTCACCCGGCCGGTCGACGACGTCGAGGACCATCGCCGTCGTCACCCGCATGTGGCTGGTCAGCTTCTCGGGCTCGCCCTCGACCAGGCGGTTCATCGTCGACTCGCTCCACGGCACCATGCCGTCGGGCACCTTCTTGCGCACCAGCTTGCGGCGCTTCTTCGGGTCGTCGGCGACCTTGGCGAACTGCTTGAGGTTCTCCACCTCGTGCTCCGGCGCCTGGACCACGACAGTGCCCGCGGTGTCGTAGCCGGCGCGGCCGGCCCGGCCGGCGATCTGGTGGAACTCGCGCACCTGGAGCAGCCGGGTGCGCGTCCCGTCGTACTTGGACAGCGCCGAGAAGACGACGGTGCGGATCGGCACGTTGATGCCGACGCCCAGGGTGTCGGTGCCGCAGATGACCTTGAGCAGCCCGGCCTGCGCCAGCTGCTCGACCAGCCGCCGGTACTTGGGCAGCATGCCGGCGTGGTGGACGCCGATGCCGTGGCGCACCAGCCGCGACAGCGTCGTCCCGAAGGCGGAGGAGAACCGGAAGCCGCCGATCATGTCGGCGATCGCGGCCTTCTCCTCCTTGCTGCAGACGTTCACGCTCATCAGCGCCTGCGCGCGCTCCAGCGCCGAGGCCTGGGTGAAGTGGACGACGTAGACCGGCGCCTGCGAGGTGTCCAGCAGCTCCTGGATCGTCTCGTGCATCGGCGTCGTCGCGTAGTAGTGGTGCAGCGGCACCGGGCGCTCGGCGTTGGCGACCAGCGCCGTCGGGCGGCCGGTGCGGCGGGTCAGGTCCTCGCGCAGCGACGTGACGTCGCCGAGGGTGGCGCTCATCAGCAGGAACTGCGCCCTCGGCAGCTCCAGCAGCGGCACCTGCCAGGCCCACCCGCGGTCGGGGTCGCCGTAGAAGTGGAACTCGTCCATGACCACCAGGCCGATGTCGGCGTCGGCCCCTTCCCGCAGCGCGATGTTGGCCAGGACCTCCGCGGTGCAGGCGATGATCGGCGCACCGGCGTTGACGCTCGCGTCACCGGTGAGCATCCCGACGTTGGCCGCCCCGAAGACGCCGCACAGGGCGAAGAACTTCTCGCTGACCAGGGCCTTGATCGGGGCGGTGTAGTAGCTGCGCCGGCCGGCGGCGAGGGCCGCGTACTGCGCGCCGGTGGCGACCAGCGACTTGCCCGAGCCGGTGGGGGTGGCGAGGACGACGTTGGCGCCGCTGACCAGCTCGATCAGCGCCTCCTCCTGCGCCGGGTACAGCGTCGTGCCGCCCGCTTCGGCCCAGGCGGCGAAGGAGGCGAAGAGCTCGTCGGGATCGCCGCCTCTCGCGCGCAGCGCGGAGAGGTCGGTCGGGTCGTCGATCAGCGGCGGGGCGGTCATCGTGAGCGACAGCGTGCCCGACGCCTCCTGCCTTCCCGCACCCGACCGGCGGTCCGCGCCAGGTCACGGATCGATAACGGAACCTGGGAGAACGGATACCGCCCGCCGATGTGGGGAGAAGGTGAACAACAGGTGAACGAGAGGTGGCGGGAACATGCGCGGACAGGATTGCCCGGAGTGCCGGTGGGTGCAGGTCGTCGACAAGGCGGGGCGACGTCGGTTCGAGATGCGGTGGCAGCTGCCGATCGGCGCCCCGGCCACGGAGTCGCTGGCCCGCGCCGCCTGACACCCGCGACGCGCAGGTTCCTCGCGGGCTCCGGCGGGTAGCGCGCGGAGGCCGGTCCCGGTGAGCACAGCCCGGGCCGGCCCGCCCTACCGCACCGGAGGAGAACCATGTCGTCGCCCCGTCCCGAATCGCAGCCCGTCCAGCAGCAGACCCCGCCCGGCACGCTGGGGGAGATGGACCCCAAGCCCGACCACGGCGAGGAGAGCTACACCGGCTCCGGCCGGCTCGCCGGCAAGGTCGCGGTCATCACCGGCGGGGACAGCGGCATCGGCCGCGCCGTCGCGATCGCGTTCGCCCGGGAGGGCGCCGACGTCCTCATCTCCTACCTGAACGAGCAGGAGGACGCGCAGGACACCGCGAAGTACGTCGAGGACGCCGGTCGCCGGTGCGTCCTCGTCCCCGGCGACCTCTCCGACCGCGCGCACGCCAAGACGATCATCCCCAAGGCGGTGGAGGAGTTCGGCCGGGTCGACGTCCTGGTCAACAACGCCGCGTTCCAGATGAGCCACGACTCCCTCGAGGAGATCTCCGACGAGGAGTGGGACCACACCCTCGCCACGAACCTCTCCGCGATGTTCACCCTCACCAAGGACGCGATCCCGCACATGCGGCCGGGCGCCTCGATCATCAACTCGTCGTCGGTGAACTCCGACAACCCCAGCCCGAACCTCATCGCCTACGCGATGACGAAGGCCGGCATCGCCAACTTCACCGCCAGCCTCGCCCAGCTCTACGCAGAGAAGGGCATCCGGGCCAACAGCGTCGCGCCCGGGCCGATCTGGACGCCGCTGATCCCCTCGACGATGCCCGAGGAGAAGGTGGAGAGCTTCGGCCAGCAGGTGCCCCTGGGCCGGCCCGGGCAGCCGGCCGAGCTCGCGCCGGTCTACGTGCTGCTCGCCAGCGACGAGTCCTCCTACGTCTCCGGCGCGCGCATCGCCGTCACCGGCGGCAAGCCGATCCTCTGACGCAGGTCGCTGATGATCAGGTGACCTGATCGTTCCGGGTCCTGGCTCACCACCGGTGCCGAGCCAGGACCACCAGCGATCAGGTCACCTGATCGTCGTGGCGAGCGCGGCGATGTCGGCCGGGCGGACCCGGCAGCAGCCGCCGACCAGGCGGGCGCCGGCCCCGATCCAGGCGACGACGGCGTCCGGGGCGACGCCGGGGGAACCCGCCCAGCGGCGGGTGGTCGCATCCCACACCTCGCCGCTGTTCGGGTAGGCCACGACCGGCTTCCCCGCCGCGGCCGCTGCGGCGATCGTGGGGCCGACCGCGGCGGGCGCGGTGCAGTTGACGCCCACCGCGACGACCTCGGGGACGTCCGCCACCATGGCGTACACGTCGGCCGCCCGTTCACCCCGGCGCGTGCGGGGCACCCCCGCGTCGTCGAGCACGGTGGTCAGGGACAGCCAGATGGGCGCACCCAGGGAGACCGCCTCGGCGACCAGCGCCTCGACCTCGGCGGCTGCGGGCACGGTCTCGCAGGCCAGCACGTCCGCGCCGGCCTGCGCCAGCATCTCCATCCGGGGCCGGTGGAAGGCGCGCAGTGCGGAGACGCCCACCTCGGCCACGTAGGCGCCGGTGTACTCGGAACCGTCGGCCAGCATCGCGCCGTAGGGGCCGACGGATCCGGCGACCCAGCCGTCTCCCTGCCCCTCCCGGGCGAGGAGAACCGAGCGCTCGATCAGCTCCTGCGCCTGCCGCCGGGTCAGCCCGGTGCCCACGAACCCCTCGAGGGTCGCCTGGTAGCTGGCGGTCGTCGCCACCTGGGCGCCCGCGGCGGCGAAGGCGGCGTGTGCCGCCACGATCGCAGCCGGGTCGTCACGAAGCAGCCGCGCCGACCAGAGCGCCGAGGAGACGTCGGCGCCCCGTGATTCGAGCTCGGTCGACAATCCACCGTCGAGCACGACGGTCCCGGCGGCCAAGGCGGCAGCGAGATCAGGCATGGCTGCCATCTTCCTGCGGTACCTCCCTGCCGTGGTGTTCATCTGGAGCAGTGGCATGGGTCCGCGACGACGGCGGCGCGGTCCGCGCTACGGCGGCGGTTATCGCGGGCACTACGCGGGCCACTACGGCCGCGGGTACGGCCGGCCACCCGGGTACGGCTACGGCAACCGGCGGCGGAACGACTCCTGCCTGCGCGACCTGCTCTTCCTCAACACCGGCTGCTGCCTGGCCAACGCCGTCGGCTGCGGACTGGAGCTGATGCTCGTCGCCCCGCGGTCGCTGCCCGCGATCCGGGCCGGTCAGCAGGGCACCGGAGCGGCGGCCCGCCTGGTGGCCGCCGTCCGCTTCTACCAGCGCGAGATCAGCCCGAAGCGGCGACCGTGCTGCTCCTTCACCCCGACCTGCTCGACCTACGCGATCGAGGCGCTGGAGACCCACGGCGCGCTGCGCGGCTCCTGGCTGACCCTGCGCCGGCTGGTCCGCTGCCGCCCGGGGGCGGCCGGCGGCGCCGACCCGGTGCCCGCCTGACCCGCTGCCGGGAACTCGGCTGTGCCGGGCGGTGGGCCTCGCCTACGGTCCGACCGTGATCCCCGCTTCCGAGGCCGAGTCCGAGGCCGAGTCCGAGGCGGAGACCGACGCCACGGCCGGCGTGGCGACGTGGCGGGACCCCGGCTGGCGCTCGGCGGCCCTCGACTGGGCCGTCGAGCAGCTGGACCGCACGGGACGGCAGCTCGACGGAGCGCCGGAGCAGCCGCACGTCCGGGCCTGGTCGACGGCGTTCCGGCTGCCGCTGCGCGGCGGCGGTGCCGTCTGGCTCAAGTCGGTCGGCCCGGGCTCGGCGCACGAACCGCCGCTGGCCGGGGCGCTCGGGCGCTGGGTGCCCGGGCACGTCCTGGTGCCGCTCGCGGTGCACCGGCGACGGCGGCTGCTCCTCCTGCCCGACGGAGGCCGCACGCTGCGGGCGACCGGCCCGGCGGACCTGACCGCCTGGGAGGCGATGCTCCGCTCCCGCGCGCGGCTGCAGCTCGCCCTGGTGCCGCACGCCCGGGCGCTGCTCGAGCTCGGCGTGCCCGACCACCGGCCGGAACGGCTGCCCGGGCTCGTGGCGGAGCTGCTCGGCGACGACGAGGCCCAGCGCCCCGGTCACCCTGGCGGGTTGTCGCTCGCGGACCGCGACCGGGTCCTCGCCGACCTCCCTGGGTATGTGCGTGCGTGGCACGCGCTGGCCGCCGGCCCGGTGCCGGCCACGCTTCAGCACGACGACCTGCACGACGCGAACGTCTTCGTCGCCGGCGGCCGCCACCGGTTCTTCGACTGGGGCGACTCCTCGGTGTCGCACCCCTTCCTGACCTTGGTCGTGACGCTGCGGTTCGCCGCCCGCGTGCTCGGCCTGCCCGACGGCGACCCCGACCTGCTCCGCCTGCGCGACGCCTACCTCGAGGAGCGGCGGGACCTCGGCGCGCCCGGTGAGCTCCGGGAGCTGTGCGACCTGGCCCTGCGGGTCGGCCCGCTGCAGCGTGCGCTGACCTGGCGGCGGATCCTGCGGGGTGTCCACGCCGACGAGCGCGCCGAGTGGGACGGGCAGGTGCCCGGCTGGACCGCCCGGCACCTGGCGCCGGGCCCGCTGGCGTCCCGGGCGTGAGCCGCGTCGGCCACACTGTCCCCGTGCCCGGGACCGACGACGCCTCCGGTGACCTCCCGGTCACCGGCTCCCTCGTCGTGCCCGCGGCCGCGTTGACCTGGCGGTTCTCGCGGTCGTCGGGCCCCGGCGGTCAGGGCGTCAACACCGCCGACTCCCGGGTGGAGCTGTCGGTGTCGCCGCTGGACATCCCGGGCCTCGGCGACCCCCAGCGCGCCCGGTTGGCGGCGCGGCTCGAGAACAGAATGGTCGACGGCGTCCTGACCGTCGTCGCGAGCGAGCACCGGCAGCAGCTGCGCAACCGGCAGGCCGCCCGCGAGCGCATGGCGGCCGTCCTCCGTGCCGCCCTCACCCCGCCGGCTCCGGCCCGGCGCCGTACCAAGCCGACCCGGGGGTCGAAGGAACGCCGGATCGAGGCGAAGAAGCAGCGCGGGCAGCTGAAGAAGCAGCGCCGCAGCTGGGACTGACGGCGGGACGTCTCCGCAGGGACGTCCCGCCGTCAGTCGGTCAGCTCAGCCGCTGCTGCAGGTGCACGGTGACCTCCTGGCCCGCGCGGCTCTTGCCGATGGCCGAGCAGATCGCCGCACGCAGCGGCAGCCAGTGCGGGCCGGTGCCCGACGGCATGAGCGTGGCCGCGAAGGCGTGCCCGTCGGCGGTGCCGGTCACCTTGACCGCCCGGCGGGTGCCCAGCAGCTCGGCCGAGCCGGGCACGACCAGGTAGGTGGGGAAGGCGCCGTCCTTCTCGATGGGCGCGGTGAACGTGAGGTCCAGGGGGATCGGGCTGCTCATACCCCTACCGACCCTCGGTGCGGCGACAACTCATCGCAGCGCCGCCGGAGGAACGCGCGTTCGCGGTCGTTGCCCGCCAGCGCCAGCGCCGCCTCGTAGGACGCCAGCGCCTCGGCCGTGCGGCCCAACCGGCGCAGCAGATCGGCGCGGACGGCCGGCAGCAGGTGGTGGCGGGGCAGGTCCAGCCCCTCGGTGAGCGCGAGGCCGGCGTCCGGTCCAGCCACCTCGGCGACGGCGACGGCGCGGTGCAGGGCGACCACCGGGCTCGGCGCCAGGGTCATCAGCAGGTCGTACAGCGCCACCACCTGCGCCCAGTCGGTCGCCGCGGCATCGGCGGCGTCGGCGTGCACCGCCGCGATCGCCGCCTGCACCTGGTAGGGGCCGGGCCGGTTGCGTCGCAGGCACCCGCGCACCAGGTCCTGCCCCTCGACGACCAGCCCCCGGTCCCACCGGGACCGGTTCTGGTCGGCCAGCAGCACGAGGTCGCCGTCGGCGGTCGTCCGCGCCGGGCGGCGGGCCTCGGTGAGGAGCATGAGCGCCAGCAGCCCGAGAACCTCCTGTTCGTCGGGCATCAGCTCGGCGAGGAGCCGCCCCAGTCTGATCGCCTCGGCGCACAGGTCCTCGCGCACCAGGTGCGTCCCCGAGGACGCGGCGTACCCCTCCGAGAACACCAGGTAGACGACGGCGAGCACGGCCGGCAGCCGGTCGGGGAGCTCGGCGTCCGTGGGGACGCGGTAGGGGATGCGCGCGTCCCGGATCTTGGCCTTCCCCCGGACCAGGCGCTGCGCCATCGTGGGCTCGGGCACCAGGAAGGCGGCGGCGATCTCGGCCGTGGTGAGCCCGCCGATCAGCCGCAGGGTCAGCGCCACCCTGGCCGGCACGGCCAGGGCCGGGTGGCAGCAGGTGAAGACGAGCCGCAGCCGGTCGTCGCGCACGGGCCCCTCCTCGGGTGCGGGCGAGTCGTCGAGCAGCAGCGCGGCCTGCACGTACCGGTCCGTGCGCGTGCTCTCCCGCCGCAGGCGGTCGATCGCCCGGTTGCGGGCGGTCGTGATGATCCAGCCGGCCGGGCTGGGCGGGACGCCGTCGGCCGGCCAGCGGGCGACGGCGGTGAGGAAGGCGTCCTGCACCGCCTCCTCGGCGGCGTCGACGTCACCGAGGAGGCGGATCAGGACGGCCACCGCCCGGCCGTGGTG
This sequence comes from Blastococcus sp. SYSU DS0619, assembly GCF_054051035.1. Lineage (NCBI taxonomy): Bacteria > Bacillati > Actinomycetota > Actinomycetes > Geodermatophilales > Geodermatophilaceae > Blastococcus > Blastococcus sp. SYSU DS0619. The sequence continues at coordinate 3,200 of NZ_JBJHAM010000001.1, read as the reverse complement.
CTCGCGGAAGACCCGCTCGATCTCGGCGACGGCGTCGGGCACGGGGGTCAGAAGCGCTGGGCGACGGGCCGGACCTCGACCGGCAGGCCGCCGAGGACGCGGGCGAGCCGGCCTGCCCAGAGCAGGGCCTGGTCCAGGTCCTCGGCCTCGATCACGTCGAACCCGCCGATGAACTCCTTGCCCTCGGCGTAGGGGCCGTCGGTGACGAGCACGTCGCCGCCCTCGGCGCGGACGACGGTCGACGCCTCCGGCTGGTGGAGGGCGGCGGCGAACACCCAGACCCCCGCCGCCTGCATCTCTGCGTTCAAAGCCGCGAGCTCCGCCATCACCGGCGCCAGGTCCTCCGGCGAGGGGATCTCGCCGACCGGCTGGACGATGTTGAGCAGGTACTGCGCCATGGTTGCCTCCTGGGGCCGGGCGCCGGCCCGTGCCGGTCGCTCACCCTCTGTACGAGCGAGGACCGGCCTGATCGACACCGTGGCGCGACTTTCTCAGCACGGGCACCGGCGGCGCCAGCACGTCCGGAGCGACCGGGGGTGGACCGGCTGGCGGGATCGGCCGCGGCGCGGCGTCAGCCGGCGAGGACGGCGGCCATCAACCGCCGCGCCCGCCGGCCCTCGGGCACCGGCAGCAGCGGGTGCACGTGGACGAGGCCCTCCTCCTCGTGGTGGTCGACCGGTACGCCGGCCGCTCGGGCGCGGTCGACCAGCAGCCGGGTGTCAGGGCTGGTGATGTCCCGGGTGCCGCTGAAGACGGTCAGCGGGCCGAGCCCGGCCAGGTCGCCGAACAGCGGGCTGACCAGCGGATCGGTCAGCGGCAGGTCACCCCGCCAGAGCTCGATCGCCGCCCGGGTGCCGGGGCGGGCCAGCCAGGGGTCCTGCGGCTCCACGACGTCGATCTCCGGGTTGGCCAGGGTCAGGTCCAGCGCGGGCGAGACGAGCACCGTCCGGTGCAGCGGTGGCAGGCCCCGGTCGCGGAGCAGCAGCGCGGCGGACAGCGCGATCTGACCGCCGGCCGAATCACCCATCGCGGTGACCCGCCCGGCGCCGTGCCGGTCGGCCAGCGCGCCGACGAGGTCCGCCACGGGAGGCACCACCGTCGCCGCCGTGCCCACGGGCGCCAGCGGGTAGACGGGCACGGTGATCGCGGTGCCGCTGCGGGCGGCGAGCCGGGCGACCAGGCGCCAGTGCAACGGGTGGATCTGGTTCACCCAGGCGCCGCCGTGCACGTAGACGGCGGCGCGGTCCGGCGTCCGGTCGCGAGGGAGCACGCGGTAGACCGGCCAGCCGGTCGCGTGGTCGACGTCCACCACGACCTCCACCGGGCCGAGTCGGCGGGGCGGCCCGTACGGGACGGGGCGCAGCAGGCGCTCCTGCACGCCCCGCAGCATGAGCTCCGGGTGCTCGAACTCCCGCCGGAAGCGGAGCAGGCGCATCAGCGGGGGAAGCAGGCGGCCGGCAATGCTGGGCACGGAACCTCCGGGGTCGGTCAGGCCGGGGGTGCGGTCGGCGTCCCGGACAGCGGTCAGCTGAGCGAGAGCGGTTCGCGGACGAGCACCCACAGCGGCAGTTCGTCGTCGGTGGTGCGGGTCGTCTCGGTCACCTGGAAGCCGAAGCCGCGGAGGAACCGCACGTTCGCCCAGCCGAAGACGGCCGCGGCGGCCGGGGTCTTCTCCTCGTCGCAGCGCACCAGCACGGGCGCGAGGACGCCAGCGGCGAGCCCCCGGCGGCGGGCCGACGGGCGCACCCCGAGGTGGCGCAGCCACCAGTGCGGCCGGTCGGGCCGGGCGGCGGTGAGGAAGGCGTCGGTCTCGGCCACCGCGCGGGCCCGCGGCCCGCTCAGGTACGGCAGCTCCCGGGCGAGGGCGGCGCGCACGTCGTCGGCCAGCGGGCGGGTGCCGGCGGCGCCGGCCGGTGGTTCCCAGACGGCGACGGCGTCCAACGCCTCGGTGACCCAGGCCGTGCCGGTGGAGACCCCGCGGTGGGCGGCGTCCAGCTCGTGCAGCCGGGTCAGCCGCTGCATCCGCCCGTCGTCGGGCAGCGCCCAGCGGGTCCAGCGGGAGTCGGCCAGCGCGACCGTGAGCGTGGCGGCGATGGCGGGCACGTCCCGCTGCTCGGCGACGCGGACGTCGGGCCCGGGCTCGTCCGGGTCGTCGATCCGCCGGACGATCGGGCCGGGAGGGGTCACCCCCGAATTCGACCACGACCGACGACGACGGGGGCCGCCCCGGGTGGGACGGCCCCCGTCGTCGTGGGCGCTCGGGCCCCTGCGCCGCGGCAGGGACCCGCTGTCAGACGGCGTCGAAGCCGGCGCGGTCCACCTTGCGGTGGTACCGCTCGCCCAGCTTGCCGCCGAGGATGGCGCCGACCAGCGTCAGCACCAGGACCGCGACCAGGGCGATGATGCCGCCGGTCGTGGCGGTGCCCTCGTCGATCGGGATGCGCGGCAGGTTCAGCTGCTGGAGCACGTTGTACTCGGAGCCGAAGAGCAGGCCGGCCAGGGCGAGCGCCAGGACGACGAGCAGGCCGATGACCCACACGGCGATGCCCTGGCGGACCCCGTCGAAGCGCGCCATCCGGCCGGCGACGTAGCCGCCGGCCAGGTAGGCGAGGAAGAGGACGACCAGCAGGACGATGCCGCCGACGATGCCGATCGTGCTCGCCTGCTCGGTGGCCTCCTCGACCGTCGGGACGCCCTCGGTGAGGCCGACGGCGACACCGGCGGCGCTGATCAGCGCGATCAGCAGGACGGCCAGCCCGTTCGCGGAGAGCCAGCCGAAGAACGCTGCACCCCACTTGATGCCGCCGTAGCGGGAGTGCTGCGCGTCGACGGCGTCACGGCCGGCGCCGCGGGTGACGTGCGCTCCGTCCGGGCCGACGCCGGTGTCGTCGCCGTGCGCGGAAGCGGGGGTGGACATGGGGGTGCTCCTCGGGGAGGGGGACGGCGGGCAGGGGTGCCGGCCGGGAGATCGGTCCGGGGGGGGGGGGGGGGGGGGGGGGGGGGGGGGGGCGCCGCCCCCCCCCCCGCGCGGGGGCCGGGGGCGGGGGCGGGGGGGGGGGTGGGGGGGTGGGCGCGGGCGGGGGGCCCGGCCGCGCACCTGGCCGGCGCGCGCCTGTGGGAGGCGTCCGCCGGCTACGACCGCACGCCGGCCGAGATCGCCGGGCTGTTCGACACCGTCTACGTCAGCTTCTACAAGGGCC